>CAIKHO010000049.1 GCA_903827245.1 uncultured Opitutia bacterium
ACGGATCGGGTGATCCGCCGCAATCAGCGTCTCGACGTTAATCAGGCTCAC
Source organism: uncultured Opitutia bacterium (assembly GCA_903827245.1). Classification (GTDB taxonomy): domain Bacteria; phylum Verrucomicrobiota; class Verrucomicrobiia; order Opitutales; family Opitutaceae; genus CAIUWA01. The sequence goes on from CAIKHO010000049.1 coordinate 52, forward strand.
GAAACCAGGTTGGGAGGGGCGTTGGCCGCGCATGGTATCCATAGTACGAATACAAAATGCGGAATCAAGCGTTTTTCAGCAGCCTGCTAGAGACGGCGTTTTCGCGAGGTGATGGGGCCGTTGACGCGCAAGACCCATATCCAAACGCTTTGGTGGTCCCGAAAATTGTGGCCTTGAGCCTGAAATGTTTTTTTCTGCACTTCTGCTTGGCTGATCCATACTTCAACAACTTTGTCGAACTTTTCCGATCGCACGCACGCACGCAGTCGGACCGGTTGGCTGTTACCTTCCTTCCTGAAGGTGAAGAGGCGGCGGAGACCCTAACCTACGAGGCACTCGACAATCGCGCGACTGCTATTGCCGTTAAGCTGCGAAAACTCGTGAAGCCGGGAGAACGGGTATTGCTCTTGCAACCGGCGGGGCTGGATTTCGTCGCCTCTTTTTTCGGCTGCCTCTACGCTGGCGCAGTCGCCATCGCGGCCTACCCGCCCCGCAATGAGCGCCATTTACCGCGTATAGAGGCCATCCTCGCTGATGCCAAAGCGCGCACAATTGTAACAACGAGAGGGGCGCTGAAAAAAATCGGTCCCTGGCTTGGTCAGCGCTCTGAGGCTTATAATATATTCTGTTCCGACGAGATTGGTTCGATGGAAGACACTGTTTGGACGCCGTCAGCGACGGCCCCTGACGCGATTGCGATGCTCCAATATAGTTCCGGTTCCACGGGGCAGCCGCGTGGGGTGGTGATTACTCATGGCAACCTCATGGCCAATGCGGCGATGATTCGGCGCCGTTTTGGTTATCACGACCAGTCAACGTTCGTGAGCTGGCTGCCGATCTACCATGACATGGGGCTCGTCGGGAACCTCCTCCAACCGCTCTATCTCGGCACGAGCACGGTACTGATGCCGCCGGTAAGCTTCCTGCAGCGACCGGTCCGTTGGCTGGCGGCAATTTCACGCTACCGCGCACGTACGACGGGAGCGCCGAATTTCGCGTTCGACCTTTGTGCCCGGGTGGTGACGGCGGAGCAAAAGGCCACCCTCGATTTGAGCTGCCTGGAGTTGCTCTATAGTGGTTCAGAGCCGATTGACGCGCGTGCGCTGGATCGGTTTGCTGAAGCTTTTGCGGGCTGCGGCTTGCGTCGCAATGCGCTCTTTGCCTGCTACGGAATGGCAGAGTCGACGCTGTTATCCACTGGTGGCCTGGCCGGCGCGGGCGTGAGATACCTTGATGTAGATGCCGACGTGCTCGCTGCCCATCGAGCCACACCGGCCGCTGAAAATTCCCGGCAGCGCGTCCGTCTGGTGAGCTGCGGGGCATCGGTCGAGGGGCAGGACTTGCGGATCGTCGACATCGAAACCCTTTCGCCGGTATCCGAAAATGTCGTTGGTGAGATCTGGCTGCGCGGGCCACACATCGCGCCCGCCTACTGGGCGCAACCTGAAATGACGGAACTCCTCATGCGCGCCCGTCTCGCCGATGGGAGCGGACCGTGGCTGCGGACGGGCGACCTGGGGTTCTTGCGCGATAGCGAACTCTATGTGACTGGCCGTTTGAAGGACGTGATCATTGTCCGCGGGAAGAATCACTATCCCCAGGATATCGAGCGCACGGTTGAGCTCAGCCATCCGGCGCTGCAGATCGGCGCGTGTTCGGCATTCGCGCTTTCGACCGAGGGAGGCGAACGACTTGGGCTGGCGGTCGAGGTGCAGCGTACGGCGCTGAAATCGATGGCTGGTGAAGAGGTGGCGACGGCTATCCGCCGTGCGGTGATGGATGAGCACGAACTTGCGGTGCACACGATCGCTTTGTTGCGACCAGTCACGCTGCCGAAAACCTCCAGTGGCAAACTTCAGCGCGGTGCGGCACGGGACAGGCTCGTGGCCGGCACGCTCGAAAGCGTTTTCACCTGGCGAGAATCCAGCCCGGCCGGCACCGCCGTCGAATTTTCCCCTCCCATGCCCACTGCGGTTTCGCCCCACGTCCAGGTCACACCGGCAGCGCAGCCCAAGCCCGGCAGCGACGACGCCAGTCGTACCCGTGCCGACGAAATCATCGCATGGTTGCGGGAATATGCCGATACGCGGGTCAACTCGTTCCTGATGGATGAGCGACGGAGCATCCCGCCCTATATCGTCCTCGACTTTGGCAATCAGGGGATACTCGGCTTGCAGGCTCCGCGAGAGATCGGAGGGGCTGGGCTTAGCTATCGGGACACACTACGTGTGGCCGTGCAGATGGGCGCGATTGATATCAATCTTTCCTCCTTCATCGGGGTCCACAACGCCCTGGGACTACGCCCGATCATGCACTACGGCAACGCGGCGATGCGAGCCAACGTACTGCCACGGCTCGCTTCCGGGCGCGAACTGGTTGCATTCGCTTTTACGGAGCCGGGCGCGGGCTCGAACCCGCGGGCAATTGGTTCGACGGCCACCCCCGATGGTGCCGGCGGCTGGCGATTGCACGGTTCCAAGAAATGGATCGGCACCGGGACGTGGGCCGGCTGGATCGTGGTGTCGGCGCATCTGCTCGACGTGGCGGGTCACGATCGCGGCATCACCTCATTTCTTTTACGGCAAGGGCTGCCGGGCCTGCGCATGGGGACGGAAGAACTGACGATGGGCATGCGCGGAATGGTGCAGAACACGGTCCATCTTGAAGGGGTGCGGGTCGGGCCCGAGGACATGCTCGGTGAACCAGGGCAGGGCATGTTTGTGGCCCAGGAGACCATGAAGTTTGGCCGGCTCTTCATTTCCACCGTGAGCCTCGGCACGCTGCAACGATGCGTGCAGTTGATGCTGCGATACGCGACAAACCGTACGATGTCGACCGGCCGGCTTCTCGACAATGTCATCAGCCGGGAGCGCCTGAGCGATCACATCACGCGCATCGCGGCCCACCGGACACTGATCGAGCAGTTCGGCGGATGGTATGACGCCGGGCTCGATATTCCGGAAGAATTTTTCGCCGTGGTGAAATATGTTGGCCCCGAATCCCTCGGAATTGCGCTTGATCATTTGATCCAAATGTTCGGCGGTCGCGGTTATATCGAAACCAACATCGTGCCGCAGCTTTACCGCGACGGCCGGTTGCTGCGCATATTCGAGGGACCGACCGAGACAATGCTGATGTTCCTGGGCTCGCGCATCGCGAGCCAGAGCCGACCGCTCGATGATTTTCTCCGGCAGCGCCTGCAGGCGCCGGCGATCGCCGATCAAGTCAATGCAGCGGCGGATGTGGCAAAAAAACACCACCTCACCGCCGGAGACTCCTCGGAACAGGCCTTTGGAGTGCAGCGGGTCTCGAAAGTCCTCGGAGAGTTTGGTATTTACGCGCTTTGGCTGGCGGTCACCGAGGCAGACCCCACGAACGACGATCTCGTTTTGAATCGCGCCAGAAATTGGCTGAGGAACGAAGTGGCGCAGCGCTATGCGCGACTTTCCCGGCCGATCGCCGACTATGCGGCGCCGTTCAAGCCGGCTGAAATTGTTGCATTTGCGGACGCCTATCGCAGCTCTATCGGCGATGTCGAACAACATTGCCCAGGGGAAGAGACGGCCCTCGATCCCATGCTTCGGCGCAAGTCGACGGGCGAAAGCTCCGTCGCTCCGACGATGGTGACGCCCGTGACGGCGGTGATCGCATCGGATGAGACTGAGGGCAGCGTCCGAGTGGCAGGTGCCGGCGCCGCGGAAGTCGCTGACTGGTTGCGCGGCTGGATCGGAGCGCGCCTGGGCGTGCCAGCGACGCAGATCGATCCGCAAAAACCGTTTTCGGATTTCGGCATTGATTCCATCAGCGCGGTCGAGCTTTCCGTGGCCTTGGGCGACTGGCTGAAGACGGAGCTGCCCACCACGCTCACGTGGGATTTTCCAAATATCAAGGCACTCGCTGCGGGCGTCATAGTCCCGGCGCTATCCGCGACGGTGTCGACGACCTCGATGCCAGCCGCGACGCAGTCCGCACCCGCCGACGCTACGTCTAATCTGGATGCGCTTTCCCAGGCCGAGTTGGCGCATCTCCTCGCGGCCGAGCTTGAGAACCTCCGTTCCGAACCTGGCACCAGACATTGAACACATCTCCCGATATTGCCGGCCTGCTGCGCGAAGCCTACGGACAAATCCGGGCGTTGCGTACGCAACTTGCGGAACGCACCGCCCCGATCGCGATCATCGGGGCCGCGTGCCGTTTTCCGGGCGGTGCCAATGACCTAGATTCATTTGCACAGGTCTTGCGCGCCGGCACCGATGCCGTGGCTCGCGTGCCGGCCGACCGCTGGGATGCCGATGCCTATTATGATCCCGATCCAGATGCCCCGGGAAAAATCCACACGCGCGACGCAGCCTGTCTCGACCAGATCGATCGATTCGACGCGGCGTTTTTCGGAATTAGTCCGCGGGAAGCCGCGCATCTTGATCCGCAGCAGCGGTTGCTGCTCGAGGTCGCGTGGCAGGTGTTGGAGGACGCCGCGTTGTCCCCGGACAGCCTGCGCGGCAGCCGCACGGGTGTATTTACCGGGCTGATGTACGGTGACTATGTCGTGAGAAGCCTGCGTGAGAACGGCCTCGATGGCATAGGTGCTTACCTTGGAACCGGTGGTACATTCAGTGCGACGGCGGGCCGACTCGCCTATGTGCTCGGTCTCCAGGGACCGACGATGGCAGTCGACACCGCTTGCTCTTCTTCACTCGTATCGGTGCACCTTGCCTGCCAGGCGTTGCGCAACGGTGAGTGCGATCTGGCGCTGGCCGGCGGCGTGAACGCCCTCCTTACGCCTGAGCCGAGCATCAATCTCACGAAGGCGCGCATGATCTCACCGGGCGGCCGATGCCGGACATTCGACGCAGCGGCGGACGGATATGTGCGAGGCGAGGGTTGTGGCCTCATTTTATTAAAGTCGTTGGCGCGCGCAGTGGCGGATGGTGATCGCGTGGTGGGCGTGATTCGCGGTTCGGCCGTCAATCAGGATGGTCGCAGCAGCGGACTCACGGCGCCGAACGGACTCGCCCAGCAGGCATTGTTGCGGGCGGCACTCTCGGCGGCGGGTATCCGTGCCGCTGATATCGGTTACGTAGAGTGTCACGGCACCGCGACGCCTTTAGGGGACCCGATCGAAATTAACGCATTGCGCGACGTACTCTGCCATGAGCGGCCCGCCGACCGACCGCTCGCGCTCGGTTCGGTAAAGACTAATTTCGGCCATCTGGAGGGTGCGGCGGGGATTTGTGGCCTGCTCAAGGCGCTCCTCGTCGTGCGCGGCGCCGAGGTTTTTCCCCACCTGCACCTACGGACGCTCAATCCGCGTATTGAGTTCAAGGGTGCGCCGATTTCGATTCCCACTCGGTCTATGCCGTGGTTCGAGGGTGGTGCGCCGCGGTTCGCAGGTGTAAGTTCATTCGGCTTTGTCGGCACCAACGCCCACCTTATCCTTGAAGCGCCGCCTCCGCGACCGGTTACAGTGTCTTCCGGCAGGCCTCAGGTCATCGTGATGTCGGCGAAGTCCGAAGCGGCTGCGACTAATCTGGCTGGAGATCATGCTACGTGGCTTGAGTCGCACCCAGAGGCCGATCTCGCCGCGGTGGCGCGGACACTAAATGCGGGGCGGGCGCACCACGCGCATCGTATCGCAGTAGTGGCGGACACGACAGCGGCGACGGCACAGGCTTTGCGGGTACCAATGGGGCGGAATTGGAGGGGGGAGGCACAACTCAACCAGCCGCCGTGTGTTGCCTTTCTGTTCACTGGGCAGGGCTCCCAGTACCTCGCGATGGGACGTACTCTCGCAGACCGTGAACCCGTCTTTCGCGCGGCGATATCACGGTGCGAAGAGGCTTTGCGGTCCGTGTTGCCGCGTCCATTGACCGAATTGATGTGGGGCAGTGATGAACTCGCGTTGCAGGCGACAGCGGCGACGCAACCCGCGCTCTTCGCGCTGGAATATGCACTCACTGAATTATGGGCCTCGTGGGGAGTGCAGCCGGACATTTTACTCGGACATAGCGTGGGTGAGTATGCCGCGGCGTGTGCCGCAGGAATTTTTAGCGTCGACGACGCGCTGCGCCTGGTCGCGGTGCGGGGGCAGCTCATGCAGGCACTCCCGGCCGGTGGGGCGATGGCGGCGGTATTCGCATCGGAGAGTGTCGTCCGGACGGTATTAGCCAGTCAGGATGATCGATTGGCCATCGCCGCGGTGAATGGGCCAGAGGAAACCGTGCTCTCGGGTGAACGATCCGCGCTGTCGTCCGCGCTGGCCGTGCTGAGGGACCGTGAGGTGCGCTCGCAGGAGTTAAATGTCTCCCATGCGTTTCACTCACCGTTGATGCGGCCGATGCTGAAGGCGTTCGAACGCGAGCTGGCGACGGTAAAATTTCACACGCCGAAACGTCCGGTCGCAACGAACCTTAGCGGCGCGCTCGACACGGCGCAGGCCATGATGCGGCCGGACTACTGGTTGCAGCAGATCGTGTCGCCGGTGCGATTTGCAGATGCCGTCGTCGCCGCCAGGACGGCAGGGGCGAGTGTATTCATCGAGGTAGGTCCGCGCCCGATTCTTTGCGGGCTCGGTGCCAAGACGCTGTCGGACCTGACGCTCACGTGGCGGCCCAGCCTGGTTGGCCCCGGTGATGACGGAGCTGCGCTCGCAGCGGCGGTGGCGGCAGTCTACACTGCTGGCGGGGAAATTGACTGGGCGGCATATCACCGTCCGCATCCGGGGCCCCGGCTTGCAATGCCAACGTATCCTTTCGAGCGGCGGCGGCACTGGCTGCCGACTTCCGTGCGGGGAGAAAGCGCCCCCATTGCGAGCGAGTCGAGCGGAGCGATAGCATTTTCGGTCATGTTTTTCGCGGCGACGCAGGAACCGCTCGACAATGATAAATACAAGTTGGTGCTCGAGGCGGCACGGTTTGCGGACCGGAATGGTTTCGAGTCGGTGTGGGTACCGGAGCGGCATTTCACCGCGATGGGCGGGCTGTACCCCAATGCGGCGGTGCTGCATGCGGCGCTGGCGCGCGAGACACGCCGCGTGCGGTTGATGGCAGGGAGCGTGGTGGCACCGCTGCACCATCCGATCCGCATCGCGGAAGAATGGTCGATGGTGGACAATCTGTCCGGCGGCCGGGTGGGAGTGTCGTTTGCGTCGGGCTGGAATCCGGACGATTTCGCATTTTTCCCAGAGCGGTACCCGGAGCGGCATGCGCGACTGGTCGAGACGGTGAAGGCAGTACGCCAACTCTGGCGTGGCGAGGAAACCGAGGTGACCAATGGCGCCGGTCGGGCCGCCCGCGTTCGAATTTTGCCTACGCCGCTGCAGAAAGAACTGCCGGTGTGGATCACATCATCCGGCAATGTCCGGACCTTCGAGCAGGCTGGCGAACTGGGAGCGAATGTCCTGACTCACTTGCTCGATCAGGATATCGATGAACTGGCGGGTAAGATTGCCCGGTATCGCGCGGCGCGGGCGGCGCAAGGCTACGATCCCGCGACCGGGCGAGTGTCGGTGATGGTGCACACCTTTCTCGGCACCGATCTGGCGGTCACGCGGGAGCGCGTGCGGGGGCCGTTTTGTGCCTATCTCAAGGCGAGCCGTGGGTTGCTCGCGGGACTGGCGCACAGTCGTGGCCGCAACGTGGACGTCTCGACTCTCTCGGAGCGGGATCTCGACGATATGGTGAATTTCCTCTTCGAGCGTTTTTATAACACGCGCGCTTTGATCGGAACTCCCGAAAGCTGCGCGCCGCTGGTGGCGAAATTGCATGCTGCGGGAGTGAATGAAATCGCCAGCCTGCTCGATTTTGGACAGACAGTCGACGATGTGTTGGGTGGGCTGCCATCCCTCGCTCTGCTGCGCGAGCGCTGTGCCATCGAAATGCCTGCTACGGCGAAGCAAGCAATAGCTCGCGCGACCGAAGTCCCGGCGGACACGCTTTACGAAATCACCTGGCGCCCGTTGGTGTCTGTGCCTTCTCCTGAACGCACCGGAAGATGGCTCATACTGGCGGGCGAAAATGGAGTGGGCGATGCGTTGGTGGAGGCGCTAGGTGCCGACCGCTGTATCTGCGTTTCGAGCAAGAATGCAGGCGGTGGGACGCCGCTGACGGTCGAGGGTGCATCAATGGCTGGATGGCAGAAGTTCTTCCAGGAGCGAGGCACGTCCTTGGAAGGACTTACCGGCATCGTATGGCTCGAGGCAACCGACACTGAGGTCGCGCCGAACGTCATTGTGGAAAGCTTACGCTGCCTGGTGCAGGCGGTTGTGACGCGCGGCGGGACCGCCCGGCTTTGGTGCGTCACGCGACGGGCGGTCGCGTTGCCTGGCGAGAATCCGAATATGCACCTGGCTCCGCTCTGGGGCTTTGCGCGCGTGGTGAGCTTGGAGCACCCATTGCATTGGGGAGGCTTGGTTGATCTCGACGAGACTGTGCCGGCAGCGGTGCTTGCAGCACACTTGCTCGGAGGTGGAGCTGAAGACAAAGTGGTGTTGCGGGGAGAGAAGCGCTGGGGTGAACGGATTTCCCGCCTGGAGATGCCCGTGGTCTCCGTTGCACCGGAATGGCGCGCAAGCGCTGACTGTGGTTACCTAATTACTGGCGGACTGGGCGGATTGGGCCTCGAAATCGCGGGCTGGCTGGTGGCGCGAGGTGCGCGGCATTTACTCTTGCTGGGGCGTTCAGTCCCGGGGGAGGGAGCGATGCGTGCGATCGCTGTGTGGCGCGCGGAAGGAGTGACGGTTGAGGTCGCCGCCGTCGATGTCGCCGACGAGCAAGCACTGGCGCGAGCTTTGGCTGTCTGGAGCGCATCCGGTCATCCCGCCATTCGAGGAGTGATCCATGCAGCTGGTTCTTGGAATGACCTGCCGATCACGCAGCTTGATGCGGCTGCGCTGGCGGGAGTGCTGGCGCCGAAGGTGGCTGGAACCCTGGCCTTGGAGCGTTTGCTCGGTTCGGACCTGGATATCTTCGTATCCTGCTCAAGCCTTTCGTCCGTCCTGCCGGCGCATGGACAGGCGAACTACGCTGCGGCCAATGCTTTTCTCGACGCGCACGCGCATTCGCGGCGAGCACAAGGCCGTCACGCCGTCAGTATAAATTGGGGGCCGTGGTCGGGCGTGGGCTTCGGGGCCAGCGAGCGAGGCCGACGCGCGCATGAGCGCCTCGAGTCATTTGGCTTGAGACGGATTACGCCGGCTTCGGCGCTGGCGGCGCTCGGCGCTTTGCTAACCCGCGGTGCTGCGCAAGCCGCCGTGGTGGCGATTGACTGGAGATTGCTTGCACGGGTGGACGCACCGCTGGCCCGAACACCGCTGCTGGCGGAGGTTGCCGGTCGCTTTGTTGCGGAGACGACTCCGCTTGGCAGCGAGAGTGAATGGCGGCAGCGGCTGGCCGCGGCTCCCGTGGAATGCCGTGGAGAGCTGGTGCGTTCGGCGGTCGGGGGGATTGTCGCCCGCGTGCTGGGGGCGAGTGCCGCCGAACTACGGCGGGCGGAGCCGCTGTCCAACCTCGGGCTGGACTCGCTCATGGCGGTGCAGATCAAGAATCATATTCGGGCGGACCTCGGCGTTGATGTACCGCTGGCGCGCTTGCTCGAAGGTATCAGTACCGACATGCTCATCGGAATCGTACAATCGGAGGTCGATGCCGCCGGGGTGAACGTCGAAGCGGCCCGAGAGGAGGAATTTGTGGTATGACGCCGGACGATGTACTGCACGATTGCGCGCGCCTGGGGGTGAAAATTTCGCTCCACGACGGAAGCCTGCGAGTGCGTGGGCCGGCGGGCGCCGTCACGCCGGAACTGCGAGCCGCGCTAACGACCCACAAGGTGGCGTTGCTGGCCCATCTTTCGACGCCTCATGATCAGCTCGTGCCGTTGTCCCCGGCGCAACGCAGCCTCTGGTTGCTGCATCAGGGCGAGCCGGCGAGCCTGCCGGCGTACAACATTCGGGCTGCCCGTCGGTTTCACGGTCCGCTGGATGCGGAGCGACTCACGCGAGCGCTGTCGGCGGTCGTGGCCCGGCATGAGCCACTGAGGACTTCTTTTCATGACCGAGGAGGCGAGCCGTGGCAGCGGATCGCTCCGGAGGTGTCGGTCCAAATCGCACGCACCGATATTTCCCACCTGCCGGCGGAGGCGAAGGAAGCCGACTGGCAGGCGAGACTCGCGGCGGAAGGCGGGCGAGCTTTCGATCTGCGGACGGCGCCGCTTTTCTCTGTCGACCTCGTCCGCTTGTCGCGCACCGAGCACGTTTTGATCCTGAACGCTCACCACCTTGTCGCGGATGCGTGGTCGGCGGGGCTCTTGCTGCGCGAGCTGGCCAGCGCGTATGCCGCCAGTGAGATCCCGCAGCCGACGAGAACATTTCATTTTAGCGATCACGTCCAAGTGCAGCGTCGGGCAGCGGAAGTTGAGTCCGGACGCGCCGCGCTCGAATATTGGACGGGAGAACTCGCCGGGGTCCCGACCCTGCAGTTGCCCGTCGATTTTCCGGCCGCAACGGCGGCCTCTTACCGGGGTGCGTCAGAAGCCTTTACACTCGATCCCGTGGTCGCGCGCGAGCTGCGCGCACTGGTCCGCGCCGAAGGGGCGACGCTCTTTCACTCGCTCATCTCCTCGTTCGCAGTCTTGCTGCAACGTCTGTCAGGCCAGCAAGACTTCGGCATCGGCACGACTTTGGCGGGCCGCGACAGCCGCGAAGCTGAAGAATTGATCGGCTACTGTGTGAATCTCGTCGTGGTTCGCCAGCGGCTCGATGAGGCGGTGTCGTTTCGCGAGCTGATCAGACGGGCGCGTTCGAATGCGCTGGCGGCATTTCAGCACCAGGCTGCCCCGTTTGACCAGATCGTGCATGCGCTGCGCGTCCCGCGCGAGCCGGGAGTCACGCCGCTGTTCCAAGTGATGTTTCTCTATCTGCAGGCAGCGCGCGATGAGGCAAGTTTTTCCGGCTTGGAGGTGGAAGCGTTGCCGGTGCCGAGTACGACGGCGAAATACGAACTGAGTTTGCACGTGGAAGACCATGGCGATCAGTTGAGCGGTCTGATTGAGTACAATTCGACCCGGTTTGAAAGCGCCACGATCCGGCGATTCATCGATACGTGGCAGACCCTGTTGCGGGGTTTGGTTGCTACGCCAGATGCGGCGGTCAGGAGGCTCTCGGCCGTTAACGAAACAGACGCCCGGCGATTGCTGGTTGAATTCAACGCCACGGCGACGCCGGCGGATTTTGCGGGAGGCATCGCGGCTGCCATTCAGGCGCAGGCAAGGCGCTCGCCGGAGGCCGTGGCGCTCGTGCATGAAGATCGTGCCTGGACATACGCCCAACTCGAAGCGGCGGCGGACCTTTTTGCGGGACGTTTGCGGGCGGCGGGAGTAGGGCCGGAGTGTCTTGTGGCGGTGTGCGTGGAGCGCTCGGCGGAGATGTTGATCGCCTTGCTGGCTATCCTAAAAGCAGGAGGCGGGTACTTGCCGCTGGATCCCGCATTTCCGGCTGACCGGATCGGGTTCATGCTGAAGGATGCGGGCCCGATTCTGCTGCTCACCCAGCGGCATCTCGGGGTGGCGCTGCCAGTGGATGCGGTGCCCCGAATCCTCGTGGACGGGATTGCGGAGGCGAACACGCGGCCGGTAGCGACGGTTGATGCCGCGCATCCCGCGCAGGTGGCTTATGTCATCTATACATCCGGTTCCACCGGCCGCCCGAAAGGCGTGATGGTCACGCACGGCAATGTGATGAATTTCTTTGCCGGGATGGACGCCCAACTCGGGCCAGGCCCGGGAGTGTGGCTCGCGCTGACCAGCATTTCATTCGACATTTCGGTGTTAGAACTTTTCTGGACGCTCGCGCGCGGCTTCAAGGTGGTGCTGCAGTCGGACGAGCCGAAAGGGGAGATCGTGCGCACGGCGACACCCACGCGCCCCTTGAATTTCAGCCTCTTTTATTTCTCGGGCGATGCCAGGCAGCCTGGGCCCGGTAAGTATCGCCTGCTGATGGAGGGAGCAAAATTCGCCGACGAAAACGGGTTTGCCGCGGTTTGGACGCCAGAGCGGCATTTTCATGCCTTCGGCGGCTTGTTTCCGAACCCGTCGGTGCTGGGTGGTGCATTGGCCGTTGCGACTCGACGTGTGGCGATTCGTGCCGGAAGCGTGGTGTTGCCGTTGCACGATCCAGTGCGCGTGGCGGAAGAGTGGGCGACGGTGGACAATCTTTCGGGTGGACGGGTGGGGGTCTCGTTTGCCTCGGGCTGGCATCAGCGTGATTTCGCCCTGGCACCACAGCACTACGCGGAGCGCCGGCGGTTGCTTTTTTCACAGCTCGCGCAAGTCCGGGCGCTCTGGCGAGGCGACTCGGTGACCCGGCTCGATGGGCGGGGCGAAACCACGGAGTTGCGCACGCTGCCAAGGCCACTCCAGCCGGAGCTGCCCGTATGGATCACAGCCGGTGGTGATCCGGAGACCTTTCGGCTCGCGGGTGAGGTAGGCGCGGGTCTGCTGACTCATCTGCTCGGTCAGTCGCCGGATGAACTCGAGGCAAAGATCGCACACTATCGTGGCGCGTGGCGCGCCGCCGGCCACGCGGGCGAAGGGCACGTCGTCGTGATGCTTCACACCTTTGTAGGGAATGACTTGCCGGAGGTGCGGGCGCGGGTGCGCGGCCCCTTCCGCGAATACCTCCGCTCCTCGGTTGATTTGATTTCCGGCGTAGCGAAGGGACTGGGTCTAGACCTGCATGCCCCGGGGTTTACGGACGACGATTTCGAGGCGCTGCTGGACCACGCATTTGAGCACTACTTTGAAACTAGTGCGCTGATGGGGACGCCCGCGAGTTGCCGCCCACTAGTCGAGCGGATGCGCGCAATGGGCGTCGATGAGATCGCGTGTCTGATCGACTTCGGGGTCGAGGAGGATGCGGCCCTCGCCGCCCTCGAGCCTCTGGCTATGCTGCGGGAGAGTGTTCACCGGCAGGCCGTCGCGGTGCGATCGGTTGCGGAGCAATTTGCCCAACATGCACCGACTCACTTGCAGGCAACGCCATCGCGAGCGCGGATGTTGTTGCTCGATCCGGCGGTGGCCTCGGTGCTCGGCAGCCTGGAGCGGATGATAGTAGGCGGGGAGGCGTTGCCGCCGGCATTGGCCCTGGAACTTGGAGCAACGGTGCGGGGCGAGGTCCACAATCTTTACGGGCCGACCGAAACGACCGTGTGGTCGACGGGCAATCGGGTCGAACGCGACGCTGCAGATACCCGCATCGGACGTCCGCTGACGAACCAGCAGGTTTACGTGTTGGATGATCGCTGGCAGCCTGTGCCGATTGGCGTGACGGGCGAACTGTATATCGGTGGTCAGGGTGTCACGCGCGGGTATCTTGGGCGCGCGGACCTCACGGCTGAACGATTCATTCCGGATGCCTTCGGTCCGGTGCACGGCGGGCGACTCTATAGCACCGGTGATCTCGCACGCTGGCGGAGCGACGGTACGGTCGAATGTCTGGGGCGCGTGGATGACCAGGTTAAGATTCTTGGCCATCGCATCGAACCGGGCGAGGTCGAAGCTGTGCTGGCGAGCCATCCGGCAGTGCGCTTTGTGGCGGTGACTGCGCCGTTGGGAAGAGATGGAACGCATCGACTGGTGGCGTATGTGGTGGCGAAGTCCGAACCGGCGCCGAAAGCCGCCGACTTGCGAGAGTGGCTGCAAGGGCGGTTGCCGGACTATTTAGTGCCATCGGCCGTGATGTTTTTGCCGGCGTTACCACTTACTCCAAACGGCAAGATCAATCGCCGTGCCTTGCCCGTGCCCGAGACGGCAGTGACGCGGAGGGAAAATGAGTATGTAGCCCCGCGTACGCCCGGAGAGAACCTCGTGGCCTCGATCTGGGCGAAGGTGTTGAGCTTGCCACGGATCGGGGTGCACGACAACTTCTTTGAGATCGGGGGGCACTCCCTGCTCGCGATGCAGATGATCGCCCGTTTACGGGTGGCGGCGGGTGTCGACTTGCCACTGCGCAGTGTATTCGAAACGCCAACGGTGGCAGGAATTGCGAAACGTCTGGCCGAGTACGATGCGAGCGGGGCCGCGGGCGGTGCCGGAGGGGACGTCGCGTGCGTGCCGCGCGACGGACAGCCACTGGTGCTTTCGTTTGGCCAGAGTCGTATCTGGTTCATCGAGCAACTCGATTCCGGCCGTTCGACCTACAACATGCCCGCGGCGATCCGGCTACGCGGGCGATGCGATCCGGCGGCCCTTGCCGCGAGCTTTACTGCCCTGGGGCAAAGGCATGAGGCCTTGCGGACGAGATTCCCGATGCGCGATGGCGGGCCGTTTCAGGAGGTGCTGGCTGCAGATGACTGCAGCTTTGCCCTGACGATGGAGGATTTGCGCGAAATTCCGGCGCCGGATCGTGAGCGAGTGGCGCGCGCGCGCGTCGATATGGAGGCAGGGACGCCTTTCGTTCTTGCCGCCGGTCCGCTCCTGCGCGCGCGACTGCTCCGAGTGGCCGATGAAGACTATCTGTTGGTCTTTGTCATCCACCACATCGTGTCGGATGGCTGGACGATGGGACTGATCACGCGAGAACTGACCACTCTCTATGCCGCCAAAGTGGCTGGCGTGCCGGACAAATTGCCGGCGATTGCCGCACATTATGTGGATTTTGCGGCATGGCAGCGCGACCGCCTATCCGAGGAGACGTTGCGACCGCGGCTGGACTTCTGGCGGAAATATCTCGCCGGTAGCGCCGCCGCGGAAATTCCTGGAGACCGCCCCCGACCGCGTTTGCTCGACGGTCATGGGCGTGAATATCGGTTCATCTGGCCGGCAGAACTGACGGGTGCATTGCAACTCGCGGCTCACCGCGAGGGGGTCACGCTGTTCGTGACCCTGCTGGCGGGCTTTTACGCGTTACTCACCCGCTACACTCAGCAAGACGATCTGGTGGTCGGCACCTCCGTGGCAAATCGGGTGCGTCCGGAGTTTGAGGCGATGGCGGGATTTTTTGTTAATTTGCTTCCAGTGCGCGTCGACACGAGCGGCAATCCGACATTCCGCGAGTTAGTGGCGCGGGTGAAGCAAGCATGGCTTGATGGCTATGCCCATCAGGATACTCCGTTTGAGGCCTTGATCGATGCGGTGGCCCCAGGGCGCGATCCCAGCCGCACGCCGATTTTTCAGACGATGCTGGTGTTGCTCAACGCTCCCTCGGCTGCCCCGCGGCTTGAAGGTCTCGAAATCGAGCTTCTGCCGGTCGAGAATCGAACTGCGAAATTTGACCTTACTCTGCTCGCCGAGGAAGTGAATGGCGAGCTGCGGTGGATTGCGGAGTACCGTACCGAGCTTTATTCCGAGGCGACGATCGCCCGGCTGGCGGAACACCTCCGCCGGCTTTTATCGGCTGCAGTCGCGGTGCCGACTGACCGATTGTTTGCGCTGCCGCTGCTGGGGGCTGAGGAGGGTACCGCATTGCAGTCGTGGAATCGCACCGGAAAAACCTATCCCTCAGGGCGCTGGATTCACGAATATCCCGCGCAGGTGGCGGGTGGCGCCACCGCGCTTGTTTTTGCCGGCCGGCGTCTGAGCTATGGTGAATTCACGGCACGGACTGACGCACTGGCATCGCAACTGGTCGAACTCGGGGTGGGACCGGAATCGCTGGTCGCAGTTTTCCTCGAGCGTTCCTTTGAACTCGTGGTGGCCTTGCACTCGATCCTCAAAGCGGGCGGGGCCTATGTGCCACTCGATCCGGATTACCCAATAGAGCGCATCGCCTACATGCTAAAGGATGCGGACGTCGCGCTCGTGCTGACCGTGGCATCTCACGCGGACCGTTTGCCGGCGACGCGGGCGAAAATCGTGTGTCTTGATGAGCCAGAATCGGGAAGTCGTGCGCCAGTCTCGCCGAGGCTTCATGCCGGGAGCGCCGCGTACATGATCTACACCTCCGGGTCGACCGGGCGACCCAAGGGAGCAGTGAATACCCACGCGGGAATCCTCAACCGTCTGCAATGGATGCAGGAGGCGCTGCCGCTATCGGCAGATGATCGCGTGCTGCAGAAGACGCCCTACAGCTTTGACGTATCGGTCTGGGAGTTTTTCTGGCCGCTTATGACCGGCGCGACGCTCGTGGTGGCGGAGCCAAGGGCGCATCAGGACCCCAGGCACCTGATCGAACTGATCGTCGCCGAGCGGATCACCACCTTGCACTTCGTGCCGTCCATGCTCCGCGCCTTCCTCGACACCTCGGGAGTCGAACGCTGTATCTCGCTGCGCCAGATAATTTGCTCCGGGGAGGAGTTGCCGCGCGATCTGGCCCGCCTTTGTCAGGAAAAATTGCCGGCTGGTGCGCTGCATAATCTCTATGGTCCGACCGAGGCGGCGGTGGACGTGACTTGGCATGCATGCACCGAGGGAGACGGTGGGCCAGTGCCGATTGGGAAGCCAATCGCGAATCTTGAAATCCACGTGCTCGACCGGGAGTTGCAGCCGCTCCCAGTCGGTCTCCCGGGTGAGGTTTATCTCGGCGGAATCGGCCTCGGACGGGGATATCACGGGCAGCCGGCGCTCACCGCCGAGCGATGGATCCCACATCCGCATTCGACGGAACCGGGCGCCCGACTGTATCGCACCGGGGATATCGGGCGGCGGACCGCGCACGGTGAGGTCGAGTATTTGGGGCGCGTCGATTTTCAGGTGAAACTGCGTGGACTAAGAATCGAGCTCGGAGAGATCGATGCAGCTCTTCGGTCGCATCCCGCCGTGGCCGATGCCGTGTGTACTCTGCGCACGGATACGTCGGCGGGTGCGCGGTTGGTGGGCTATATCGTGGCGCGGGCCACACCGCTGACGAGCGTGGAACTTCGCACTTGGCTGGGCGGGCGATTGCCCGAATACATGGTGCCGGTCGCCTGGGTCTTCCTGACTGCGCTGCCGCTCTCACCGGCCGGAAAGATCGATCGACGAGCGCTGCCGCCGCCCGTGGCGGAACGTCCAGCCGTGCGGGTCGCGCCGCGCGACGCGGAAGAGATCGCGATAGCCGCGATTTGGGGCGAGGTGCTTGGCCGCAACGATGCCGGCGTCACGGACGATTTCTTCGAACTGGGCGGACATTCGCTGGTCGCGACGCAGGTGACGACACGGCTCCGGGAACGGTGTGGTGTCGTGCTGCCGTTGCGCGTGCTGTTCGAACGG
Organism: uncultured Opitutia bacterium; assembly: GCA_903827245.1. Classification (GTDB taxonomy): domain Bacteria; phylum Verrucomicrobiota; class Verrucomicrobiia; order Opitutales; family Opitutaceae; genus CAIUWA01. The sequence continues at coordinate 17,227 of CAIKHO010000049.1, forward strand.
ACGACGGTGGAAACGCTGGCCGAGGCGGTCCGCGCGGCCCGGGCGAGCGTGCAGCCGGTCTCTCCGGCCGTGGAACTGCGTCGCACCTCGCGCGCCCGGCGAAAGGTCGTCGTGCAAGATGACGGCGAAATCGGCGTGGTCGAAATGACCCGGGGGGATTCGTAATCGCATGGACGCCTACGTTGCACCTATTTCGCAAGCCCAGCGCCGGCTGTGGTTCCTCGACCGCCTCGAGCCAGGGAGTCCGGTCTACAACATCCCCGTGGCGGTGCGACTGCGAGGAGCCCTGGTGCACGCCGCAGTCGCACGCGCGCTGCAGGCGATTGTGGAGCGGCACGACACGTTGCGCACGATCTTTGCCGTGGAGAACGGCGAGCCGGTGCAAGTCGTACGTGACACTTTGGTCGTCGCCATGCCAGTCGAGGCAGTGGCCGACGATGGCGCGCTTGCCGCCCGGTTGGAAGCGGAGGCCCGGCTCCCGTTTGATCTGGCCAAAGGCCCCCTGGTGCGAGCGGTTTTATTTGCGCGCGCCAGCGACGATCATGTGTTGATGCTGACGATGCATCACATCGTAGCGGACGGATGGTCATTGGGCGTATTGGTCAACGAGTTTTCCGAACTCTATCGCGCGGACATGGCGGGCCAAGCGCCGGCACTGGCGGAGTTGCCGGTGCAGTTTACCGACTTCACTGACTGGCAAAACGAAGTGCTCGCGGGCGAGGGGGCTGCGCGTGAACTTACGATTTGGCGGGATCACCTCGCCGGGGCTCCTACCGCCCTTGAGCTACCGGCGGATTTTCCGCGACCTGCCGAACAGAGCTATCGGGGAGCATTACTGCAGCGAACGTTGCCAGCAGAATTGACGGCCCCTTTGCAAGCGCTGGCCCGCCGCGAAGGAGCGACACTGTTCATGGTGTTGCTGGCGGCGTTTGAGACGCTGCTTTCGCGTTGGTCTCGGCAGAGCGAGTGGTTGATCGGTACGCCCGTGGCGGGGCGCGAACGGTCGGAGACTGAGCAATTGATCGGGTTCTTCGTGAACACACTGGTGTTGCGTGTCGACCTCGAGGGCGATCCGACTTTTCTCGAATTTCTCGCACGAACCAAACAGGAATGTCTCGGGGCGTTTGGACGGCAGGACACGCCTTTCGATCGCGTGGTTGATGCCGTGCAACCGGAGCGTGATCGCAGTCGCACGCCGTTATTTCAGGTTTACTTTACCCTGCAGAATGCGCCACGTCGTGAACTAGCACTGCCCGGGGTCCGGGCGGAGGTGATCGAAGTCGACACGGGCACAGCCAAGGTAGACCTAACACTCGCGATCGAGGAGTCGCCCGGCGGGCTGATGGCACGGTGGGAATTTTGCACCGACGTGCTTGCCGCCGAAACGGCCGCGCGGCTGGCGCGTAGTTACGAGACGCTGCTCGGCGGGATCGTGGCGGAGCCGCAACAACACGTTTCACGGCTGCCATTGCTTGATCCGGCTGAACGCTTGGCAGTCACGACTCGCGGGAGTGGGGAGGCGCGGGATTTCTCCAGGGAAGAGTCGCTGGGGGCCTGGTTCTCCCGGCAAGCGAGCCGTACGCCTCAAGGTGTGGCGGTCTCCTGTGATGGCGAAAGCCTTACCTATGCCGAGTTGGATCGGCGTTCGAACCAGTTGGCCCGTTACCTTCGCCGGGGAGGAGTGGAGGCCGGTTCACTCGTCGGCTTGTGTCTGGGCCGGTCACTCGAGCTTGTCATCGGCGTTCTGGGTATTTTGAAGGCCGGTGGCGCTTATGTTCCACTCGATCCCGCGTACCCACGCGAACGCCTAGACTTTATGATGCGGGACAGCGGGATCGAAGCGCTGGTCACGCACGGGGTGGTGTCCGGAATCGAGCACAACCGGTGGGTCGACTTCGCGGCGCAAGCAAGTGCGATTGCGGCGGAAAGTGCCGAGCCGTTGGTGGAATGCGTTGGCGCAGAGGATGGGGCCTACGTGATTTATACCTCGGGTTCGACCGGGAAGCCGAAGGGTTGCGTCGTGACGCATGGCAACGTAACGCGGCTTTTCCGCGCGACGGATCACTGGTATGGCTTTGGCGCGTCGGACGTGTGGACCTTGTTTCATTCCTACGCCTTCGACTTCTCAGTTTGGGAAATTTGGGGGGCGCTGCTTTATGGAGGCCGGCTTGTGGTGGTGCCGTTCGAGACGAGCCGCGCCCCGGCGTTGTTTCACGAGCTACTCGTGTCGGAACGGGTGACCGTGCTGAATCAAACACCGTCAGCGTTCCGGCAGTTGATGGCGGCGGACCGCGAATTGCCGCGGGCGAAAATCGCGCTGCGTCACGTGATTTTTGGGGGGGAGGCGCTGGAGCTTTCGATGCTGCGGCCGTGGTTCGAGCGTTACGGCGACGAAATGCCCCAGGTGATCAACATGTATGGAATCACGGAGACGACGGTGCACGTGACATACCGGCGCATTCGCGAGGCCGACTTGGTGGCAGGCAAGGGCAGCGTGATCGGCGAGCGGATACCGGACCTGACACTGTATGTGGTCGATGCGCACCTGCAACCGGTGCCAGTTGGGGTGCCGGGCGAATTGCTCGTGGGTGGCGCAGGCTTGGCGCAGGGATATTTGAAGAGACCCGAGTTGACGGCGTCGCGGTTCGTGGTGAACCCCTTTGGCGTGGGCCGGGTGTATCGCTCGGGCGATCTGGCCCGCTGGCTACCGGATGGCGACCTGGAGTACCTTGGTCGGATCGATGAGCAGGTGAAGATTCGCGGCTTCCGGATCGAGCCCGGTGAGATTGAACGCGTAATCGCAGCGTTGACTGGGGTGCGCGAGTGCGCGGTGCTCGCGCACGAGGTGCGGGCCGGTGAAAAACGACTCGTCGCCTATATCGTCCGGTCGCCCGGGACGACGGACCCGGATGAGCGCGAAGTCCGCGACGCGTGCAGGTCGCGCCTGGCGGACTATATGGTGCCGGCGGCCTTTATTTTTCTCGAGCGTCTGCCGCTAACCGCGCATGGCAAGCTCGACCGGCGTGCGCTGCCATCACCGGCTGAAGCGGAATCCGTGGCCGCGGATTACGTGGCCCCGGCAACACCAACCGAGGTAGCGCTTGCGGCCGTTTGGTCAAGCGTGCTGGGTGTGCCACAGGTTGGCGCGCAGGATAATTTCTTTGCGCTGGGGGGAGACTCGATTCTCACCATCCAAGTCGTGTCCCTGGCGGCCAAGGCAGGACTCAAGCTCACGCCGAAACACTTGTTCGAGGCGTCGACGCTTGCCGCGCTTGCCGCCTTGGCGCGTCCCGTGGCGAGTGTCGCGATTGCCGCGACTGCGGGCGAGGGCCGACCGGGGGCGAGTCAGGAGCCCGAATCCTATCCACTGACACCGATGCAGGCGGGGATGCTATTCCAGAGCGTATTCGACCCGCACGAGGGAGTATATTTTGAACAAGTCTGGGGGGAACTGCGCGGCCCGCTGGTGCCGAACGCATTTCGCGCCGCGTGGCAGGGACTGCTTGACCGCCAACCTGGGTTGCGGACGCGTTTTCTCTGGCGAGATGAGCCGGAGCCACGGCAAGTGGTCGAGCCGCAGGCAGAGTTGCCGTGGCAGGAAATCGACTGGACTGAAGATGGCAGCCCCGGTGATCTCGCCGCCGAGTGGGAGGCTTTGCTGGGGGCCGACCGCGCCCGCGGCTTTGTCTTCGAACAGGCGCCGCTGATGCGCGTGACGATCGCGCGAGTGGGCGTGGACCACTGGCGCTGGCTGTGGAGCCATCATCATCTGCTGCTCGACGGCTGGTGTCTGCCATTGGTGTTTCAAGACGTGCTCGGCGACTACGAACATCGCGTCAATGGCACGGGTGTGGCGCCGGCAGCCGGGTTGCCTTATCGTGCGTACGTAGACTGGGTGCGGGCGCAGGATTTAGGGGCGGCGGAACGCTACTGGCGCGAACGGCTTGCCGGCTTTGAAGGAGCCCGAGAAATTCGCCTGCCCGCGCCCAAGTCTGGAGATGTGGCGCTCGCGGGTGAATTGGAGTTGCGCCTAAGTGCCGGGGAAAGTTCCGCGATGCGCCACTGGGTGCGGTCGCACGGGCTCACTTTAAACACTCTTTTTCAGGGCGCGTGGGCCCTATTGTTGCAACGCTACGGCATTGGCGACGATGTGGTTTTTGGCGTTACGGTATCCGGCCGGCCGGCAGACTTACCGGGAGCGGAGCGCATCATTGGCCTTTTTATCAATACGCTGCCGCTGCGGGTCTGGGTGGCTGCGGAGCGAGAGGCCGGGCCATGGCTGCACGATCTGCAACTCGCACAGGCCGAAATGCGCGATTACGAGCACAGCCCGCTCGCCTCGGTGCAGGGTTGGACCGAAGTGCCGAGAGGACGACCGTTGTTCGAATCAATCCTGGTATTTGAAAATTATCCGGGCGACGACGCAGTCCGCGCCCTGCGCACCAGCCTTCGTTTGGAGGGACTGCATACGCGCGAGCAGACCAATTATCCGCTGACGGCCGCGGTGCTGCCGGGGAATGCGATCACCCTAAAACTGAATTTCGATGGAAAGAGGTTCGCGAGGCCCGCGATGGGCCGGATGCTTGAGCACTGGCGGCAGATTGCCACGGCTCTCGCAGGGCAGGAAGCGGTGAGAATTGGCGAAGTCACGTTGCTGAACGCCGGCGAAATTCACCAGATGCGCGCTTGGAGCGGGGCTCCGGTTAATTTCGGCCCGGCGGAGACGGTGGTCGATCTGATTCTGGCTTGGGCGGAAAAGTCGCCGGAAGCACCGGCGCTGTTGGGCCCCGAGCGGGTCTTAAGCTACGCCGAGCTGGAGCGGCGTACGGCGCAACTTGCCTCGCGACTGGGCCGGATGGGAGTGCGCCGGGGGGATCGTGTCGCAGTCTGCCTCGACAAAACTCCGGAGCTGGTGGTCGCATTGCTCGGTGTTCTGCGAGCAGGAGGGGCGTTTGTGCCGCTCGATCCGCGCTTTGTGCGGGAGCGAATGAAATTTGTCGTCCAAGATGCAGGACCGATCGTACTGCTGGTTCACGAGGCGACGGCGTGGACAACCACATTGGCCAATTTGCCCGTCGTCACGCTTTCGCCGGATGCAAACGAGCTAGTGGCTGAACGCGGGAGACCGCCGGATATCAAGCTTGCGGGGGACGATCTAGCCTATGTCATCTACACGTCCGGATCGACGGGCTTGCCGAAAGGGGTGATGCTCACGCAGGGCGGTCTGGCGAATCTCGCCCAGGCGCAGGCGGCAGCGACGGATCTGGGCCCTGGTCAGCGCGTGCTGCAGTTTGCCTCGATCAGTTTCGATGCGGCGGTGTCGGAAATTTTCATGCCGCTCGTCTCGGGTGCCGCACTATGGTTGGAGCCGCGTGACGACGTGCCCGACCCGAGGGATTTTGCCGGAAGGATGCGCAAAGCCCGGATCGACCATGCTACGCTGCCGCCGACGTTGCTAGGGGCGCTGCGGCCAGCAGATTTTCCGACGCTGCGCACACTGCTGATGGTAGGTGAAGCGGCAAGCGATGAACTCTACCGGGAGTGGGCGAAGGGCAGACGATTGTTCAACGCGTACGGCCCGACCGAAATTACGGTGTGTGCCACCATGGCGGAAATTCCGGAAGAGATCGACACCATCTCACTCGGACGGCCTTTGGCGAACCTCACGGTTTTTGTGCTCGATGCGCAGCTAGCGGCGTGTCCCGCCGGTGTGGTTGGCGAAATCTGCGTGGGTGGTTTAGGCGTGGGCCGCGGTTATTTGAACCGTCCGGAACTCACAGCGCGGCATTTCGTGCCCGATCCGTTTTCCACGGTGCCCGGCGCGCGGCTCTATCGGACCGGCGACCTTGGCCGTTGGCTTGAGGACGGTCGCGTGGAATTTCTCGGTCGGGCCGATCAGCAGGTGAAGATCCGAGGATTTCGCGTGGAGCCGGGCGAGGTTGAGGCGGCGCTGGCACAACACCCCGACGTGGCGAGCGCGCAGGTCGTGGTCCGCGACGATGGCACCGGGACAAAATTCCTTGCCGCCTACGCGGTGGCGCGTGACGGGGTGACCCCGACGACCGGTGCATTGCGCCGGCACCTCGCGGCGTGCCTGCCGGACTATCTCGTGCCCCGGAGCGTAATGCTGCTGACTGCCTGGCCGCTGACCGCCGCCGGGAAGATCGACCGGCGTTCGCTGCCACTTCCGTCGGAGACGAATGTCTCGGTGGAAAGCGCCGTGGCCGAGCCCCTGTACGGTGTGGTGGAGGATCTGCTGGGGGCGATCTGGCGGGAAGTTTTGCGCATTCCTGCCGTGGGCCCGCACGACAATTTTTTTGAACAGGGTGGAGATTCGATTCTCAGCCTGCAAGTCGTGGCTCGGGCGCATCAGGCGGGTTGGGCGCTGACACCGAGGCAAATCTTCTCTGCGCCGACGATTCGGGGGCAGGCAGCCGTCGCAACCCGCATCAGCGCGACGACCGCAGAAGCCGCTGTCGAGAGCGGCCCCGTCCCGCTCACACCAATTCAGCATTGGTTCTTCAATCAGAATCAGCCGGAAGCACATCACTGGAACCAATCCGTGGTCCTGGAACTGCGGCGCGCCGTATCGCCCGAACACTTGCGTCACGCCTTGGCTGCGGTGATCGCGCGTCACGGTACGTTTCGTCTGCGGTTCGAACGGAGTCCGAACGGCAAATGGCAGCAAGCTTATGCGGCAGGCGGGGAGGAGCCGCCGTGCGTAGAATTGCCGGTTTATCCCATTGGAGAACTGACCGCGGAAGCCACACGATTGCAGGCGTCCCTCGATCTTGCAAATGGTCCGCTTTGGCGGGCTGCGCTCTTCACCGGAGAGGAAGGCAAGCTGATGCAGTTGTTCCTGACGATCCATCACCTGGCGGTCGATGGGGTGTCCTGGCGTATCCTCGCGACGGATCTCGCGCAGGCTTGTGATCAAGCCGTCGCGGACCGGGCGATTGAGCTGACTCCCCCGGCAGTGACCTATGCCACGTGGGCGCACTCGCTGGTTGCCCGGGCGCAATCCGCCGAGCAGCGGGCCGAACTCGCGCATTGGCGCAAGCTGGCCGAAGTCGTCGGAAAACTGCCGCGCGACTTTCCGGAAGCAGTCGGAACGAATGGGATGGGGGCGGCGGAAGTCCACAATGTGGAACTCGACGCCGTCGCCACAGCATCGCTTTTGCGCGAGGGGGCGGTCGCTTACCGGCTCAGGCCCGATGAGCTGCTGCTGGCGGCACTCGCGCAAACGCTTGCGTTCTGGACGGGGCGAAGGGCAACCGTTGTCAGCCTCGAAAACCATGGACGCGAGGATCTCGGCGACGGGCTCGATCTCAGTCGTACGGTCGGTTGGTTCACAAGTCTCTATCCGGTGAGCCTCGTGAGCGAGTGCGATGCCGGCCCGCGGGAATTGCTGATGACGACAAAGGAAAGCCTCCGCGCTATTCCTCGGCATGGGGTGGGCTTCGGGTTGCTGGCCCAACTCTGTGACGACAAGGAGGTGCGCCGCGAGCTGGCTGCGCTGCCGCGCGCGGAACTTTGTTTCAACTACCTCGGGCAGGTCGACCATACGCTGGGTGCAGATGCCTTGTTCGCTCTCGTGGACGCTTCCACCGGCCCCGGATCCAGTCCCCGCGGGCACCGGGCGCACCTCATTGACATCAACGCGATCGTGACAGGCGGGCGGTTGCGCGTGACTTGGGTCTACAGCGGAAAGGTCCATCGGCGGGCTACGATTGTACAACAAGCGGAGGTATTTCTCACCCAGGTGCGCGCACTGCTCGCGCATTGTCTCTCGCCGGCGGCGGGCGGCCACACTCCCTCCGATTTTGCGCACGTCCAGCTGGACGCGAGTGAACTGGATGCTTTGCTCGGCGACCTTGCCGATCCCGCTCCAAACTGACCTTGGCACTGCATGAGCAAAGCTTCTCCCATCGAAGAAATATTTCCCCTGAGCCCCCTCCAGAAGGGGTTGCTGTTCCATACGCTCTATGCGCCGGGCGAGGGAATGTATTTCGAGCAGCTCACGTGTGAACTCCACGGCCGCCTCGACGAGGCTGCCTTTGTCGAAACGTGGCGCCTGCTGATGGCACGCCATCCTATCCTGCGCACGGCGTTTGTCTGGAAAGGCCAGCGCGAGCCGGTGCAGGTGGTGCATCGCGCACTGGAGATGCCGTGGCGGCGGGAGGACTGGCGCGCGTTCACTCCGGAACAGCAAGCGGAGAAGTTATCGGCCCATCTAGCCGATGACCGCCGACGCGGCTTTGAGCCCAATCGTGCGCCACTGATGCGCCTCGCGACGCTGCAACTCTCCGACACTCTCTGGCAGTTGGTCTGGAGTCATCACCACCTGTTGCTCGACGGCTGGTCTTTCCCGCTGCTGCTCCGCGAATTCGCCCTCGCCTACGAGGCGTATAGCGCTGGCACGGTGCCGGCCCTTCCTCCGGCACGGCCATTCGGCACCTATCTGCAATGGTTGCAGAAACGAGATGCGAGTCAGGACGAGCGTTTCTGGCGCGAGCAATTGCGCGGGTTTTCCGTTCCGACGCCCCTCACCATCGACCGACCGGGCAAGAGCGGGGGCGATTTCGAAGTGATCGACTTCGCGCTCGACGAAGCCGACACCGCGCGCCTCCAGCAAATTGCCCGTGATCATCGGGTCACGCTCAACACCCTCTCGCAAGGAGCCTACGCCTTGGTGCTAACGCGCTATGCTGGTACGTCCGACGCGGTGTTTGGCATCACAGTCTCTGGCCGTCCTCCCGAGTTGCCAGGGGTGGAGAATATCGTCGGCCTCTTCATCAACACGCTGCCGCTGCGCGTACCCGTGCCCGATGACGCCGAGGCCGGCCCGTGGCTGCGGGAATTGCAGGACCGGCAGATTGCGTTGCAAGAGCACGGGCATGCGGCGCTCGGTGACATTCAAGGCTGGAGTGAGGTGCCCCGGGGCCAGCGGCTGTTTGAGAGCCTCTTCGTTTTCATCAACTACCCGGTTGGCAACGCACTGAACGCGAAATTTGGCGAACTGGAGCCACGTCAGACTCGATTCATCGAGCGAACCAGTTATCCGCTGACGATCGATGTGCTGCCGGGTGCGCGGTTGACGTTGCGCACGGCCTTTGAGTTGTCGCGGTTCGATCGTGAGGCGGTGCTCCGCCTCTTGGGGCACATCCGCCGCGCGTTGCTGGGATTGGGGGAGGGGAATGTGCGTCTCGGCGAGATAGCGCTCGTCGCCGGTGAGGAACGTGCGGCCCTGCTGGCCGCTTCGGTCCCCCAGGCGCCCGTAGAAGACCTGCGCGAGGGCAGTTTGCACGCCTGGTTTGCCCGGCAGGCCAGTGCAACGCCCGCGGCGATTGCGATAACGGCGAAGAGCGGCACGCTTACCTATGTTGAACTCGACCGCGCGGCCAATGCGGTTGCGCATCGTCTGCGGGGACTCGGCGTTCGACGAGGCACTCTCGTGGGGCTGTTGCTTGAGCGCGACGCGCCGCTGGTGGTCGCGCTGCTGGGCATTCTCAAGGCGGGAGGGGCCTATGTGCCGCTGGATTCGAATTATCCTGACGAGCGACTTGATTTTACGATCAAGGATAGTGCCGTCCCGGTGGTGGTAACTTCGGGTGAGCTTTCGGTTCGCATTAGCGACCCGACGGTGAAGCGGTTGGAACTGGACGGGGCCGTGCTGCGCCCGAGGGCGGAGGACTGCGTTTCACCGCTTGCGGTTGTCAACGAGGCCGAAGATCCGGCGTATGTGATTTACACCTCCGGTTCGACCGGGCGGCCGAAGGGTTGCGTCATCACTCACCGCAATGTCTTGCGCCTCTTCACGGCGACGGAGACTTGGTACAATTTCGGTCCGAGTGATGTATGGACGTTCTTCCACTCGGCGGCGTTTGATTTCTCGGTATGGGAAATCTGGGGCGCACTCCTTTATGGCGGACGTCTCGTCGTGGTCCCGTATTTCACGAGCCGGGAGCCTGCGGCGTTTTGCGAGTTGCTGGTTCGCGAGCGGGTCACAGTCCTGAATCAGACCCCCTCCGCGTTTCGGCAGCTAATGAAGACCGAGGAGGCTTTGATCGATCCGAACGCGCTTTCGTTGCGTTATGTGATTTTCGGCGGAGAGGCGTTGGAATTCGCCAGCCTGCGCCCGTGGTTTGAGCGGCACGGGGATTCGCGTCCCCAACTCGTGAACATGTATGGTATCACGGAGACGACGGTGCATACGACCTACCGGCCGCTACGACGAGCCGATGCCTATGAGGGGCAGGGCAGCATCATCGGTCAAACCATCCCGGATACGCCAAGTTTGATCTTGGACTCGCGCGGTCACCTCTCGCCTATTGGCGTGCCGGGTGAATTGCACGTTGCCGGAGTCAGTCTGGCCAGAGGATATCTGAATCGTCCGGAGCTGACCGCCCAGCGGTTTGTGCCGGACTCGTTTGGGGTATCGGTGAACGGAAAACTCTACCGCTCCGGAGACCTCGCACGCCGTTTGCCGAACGGTGACATCGACTATCTCGGTCGCATCGACCAGCAGGTTAAGATTCGCGGCTTTCGGATCGAGTTGGGAGAAATCGAGAATGGTCTTTCGACACATCCGGCTGTGCTCCAGGCCGTGGTGATGGCGCGGGTGGATGCGCCGGGTACGGAAAGGCGGCTGGTCGCCTATGTGGTGCCCCGCGGCGACGAAACCCTGACGGCGGGGATGATGCGGGAGCATCTCCGAACGCATCTGCCGGAATATATGGTTCCGGCGGCCTTTGTCGTACTAGATCGCCTGCCGTTGACGGGAAATGGCAAGGTCGATCGACGGGCATTACCGGAACCAACCGGCCTCGCCGCCGAAGTTGCGGTCGAATACGTGGCGCCACGAACGGCGCGCGAGCGCATCCTGGCGGAGATCTGGCAGGTGACACTCGGGGTGGACCGAGTGGGGGTTACGACAAGTTACTTCACACTCGGGGGCGATTCGATCACGGCGATTACGGTCTGCTCGCGGGCGCGGGAACGTGGGATTCAATTTTCGTTGCAGGATCTATTTGAGAAGCAAACCGTCGAAGCGCTCGCGGCGGAAGCGGCCACGCCGACGCCGCTACCAGCCGCCCAGCCCGCGCTGGAGGCGTTTGCTTTGGTGAATGCCGAGGATCGTGGCCGTTTACCCGCAGGTCTGGCCGACGCCTATCCCGTCACCCGGCTGCAAGCGGGCATGTTGTTTCACAGTCACGCCGCTGACGGAAGCGCGCAGTATCATGACGTGTTCAGCCATCATCTGCGCGGGCCGCTTGACCTCGCTGCATTGCAGGCCGAGTTCGATGGCTTGGTGCAACGTCACGCGGCGTTGCGCACCGGTTTCGATGTAGCGACATTTTCGGAGCCGTTGCAGTTGGTCTATGCGGAAGCGAGCTGTCCGCTCGTGGAGTCTGATATCTCGCATCTGTCACCGGAGGCGCAGGAAGAATGGCTTGATCGCTTCGTGCGCGATGAAACGAAGCGGGCGTTTGAGTGGGGGCGGCCACCGTTGGTGCGGGCGCACCTGCATCGGCGCCACACCGATGAGTTTCAGTTCACGCTCTCCCTGCACCATGCGATTGTGGATGGCTGGACGCTCGCGACCCTGCTCACCGAGTTGTTCCAGTGTTATCTGGCTCGTATCGGGCGGGGGGCGAAACCCGCTCCGAATCCTTTGCCGAGCGTGCGGTTTGCGGACTATGTTGCCCTTGAGCGCGCCGCGTTGTCCGACGAAAATACCGGGCGGTTTTGGAAGGACACGCTGGCAGGCAGCGAGGTGCTGGAATTGCCGCCGGGCGAGCCCGAGGTGTCAGCGGCAGTTGGGGCCGTACAATGTCCGATCCAAATCCCCCCCGTGCTTTCGGCGGCGTTGACGCGAACGGCGGAGCAATTGGGCCTGCCACTCAAGTCGGTACTTCTCGCCGCACATCTGCGGGTATTGTCTGCGATTGGCGGACGGGATGACATTGTGACCGGCCTCGTCACCAACGGCCGCCCTGAGGTGGTCGGCATCGAAAACCTCGCCGGGCTGTTTCTCAACACGGTGCCATTCCGGGTCGCACTCGGTGCTGCGCCGGACTGGGCTGGTTTGGTGCGTGCCGTGTTTGCAGCGGAAAAAGCGCTCCTGCCGCATCGCAGGCTGCCACTGGCCGAAATTCAGAAACGGTACGGCGGGGCACCGTTGTTTACGACCGACTTCAATTTCGTGCACTTTCACGTGTACGACGCACTGCGCGGCCTGAGCGCGCTTGAGCGTCTGGGAACGCGTGCCCGCGAAGAAACCAATTTCACCCTCGCGGTGAACTTTAGCGTCGATCCCGGAACCGGTCTGCTGGGAGGTTCGGCGGTGTGTGATCGGGGTGCGCTTGATGCTCGGGTGATCGAAGCCCTGCCCGCACTGTATCTGACGGTGCTCAAGGCGATCGTAGATGCACCGATCGCCGATTGGCGATCTGTCCCGCTGCGCACGGGCGAGGCGGCGTCTATCGACGGGGAGCGCGTCGATTTTCCGGATGCTGACCTGCCGCTGCACATGCTGTTTGCGCGTCAGGTGGAGCGCTCGCCCGACATTCCTGCGGTGGTAGACTCGCATGAGACACTTACCTATGCCGCACTCGATCGCCGCGCCGATCAGCTGGCGTATTGGCTGCGACGCCGCGGTGTGCGAGCTGATGATCGCGTCGCCGTCGCGCTGGAGCGCTCCACGGGGCTGGTGGTCGCAATGCTCGGAATATTGAAGGCGGGAGCGGCATACGTTCCGATCGACCCCGGCTATCCAGCGGAGCGTATTTCCGCGATGCTTGAGGACTGCGGAGCAAAAATGGTCCTTGCTGAAACCGTGGCTTTCGCGGCCGGGGCGGTGGATTTTCGCGCAGCGCGCGAGGAAATCAGCCGGGAGGCCGCGGCGTTGCCGGCCGTGACAGTCGAGTCGGCGCAGCTCGCGTACGTTATTTTTACATCCGGATCGACGGGGCGGCCCAAGGGCATCGCCATTTCTCATGCTGCGATCGTCAATCACATGCGATGGATGCAGAGAGCCTTTCCGCTCGGAACGGATGATGTGGTGCTGCAAAAGACCCCAATCAGCTTCGACGCCTCGGTGTGGGAATTTTGGGCACCTTTGCTGGCCGGGGCGCGCTTGGTGATGGCTCAACCAGGAGGGCATCAGGATCCTGCCTACATGGCAAAAGCGCTCCGATCTCACGGGATCACCACGCTGCAACTAGTGCCATCCATGCTGGAGTTCGTGATTGAGGAAGTGGCGAAGACACCCTGTCCATCGTTACGACGGGTATTCTCCGGAGGTGAGCCGTTGCGCGCCGTCATGCGCGATCATTTTCAGAAGGTGTTGCCCCAAGTGCCGCTGGTGAATCTCTACGGGCCGGCGGAGTGCACGATTGATGCGACCTTCGCGGTGTGCGCATCAAATCGGCCAATCACTATTGGCGGCCCGGTGGCAAATCTTCAAGCATACGTGCTCGATTCGCGGATGGAGCCGGTGATCGAAGGGGTCGCAGGTGAACTCTATTTCGGCGGTGTAGGACTAGGTAGAGGGTACGTCGGCCGGCCCGATCAGACGGCGGAGCGCTTTGTTCCTCATCCGTGGCGTGCAGGGGCCCGGCTCTATCGTACTGGTGACCGGGTGCGTCAACTGGCCGACGGTACGTTGCTTTATGTCGGCCGTTTCGATGCCCAGGTGAAAATTCGAGGACATCGGGTTGAGCCGGGAGAAGTAGAGTCGGTGCTCGCGACCCATCCGGATGTTGCTCAAGTCGCGGTGATCGCGCGCGAAATGACCGCCGGTTTGCGTCTCGTTGCCTTTGTGGTGATGAGAGCTGGAACATCGGAGGCTGCCGGGCTGCGCGACTGGTTGCGCCACCGCGTGCCCGAAGCGATGGTGCCCTGGGCCATCGTCCCTCTGGCCAGTCTTCCGCTTACGCCGGGAGGGAAGGTGGATCGTCGCGCCCTGCCTTCGGAAGTGCCGCTTCCCGCCACGCCTCCCGTGACGGCTCCGGCCTCTGCGCAGACTCCGGCTGAGAGGGCCTTGGTGGAGATTTGGCAGCGCACCTTAAACGTCGCGCAGGTTGGCGCGCAGGATAACTTCTTTGAACTTGGGGGGGATTCGATTCTCAGCCTGCGGGTGGTTTCGCTGGCGTTGCGGGCGGGTTGGAAACTAAGGCCCCTGCAAATATTTGAGCATCCGGTGCTGAGTGCGCTCGCGCTCGTCGCCTTGCCCGTGTCCGAGGCGGCCGTGATCGTGGAGGAGCAGGTGATCGAGGACGTACCGCTCACGCCAATTCAGTGTGAATTTTTTGCGCTCAAGGCGCCCAATCCACACCATTGGAACCAGGCGGTTTTGCTGGAAACGCGCGCGGGTCTCACGGCGGCGGCTCTAGCCGAGGCGTGGCGATCGGTCACGCGGCGTCATGCCTCGTTCCGCCTTCGCTTTCAGCAGGCGGCAGGGGGATGGAAGCAGCGGCTCGCTCCACCGTCGGTTGGCTCCACGGCATTTGAGGTCGTGGACCTGCAAGGCGTCTCGACGGAAAAACGGCCCGGCGCTATTGAGCAGGCGGCCAATGCGGCACATGGGCGGCTTGATATCTCCGAAGGGCCATTGGCTCGTGCGGTGTACTTTGACGCCGGGGCGAACGCGGCCGGCCGCCTGCTTTGTGTGGCGCACCATCTTTGCATTGACGGTGTGTCGTGGCGCATTCTGCTCGACGAACTCGGCCAGATGGCGGAAGCACTCGCGGCGGCCGCTACGGTGGAATTGCCTCCACCGACGACTTCGTTTCCTGCGTGGGCGTCCCACGTGCCCAAACTCGCGGCGAGCCCCGAAACACGCGCTGAGTCGGACTACTGGCGCGGGGTCGCTACGGCGGTTACTGCCCGGCTGCCGCTCGATTATGCCGACGGGCATGCCGGCAATCGCGAGGACGACACCGCGTCGGTCGTGACCCAACTTACCATCGAGGAGACTGACCTGCTGTTGCGTGCCGCGCCGGCAGTCGCGCGCAGCCGGGTGGAGGAGGTGCTGCTTTCCGCCCTGCTCGCCGCCGCGCAGGACTGGACGGGAGCGGACGAAATGCGGGTACATCTAGAGGGGCACGGACGTGACTATGCGGACGCGCCGGATCTCTCCCGTTCGCTGGGTTGGTTCACGACGCTCTATCCGATTCTCATAGAGAGCGGGCGCGAAGCCGACGCCGCCGCTCGTCTGCGTAACGTCAAGGAAGCGCTGCGGGCGGTTCCGCGCCATGGCATCGGGTACGGGTGGCTGCGACATGTGGGTAGAGACGATGCACTGGTCACGGCAAGTCCGGCACAAATCAGCTTCAACTACCTTGGCCGCCTCGACCTTGCACTGGAGAGCGAAGGTCCGTTCCGTCCGGCGGCCGAGCCGGCCGGCCGGGAGCACGCTCCAGATTCACCGCGGGCGCATCTCCTTGATGTCGTGGCGGCAGTTGCTGCCGATGGACTGCGGGTGCAATGGATCTTCAGCCAGCGTGTTCATCGCCGTGAAACAATTGCGCGGGTGGGGGAGCGCTTTGCCGCGGAAGTGCGCGCGTTGCTCGGTCAATTCCGCACCGCGGGAGGGCAATTCAGCATCGCCGCGGATTTCCCGCTTGCCCGATTGTCATCCGGCGATCTTTCCCGGGTGCTGGAGCGTCGGGGGGAGCAGGATGTGTGGCCACTCGCACCGCTGCAGGAGGGGATGTTGGTGCACGCGTTACACGATGGTATCGCAGGCATGTACGGGCAGCAGCTAGCCTTCGAGTTGCGAGGGGAACCCGATCCCGCAGCTCTGGCCCGCGCGTGGCGCGCGGCCGCGGACCGCCATCCTGCTTTGCGGCTTGAGTTTGTTTGGGAGGAAATGTCCGTGCCGTGCCAAATCGTCCGCCGCGAGATCGAGGTGCCGTTGGAATCGCATGATTGGAGTGCCTGCACGGTTGACGATCAGGCCAGCCGGTGGACCGCTTGGCTCGCCACTGACCGCGCGCGCGGGTTTCCCCTGAATGCAGCTCCGCTCTGGCGGGTGACGCTTTTCAAACTGGGCAACGCGCGCTGGCGCCTCGTGTGGAGCCATCATCATCTGCTGCTCGACGGGTGGTCGCTGCCCCTCGTGTTTCGCGACGTGCTCGCGGCCTATGGGGAGCCCAATGTAGCATTGCCGCCGGCTCCGTCGTATCGTGACTATCTGGCGTGGCTGGTGGCACGCAAACCCGGCGCTGAAGAGCGGTTCTGGCGTGACTATCTCGCCGGTTATCGGCCGGCGCAGGCGCTGACGTTCGGGGGCGTACCGAACGGGGCGCAGGCGAGTTCGACGGCGCATCGTTCGGCGTGTGCGGAATTGACGGCGGAGATGATGAAAGAGGTGAAAGAGTTTGCCCAATCGCGCGAAGTGACGCTTAGCACCTGCGCCCAGGCCGCGTGGGCGCTCGTGCTGGCGCGCCACCTCGGTACGGAAGAAGCGGGTTTTGGACTCGTCGTGTCGGGCCGTCCGGCGGAGGTGGCGGGAGTGGAATCAATCGTCGGCCTGTTCATTAACACACTGCCTTTGCGCGTGTCGGTGCCGGGCGACGAACGCACGGTGACGTGGCTTAAACGCCTGCAGGCGCAAGCGGCGGCACTCAGGGAATTCGAGGCAAGCCGACTGGTCGATATTCAGGGTTGGAGCGATGTGCCGCGTGGGCAGGCACTGTTCGATTCGGTATTGATCTACGAAAACTATCCGACCGGCGTGGCGCGCGGAGCTCGGAGCGGAGGCCTCGAGTTAGGGGCGGTGGAGTCATTCGAACACACGAACTACCCGCTCACGCTCTACGTTCTGCCCGGCGACGGCCTGACTCTGCGGCTCGATTTTGCAGAAAGCCGGTTCACCGATGAGGCAATGCGGGTGCTCGTGGAGCAGGTGGCTTCGGTCCTTCGATCGCTCGTGGCCGGTGCTGAACGTCCCGTGGCAACGCTAAACCTTCAGGAACCTGCGACGACTGTCCGGGACAGCTTGCGGTGGAACGTCACGGCACGGACGGAGTGGGATCGCACGGCGGTCCATTTTCGCTTCGCCGTGCAGGCGAAGCGGACCCCGCACGCGATCGCGGTCGTGGGTGGCGACATGACCTTAAGCTTTGCGGAGTGCGAAGCCCGGTCGAATCAGTTGGCTCGCTTCCTAGGTGCGCGAGGAGCGGGGCCAGGCCGCCTGGTCGGAATATGTCTCCAGCGGTCTTCAGCGATGGTGGTGGCGATGCTCGCGATCCTTAAAACCGGCGCGGCCTATGTGCCACTCGACCCGGCGTTTCCGCCGGCGCGACTAGCCATGATGCGCGAAGACAGTGGTCTGGTACTCGCCGTCACCGACACGGCGCTGGCGGGATTGCCCGGATTGTTTCCTCCGACGGTTTTATGCGTGTGCCTCGATGCCGACAGCGACGCGATCCGATCGCAATCGACGTCGCCCGTGATGTACGACAGTTCGGGGGACGAACTCGCATATGTGATATTCACCTCGGGCTCCACCGGAAGGCCGAAGGGCGTGCAGGTGACCCACGGTGGACTGGCAAATTTTCTTTCGCATTTTGCGGACTCACCAGGCTTGCGGAGCACCGACACCCTGGTCGCAGTGACGACACTGTCGTTCGATATTGCGGCGCTCGAAATTTTCCTGCCTCTCGTGACAGGAGCGAGAGTCGTGGTCGCCCCGCGGGAGATTGCGGCGGATGCACGCGGACTTGCCGTCATGCTGGCGACCGAGCGGGCAACAGTGATGCAGGCGACTCCGGCGACATGGCGTCTGTTACTGTCGGACGACTGGAAGCTGGCGTTACCGCTGCGCGCCTGGTGTGGAGGTGAGGCGATGCCAACCGATCTCGCCGCAGCGCTGCTTGCCCGGGGTTGTGAGGTGTGGAATCTTTACGGTCCAACCGAAACGACCATCTGGTCGGCGACGCAGCCGGTGGCTGTGTCCCAAGATGCACTTACCATTGGGGGGCCGATTGCCCATACCAGCCTGCATGTGCTGGATGCGAACGGGAATCCTTTGCCGGCCGGAATCGCTGGGGAGTTATTCATCGGAGGGGAAGGCCTGGCGCGAGGCTATCACGGGCGAGCCGATCTAACCGCAGAGAAATTTGTGCCCAGTCCCTTCGGATCAGCGGGTGCACGGCTTTACGCCACGGGAGACCTGGTGCGGCGGTGGCCAGACGGACGGATCGAGTTTGCGGGACGAGTTGACCAGCAAGTGAAGCTGCGTGGGTTTCGGATCGAACTGGGCGAGATCGAGACGGCGCTACGCGCACATCCGGGGGTGCGGGCCGCGGCGGTGGCATTGCGGGAAGATGGCGCAGGCGAAAAACGTCTCGTGGCCTATATCGTGGGTCATGGTGACGTATCGGCGGTAGCTTTGCGTGAACATCTGCGCGTGCGGGTACCCGACTACATGCTGCCGTCCGGCTTCGTGACACTTCCGGCGCTGCCGTTGACGCCGAACGGCAAGCTGGACCGGCGGTCGTTGCCGGCGCCGGAATGGATGGATGCGGCAGTGGCGGAATATCTGGCGCCCCGCGATGCCACCGAACAGGTGCTCGCCGACCTTTGGCTCGAGGTGCTGGGGGTTGGACGCGTGGGCGCGCGGGGGAATTTCTTCGAACTGGGGGGCCACTCTCTCCTTGCCGCGCAGGCGCTGGCCCGCATCCGGCGGATATTTCACGTGGATCTGCCGTTGCGGACGTTTTTTGAGACGGCCACGCCCGAGAAGGTGGCCATCGCGTTGAATGCCGCGGACTCCGTGCCCGGACGGGTGCTAAAGCGGGCAACTGCATTGCTCCAGATTCGCGAGATGTCGCCGGCCGATCGAGCCGCGGCATTGGAGCGCCGCAGGGCGAACACTTCCGCCGCGAACCGATAATTGCCTTCGATGAATCCTTTCTCTTCAGACGACCTGGAATTGCTTGAGCACCTCATGGCGGACGAAGGTTCAGGCCACGAGCCGGCCGGCGGTGTCATTCCACGGCTGCCGGAGGGAGCACGTTTGCCGCTTTCGTTTCAGCAGGAGCGACTCTGGTTGGTGCATCAGTTGGATCTCGAGTCGGCGGCAATGAACATGTCGGCGGCTCTGCGGCTCGAAGGTCGGCTCGACACGGTAGTATTGGAACGTTCGCTGGCGGAGATTGTGCGGCGGCACGAGGTGCTGCGGACCACGTTTCACTCCGATGCGGAGGGGGTGAAGCAGGTGGTGGCGGCAGCCGGTGATTTTTCCGTGCCAGTCGAATTGGTCAGGGCGGATGAAGCTGCGATCGCAGTCCGAGTGCGCGAGGAGACGATGAAACCGTTCGACTTGCGGGCCGGGCCACTGCTGCGGGTGCGGTTGCTGAAGGCAGGTGCCGAGACGCATGTGTTGATCATCGCACTGCACCATGTGATTGGCGACGGATGGTCGATCGGGGTGTTTACGCGCGAGCTGGCTGAATGTTACGCGGCCTACAAAGCGAGCCGATTACCGGCGCTGGCATTGCTGCCGGCGAGCTATGCAGACTATGCGGCCTGGCAACGCACACGACTGGATTCCGCCCGCCGACAGGCGGGTCTTGACTGGTGGCGGACCCAACTGCGCGATCTACCGACCCTGGAAGTGCCATCGGACCGGCCGCGACCCGCTGTGGCAGGTCCGATCGTCGGTGGGCGCCACGCAGTGGCCTTTCCGGCACTCGTGACCGCGGCACTCCGTACATTGGCGGAGCAGAACGGCGCCACGCTCGCGATGGCGACTCTGGCAAGCTTTCAGGCCTTATTGGCGCGTTATTCTGGGCAGACTGACATTGCCGTGGGGATTCCGACCGCCAATCGAAGCCATAGCGATGTCGAGGGGTTGATCGGTTTTTTCGTCAACATGCTGGTGGTGCGGACCTCCCTCAAGGACCGGCCAGGCCTCCGCGAGTTGATTCGCCGCGTGCGCGCGGAAGTACTTGCGGCCGACGAGTGGCAGGAGATCCCGTTTCAAACTCTGGTCGACGAGTTCTCGCCCCAGAGGAGCGCGAATTTACATCCTTTGTTTCAAGTCTCGCTGGCTTTCCTTAACGCGCCGGGTGGGGAGCTTGCGCTGCCGGGCCTTAAGATCCGCCGCATCGACGACGATCAGACAGCACGGTTCGACTTGGAGGTTTTCATCGGCGAACATGAGGGCGCCCTCACGGGTACGATCGCCTATGATCGCCGGATGTTCGACCCCGCCACGATTGCAAGGCTGGCGCGCCATTGGGTGAACCTGGTGATGGCGGCGGTGCAAGCGCCCGACACGCCGTTGGCATTGTTGCCGTGGTTGGACGGGGCGGAATTGCGCGTGGCGTTGGACGAAGCTAACGATAATCCCCGCACGCCGCCGCCGCTTGGGACAGTCGTCGATCACTGGGCGCAGCAGGTGCGCCGCACGCCTGACGCTCGGGCTGTGGTGCAAGGAGATGTGGTCTGGACTTTTTCCGAGTTGGATACGCGCGCGACCCAGATCGCGGCACATTTGGGGAGACGAGGCCTCGGGCCGGAGAAGATCGCCGCTGTCTGGCTGGAGCGCTGTCCGGAGATGGTGGCGGCGATCCTTGGGATTTTGAAGACAGGGGCAGCGTACTTGCCGCTAGACCCGGCCAATCCGCCGGAGCGATTGAGCGACATGGTCACTGACAGCGGTGCGGTCTGGGTGCTAGGCGACGCTGCGGCACCGGCCGGTGCGCCCGCCGATCGCTGGATCGACCTCAGGGCGATCCTGGCAGTGCCGGCCAATCGCGCAGATATCGCGCGGTTGCCGGTGGAAATCGATCCACAGACACTGGCTTACGTCATCTATACGTCCGGTTCGACGGGACGGCCGAAAGGCAGTGAGATTCCGCACAAGGGGCTGATCAACTACTTGCTTTGGGCGATTGACGCTTATGAAGTCGGCAAGGGCGACGGCGCGCCGCTGCACTCGTCGATCGCGTTTGACCTGACGATCACCAGTCTTTTCCCGCCCCTCTTGGCGGGCAAGCCGGTCCAGATCGTGCCGGAGGCAGCTGGAGCGGGTGGGCTCGCCGTGGTGCTACGAGAAGAAGTCAATAGCTCGCCGCTCAAGTTGACCCCGGCGCATCTGCGCGTGCTAAACGACCTTGTGCCGGCGGGCGAAGCGGCGGGGCGGGCTCGGGTCTTTGTGATTGGCGGAGAGCAATTGCTGCCAGAACATGTGGCTTTCTGGCGGCGACATGCACCCGCGACGCGGTTGATCAACGAATACGGCCCGACCGAGACTGTCGTCGGCTGCTGTGTACACGAAGTGACCGATGCGGACCTCACGGCCGAGGCGATTCCGATCGGGCATCCGATTGCCCATACACGGCTGTATGTCCTCGACGCCAATCTTGAACTGTTGCCGGCGGGCGTGCCGGGAGAACTTTGGATCGGGGGAGCTGGGGTGGCGCGAGGCTATCGATTCCGACCGGATTTGACGGCGGAACGATTCCGACCGGATCCATACGCGACCGAGCCGGGCGCGCGGATCTACCGGACTGGCGACCGGGTGCGGCGGCGGGCGGATGGCGTGCTTCAGTTTCTCGGCCGGTTCGACGATCAGGTGAAACTGCGCGGGCACCGAATCGAACCGGGTGAAATCGAGGCGGCATTGGCCCGCCATGAGGCGGTGCGCGACGTGGTCGTGATGTTGCGCGAAGATCGGCCGGGTGACCAGCGGCTCGTCGCGTATGTGGTGCCAGAATTGGAGCGCGCTCGTTCCGGTGAAGAGGCGAAGGTCTGGCAGACGGAGCATGTGGACCAGTGGCGCCTGATGTTCGAGGAGAACTATCGCCGACCGGGTACGAGTGACGATCCGACTTTCAATATCATCTGCTGGAACAGCAGCTACGACGGCCGACCGATGGGGTCGCATGAAATCCGTGAGTGGCTCGACAATACGGTGGCGCAACTACGGGAGCGCGCGCTGCGACGGGTATTGGAGATCGGCTGCGGCTCGGGGTTGATCCTTTTCGCGCTGGCGCCGCACTGTGAGGCCTACGCGGCCAGCGACCTTTCGGTCGCAACGGTCGAGACGGTCGGCCGGGTGGCGAAGGATCACGGACTGGCGCAGGTCCAGGTGCGTCAGGGCGAGGCGACGGACTTCACCGGAGTGGCGCCGGGTGGCTACGACCTGGTCGTCATCAATTCAGTCGTGCAATACTTCTCCGGGCCGGAGCACCTGCTTACCGTGCTCCGCGGGGCGGCGGCGGCTTCGGCCCCGGGCGGAACGATTTTCGTGGGCGATGTACGAAGCCTGCCGCTGCTCGCGACGTATCACGCATCGGTGCAGTTTTTCCAAGCGGACGACAGCGTCAGCCGGGGGGAACTGGCGAAGCGGGTGCGTCGGGCGGTCGGGCGCGAAGAGGAACTGGTTATCGATCCAGATTTTTTCCACGTCCTGCGGAAATGGCTGCCGGCCATCACGGAGGTGGAGCTTCGGCCGCGTGTGGGAACAGCCGTCGATGAACTGACGAAGTTCCGCTATGACGTGCTGTTGCGTGTCGGCCCGTCGGAGCCGGCAGTGGAAGGCCAGGCAGCGAAGAAGTATCAACTCGCACCACCCGTGGCGAGGGCCCTAGCAGCCGACGAGCGGGTGCTCGCTTGGATCGAGGGTCGGGGAACGGAATTCGCGGAAGCTGACACCGTCGGCGCATATCGGACCGCACTTGCGACCACGACCGCGGCCATGCACGGGCAGGCGGCAGCGAGTCCAGAAGGGGGAAGCGGTGGCGATCGCACCCAGCCGCTGGCATATTTCACCAATAATCCGCTTCAGGCGAAACTGGCACGAGTATTGGTGCCGGCGCTGCGCTCGCATTTGAAGAGCCGGGTGCCGGAGTACATGCTGCCGGCGGCTTACGTGTTGCTCGATCACTTGCCGCTGACGGTGAACGGCAAGGCCGACCGCAAAGTGCTGCCTCCGCCAGCCATGGAAGTCGTGGCGAGTGAGGCGGCTTACGTGCCGCCGCGCGGGCCAGAGGAAGAAATGCTGGCAGGCATTTGGGCGGATGTCCTCGGAGTGCCGCGAGTGGGCATCGAGGATGACTTTTTTGCGCTGGGGGGGCACTCCCTGCTCGCAGCCCAGATGGTGGCACGACTGCGTAACATCACAGGACGGCAGTTGTCACTGGCGGTGCTATTTGAAAAGCCAACGATCGCGGCCCTGGCAGAGACCTTGGCCGGAGCGAAGACGGAGGCCGCCAATAACGGCCCCCAGCCCGGCCCGACCGAGGGCGTGGCACTGCCACTGAGCTTTCCCCAGGAGCGTCTCTGGTTTATCGAGCAACTGGCTCCCGGGGCACCGACCTATCATGTATCAGCGCTCCTGCGACTGGCCGGAGAACTCGACCCGGAAGCACTGGGGTGGGCGATGACGGAGCTGCGCCGGCGCCATGGGGTGTTGCGGACGACTTTCGCGACGGAGGGCGGGCATGGAGTCCAACGAGTCGAGGCGGCTGAGCCCCTGCGGTTGCCGTGCGAAGACCTGGCAAGTTTTCCGGAGGGTGAACGCGAAACGCGGGCGCTAGCGCTCGCGAATGCAGAGGTGTTGATGCCGTTTGATTTAGGCCGGGGGCCGCTGCTGCGAGTCCGATTGTTCCGGCTGGGAGCCAAAGAGCACTGGCTGCTGGCCGTAACCCACCATATCGTTTCGGACGGGTGGTCGATGAGTGTGATCGTGCGCGACCTGGGCGCGTTGTACGCGGCGTACCGACAGGGCACAGCGCCCGCGCTTCCTGAGCCCGCGCTGCAGTACGGCGACTATGCTCGCTGGCAGCGAGACTGGCTGCAAGGTCCGGAACTCGAGCGACGAGTCGCGTTTTGGCGCAAAGAGCTCGCCGAGGCGCCGCAACTGGACCTGCCGACGGATTTCCCCCGCCCGGCGGTGCTTAGCGGACGCGGGCGGAGGGTGCCATTTGCGCTCTCGGCAGAGGCCACGGAGGAGCTTTATGCGGTGGCGCGCGCAGAAGGAGCGACGTTGTTCATGACGCTGCTCGCGGCATTCTCTGCGTGGCTTCGCCTTGAAAGCGGGCAGGACGATATCGTGATCGGAACGAGCGTGGCAAACCGCCAGCGAAGCGAGTTTGAGGCACTCGTCGGGTTCTTCGTCAATACGGTGGCCTTGCGCATCGAAACTGACGATGAACTCGCGTTCGGTGACCTTGTAGGGCGAGCGAAAAAAGTCTGCCTCGAGGCGTACGCACATCAAGAACTGCCGTTTGAGAAAGTGGTTGAGGCGGTCGTGGAGCGACGCGATTTGAGTCGCACACCCTTGTTTCAAGTGCTGCTGGTGCTGCTCAATCTGCCGCCGGCGGAGATGACGCTGGAAGCGTTGAAAATTGAGGAGATACCATTGCCGGCGGAGACTTCGAAATTCGAACTAATGCTGCTCTTGCAGGAAACTCCGGAGGGCGTGACGGGTGCCTGGGAGTTTAGCACGGACTTGTTCACCGCTGAAACGGTGATGCGGTATGGGCGGCATTTCACGACGCTGCTGGAGGCCGCTGTGGCGCGTCCCGCGGCGCGATTGCGGGAGCTGCCGCTGCAAGCGCCCGCCGAGACGCGAAGCCGGCTGGAGAAATGGAATACGGCGGCCGGCCTGCCGGTGCCGCCGACAACGATCGTCGCAGAATTCGAGGCGACCGTCGCGGCGCACGGAGCGCGCGTGGCCCTATCGCAGGGGACGACTGTGTTGAACTACGCCGAGCTCAATGCCCAGGCGAACCGGCTCGCCTGGCATCTGCGGGGCATGGGCGTGGGACCGGATGTGCCCGTAGCGCTTTTGATGGACCGCTCGTTCGACGCGATCGTCGCCATGGTGGCGGTGATGAAGGCGGGCGGTTTTTTTGTCCCACTAAATCCCGATGATCCACTCGAACGCTTGGGACAGCTGCTCGACGAAGTACAGCCGGGTGCCGTTCTCATTCGGGACCACCTGATAGATCGCCTGCCGCAGCTGTTCGCTTACGTGCTCGCGGTCGATAGCAATGCAGCGGCATTTGAGGGCGAAAACCCGGACAATCCGCCGTCGGAAAATGGGCCAGAGGATCTCGCGTACCTGATGTATACCTCCGGCTCGACGGGAACGCCGAAGGGGATTGCGGTGCCGCATCGCGCCGTCGTGCGACTGGTGGTGCAGCCCAATTTCATGGCGATGAGCGCGGAAGAGGTGGTGCTGCAATTTGCGCCGCTATCGTTCGATGCCTCGGTCTGGGAAATTTGGACCCCGCTCCTGCACGGCGCGCGGTTGGAGATCATGCCAGCCGGCGTGGCATCGCTCGTCGACGTAGGCATGACGATCCAGAAGGGGGGCGTGACGGCGGCTTGGTTTACGGCGGGACTGTTTCACCAGATGATCGACCATCAACTGGCGGCGTTTGCCACGCTTCGCCAGGTGCTGGCCGGTGGTGATGTCCTCTCGGTGGCGCATGTGCGCAAGCTGGCGGCGACTTTCCCGGCGCTGCGAATTATCAACGGCTATGGGCCGACAGAGAACACCGTTTTCACGACCTGTCATGCGATGAGCGGGGCCGAGGTGCCAACGGCCAGTGTGCCAATCGGCCGACCGGTGAGCGGAACTAGCGTCTATATCGTCAATCGGCACGGCGAGCCGGTGCCCGAAGGACTGCCGGGAGAATTGGTGACAGGTGGCCAGGGATTGGCGCGCGGGTATTTCCGCCAAAGCGGGGCGACCGCCGAACGATTCATTCCGGATACGCTTTCCGCAACGCCTGGAGCGCGCCTGTATCGAACGGGCGACCGGGCTCGCTGGCTGCCGAACGGCACGATTGAGTTTCTCGGGCGCATGGATCAACAGGTTAAGTTGCGCGGATTCCGCATCGAAATGGGAGAGATCGAAACGGTGCTACGCCAGCATCCGGCGGTGAGAGACGCTGTCGCGCAGGTTCGGGGGGAGGGGGCCGACAAGAAGCTTGTGGCCTATTTTACGACCGCCGCGGAAGCGGCCCCGGAAATGGCGGAACTGCGGGCATTCGTGGCAGAACGTCTGCCGGACTACATGGTGCCGGCCGCCTTCCAGCCGCTGGCGGAATTCCCGCTGGGACGGAATGGAAAAATAAACCGGGGAGCACTGCCGGAGATCGATGAGAGTACGGGCGGTCGGCAGGGTGGACTTGCACCGCGCACGGCGCTAGAGGCGCAACTAGCACACATCTGGAAGGAGGTGCTCGGGGTTTCAGCCATTGGAATCCACGACCAGTTCTTTGAACTGGGCGGGCACTCGCTGCTGGCGACCAAATTGCTGGCCGACGTGGAGGCGAGACTCGGCGTGCGACTATCGCTCAGTGCGCTGTTCGAGAACGGGACGATCGAAGCGATGGCCACCGCGATCGAAGCGGGAGGAGGCGCGGGTGCGTCTTGCCTGGTCGCCCTCAAACCGGAGGGAGACAGATCCCCATTCTTTTGCGTGCATCCGGGCGGTGGCTCCGTGCTGACTTATTTCGACCTCGCCGCGCTATTTCCCAAGGAGCGGCCATTCCATGCGCTGCAGGCTCCAGGACTCGATGGAAAATCATCGCCGCTGGAATCGGTGGAGGCGATGGCCACCGCCTATCTCAAGGCGATTAGAGAACGGTTTCCTCGGGGGCCGTATCACCTCGGTGGGCACTCGTTTGGCGCGAGTGTCGCGTTCGAAATGGCCCGGCAGCTCGAAGCTGAAGGGGAGGGGCTGGTCGGTTCGCTCGTGCTCCTCGATCACCTCGCGCCCGATCTCGCGCGCGCGATGATCGACCACGAACCGACGGACCTCGAGGCGCTCGATTTCATGGCGCACCAGATCGGGGCACACTTTGGAGTCGAGTTTGAGCTGCCGGCGGACGAACTCGCCGACCGCTCCACAGAGGA
This sequence comes from uncultured Opitutia bacterium, assembly GCA_903827245.1. Taxonomy (GTDB): domain Bacteria; phylum Verrucomicrobiota; class Verrucomicrobiia; order Opitutales; family Opitutaceae; genus CAIUWA01. The sequence goes on from CAIKHO010000049.1 coordinate 44,119, forward strand.
ACGGTTGAAATTGTTTTTGGAACGAGCGCGGGCGGCGGGTATTGCGCCGCCGGGGGCGGACGTAGCGATGATTGCGGGACTGGTGAGCGTCTATCAGGCGAACCTCCGCGCACTCTTGAATTACCGTCCCGGAGAACTATGGAGTGGGCTGGCACTCGTGCGGACGAGCGCGCTCGTCGCAGCGACGGCGGACCGGCCGACCGCCGGATGGGAAAGGATCGTCCGCGGGCCCATCGTCCGGCTGGAGGCGGCCGGAGACCACAACAGCATGCTCCGTCGGCCTCACGCGGCCGGACTCGCTTTGCAGATTGCCACCCAGTTGGTGGACTAGCCATTTCGATAACCCACCGACTGATTTCATCCAACGCCATCCTATGACGCCCCTCCTTTACCTCCGGCAAAACGTGCAGGTCGAACCGCTCATCGAATCCTGGTACGCATGGTCGCACCTGATTTCTCCTGCGACCGCGGCAATGAACATCGTCGATCGTCATCTGAAGATCATGCAGTCCTACGTCCAGTCGCCGCAGGTGCATGCTGCGGCGGTGAAAAATCCCGCGATGCTTGGCGGGCCGTTCATCGACTATGACGGGAAGCGAGTGGACGAGATCCAGGCGTTGATCGAAAAGACGAAGCGGGATCAGGGGCAGATGATCGCCTTCAGTGAAGCCGTCAAACAATTGGACCAAATGCTCAGAATGGAGGCGAAAGGGTTTTCGCTTGAGCCGCTGTACGCAAAGGTGCCTGAGATCCTGAAGGGCTACGTCGAACTCGTCTACGACCTCAACAACCAGCCTTCTTTCCGGCTGGTTGAGCCGTTGCTCTACCGCAGTCCCTTCTACGATCCTGCAAGGCAGAGTCTAATGCTCTCTCTGATCACGAGTGACGAGCGGCCGTTTATCCTGAGCACGCCGCGCCTGCGCACGCCCGGCGACCTGCACCTGCAGACGCCATTCTCCAATCCCGCGATCGATGAACTCTTTGCCATGAAATGGAAGCCGGGTTCGGTCGGGGAGATCGCGGCGAAGCTGGGGGTAAGCACGGAGGACTCCGCGGCCTTTGCCAGTTTTTTCACGCCCGAGGCGCCGCGCGGGTACGAGCCGTACACGGGCAAAGGTGTGCGCTGGCGCTATTTCGGGCATGCGTGCATCCTCGTCGAAGCAGGTGGCACCTCGGTGCTGCTCGATCCGGTGCTAAGCTACACCTACGACCACCAAGTGGCCCGGTTCACCTACGAGGACTTGCCGGAGACGATCGACTACGTGCTGATCACGCACAATCACCAAGATCACATTCTGTTCGAGACGATGTTGCAGCTCCGTGGCCGCGTGAAGAACATCGTGGTGCCGCGCAACGGGAATGGAGCACTGCAGGATCCATCGCTCAAGATGATGCTGGAGAGGGTCGGATTCAAAAACGTGATCTCGATCGAGGAGTTTGAGGAGATCACGGCACCGGATGGAATGATCACGGGGATTCCGTTCTTCGGCGAGCACGGTGACCTCGCGATCCGCACGAAGAGCGCCTACCTGCTCGACCTGCATGGGTACCGACTGCTGTTTGCGGCGGACTCGTGCAACACCGAGCCGAAGCTCTATGAGCACGTGCAGAAGGCCACGGGAAACATCGACGTGCTTTTCCTCGGGATGGAGTGCGATGGGGCGCCGATGTCCTGGATGTACGGGCCATTGCTCACGAAGCCGCTTGATCGAAAAATGGACCACTCGCGGCGGTTGGCCGGCTCAAACTATGAGCGCGGCATCGATATCGTGAAGCGCTTTGGCTGCAAGGAAGCCTACGTCTACGCGATGGGGCAGGAGCCGTGGCTCAACTACGTGATGAGCATCAAATACACGGCGGAATCGAATCCGATCAAGGCGTCGAATCAGCTCGTGGCGGATTGTCATGCGCTGGGGCTTCCGGCCGAGCGCCTGTTTGGGGAAAAGGAAATCCTGCTGGGCTAATCCAGCCAAAAATCCCATGGGCAAGGGTGTATTTCTCAATGTTTCAGCGCCAGGCCACGTCATCCCGACGCTCGGCCTGGTGGGGGAACTTGTCGCCCGCGGGGAGCGCATCACTTATTTTGAAATCCCGCCGTTTAAGGGTGAGATCGAGGCGTTCGGAGCGGAGTTTCGCGCGTACCCGCCGATCCGACCGTATCCGGGGCCGGGTGGGGCGAATCAATACTATCTCGCACCGGTGAGCGCTTGGTGTGCCCGCGAGTGGGTGCCGCAATTGTTGGAGCCCGTACGAGCCGAGCGGCCGGACTACATCGTGCACGACTCGCTTTGCTTGTGGGGAAAAATCGTCGCGCAGGTACTCGGCGTACCGGCGGTGGCCTCGGTGGCGACCGCGGGTTTTTGTGCGGAAAGTTTTCACGGATGCCCGCGACTGCGGCCAGGTCGGCGAGCCATGATCGCGGAGGCGCGAGCGGGGCTGCGGCTGTTTCGCGACTGGCGCCGTGAACTGCAGACGGAGTATCGATTGCCGCAGAATATTTCGCTGATCGAGATCTTCACCAATCGGCAGCCGCTGAACGTGGTTCATCTGCCGAAGGCGATGCAACCGTACGAAAATCATTTCGGCGCCGATTATGAGTTTGTCGGCCTGTGCACGCCGTCACGGCCGACGACGGCGACGTTTCCGTTTGAGCGGCTGGATGGCCGGCCGTTGGTGTATGTGTCGTTTGGCACGATTCACAATCCGGGGCTGGCGTTTTTTCAAACGTGTATCGCCGCGTTGAAGGAGGTGCGAGCGCAGGTGGTGCTGGTGCTGAGTCCCGGGGTGATGGAGGCTGACCTCGGGGAGGTGCCGGACAATTTTTTTGTGCTGCCGCCGCGCAGTGCGCCGCAACTGCAATTGCTGGAGCGGGCCGCGGCGTTTGTGACCCACGCCGGCGGCGGTGGGCTGCGAGAAGGGGCGTGGCTCGGCGTCCCCATGATTGCGGTGCCACAGACCTACGAGCAGGAAATCCTTTCGGAGCGTTTGGAAACACAGGGCGCCGGACTGATGCTGGAGCCGGCGAAGATGACGCCAGTGAGTTTGCGCGGGGCGGTCGAGCAAGTGATCACCAATCCGATGTTTCGGGAAGGCGCCCAGGAGCTGGCGCGGCACTCGCGGTTGGCGGGCGGCGCCAAGCGGGCCGCAGATGCCATTTTAAATTTCGTCGAAAGGAGCCGTCGATGACCTCAACCGAACGTGCCCGCGGGCACCAGATCGCGCGCCATTTCACGAAAGCGTTGCACCGTGAAGTCCTGGGTGGTTCCGCCGAGGACAAAATGGCGGCGGAAGGCTTCGCCCAGCACCCACGTGTAGCCCGCCATGATGGCCGGACCGGTGCCGTAACGAACCAAGGGGCCGACAACGGGAATAGCCAGCGAAGCGGCCTTGAAGGCCATGGCTGGACCGCTGCGGCCGATGAAGTAACTGAGCACGCCGCCCCCGAGCGAGGCGAGGACGGTGGAAAGTTCTTTTTCGTTCTCGGGTCGCTCGTGCAAACGGGCGAGGGCGCGAAACATGTCGAGTTGAACAGCCGTGACGGAGAGGCTGTCGACGAAGGGGATTCGAATCAACGAGGCGCCGGCGACGAGCGCCGCATGGCGGAGGATCAGGCTACGACTCGCGGCGGCCGTGGCCTTGGCATCAAGGGTAGGTGCCGTCATGCCATCAACGATGGAGTCGCATCGCACGGGGGCAAGCATAGGGTGGGTGTGAGCGGAAAAATTTCCCATGAACAACGAAACTGAAGACAAGACAACATACCTCGTGGTAGTGAACGATGAGGAGCAATACTCGATCTGGCCGGACTACCGGGCGATGCCACCCGGCTGGCGCGCGGCTGGCAAGGCGGGGCTCAAACAGGAGTGCCTCGACTACATCAAGGAGGTCTGGACCGACATGCGGCCGCTGAGCCTGCGAAAGAAAATGGATGCGGCGAAGGACGCGTGAGCCCAGGGATCGAGGTTGAGCGCTGTTCCGTCAGGTGAACCTTTGCCGTTCGGAGAACCGTTTATATAGGATCGACAGAACAGCGCTAGCAGGCTGCTGAAAAACGCTTGATTCCGCATTTTGTATTCGTACTATGGATACCATGCGCGGCCAACGCCCCTCCCAACCTGGTTTCGTGAGCCTGATTAACGTCGAGACGCTGATTGCGGCGGATCACCCGATCCGT
>CAIKHO010000050.1 GCA_903827245.1 uncultured Opitutia bacterium
ACCGCCAAGCCGGTCCGTCCCTCCGCTTAGGATTGCCAACCACAACCGAAGTCAGCACATCAAACCAAGCCAAAGACTAACACTCCACCTGGCCCAGTTTTCGGGACCCGCTCATGGGCACTGTGCTGACGTCGTTTCTTGGACATGGATCGTATTGTTCGGGTTTGGACTTAACGATCCGTCCTGTCCAACTTTTGGGGTCCACCTCAAAATTGAGCTGCGGAAATTTGGATAATTGGGGCTGACGCGATCAGGCTTTTCTCCCCGTCAGCGCCAGCAAGGCTCCGACCCAGCCGAGCAGTAGGACGGTGAGCACATGGACCGTCGCCATGGGCAACAGCCGGTGCATTTCGTCGAGGGGCACGTTGTAGATCGGCGCCAGCCAGCGATCGACCCGCAGGTTCACCACCAAGAGCAGCACCCCGCAGAGCGCGGCCTGGCAGCCGCTGGTCAGCTGGTGCAAGGCGACGCCGGTTCGGTGACGCCGCGCGTGAACGTTCCACGCTGCCATGCCCAACGTGGCTACCACGATGAAGGCGGCCGACGCACGGTCGCCCATCATCCAGGCCAGCCCGATCATCCAGGAGGAGGTGGCACTATACATGCCCACGAGCATTCCCCGGGGAGTGCCCGCCGGCCGCCGTTGGCCTTCGACGCCCCGCCGATACATCACGACCAGAAGCATCGCGAGGACCAGGAGGTAGCAGCACCAGACCCCGACGCCGGCGAAGAGCGCCGTCCGGACTTCCCAATGCCAGGCTGAACCCAGGGCATCGACGCCGTACAGTCCCAGCATGAAAGCGCCGATCGACGACCAGAGGACAAGATTCCAGGTCTTCATGAACCGGCGTTCGTCCGGGTCGCCTGCGTACCGGATGCTGCCCCAACTGACGCCGAGGGCCGCCAGCATGCCGGCCACGGGCAACACCAGTGCCGAGAGGCTGGCCAATCCGCCGCCTTTCATGGCGGCGCCCTTCACCGTGGCCAGTCCCGCGCCCTGGCCGCCCACGGCGAGCAACGGCAGCGCCGCCTGGACCCCCAGGGCGAACTGTTTTCCGGGGTTGGTGCGATCGAGCGCGCTTTCCACGAAGACGAGCATGCGCTCGTGCAGGAGTTTCCGTCCGCGCGACAGGCGTTGCAGGACGGCGTCTTCGCTCAGTTCGAGGGCCGCCGCCACATGCGCGACCGACCGGTGTTCGCGATAAAAGAGCACAAAGGGCTCGCGGTAAATCTCCGGCAGTTGTCCAACCTCGCGCCACAGCAGGGCGACCTCCTCGTTGCTGATCACCTGGGAGGGAGGTGCCGGTTCCGGCGCCGGCAAGTCGGCCTCGTCGGTGAGCTGCGCCGCATGATGGACGGGTTCGCGACCCTGCCGGCGGCGATCGGCGTTGATGGTGTTGCGCGCGATGCCGCAGAGCCACGCCCGCAGCTTTGCCGGCTCGCGGAGTTGCCGCAGCTGCTGCCAAGCCGTCAAAAACGTTTCCTGGGCCAGGTCCTCGCTGCGGGTCACGCTGCCGGTGGCGCTGAACGCGACGGCGCAGACGAGCGACTGGTAGCGCTCGACGATCCGCCCGAAGGCGTCGCGGCTGCCGGCCAGGCTCTGGGTCACCAGGGCGGTGTCTTCGCTGGCCTCGGCGGAAAGCGTGTGGGTAGTCATGTCAGTCACCAAGTGGCTGAATCCGGCCCGAACCTGACAGGAAATCCGTCCCGAGCCCGCTTTTTCTCCATTCCGCCGAGAACAGACAGGTCAGATCCGCTCCGATTCTGCCGTCGAACGTGTAGCAGCCGAGGTCACGAGGCTGGATTGAAGTGCGTGGGCCAACCAGCCTCGTGACCTCGGCTGCTACATACTGGAACGATCCAACGGCATCGTCCCGGAACGGGCTTGGTTCCTCAGGCCGGCACCTCGGCGTTGGCGGCGTGGATGAGGGACTGGATGTAGCCGAAGGCCGCCGAATAGCCCTGGTACATTTTGGGGTCGTCGGGATGAGCCGGGACGTGGTCGGGCAAGTAGCTGCCCGTGTAGCCGGCGTCCCGCATGATCCGGACGACCTCGATGAAGTTCATCTCACCCTCGTCGATGTAGACCTCCTGGAAATCGTGCAGTTTCCCTCGGATGTTGCGCATGTGGATCTGGTGGATTTTCCCCTTGGCCGCGAAATAGCGGACGATCGGCAGGATATCCTCGCGGGGATTCGGACAGCCCTCTGCCACGGTGCCGAGGCACAGTTGGAAGCCGTTGTAGGGGCTGTCGATGACGGCCTCGTATTTCTTCAGGGCATCGAAGACCGAGCCCGGGCCGGCGTCCCAGTTGTCGACGCCCTGATAGCCGCGGGGCAGCCCGGGGCAGTCGTAGGGATGAACGGCCATCTTCACGTCCACCTGCGCGCACACCGGGATCACCCGGGTGAGGAACGCCGTGATGCGCTCCCAATACTCATCGTAATGAACGACGCCGTGCGCCCCGACCGGCAGGGCCTGCCAGTTATCCTCGAGCTTGAACGCCTTGTATCTGGAGCCGCCGCGTCCCGGGGTGGTCCCATTCCGCCTGATAGGAATCAAGGTCCAGTGCTGCGAGAGCGCCTTGATGCCCACTTTCGAGGCCTTCTCGATGTTGCGGACGATCGAGTCGAGCTTCCGTTCGCGCTCCGGACCGGGCTTGAGGTAGATGTAACGCGAGTCCATGCGGCCGCACTCCCACGTCATTCCCGCTTTGTCGCAACTGTCCTTCCAACTCTTCATCTGGTCGAGATCCCAATCGTCCGTGGCCCCGGCGACTTCCCGCGTGCCGTCTCCGCCCGGATCCATGCTGGGGCTCAGCGATGTCACTCCGAGCCGCTTGTGGAACTCGAAGTTCTTTTCGGAGGCCCAGTGGTCCCCGTAGACGCAATGATAGTCTCCGCCGACGTGGTGGAGCGTGTTTTTCCGCGGCTTCGGGTTCGCGTTGTCGGTGGGTGCCAGCGCGGCCGCCGCGGAGCCGGTGAGACCGGCGGCGACGATGCTGCCGGCTAACATCCGGCCAAACTCCCTGCGGGGCATCAGGGAAGGGGCAGCTGGCTCGGGTTGATTTGGGGTGGCCATGGGGGGATGGGGTTAAACTGTACTCAGGGGCAAGACGTCCCGGGGTGGGCCGAGTGACTGTGGAATTTCGGGTGGTGGATCAATTGCAGGTTTTGCCGCAGGCCGCCTGCTCGCAGGCACTCGGCCTTGTTGTGCCTCGTGCATCAGACTGACGAAAGTGCCAGGGAGTAGTGCGGTGCTCTAGCCCGCGTCTTTTGCCTCGGGAGTGCGGGCTGAAGCACCGTACTACTCCAGGCCTTCGCCGTCTCTTCCTTGGGTAAGGCTCAATAATTCCGGTTTCCCGCGCTTGAACCCTGGCCGTTAAGAACGCAGCTTTTGCTCGGTCATGCGCACGTTACCCCGCTGCCTGTTCCTGTTTGCCCTCGGCGTCTTGCGCGCCTTTGCGGCTGACGATTCCGGAAACCAACGGATCGTCCCACCGCCGGTCGACTGGATCGATGCCGATACGGGCCACCGCGTCATCCAGCTTTCGTCGGCGCCGGGCAGCACCACGCTTTATTTTCACGACAACGCCTACACGCCGGAGGGCGATAAATTCATTTTTAACGCACCCGGCGGGCTCGCCATGGTTGATGTCACGAAGCTCGGCAGCGAAACACTGAAGCCCGAGGTGATCGCGTCTGAGAGTCATGAGGGAGCTATGTCGCGCCGGGCACGAACGGTTTATTTCAGCCGCGGCCGCGGGGAGGTCTGCGCGTACGATCTTGCCAGCCGGCAAATCCGGCGGGTGCCCAACGCCACCCGGCCGATCTTCAATGTCGACGACACCATGACGGTCGCCACCGTCGTCCAGACGGACCCCACGGGCAAAACCGCGAAGCCGGCGGCCCGGCCCCTCGTCCCGCAGCTCGGGCGCATGTTTCCCGGCAAGACCATGGCCGAGCTCACGCCCGAGCAGCGCGCCGCCGTGCAAAAAGAGGACGCCCGGTCGGGCGTGTTCAATCCGGACTCCGAGGCGCTCGTTTTCACCAACGTCAGGACTGGCGAGCGGAAGACCGTCGGTTACCAATATGCCGCGCTCGACCACCTGCAGTTTTCGCCGACCGACCCGAATCTGCTGCTCTATTGTCACGAAGGCCCCTGGCACGAGGTGGACCGCATTTGGACGATCCGTGCCGACGGCAGCGAAATGACGCTCCGTCACGCGCGCACGATGGACCTGGAGACGGCCAGCAACGAATTCTGGAGCTACGACGGCCGCTCCATCTGGTTCGACCTGCAGACACCGCGCAGCCAGCACGTCTGGCTGGCGAACGTGGACCTGGCCACCGGCAAGGAGACGCATTACCACATGCGGCTGAACTGGTGGTCCACGCATTACAACGTCTCGCGGGATAACATGCTGCTATGCGGTGACGGCAGCGACCCGACGCAGGTCGCGTTCGCGAAGGACGGCAAGTGGATCAATCTCTACCGCGTGCAGCCTGACGGCACCCTGGCGCGCGAACTTCTCGTGAATATGGCGAAGCAGAACTATGCCACGGACCAGGGTGGCATCGAGCCCAACGCGTCGATCACCCCGGACAACAAGTGGGTCATTTTCTCCGGCAACATGTTTGGCGTCCGGCACGTGTACGCCGTGGAAATCGCCAAGGCGCGGCCGTGAGGTGGAGCGGGTTGACCCCAACCCGCTGGATCGCGGCGGCTTTGCCGCAGCGCGTTGAGGTCAACGGGTTCAACCTTTGGCATCCGTCCGCCGGCCGGAGTTCATCCAAGTCGGAACGAGGCGACCGCCAGTAGCAGCCGACGTGAGGAGGCTGGTCTGAGGTGAGTCACCGAACCCAGCCTCGTTACCTCGGCTGCTACACCGATCACTGCGATTCAATTACATGATTCCGGCTAGGGCGCCGGGTTGAGTCTTTGGCTGAGCGTCTGGCTCGTGGGAAAGAGGTTGAGGCCACGGTTCCAGACCTGGCGGGCCTCGTCGGGCTGGCCGGTTTTCTGGTATTGGTCGCCGAGGAGGACGTAGCTCTGCACGAATTCGGGACGCGGGGGCTGAGCCTCCTGCTGCTGGATCAGCGTGCTGAAGCGCTGGATCACTTGCGGGCCCATGTTCATCGAGTCGGGCCAGTGGGACAGCGCTGACGCCTTCAGGAAGCCGGCCTCCCAATTCGTCGGATCCAGTTTCAGCGCGGCATCGAAGCTCATGTCGGCCTTCATCCCACCGATGCCTTGTTCGCGGACATCCGAGGTGGTCGAGATATTCATCAAGTAGGCCATGCCCAGCTGCGCCGGAATCTCGGCGGAGGTCGGGTCGGCCTGCTGGCGCTCCTCCAGGGCGGCGATGACCCGGCCGATCTGGCCGGCGTTGCGCAGCTGGCCCCACACCGCCTGCTTCTGCAGGAAGCTGGCCTGTGGTGAGACCAGCAGGTTCACGCTCTGGTCGAAAACGTCGTCCGCGGCGGTTTTTGCTTCCGGGGCCGGGGTGGGCGACGCTGCCACGACTGCCGCGGGAGGGTTGTGGTTTTCCCCGTCATGGGCGGAGGCCGACGGTACCGGCGCTGCAGCGGTTGCCGGTTCGGCCGTTTGACTGTGCGGGGTGGCCTGGGGCGGAGTGACCGGGCTTGCGCTGGCCGCGTCCGGAGCGGAAGGCGTGGGCTGGCGCACGGCCCAGAGGATGACGCCGGCGGCGACGATCAGGGCCACCGCGGGAAGGAGAATTTTTTTGGTTCGCATATCGACGCATAAGTGTGCGAATCCCGGAAAAGGTGACAGGGATTCGAATTTTGCCTCATGCGTGAAGGCGCGAGAGGGACGAAGTTTCAATCCGCTGGCCACAGATCACACAGATGCCACTGATAGGAACCGCCGATCCGACTGAGAGGGTTTGGGGCTTCTAGCTGTGCCCATCCGCGCAATCCGTGGCGAAAAATGTCCGGGTAAGTTCCCGGCCTGGACCAATTGGATTACGGGTCCCACCGATTTCCTGTCACCTTTCGGGCTGCTTTGGCCACTGGTGCGCGTTATGATGAATTCCAAGGTGATGAATCCCGGGTTGAACAACGATGTGGAGCTGGTGGCCGCGAGCCTCTCGGGCGACCGGGCGGCGTTCGGGCGGATCGTGTCCCGCTACCAGTCGCTCGTTTGCTCCGTGACCTACAGCGCGACGGGCAACCTGACCCTGAGCGAGGACGTGGCGCAGGAAACCTTCGTGACGGCGTGGCGGCAGCTCGCCGACCTGCGCGAGCCGGCGAAGCTGAAGAGCTGGCTCTGCGGGATTGCGCGCAACCTGCTCAACAACACGCTGCGCCGGCTGGGACGCGAGCCGAGCCAGGCGGGAGAAACGCTGGATGCCGCGGCCGAATTGAGTTCACCGGAGGAAGCGCCGGGCGCGCAGACCATCCGCCGGGAGGAAGAGGCGATTCTCTGGCAATCTCTCGAGCGCATCCCGGAACTTTATCGTGCGCCGCTCATCCTTTTTTATCGCGAGGGCTGCTCGGTGGAGCAGACGGCGACGCTGCTCGACCTGAGCGAGGACGTGGTGCGGCAACGGCTGACGCGCGGGCGGAAACAGCTGGCCGACGAAGTCACGGCGTTTGTCGAGGGCACCCTGCGCCGGTCCGCACCCAGCGTCGCGTTCGCGGCGAGCGTGCTGGCGGCGCTGCCGCCGATGGTCGTTCCGGCCACGATGGGCGCGATTGGCGGCACGGCCAAGGGGGGGCTGGGCGCGAAGGCCGTCGGGCTGGGAACCGTGCTTTCGAGCCTCATCCTCAGCCCGCTGCTGATCGTTTTTGGAAATTACACCAGTTACCGGATGAGCCTGGAAGCCGCGGGCTCGGAACAAGAGCGGGCGTCCGTCCGGAGCTTCTATCGCAAGCTCCTGATTGGCTCGGCTGCGGTGGCGCTTATCTTTCCGGTGGTGATGATGTGGCGTGAGCCGCTCAGCCGGCTGGCTTCCGTGCTGTCCGTGGGACTGGCCTTCGGTGTCGTGACGCTGGGCACGGGTACAATATTCTTGGCGGTGGTCCAGTCGTTCCGGCGGCGCCGCCGGATGGCCGCGGGAATCCCCACCCGGTTGGGGCAGTCCGGGAATGCATCGATCGTATACGAATATCGCAGCCGGACCGAGTTGTTGGGCTGGCCGCTAGTGCACGTCCGGCTGAGGAGCGATTTTGCCGGATCGCGGGCACCGGTGAAAGCGTGGATCGCGGTGGGGGATTGCGCGGTGGGGCTCCTGTTCGCCTACGGCGGGTTTGCGATCGCGCCCGTGAGCGTCGGCGGGGTCGCATTCGGGCTGATCGGCTTCGGCGGATGCGCGGTGGGCCTCCTGGGCCTTGGTGCCTGCGCGGCCGGATTTTGGGCGTGGGGTGGTGTCGCGATCGGGTGGCAGGCCTACGGCGGCCTCGCCTTGGCGTGGCATAGCGCGGTGGGTGGCGTGGCTCTGGCCCGGGAATACGCGCTTGGTATCGTCGTCCGTGGGGCGCAGGCGAACACAGACGCCGCGAACCAATTCGTGGTCGCGACCCCGTTTTGGCATTTCGTGCAGGCCCTGAGACCCTACTCCGTGGTGATGAACCTCGTATGGGTGGCGCCGCTGGCCTTGTGGCGCTGGGCGATGACGCGGCATGCACGGCGGATGCAGGAGGCGCTGGAGCAGCCCAGGTAGTGATGCAATCAGGGTGGCTGTCCCTGGTTGCCATTCGGCAGTCGTGGTCTCCAGGCACCGGAGTCAGTGCCCCGGCTGCGGTATTTTTTAAACCACCTTGGGTTGGAGGCGCAGGTGAGTCTGCGTATGGAACCTGCTTGGCTCACCTGCCGAAACGCATGTCGCGCCCGTTCATCAACCGCCTTGGTCTTCCTTTCCGCCCGGTACCCGGCACCGGTTGCCGGCTGGCGGTCTGGCCGGTGCGGGTGCGGGATTTCGCCGTGTTCGTCGAGGCCACCGGCCATAACGGGGAGGGCGGCATGCTCACGCTGGGCCCGGACGACCATGACTGGCTGCCGAAGGGGAAGACGTGGCGCGATCCCGGGTTTCCCCAAGGGGACGATCATCCCGTGGTCGGGGTGAATTATCATGATGCGCAGGCATTTTGCCGGTGGCTCACCCGGACCGAGAGGGCCGCGGGCCTGATCCGTGCGCCGCTGCGTTACCGGCTGCCGTCGGACCGCGAGTGGAGTGCCGCGATCGGGCTCGGACGCGAACGCGGCGGGACCCCTGAGGCCCGGCTGCATCATTCCGACGGACGCTATCCGTGGGGCCCGGACTGGCCGCCGCCGGCGGGCTTTGGCAACTACGCCGGCGCGGAATCGAAGGCGGGAATGCCGTCCTGGTGGGGCGTCGTGCCGGGCGGATATGCGGATCTGTTTCCGCGGACCTCCCCCGTGGGCAGTTTTCCGGCGAACAGTTTGGGTTTTTTCGACATGTCCGGGAACGTCTGGGAATGGTGTCTCGACGCCTACAGTCGGGGTCTCGCGCGGGTCACTCGCGGCGCCTCGTGGGGCAGCGACCGTCCGGCCTACCTCCGCTCTGCGCAGCGGAATCCGCTATTCCCCAAGACCCGGAACGACGAGCTGGGGTTTCGCCTCGCGCTTGCCCCGCGGTGAACGGGATCGCCAGCTGAGAACGGTCAGCAGGCTGCCCAGCGCCAGCAGCGCGAGGAAGATCCACGGCAGGTAACGCCACGGCGGATCCGGCACGGGTACCACGCTGAGCACCCACGTCGCGCCGATCGCGGACAGCGCGACGATGGCGGCCGCGACATGGCCCGGGCGGAGCGAACTCTTCCGCGCCAGGTAGACGGGCGCCGCGAGGCACACGGCAAAGTAGCCGGTGAGAAAGCCGAACGACGCCAGCTGCATGAGGTAGTCCATGGCGTCCTCCAGCTTCACGCTCCACGCCAGCATCGCGGCAGGCGCGGCGATCGCGATGCCGCCAAGCAGGGTGAGGGCACGATAGGGGGTGGCGTTCACGGGATGAATCGCCCGGAACGGCCGCCAGAACTGTCCGGTCCGCGCCATCGCATAAAGCACGCGCGAGCCGGCGTTAAATCCGCCGACCGCACATCCGTAGCAGCTGAGCGCGATGCCGAGCGAACTGATCCAGCCGAGCGCGGGCAGGCCCACCGACGTGGCGATGACATCGAAAGGCGCTGTGGTCTGGTCGAGCGCGAGCGAATGCGCGTGCGAGAGGACGCCGAGGCAGTAGACGCCGACGACAAACAGCAGGCCGGTGGGCAGCAGGCAGCCCAGCATGATGCGCGGCAGGACCCGCGTCGAATCGCGCGACTCCTCGCTGAGGGTCGTGGCGCTCTCAAAGCCCGCGAGGATCAGGAACGCCAGGACGAAGCCGAGGCGCAGGTGGGAGAAGTCGACGCCTTCCAGCCGGAGCTGGGCCCGGTCGACCCAGTGTCCCTCGCGCAGCATCGCCGCCGAGAGGATGAAGAAGATGAGCGCCACCGAGACCACTTCCGCGCCGAGCATGACCTTGGCTGAAAACCGCACGTCGCGATACGAGGGCCACCACGCCAGCAGCACCACCGCGGCCACGAGGATCATTGCGGCCGGCGTGCCCAGCGGCGCATGGGTGAAATGGGCCGTGGCCAGCGAGGCATAGTAGGCGCTCGACACCGCCGAACTGGCCGAGACGAACACCATGGCCAGCGCATACGACCAGCCCGCCAGGATCCCGGGCCAACGGCCGAGGCCCATCCGCGCGTAGGTGGCGAGCGAGCCGGCGGAGGACCGGACCCCGGCGAAAACACTGAGGCTGACCGCCATCACGAGGAACACGGCGAGGATGATCAGGCTGACCAGCCACGCGGCGTTGCCCGACTTGACGAGTAGCAGCGGCAGGATCGTGCCGAGGGTGGCGGTCGGCCCCATCGTGCCGATGGTCTGCGCGACATTTTCCAAGACCGCCAGGCGGCCACGAGGGAGGGCGTTGGTGCTGCTCACGCGGCTCCCTGCCGCATGGGGTGTGCCATTCGCACGCGAGAAACGAATCGGCGCGGTTTATGAGTTTCGTGCCGCGGGATTTTGAGGTCGGCGACCTGAGCAGTCGGTTCAAACTGGATGGAGACGCGACCTCCCGGTCGCGTTCGGACAGCGACCGGGAGGTCGCTGCTCCAACTCGCCGCGCGTCTGCGAGCAGGCGGCCTCTAACCCGACCCTCGCCCCCCGTCTCTCACTTCCCCTTGCCCGTCAACTTCGCGACCATTGCCTCGGCGGCCTTGGCCGCCGGCTCGTTGCCCTGCTTGCGCTGGGCGGTCGCGAGTTTCTTGTAGGCGCTGACATATCCCGGGTCGATGGCCACGGCTTGGTTGAGATCGTCGATGGCACCGGCGAGATTTCCCTTCGCCTCCTTGGCGACGCCGCGGTTGTAGAAGGCGGGGGCAAACTTCGGATCGAGGGCGATGGCCCGGTCGTAGTCGGAGATGGCCGCGTCGGGCTGGTCCTGCGCTGACTTCGCGACGCCGCGGTTGATGTAGGCCAGGGTAAAATCCGATTTCAGCGCGATGGCGTGGTCGTAGTCCGCGATGGCTCCGTCGAGATCGCCCATGGTCTTCTTTGCGCGCCCGCGATTGTAGAAGGCGATGGCGTAATTCGGGTCCAGCGCGATGGCGTGGTCGAAATCGGCGATGGCTCCTTCCGGATCGTCCTTGGCGCCCTTGGCCAGCCCGCGGTTGTTGAAAGCCTTGGGGAATTTTGGATTCAGGCGGATGGCCTGGTCGTAGTCGGCGACGGCACCGTTGTGATCCCCTTTGGCCTCCTTGGCGGCTCCGCGATCGTAGAATGCCTCGGACTGGCTGGGATCCAGCGCGATGGCGCGGTCATAGTCCGCGATGGCGCCGGCCGGATCGCCCTTGGCGGCCTTGGTGTTGGCGCGGTCCAGGTAATCGGCGGCGGTGCTCTGGCCGTGGAGCGCCGGCAGGCAGAGCGGCAGCAAGAACAGCGTGAGGCAGCGGACTCGTGGGTGCGGCTTCATGCGATGGTGGCGGCCATGGGAAGTATCGGATGTTTACAGGAGGCAAACCGAGGGCGGGCCGAGGCTTGGTCGAGTAACTGAAAACTCATTCTCGTTCCTCTTTATCTTAATCTTTATCGTGATCCTGATCGTGATCCGATTCCGGGATTAAACCTTCTGACGAAAGAGAACGAGAGAGAGCTTTCGGGCGGAAAGGCAGGCACCCTCTTCCGTTATTCGGATCCTCTCCTGTAAAAAAGATCGATGGTTTTAGCCCACGCCTTTGTCCTTCAGCAAAGCCGCCAGTTCCGCGGCATCCACTTCGCCCTTGATCGTGTTCAAGTGGCTCAGGACGACCATCCGGTCAGCGGGACCGCAGGTGGAGATCTCGATCATCCAGTCTTCGGCCTTGGGGGCCGCGACGATGACCTCGTCAGCCCACGCGATCACCTCCGAGGCCTCCACGAAGCCCTGCGTGATGCCTTGGATGTAATATTCCGCCTTGGTCCGGTAGTTCATGGCCCGAACTCTTCAGAGGTGGTGGAGCATGCCAAGAGCGAAAGGGGCGGTTTCAACTCCACGACGCGCTGCGCGACATTTCGGTTAACCTACTTTCGATCCGGTCCGGCACGGCGTCGCAGTATCGTTGCGCGGGTCCCAACGGCAGTGAGAAAGCAGAGGGAGATAGGGCTTAACTCCTGGCGGAATTGCGGGCGGCCAGGGTTTCTGCCTCGCGGATGATGGATGCAGGATAACCGCTGATTTCGAGGAGCCGGATCGCATTGCGCGAATGGGCCGGGCCGGGGTGGATGTGGTAGTCGAAGCTATAGCTGCCATCCAGGACTTGATCGCTGAAATGGTACATGTCGAAGGTGTCGGCCAGCAGTTGTTGCAACTCCACGTCATGGGTGGTGGCGAGCACAAGCTGGCGCTGGCCGAGGTGATGCAGTACCGCGGTGGAGGCCGCAACGCGTTCGACGGTATTGGTCCCGCGAAAGATCTCATCGATGAGGAAAAGACAGCATGGCCCGGCTTCCTCGGTGCGAGTGAACTCCAGGATCTGCTGGATCTCCGCAAAGAAGTAGCTCTGCCCGGCCTCGAGGTTGTCCTCCCGCCTGATCGCGGATCGCACCACGGCCCGCGGGAGCACCGCCTTTTCGGCCAGGCAAAGATTCAGCGTCTGAGCCAGGATCACGTTGATTCCCACCGTGCGGATGAAGGCTGTTTTCCCGGCCATGTTCGGCCCGGCGATGAGCGCCGAGCGGCCGTCGAGGTTGAGCGAATTGCCCACCGGCGTGGCGAGCAGCGGGTGACAAATCCCCTTCACTTCCATGCTGCGGTCCGCACCGAGCGCGGGGCGGATGAGGCCGGGGACGCCCTGGAGGTAGGAGGCGACCGCGATCGACCCATCGAGGGAACCCACCGCCTCCCACAGGCCGACCAACTCATCCCGATGATGGCGCAGGGCGGCATTCGAACGCAGATAAACCACGATATCGAAAAGGAAGAACATGTTGATGTAGTCGACGGCCAGCTGCGACAGATCCGACATTCTCGTTCGATCCATCACCAGCCAGCCGAGTCGGTTGCGCAGCCGGGCCGCCAGCGGCCGCGACTTCCGCAGAGTGTCGAGCTGGGGCAAAGCATGCGGGTTGGGAATGGCCGCGAGTTCCTCGCAGACGCCCAGCATCGTGACGATCTGCGAGAAGCCGGTGAAGTAGGGCCTGATCTGCCGGCCATAATTGGCCGTGATCGCGATGTTGATGAACATCATCGCCAGTGCGGGCAAAAAAAGGAGATGGATGAACGCAATCCCGAGGATGCAGGCCGCACCCAGGAAGCTGCAAAGGTAGAGCAGGGGAGCGAAACGGGGATTGGTGGGAAACGGGTTGAGGAGCATGGACCCCAGCCATTCCCCGCCCGATGCTCCAAGGCGGGACAACAAAACCTGACATTTTTCACGCAGGACGGGATCGTCCTTCAAAACCGCTTGTTGCCGGGCGCGCTCGGCCAGGGTGCGGTCGTCGGCCTCGTACGTGCGCATCTGGTGATAGAGCATCTGCTGGCCCGGCGTTCCGGCATTGCGGTCGATCCTGGCGAACAGGTCATCCATTCCCAGGTCCTGCCATGTCCGGTCGTCGACCGTGCTGCGGCCGGCCGAGACAGAAGTGTGGTACAGGGAAATGGCGTCCATGTTACGCGGGCGCGAAATCTCACGGCCCCACGTTTCCCGCAGATCCACAAGCCGCCGGCGGTTGCGCTCATTGGCGCCGGCAAAGATGGAAATGACCAAGGACGGGATGAGTGCGCGGAGATGCATTCCAGGGTCGCGGAGGGGGCGAGTGAACTTTCGAAATGAAGCACGTTGGCCGGGATGGCAAAGCTAAGCCGTCAGGACCGAGGGTTGGCTGGAATCGGGGCGTCGATGGATTGCTCCCGCTCCATTGCATTGGCGGGAACGCGGGTTACAACGCTAGGCGCCCTGTTGTCCGCCGTACTTCGCCGGCGCAAAACCAAATTGCCGGGACGATTCCCGTGCATTTCAGAGGTCGGGAATGAAGTGGCAGGCGGTGTCTCGGCCATGGCATCGGGGAATGCCTGATGCCGCCGCCATCCATCCCTTAGCGGAATGAAATTGTGCCCGGTCCGTCGCGTGGTCCGTATCGGCGACGCTCTGGTTTTACTCACGATTTACGACCACCTCCGATCATGAAAATCTCCCAAGTCCGCTTGATTGCCGCCGGCGTATTGCTCGGCGTTTCCGCCCGCGCGCAGCTCAACGTCCCCGTTTCCAGCGTGGGGCTCGCATATCCCGGCATCTCCGCCGTGACCATCAGCACCGGCGGCTCCGCGGAAAATGTGCTGCCGACCCCGTTTCTGCTCAGCGGCTTGGTGACCCAGAGCAAGGCATGGTTCTGCATGGATCCCCTGCAGCGCATCTATTACAACGGCAGCGGCCTTCCCGCCGGGAGCCAGCTCAACTACGCCAGTTCCAATCCCTCCGATTTCGACAAATGGACGCCCGCGGCCCCGGGACTGACCGCCGCGCGGGTCCAGGATCTCGCCGATCTTTTCACCGCCTACTGGCCGAGCTTCAACAACGAGCTGATCGGCGGCGCCCTGCAGCTGGCCGTCTGGGAAATCACGAACGAATTCAACGGCAACCCGTTCGACCTTTCCGGCGGGCAGTTCCTCGGCTACAACAACACGGCCCTCGTCAATGAGGCCCAGTTGATGTTGAACAGCCTCGGCACGGCGGCCGTGCAGGGCCGCGGCAACATCGCCGGCCTGACCTTCCTGATCGATGGCACCACCTCGATCGACGGGACCACCACCTTCGTGCAGGATCTCGTCGGCTTCACCCCGGTGCCTGAGCCCTCCACCTACGGGATCGCCGCGTGCCTCGGGCTCTTCGCCATTGTCGTCCTTCGCCGCCGCACGGAACGCATCCGCCTGGCGGCGGCCGCCTGAGCAGGCACCGGCGATTTAAGCCGCCGGGCCTGGCACTCCGGTGGGTGTCCGGGCGGTCAAAGCGAGGTCGCGCTGCGATTGTCGGAAGACTGCCCGATATCGTCCAGCATGGCCTCGACCTTGTGGGCGTTCTCCGCTTCGTCGGCGTAAGCCTTCTGGGAGACCAGCCTCCGTTGATTCGAGGAGGCGGAAACGAGCCCGCGTTCCGCCTCCAGCCAGATTTCATCGTCGCAGCCCTGGGGGCAGCCCTTCTCCTGCCACAGGATGCGGGCGGGAGTGACGATTTCATCGTGGCTCGGACGCCGATCGGTGAGGAAAGGCGCCAGCGGGCGCAGCTCGGATGGCGGGCTGGAAGGAGCCTGGGCGGGCTTCGGGGCCGCCGGCGTTTTTGCAGATTTGATTTTCATGTTTGTTTTTGAAATCGACCCTCGCGCTTGAGGGGGCTCGCCCCCGTTGTGCCTTTGAGGCGGACGGAGACACCGGGTTCCGAAGATTCCGCCCGCACGGGCTTAAGCGGGCCTGATTTTAAACAAATGCGCGGCATGCGCCCGGAAAAGGGGGCGGTCCCTGATCTTATTTCTTCCGGACGACGACCGCCGTCCCGTAACACAGCACCTCGACCGCGGCCGACTTCGACTCGACGGAGGAGGCGTCGTAGCGGATGCCGACGATCGCATTGGCTCCCAGCGCTTGGGCGTGCTGCGCCATGTCCTCGTAGGCCTCGGCACGGGTCTGCTCGCACATCTTCGCGTAGGCCCCGATCTGGCCGCCGATGATGTTCTTCAGGCCGCCCATGAGACCCTGCGAGATCGTGGGGGAGCGGACGATGACCCCGCGGACCAGGCCGCGGTGCTCGGTGATTTCGTAGCCGGGGATGTCGAAGGTGGTCGAGGAGAGCATGGGAAGTGTGATGTATGGGGTGGGACTTGTGAGGGTTTCAAAATAAGATCCATCGGCGAATTTTCTCCGCAACGGATTATTTGGTGCCGGCGGGTTTGGGCTGGCCCGGACGGGGTGGGGCGAGCTGAAACTGGGCCGCCTGCTGGGCCTGCACCTGTTGCAGCACGGCGAGCTGGGCCGGGGCCAGCACGGTTTGGGCGCGTTCGAGTGCGGTATCGGTCACCGGGGCGGTCCAGTCCAGCATGGTCATGCCGCCCTGCTGCATGGTCTGCGCGACGCGACGGCCGAAGGCCTCGGGAGTGATGAAGGTGCCGGCGAGGGTGTTGCCGGGCGAAGGCATTGGCTGCGGGGTGAACCGGCTTTGCGCGAGGACCTGGGCCAGCTGCTCCGCCTGCTGCGCGGTGAGGGGAGTGTCGGTGTAATAGAGCTGGCTTGCCAGCTGGTCGGTGACGTTGCGCTCGGGAATCGTGTTCCCGTATTGCTTGTATTTGCCATAGAGTTCATCGCCCAGGGCCGAACGGAGGCTGGCCTCCATCGCGGCGGATTTGTCCGCCGCGAGTTTCTGCAGCTCTGCCTGGGACTGGGGACTCTTCGGCACGTTGCCCACACCATAACCCTGACCGCGCAGCGCCGCCATCAAGTCGAGCTGCCAGCCCGCAAACTCCTGCATGGCGTTCAATACTTGCTGCTCTTGCCCGGGGGAGAGGTTGGCGGTTTTGAAGAACGGGCCGTAGCGGGCCTTGGCGCGCAACATCTGCTCCTGCACAAAGGCCGCCTGCACCTCCGGATGATCGAGGACGTAGTCCATCGTCGCGCCCAGCGTCGAGGCCGGGGCGGATGCCGGCGCGGGCTTCGTCGCGGCGGCGCGCAGCTGGGTCATTTCCTTCTGCGCTTCGGCCAGGGTCTGGTCTGACTGCTGCGCCTGTTTCTCGAGGGAGGCGAGCTGGGTGCGCAGTCCGTCGCGTTCGGTGGTGATCGCGGTCAGGGCCGTGGCGGATTCCCGCGTGAGGCCGGCCTGATATACGGCCGAGCCGATTCCCAGCAACGCGGCCACTCCCTCGATTCCCACTGTCATTTTGGTTGTGCTCATAAATTTCAAAAGACCCGCGAGGCCCACGGTGGCGCCACCCGCCCCCGCCGCGCCGGCGAGCGCCGCGCTGCTGACCGTCGCGACGAGGCCCGCGGGCGCCGCGATGACGGCCTGTTCGGCCAGCACGAGGGCGAGCGCGGCCCCGGAGGACGCGATCCCGCGCCGGGCGAGGAGTGCACGCACGCGTTCGAGGGCGCGGTTGACCCGCATCCGGGCGGCGTCCTCGGTCAGCTTCAGCTGCTCCGCGACCTCGGTGAACGAGCGCCCCTCGAAAAAGCGCAGCAGGAGGGCATGCCGGTCACGCTCGCCCAACTGGCCCAGCACCGAGTCGATGACCGGCCGGACCTGCTCCCACTGCTGTTCAGGGCCGTCGTTGGACGTAAGGGAATTCATGGTGACCGCCTCCTGTTCGTATTTCTTGCGCACGCGGCTCGCCCGCAGGGCGTCGCTCGCCGCGAACTGCGTGCTGCGATAAAGCCATCCGCTCAGCACGGGATGATGGGAAAGGGTCGCCGCCTTGCGGGCCAGGTCGGTAAACACCGTCTGGGCGACCTCCTGAGCGAGGACCCGGTCGTGGTCCACCTGGCGCAGGGCCGCGGAGTACACGAGGTTCAGGTGACGCCGGACCAGTTCGGTGAAGGCCTCCTGTGAGGCGGTCGCGGCATAGCGGCGGAGGAGTTCGGCGTCATCCAGCATGGGTTTTCACCCTGATAACAGGGTGCCGATTCAAAACCGAACAAACAATCGGCGCTCGTCGCGTCAAAGGTTGCGAGGGCCGGATGGTGGCACCGTTTGCCAATGATCCGCTGTCGGAGCGGTTTTATGCCGCGATGGACCGTCGGTCGACTCGATCATCGCGGCATAAAGCCGCTCCTACCGTTTCAAGCCGTCGTGACTCAATCCGACGCGGCACCGGCCCGGCCGCCGTCCTTGATCGGCTTCACGAAGCGGTACTCGATGTCCCAGGGGAAGTGGATCCACTTGTTCTGTTTGAATTCCTTGATGCAGGTGTCGACGATTGGCCGGCCCGCGGGCTTGGCGTAGAGCGTCGCAAAATGGGCCTTCGGCAGGAGCCGGCGCGCCACGCGCGCGGTCCGGCCCGTGTCCACCAGGTCGTCGATCAGGAGGAAGCCGTCGCCGTCGCCGGACACGCCCTTGAGGATGATGACGTCGCCCTGCTCCGTGGCCGCGCCGCCCTCGGTCGTGGCAGCATAGCTCGACACGCAGATCGTGTCCACGAGCCGGATCTCCAACTCGCGCGCCACAAGGGCCGCGGGCACGAGGCCGCCGCGGGTGATGGCGATGATGCCTTTCCATGTGCCCAGGTTGTTGAGTACCTCCGAGAGGTAGCGGGCATCGCGGTGCAGTTCGGGCCAGGAAATGACGATTTCGTCGTCGTAGCGGGAGAGACTCATGGTGCGGCAGGGTCGGAGCGTGACGGGATAAATTAACCGGGAATGAACGCTAATCAAAGGGCTGGACCGGCTGACGTCACGCCCTGACTTCGGCCCGATGGCGCAAAGCCGCGCGCCGATGGCGGCATTCTTTCTGCTTGGCCCGCCTGATGTTTCTCACCTGTTTCCGCGCCCTGCTTGCGCTCGTTGCCGGCACCCTGGCGGCGGCCTCCCTCGCTGGGGATTTTTCCGCGCGCTTTGACGAGCTCAAGACCCGCGCGAAGCCGGTCCAGCTTTACACGCTTCTTTACGACCTGCCCAAGGGCGGCGATCTCCACAACCACGCGGGCGGGGCCGACCGCTCCGAGTGGGTTTACGCCATCTGCAGTGATCCGGCCCGCAACGGCGGCGACGTGTTTTATGCCCGCGTGCGTTTTGCCGGGGCGCCCGACAGCATCGCCCCCGGGGAGCGCTTCCGCACGCTCCGGCGTTATACCTACGAGCATCTGCCGGCCGCGGTCCAGGCCGAGTACGTGCCCCTGGCCTCGCTCACGGCCGAGGAACGCGCCGCCTGGATTTCCAGCCAGCGGCTCGATCCCGACGGCGGCCGGCAGGAGTTTTTCAATGTCCTCTGGACCCGCCGCGGCCAGGTCTTCGAGAGTCTGCCCGTCATGACCGAGCTGCTGGTGGAAAACCTGAATGCCTTTGGCGCCGAGCACCTGTCCTACCTTGAGTCGCAGTTCAGTGTCGCCGGCGCCATCGACAACGACGGCCGGCTCATTCCCGTCGAAGAGGCCGTGGCCTACGTCAAGCGGCGCCTCGCCCAGCCCGATGTCGCCGCCACGGGGATGACCGTGCGCTTTCAACGCACCGTTCTCCGTTTCCCGCCCGATGCGGAGCAGGGCCTGGTTGACGCCTACACGTTCGTCGACGCGCACCGTGACCTCTGGGTGGGCCTGAACATGGCCGGCATCGAGGAGAACGGGCACGGTTATCCGCGCCGCTTTCTCGAGACCTACCGCCGGCTCCGGGCCGTCTATCCGGGACTCAAGCTGTCGATCCACGCGGGCGAGATGGACGGCAACGATTCCCACATCCGCGACACGCTCCTGCTCGGGGCCTCGCGGATCGGCCACGGCGTGAATCTCATCCAGGATCCCGACACGCTGCTGCTGCTCCAGCAGACGCGGAATGTGCTGATCGAGATCAACCTGATTTCCAACCGGCTCCTCGAATACACGCCCGACCTCACCAGGCACCCGTTCCCCGAGTACCTCCGCACCGGCATCCCGGTCTGCCTGAACACGGATGACCGCGGCATGTGGGACTCCAATCTCACCGACGAATATTTCACCGCCATCACGCTCTTCCATCTTTCGTGGGACGAAATTGTCGGGCTGGGCCGCAACTCCCTCGCGTTCGCCTTCGTGCAGCCCGAGGTGAAGGCGAAGCTCCTCGCCGCCTACGAAACGCGCGTGGCCGCGTTCGAGCAGGCATACGGGGCGGGCAGCGTGGATGACGCGCTGGCGAAGCTAAACTCTGTGCACCCGATTACGTATAGTTATGCGCGGAGGACATGGGGTTTGGAATTCAAGTGAACGTGGTAGGAGCGAGGTAGGGGCGTTGCTTGACGACGCCCTTCTGAGGCTGGCAAGCCCGGGCGTCGTCAAGCAACG
>CAIKHO010000051.1 GCA_903827245.1 uncultured Opitutia bacterium
AAGTTCTCCACCTACGCCACGTGGTGGATCCGCCAGGCCATCACCCGCTCCATCGCCGACCAGGCCCGCACCATCCGCATCCCGGTGCACATGATCGAGACCCTGAACAAGGTCATGCAGGTGCAGAAGCAGCTCCTCCAGGAATACGGCCATGAGCCCACGCCCGACGAGGTGGCCGACGAGATGAACCTGCCCGTCGAGCGCGTGCAGCAGATCATGAAGATGGCGCAGCAGCCCATCTCGCTCCAGTCGCCCGTCGGCGACGGCGACGATACCAGCTTCGGCGATTTCATCGAGGACAAGTCCGCGGAGAACCCGTACGACATGACGGCCTATTCGCTCCTGCGCGAAAAGATCATCGACGTGCTCGACTCGCTGACCGAGCGCGAGCGCCGGGTGCTCTCCCTGCGCTTCGGCCTCGTCGACGGCTACAGCCGCACCCTCGAGGAGGTGGGCAAGCAGTTCAAGGTCACCCGCGAGCGCATCCGTCAGATCGAGGCCAAGGCGCTCCGCAAGATGCGCCACCCGACGCGCATCCGCCAGCTGCACGGCTTCTTCGACGCGGAACAGCTCGACACCCAGCAGAACGCGTTCAACGCCGCCACGGCCGCGCGCATGCAGGGTTCGCTGCCCCCGTTCCCGCCGCCCGCCGCCAAGCCCGCCTGAGCCCCGGCCGTGCTTGGACCGGGCTCACG
The DNA here is from genome assembly GCA_903827245.1 of uncultured Opitutia bacterium. Taxonomy (GTDB): domain Bacteria; phylum Verrucomicrobiota; class Verrucomicrobiia; order Opitutales; family Opitutaceae; genus CAIUWA01. The sequence continues at coordinate 696 of CAIKHO010000051.1, forward strand.
TTTGCCACCGCCGCCCCGACAGATGCGCGCGGTGGCCGTGCGCCGGATCTAAATCCCGCTTTCCCCCTTTACACTGCCGTTTTCCGGCGTAGCTTGGAGTCATGGCCGCATATCCCTTCCACCTTCCGCTCGCCGCTTTCCTCGGCGGCACTGAACTGATCGTCATCTTGGCTGTCCTCCTGCTGCTTTTTGGCGGCACGAAGCTGCCCCAGCTCGCCCGCGGGTTGGGCCAGTCCATGAAGGAATTCAAAAAGGCCTCCCGCGAAGGGGACGATGACGACAAGCCCGCCGAGGCCAAGAAGCCCGTCGAGGCGACCAAGACGCACGGCTCGAACTGAGCCGGTCCTCCGTTCCTCTTTCCCCAGCGCGCCTTTCCGGCGCGCTTTTTTATTGGTCCGGAGCGTCCATCGCCGCCGACTCCTCGCGCAGCCAGGCCTTGAAATTCCGGATCTGGTCCGGCGTTCCCAGTGCCAGGACTTCATCCCCGGTCTGCAAGACTTCCTCGGCCCGCGGGTTCAGGATGCGCACCCCGCCGCGGTTCACGCCCGCGACCAGCACGCCGTGCGATTGCATCGGCGCAATCTCGCCCAGCGTGCGGCCCGCGGCCCGGCTCCACCCCGGCACGGCGAGCGCCTCCATGCTCACCTCCTCAAAGATCGAAAGCGCCGCCGGCGCGCCGGAGACCGCCCCCAGGAATTCCTTGCCCGAGTTGACCTGCTCGATCGTGCCCATGAGCAGCACCTTGTCGCGCGGGTACAGCACCGTATCCGGGGGCGGCAGCGGGACCATGAAACCCTGGCGTTCGATCCCGACCACCGTGCACCCGAACCGAGAGCGCAGCCCGAGCTCGGCAATCTTCCTCCCCTGACAGTCGGCCAGGTCGGGCAGCAGGCAGTCAGCGATGTGCAGGTTCCAGTCCTCGTGCGGCCGCAGCCAGGGCGCGGTGGTCGCGGTCATCCGCGTGTCGGCCGCCAGCATTTCCTGCAGCTCCACCTCGAGCTCGCTATGCCAGTAGATGAGTTTTCGGCGCAGGAGGAACAGCGTGCCGACGGCAAACACCGCGCTGAGCAACAGCAGCCATTTCGCCGTGCCCTCGGCCGGCAGGATGGCCGAGAGCCAGATGAACACCGCCGCGCCAGCCCCGATCTTGAGCCCGGTCTCCACGATCGGGCGCAGGGTCTTCTGCCGCGGGTTGCCCTTGGTCGAGACCTCCGCGTACAGCAGCGCCATGGCGGAAAGGTTGCGCCAGATCGCCACCAGCGGCGCCAGGATCAGCAGGACCAGCACCGCCCAGAAAATCACCTCCAGCCCGTGCGGGAAAAGCCAGTCGCGGCCCAGCCAGCCTTCCAGCAGCGAAAAGAGCTGCGCGGAGAACACCACGAGGCCGGTCACAAACAGCGCGCCCACGCTCACCTGCACGATGCGCTTGCGGCTGAGCTGCCAGAGCAGGTTGCGCGATTGCCGGCGCTGGATGCGCTCCAGCCAGTCCTGGTAGTACTGCAGCCAGTCGCCCAGCCAGCGCGGCTGCCGCGCCAGCAGGGTGTCCGCGATGCGCTCGGAGCGCCGCGTCAGCGCCGGCGCCGCCAGCGTGGTCAGGAGGGAAACCCCGACGGCCAGCGGATAGAATTTCGCGGGCACCACCGCGTGCGTCACCCCGAGCTGCGCGATGATGAACGAGAACTCGCCGATGGGCGTCACCGCCATGCCCGCCCGGAACGCGTCCTTCGCCGGCGTGCCGACCAGGGTCAGGCCGGCCGTGGCGGCCAGCGTGCGGGCCGCAAAGGTGAACAGCGCCACGCCAACGATCAGGCCACCCGCCGACCAGAGCAGGTGCAGGTCAATCTGCATGCCGATCGCCACGAAGAAAACCGCGCTGAACACATCGCGCATGCCCTCGAACGTCCGCTCGACCTGCGTGCGGTGCGGCGTTTCCGCCACGATGGTGCCGAGCAGGAACGCGCCGAGGGCCAGCGAGTAGCCCGCGCGCTGCGCCACCAGCGCCAGCGCAAAGAGCAGGCCGGCGATCCCGAGCGTCTGGAGTTCCTCGTCAGCCGAGATGCTCATGCGCTTCAGCAGCCATGGCACCACCAACAGTCCCGCAATGCCCGCCAGCACGATGAACGCCCCCAGCTTCCCGAGCGTCTCCATCATCGGCGTCCCCTCGCCCGCCCCGCCGAACTGGACGATCGAGTTCAACAGGGTGAGCATCACCACCGCCACCACGTCCTCCAGCACCGATACGCCCATGGCCAGCTGGCCCGAGCGCTCGTGCGTGGCGCCGGTCTCGTGCAGGATCTTGCTGATGATGGCCGACGACGAGATCATCAGCATGCCGGCGAGGAACAGGCTTTCCGTCCCGCTCCAGCCGAGCGCCAGCCCCAGCAGGCGGGAAAGGCTGTACACCACCATCGCCGAGAAAAACACCGCCAGCAGCAGCGCGAGCCCGAGCCGGCGGAGCTTGCGCACGCTCAGCCGCAGGCCGATGCCGAACATCAGGAACACCAGGCCGACCTGCGCCGCCGTGTCGATGCGGCCGGGGTCCGTCACTAGCGAGAACGGCGGCGTGTGCGGGCCCACCACGATCCCCGCTACCAGGAACCCGACCACGACCGACAGACCGATGCGCTGGCAAATCCAGCCCACCGCGGCCGCCACCGCGAGAATGACGGCAAGATCCTGGATGAATTCGATGCCGTGCATAGCCGCGGGAATTCAGGACGCGGCGAAGCGCGCAATGCGTCAAGCCGTTCGTGACCGTTGTGAAAATCTTTCTCTTTCCCTTTTATCTTCATCTTTCGTCGGGCTCCACCTCGGCGGCCGGGAGAAAGAGGAAAGAGAAAGATTAAGGGGAAAGATTACCCGGCATCCGGCCCCACCCATTTTCCCTCGTTGACACCCCCGCGGACCGCCGATTCGTTTCCGTCGGCGGAAACGCCGCCCCTCCTCTAAGTCATCATGGCCAACTTCCTCGGTTATTTCTCCAACGACATTGGCATCGATCTCGGAACCGCCAACACGCTGGTTTATGTGAAAGACAAGGGCATCGTCCTGCGCGAGCCGTCAGTGGTCGCCCTCGACACCGTCACCCGCAAGGTCCGCGCCGTCGGCGACGAGGCCAAGCGCATGCTCGGCCGCACCCCCGGCAACATCACGGCCATCCGGCCCATGAAGGACGGCGTCATCGCCGACTTCGACGTCACTGAGGCCATGTTGCGTTATTTCATCCGCAAGGTCACCGGCCAGGCGTTCCGCGTGAACCCGCGCGTCGTCATCGCCATTCCCTCGGGCATCACCGAGGTTGAAAAACGCGCGGTCAAGGAATCCGCCCTGCACGCCGGCGCCCGTGATGTCATCACCATCCCCGAGCCCATGGCCGCGGCCATCGGCGTCGGCCTGCCCATCGAGGAGCCGGCCGCCAACATGATCGTCGACATCGGCGGCGGCACCACGGAGATCGCGATCATTTCGCTCTCGGGCATCGTGTTCTCGAAATCGATCCGCGTCGCCGGCGACGAGCTCGACAGCGCCATTATCAATTACATGAAGCGCGCCTACAATCTCCTGATCGGCGAGCGCACGGCCGAGGAGATCAAGATGCGCATCGGCTCCGCCTACCCGCTCGACGAGGAGCTGACGATGGAGGTCAAGGGCCGCGATTCCGTGGCCGGCCTGCCGAAGACGATCCACGTGACGTCGCAGGAAATCCGCGAGGCGCTGAGCGACACGGTCGCGGCCATCGTCGATGCCGTCCGCGCCACGCTCGAGCGGTGCCCGCCCGAGCTTTCCGCCGACCTCGTCGACCGCGGTTTCGTGCTGGCCGGCGGCGGCGCCCTCATCCGCGGCATCGACCGCCTGCTGAGCGAGAAGACCGGCCTGCCTGTCACCGTCTCGCCCGACCCCCTCTCCGCCGTGGCCAACGGCACCGGCGCCGTCCTTAGCGACCTGAACTGGGTGCTGCAGAACGTCTGACGGCCGCCCGCCGGCCGGCTGGCAGGTGCGAGTGTTGAGTGGCAAGCCGGCCGTCTTTTCCCTGTAATCCCGCCGTACCCGCCACCCGCCACTTTCACCCGCCACTCGCGCAACGCGCGCCACCGTGCCACCCAAACGCTTCGACCAAGCCAGGCCTTTTGTCGTTCTCGGCCTCGTCCTCGCCGGCTGGCTCGTCGTGCCGGTGGTCCTGAAGACTTTTCTTCGCGCCAGTTTTTTCGAATTCCAGGCGCCGCTGACCCTCTCCGCGTCGTACGCCCGCGACCTCCAGGAATACTGGTCCCTCCGCCTCCACACCAATGACGAGCTCATCCAGGCCGGCCGGGACCTCGGCCGGCTCACCGCCTCGTACGAGGACAAGGTGCAGGAAAACGCCTCGCTGCGGGACGAGATCGCCCGGCTGGAGGCCCAGCTGCGCCTGCCCTCGTTTGGCGAGTTCCGCGCGGAGCCGGCGCGGGTCGTGCGGCGCGATTTCTCCGGCTGGTGGCAGCAGATCGTGATCCGCAAGGGCGCGAATTTCGGCATTCCCGTCGGCGCGCCCGTGATCTTCGCCGGCGGGGTCGTGGGCCGCGTGCTCGAGGTGCACGCCTACACCGCGGTGGTCGAGCTGATCAGCGATCCCAATGTCCGGCTCGCCGGCGTCGTCGAGGGCGACGACCGCCCCGTCAGTTTTCAAGGCGGCAACAACCCGACCTTCGGCCCGGCGCAGGGGGTCATCGAGTTTGTCCCGCTCGACATCTATGCCAGCGCCACGGCGCCGAAAACCCTGCTGACCTCCGGCCTCGGCGGCGTGTTTCCCCCGGGCCTCGTCATCGGACAGATCACGCAGGTCGAGCCCGGGGCCGACGGCCTGTTCAAGACCGGCGAGGTGCGCCTCGATCCGCGGCTCTCCTCGTTGAACGAGGTCACGGTGCTGGTGCCGGTGAATCCGGAGTGAGACGATGGGACGGATGGGACTCATGTGACCCATAGGTCGCGAACCGTTGAAATAATTTCCGCCCGCGTTATGCTCTAATTTTCCAATCCGTCTCTTGTCTCCTTTCCTATGGTCCGCGCCCTCGTCATCTTTCTCACCCAGTTGCTCCTCTGGGTGATCCTTGCGCAGGCCAACCATTCCCTCGCACCGCTCCATGTCTACCTGTTTGGCGGCGGACTGTTCGTGGCCTTTGCCGCGCTGCGCCTGCCGCTGCGCGACGGCTACGGGGCCGTGCTGCTAGGCGGCATGTTGTTTGACGCCACCACGCCCGTGCGGTTTGGCACACACACCCTCCTGTTCGCCGTGGCTTTCGCGGTCATTTTCAACATGCGCGACCGCCTGCCGCGCGAGGAGACCATCGTGCGCGTGATGGTCGCGCTGCTGGCGAACCTCGGCCTTTTCCTCGTGCTTTCCTTCCTGCGGATCGGCGACGCCCCGGCGCCCGCTGCCGCCTGGGGCCGGCTTTTTTTCGACCTGCTTTGCTCGCAGGCGGTCATCGCCCTGATCGGGCCGTGGTTCTTCGCCCTGCAGGACCGCACGCTCGCTCTGGCCCGCACCGAGCCGGTCACCCTTGACTGACGGACCATGGCCACCTCCGACATCAATCTCGCCGACCGCTCCGGGAGCCTGGTCGAGTCGCACCGGAGCTACCAGCCACGGGTGATCTTCTTTTATTTTGTCGTCGCCCTGCTGCTGCTCGTCCTCGTCGGCGGGCTCGCCTACCAGCAGGTGATCAAGGGCGACATCCACCATGAACGGGAACGCATGCAAAGCCAGCGGCGCATCGTCGTGCCTGGGCCGCGCGGCGACATTGTGGACCGCGAGGGCCGCGTTCTCGTGGGCAACCAGCAGCGGCTCTCCATCGTGCTGTACCTCGACGAGCTCCAGGTGGAACTCCGCCGCGAGTACATCCGGGTCCGCAAGAATTACCGCGAGACCGGGGACAGGGACCTGCCCAGCAGCGAGGAGATGGCCCAGATCGCGCGCGTGTCGGTCGCGCAGCACTACCTCGACCAGGTGAACGCCATCATCGGCCGCGATGAAAAAATCGACAACCGCGACTTCGACAGCGCCCATTTCTCGAACCAGCTGCTGCTGCCCTACGTGCTCATCGACGATCTCGCGCCGGAGGAATTCGCCCGCCTGGTCGAGCACCTGCCCGTCAACTCACCGCTGCAGGTCTACACCGCGAGCAAGCGGGTCTATCCCTACGATTCCGCCGCGGCGCATGTCATCGGCATGGTCAAGCCGGACACCTCCGTCGAGGTGGAGGATCTGGGCGGCGACGACCTCAAGACCTTCCGGATGAAGGGCACGGTCGGCCGTGACGGCCTGGAAAAGGAATACGACACGCTGCTCCAGGGCGAGGCCGGCGGCGCGATTTTTCAAGTCGACCGCATGGGCTACAAGGTCAAGCCCCTCCAGCAGCGGACTCCGCGGCAGGGCAAGAAGCTCGTGACGTCCCTCGATATCGACCTGCAGCTGGCCGCCGAGGCCAGCTTCGCGAAATATGCGGAGGGCAAGGCCGGCGCGGTCGTCGCGCTCGACGTTCGCACAGGCGAGGTCTTGGCCCTCGCGAGCGCGCCCAACTACAACCTGAATGAAGTGTCGCCCCGGATATCCACCGAAAAATACGCCGAGATCGAGGAGCAGGGCGGCTGGAGCAATCGCGCCACCCAGGGACTTTATCCTCCTGGTTCAACCTTCAAGATTCTGGTCAGCATCGCCGGGATGCGGGCCGGCACGATCGATCCGGACGACACGAGCATTGTCTGCAACGGCACCGTGATGGTCGGCAACAAGCGCCTCCTGGAGGAAAATGGAACCGTCCAGCACGGCCCCATCGCCCTCCGCGAGGCGATCGCGGAAAGTTGCGATGTCTACTTTTGGACGCAGGGCCTGAAGACGGGCGTCGATGTGATTGCGACGGAGGCCCGGCGTTTCCACCTCGATCAGCGGACGGAAATCCAGCTGCCCGAGACCCGCGGGATCGTCATTCCCGATCCCGCGTGGAAGGAACGGGTGCTGAAGGAAAAATGGTTTCCGGGCGACACGGCCAACATGTCCATCGGGCAGGGCTACGTGCTCGTCACTCCGCTCGACATGGCTTGCTTCGCCGCTTCGGTCGCCCGGGGTGAATTGACCACGAAGCCCACGATGCTCCACGACCCGCAGGCGCCCGCCCAGCACAGTGAGCCGATCGGCCTGACCTCCGCCCAGCGCGCGGTCCTGCTCGGCGGAATGGAAGACTGCACGATCAGCGGCACGGCCAACTATCTCACGCAGTATAAAGACCTGCGTATTCCGGGCCTCCGCATCGCCGGCAAAACCGGCACGGCCCAGGTGAGTGGGAAGAAGAACGTGGCCTGGTTCATCTGCTTCGCTCCGCTCGAACACCCGGAGATCGCCCTCGCCGTGGCAATGGAAGGCGACACGGCCGGCGAGACCGTGGGCGGGGGCCGATACGCCGCCCCGATCGCCCAAGGCGTCCTGAAGAAGTGGTGGGAAAAGAAAAACGCCCCGACCAGCCCAGGCATATCGATCAAGGGCCCGAATTGATGGCAGATCCGGCAGGACGTAGGCTTCCACCTTCACCCAGGCTTCGGAGGACAGGCCGCTCCGCGCCGGGCGACTAGCAGAGCGGTTTTCATCAGCTCCCCTCTAAAAAGAGGGGTGGCACGCAGTGCCGGGGTGTGTAATGCATCGTCCGCGATGAAGGTCCGCTACGACTCCAAGCTCAAGCAGCTTGCCCGTGAGCTGCGTAATCAGAGCACCCTGGGGGAAATCCTGCTCTGGCGTCACCTCAAGCAACGTCAGCGCCGCGGCTTTGATTTTCACCGTCAAAAACCCATCGGTCATTTCATCGTCGATTTCTATGCGCCGAAACTCCGGCTCGCCGTGGAGATCGATGGCGGCACTCATTTCCTGAAAGCGGATCGCGATGCCACGCGCCAGAAAATCCTGGAATCGATGGGCGTGCGCTTCCTGCGGTTCACGGAAAAGGCTGTAAGGAACGATCCCTACGCCATCGCACAGGCCATCGACCTTTGGATTGGGACTAATGCTTCGGATATTTCCCTGAGCCGACCGCGTTCCTGACACACACCCGGCGCTTCGCGCCACCCCTCTCAAGAGGGGAGCCGCGGACTCTTCCCCCTCCCCCGCCAAGCCTGTCGCGCCCTCCGGAAGACCTTTTCCAGCTCCGGCCACGTGGGCCGCGCTCCATAACGGACGCGCTCGAGGTCGGGCCAGACCGCATCCGTCCCGGGTTCACCCTCGCCCTTCTTCTCGCGCAGGCGTTCCAGCCAGCGTCCTGCCTCCCGGCGCGCCGGGTCGGCTCGCCGGTTGTTATCATTCCGCCGGATCCGCCAGCGCCAGCCGCGCAGCAGCAATTGCCCCGCCCATCCCAGGCCAGTGATCGCCAGCAGCCCGGTCATCACCAGGGCGATCCGGCGCGCATCCCAGCCGGAGACCAGCCAAGTTTTCACCGCGAGGACGAGGCGGTCGAGCGACACGCGCATCCGCTGGCCGGCCTGCTGCGTCGCGCTCTTCACCGCCCGCAACGTGTCGAGCTGGTTGCCTTGGTCGAAGTTCACGATGCGCCGGTACCAGAAGATGCGCAGGCTATCCAGCCGCGCCGACCAGCTCCGGTCCAGGCGGGCCGCAAATGCGGCCGTGCCCTGCGGCTCATTGGCGCTCGTCACGGGAGCGGAGCCGGGCGTCGGGTCGACGCGCAGCCACGCGCCCTCACCGTTCCACATCTCGCACCACGCATGCGCGTTACTGTTGCGCACCGTCAGGTTGTTGCTGAACGCATTCCAGGTGCCGCCCTTGAATCCCGTGACCAGGCGGGTGGGAAATCCCGCCGTCCGCGCCAGCATCACGAAGGCGCCGGCAAACAACTCGCAATGGCCCGGCGCCTTGCTCGTCAGCCAGCGGGTGAGCGTGTCGCCCGGGCCCGCCGGGGTTGCCGATTGCAGCGAATAGTCGTGCCGCGTGTCCAGCCAGCGGCAGGCCCGGCCGGCGAAGTCCTCCGCCGAAAGCGTCGCCCCGCCGGTGATCTCGGCGACCGCGGCGCGCAGGGCCGCCTGGTCGGATTCCTGGGCGGGAACGACCAGTTCACGCCGGGTGTAGCGGAGGGGCGCGCCGTTCCGGTCGCGCGGTGGATTGCGCAGGTTTTCGGCAAAGCCGGGGTCGGATAGAAGCGGCGAGGTGTTCACGCCCTCGAGCCGGTAGGCCGTCATCGTCACCGGTTCGTTCCGGAGGCTGATCGCCCGGAGGTTGCGGCTGTTGAGGATGCTCTGGAGCTCGCGGAAGTGCAGCCGCTCGAACGAGCCCGGCAGCGGCAGATAACTGCTCACCCCCGATTCCAGGTAGACCGTCCAATAGACGGGTGCGCCCGCATGCGGCCGTTCCGTGCCGTCCACCTCGATGGCGTTCGGCTCCTGCCCGAACGAGGCGCGCCGCAGCGCGGGCGAGAGCCGGAATGAATCCTCCCGATATTCGTCGAGCACCACCATGCGCAGGTAAAGCGTCGCCGGCATCTGGCCCGGATCGGAGACATCCACGCTCACCGCCAGGCCGTTGTCCGCGATGATGTCGGTGACATCGCCGAACTTGATGTTGTCGGTGAAACCGGTCCGCGCCTTTTTCGACATGAAGCGGTCGAGAAACAGGCTGTTCTCCAGCTGGAAGCGGGGGATGGCCAGGAAGAGCAGGCCCGACAGCACCACGACACCGGCAAACAGCACGCTGGCAAAGGTGACAATGCGCCAGTCGACCACGGTCCGGAGCCGCGCAAACAGGCGGGGCCAGTCGGCCTGCCGGATCCAGGAGGGCGTCGCCACGGAGATCCGCCACGTGAACAGAGGCGTATGGACCGGGGGATATTTCGCCTCGGTCGCGTCGACCAGCGTGACCACGAACAGGAAGGCGAGCGCGCAGGCCGTGAAGGCCAGGATCTGCACGGCAAACGCGAGCGACACCGTGATCACGCCGGCCACGACCACGAGGAAAAGCCCGAGCACGATGAGCTGCAGGTCGTCGCGCCGCTGGCGGTAACTGATTCCGCGGTACAGGATCAGCATCAGGTCCAGCCGGATCATTGCGGGCAGGATCTGCCCGTTGGTCCAGAGGTCGGTGACAAAGCAGATGACAATGACCGGAAACGCCCCGATGTGCACCGCCGCCGGCACCCGCGCGAGCCAGCCCGGCCAGATCAGCGCGGCCGAGATCGCCACGGTGTTGAGGATCAGCAGCGTCCAAGCGTCCACGTCGAGGTAGAAGACCGTCCAGACGGAGAACAGCGCGAGCACGCTGCCCAGCAGCCATTTGAGCTGGTGGAGCTCGTCGAGGCTAAGCTGTGGCCGTTTTTTCTCCATCGACATAGGCGGCGACCCCGCGCGCACCATCGGGCGCGAAGGTGATGACGTTTTTGCGGACGGACATTCTGCCTTCGACCGGCGGGATGTCCGCTGACCCTGGCATGCGGCCGATCGGGCGCTCCTCCGCGACCGGCTGGATCACGGCAAGTTCGTCGAGGAACGACTCAAAATCCCGCACCCGGCGCATGGGCTGGGGCGGAAGGGAGTTGAGCGCCACGCTCGTCAGCTTGCCCGCACGAAACAAATCCTCGGCCAGCGTGGCCGCCAGGCTGACCAGCAGTTCGAACTGCTCGGGATGGGTCCAGACTCCGGCGGAGGTTTCGAGCCACAGCGCAAAGGTCTCCTGGCTCTCCGCGGCAAACTGCCGCACCAGCAGGTGCCCGCTGCGCGCGCTGGCTTTCCAGTGGATCAGGCGGTGCGAGTCCCCCCCCTGGTACTTGCGCAGGGCGAGCAGGTCGCCGCCGCTCCCGGCCCGCGCCGCGCGCTCTCCGCCCATGTGCGGCCGCCCCGCCGCCGGACTGTGGCGGCGGTACTCCACGGCCGCAGGCCAGACCATGACCTCGTGGCGCAGGCCGCTGCCAATGTGTTTCTTCAGGAAGCCGAAGGGGAAAAGGGAGCCCACGCTTTCCAGCGCGAGTTTCTGCCGGCCTCGCCGGGTGGGCTTGAAAATCCAGTCCAGCCGGGCGGCGCCGCCCGGATCCAGCCTTCCCCGGAGGAACAGTCGCGTCCGCTGCCGGGCCTTCTCGGCGGCGGCGAGGATTTCTCGCACGGGCCGGTCCTTCGGCCTGCCCTGCAGCGGACCCACCGGCGGCGGCTCCATCGGATTGGTCGTCACTTCAAACCACAGGCCGTAGGTCGGCAGAAATTTCTTTCCGTTCCGCAGCTCGAGCGTGACCATTGCCTCCTGCCCGGCCCGGAGCGACGGCGGCGGCGGCAGGCGCCAGGCCACCGCCTTGAAATTGAACCATGACAACACCCCGCTGAGAATCAGGCAGGCCAGCAGTAACGAGAGCGTGATGAAGAGGATGTTGTTCGCCGTGTTGTAGGCCGCGGTGCCGATGCCCAGCGCCAGGGCAATCAGGATCACCCCCGAGGCCGTCGGCAGGATGCGCTGGCCGGCCCGCGGAAATACCAGCGCCCAGAGCAGCTCGCGCCATGTGAAGCCCCAGCGGCTGCCGGTACGCTGGCCCGGGCCCTGCCAGTCCACAGCGGTTGCCGTGCTCATGCGCGAGCAAGCTCCAAATTCCAACCTCCAAGCTCCAGAGAAGCCCCAAACTCCAAAGGCCATTTTTGAAGTTTGTTCATTGAAGTTTCTCTGGACCTTGGAGGTTGGTGCTTGGAGCTTCCGCCGGTCACACCGGCGGGGGCAGCGACGCCACGATCCGCCGCAGGGTCGCCGTCACGGTGCGCCTTTCCTCTAGCGCGTCGCTCGTCTGGCGCGCTAGGCCGAGGCGGTGGGCGAGGATCGGACCGACGAGCTCCGTCACGTCCTCGGGCACGACGAAGTCGCGGGCATTCACGAGGGCACGCGCCTGGGCCGCCACCTTGAGCGCGAGGCCGCCGCGGACGCTCGCCCCGGACTTGAATTCCGCCTCGGTGCGGGTCGCGGCGACAATCTTCAGGATGAAATCGAGCACGCTGTCCTCGATGAACACCTGCTGCGCGAGCGCCTGGAGTTTCAACACCTCGCCGCGGGTGATGACCGGGTTGAGTGCGATGGCGTCGTAGGCGAGCCGGGAGACCCGGAGAATCTCCAGTTCATCGGCCGCCAGCGGGTAGCCCATCTGGAGCCGCATCAGAAACCGGTCCATCTGGCTCTCCGGCAGCGGAAAGGTGCCTTCATAATCCACCGGGTTCTGCGTCGCGAAAACCATGAACGGCGATCCGACCGCATGCGCCTCGCCGTCGACCGTCACCCGCGCGCGGTCCATGACCTCGAGCAGCGCGGACTGTGTCTTCGGCGTGGCGCGGTTGATCTCGTCCGCGAGCACGACATTGGCGAAGACCGGCCCTTTTTTGAAAATGAACTCCTTGATCGTCTCGTCGTAGATGGCGACGCCGGTCACATCGCTCGGCAGCAGGTCGCTGGTGAACTGGATGCGCGAAAACGCGCAGTCCATCGAGCGCGCCAGGGAGTACGCGAGGGTCGTCTTGCCGACCCCAGGCAGATCCTCGATCAACAGGTGCCCGCCGGCGACGAGGCAGGTGATGACCTGCTCGATGACGTTGTCCTTGCCCTTGATCGTGACCCGCATGTTGGTGCGGAGACGGTCCAACGCCTGTTTCGCCTCGGTGATCTGCCCGCCCTGCACGAAATCGCTCATGTCCCGCGAAGATGTGCAGATGACCGGCGGCGTCAAACCCGGGCCCATCGCGAAAGCGCCGAAATACGGAAGCACCGAAACCAGCCAACCCTTCTCCGCGTTTCCGCCGTTCAGCGCTTCAGCGATTTTCTCAGCCCAGAATCTCCAGCATCCGCTCGAAGAGCCGGTTCACCTTCACCTGGTTGTCCTTCACGAGATCCTTGAACCGGGCGAAGTCGATCTCGGTGCCCTCGAGGCCGTTCGCGTAATTGTCGATCAGCGCGAGGCTGTTGTAACGCAGGCCGGCCTCGGTGCACAGGTCGGCCTCGTGCGCCGCAGTCATGCCGATCACGTCGCCCCAGTGCTGCACGACCCGGATCTCGGCCTTGGTCTCGAACCGCGGCCCGCGCATCTGCACGTAGACCTTGCCGATATGGATCTTGAACTCCGGGGCCAGCTCCCCGACCAGCCGGGGAATGAGATTGTTGGCGATGCCCGGCGCGCCGCCCTTCAGCTCGGTATCGAAGAACGTCACCGGTCCCTGCTGCAGGCCGACGTAGTCGCTGCACGAGACGAACGTGCCCGGCGGCAGCTCCCGCTTCAGCGAGCCGACGGAGTTGAGCGACACGACATCCTGGAAGCCCAGGTCGGCCAGCGCGCGGATGTTCGCACGGTAGTTGATCGAGTGCGGCGGCAGGGGAAATCCGTAGCCATGGCGGTTGATCAGCGCCTGCTCGCCCCGCGCCTTGTACGTCACCGGCCCGTGTGCGGTCTCGATGGTCTTCACCGCCCACGCCGCAAAGAGGTCGGAATTGACGATGCTCGTGCCACTGATGAACGCGACTTTCATACACTCATCGTCCAACTCACCCGCCCAGCGGGCAACCACTTTTCCACTTTCCCTACGGCCTCTGCGCCTCAGCGTGAAATCTTTCCGAAAATTCCTACCCCACCCAGGAGATTTTCTGGATCCGCCGCGCGAGTTCCACGTCCTTCGCCGTCACCTTGCCGCCGGCGGCGTGCGTGTTGAGGCGGACGACGACGCGGTTGTAAACATTGCTCCACTCCGGGTGATGATCCATCGCCTCCGCCTCAAAGCCGACGCGCACCATGAAGCCCATCGCCTCGCGAAAACTCTCGAACGTGAAGGTCTTCGCCAGCGCTTCGCGCTTGAATGTCCAGCCCGGCAACCGGCCGAGGGCGGCTTGAATCTTGGTCCCGTTCAGCGGTTTGCTCATGCCCTCATCCTGTCCATCCGCCGCGCGGCGTCAAATCTGCCACCCTCTTACTTCCCTCCAACCCCTGCCGCCGAGTGTCACGGGGGGGCGGCGGAGGTCCGGTCTGGTCCAATACGGGCGGGCTCCTTGCGCTTCGCGCCTTGTCAAATTCCGCAGCGCCAACCTAACTCCTCCGCACCGCATGCCTGCCGCTTCCCCGTCCGCCCAGAGCCTGTCGCCCGGGCCCGTCCTCCCCGTGCATGTTGCCATCATCATGGACGGCAACGGCCGCTGGGCCAAGCAGCGCGGCCTGCCGCGGATCGAGGGTCACCGCCGCGGCGTCGAGACCGTCCGGGCCATCACCCACGCCATGCGGGAGCTCGGCATTCGCTATCTCACGCTCTACGCCTTCTCGGTCGAAAACTGGAACCGGCCGCCGGACGAGGTTCGCGCCTTGATGGGTCTCCTCGAGTACTTCCTCAAGCGGGAGACCCGGAATCTGGTGAAGGACCGTGTCCGCCTGCTGGCGATCGGCCGCACGCAGGAACTTCCCGCCGTGGTCCGCACCCAGCTCGAGGCCGCGATCCAGGCCACGGCCAAGTTCACCGACCACACGCTCGTCCTCGCCCTCAACTACGGCGCGCGGACCGAGGTCGTCGACGCCGCCCGCGCCTATGCCGCCGCCGTGGCCGCCGGGCGGGAAAAACTCAACGACGGCTCGTGGGCCACGTTCAGCCGCTATCTCTACACGGCGGACATCCCCGATCCCGATCTCATCATCCGCACTTCGGGCGAGACCCGGGTCAGCAACTTTCTCCTGCTCCAGGGGGCCTATGCGGAGTTCATCTTCTCCCCCGTGCTGTGGCCCGATTTCACCAAGACCGAGTTTGCCGCCGCGTGTGCCGAGTTCGGCCGGCGGGAGCGCCGCTACGGCCTGACCAGCGAGCAGCTGAAACCCGTCCGCGCCGCGGCCGCCACCAAGTAGGCGACCCGTCCCGCCGTGACGAAACGCATCTTCAGCACCGTCGCCCTCTGGACCATCGTGCTGCTGTGCGTCCGGTACTTCGGCGCGGTCGGCGGCGTGTGGCTCGTGGCCGTCATCAGCGTGCTCACCTTGCGCGAGTTTTACGCGATGGTGAAACGCATGGGCCTCGACCCGTTCGATCGTTTCGGCCTTGTGATCGGCGCCGCCATCACCCTCGCCCCTTTCTACTCCCAGGGGCTGGTGCAGCCGGACGTCCTGCTGGCGCTGGCTGTCATCGTGTTTTCCATCCGCATCCTCGGCGAACGCAATTCGGACAACCGCGTCGAGACCCTCGCCTGGTCGCTCTTCGGCGTGATCTACGTGCCGTTCATGCTGCAATTCATGGTGCGGATCCTGTCGATGACCGCGCCGCACCGGCACACCGGCCTCGTGCTCACGATCTGGCTGATCGCCGTTTCCAAGTTCTGCGACGTGGGCGCCCTGCTGACCGGCCTGGCGATCGGCCGCCACAAGATGTCCCCGGGCATCAGCCCGAAAAAAACCTGGGAAGGCGCCGCCGGCGGCCTGGTGTTGTCGGCGGTCGTGGGCGGCGGGCTGGCCTCGTACTTCCACCCGTTCCTGCCGGCCGCCTTCACGCCCATTCTCGGCGCCCTCATGGCGGTGCCCATCGCCAGCCTCGCCATCGTATCCGACCTCGTCGAGTCGATCATAAAGCGCCGCGCCGACACCAAGGATGCCGGCCAGACGATCCCCGGCATTGGCGGCGTGTTCGACCTTTCGGACAGCCTGATCCTGACCGCGCCGGTGGGTTATGCCTTCTTCCACCTCTTCTAAAAATCTTTCTCTTTCCTCTTTCGTCAGCGGCAATCCCGGCCAGCGGAGAACGAGTTGGGATAAACAGGAAAGAGAATGATTTCCCGCATGTCCTCACCGCCAAAAAAACGCGTCGTCCTGCTCGGCGCCACCGGCTCCATCGGTGAAAACACCCTGCGCGTCATCGACGCGCACGCCGACAAGCTGGAGCTCGTCGGCATCGCCGCGCGCTCGAACTGGCGGAAGCTCGCCGGGCTGGCGGACAAATACCGGGTGCCGCATGTCGGGGTGTTCGACGACCCGGCCTATCGCGAGGCCAAGGCCTCCGCCGTCTTTCCCGCGGGCACCCGGCTCTACGGCGGCATGGCCGGGCTGGTGGAACTCGCGCGCCTGCCCGGGGCCGACATCGTCCTTGTCGCCGTGGTCGGCACCACCGGGCTCGAACCCGCCCTGGCCGCGCTGGCGGCCGGCAAGGATCTGGCCCTCGCCTCCAAGGAGATCCTCGTCCTCGCCGGCAAGTTCGTCATGGCCGCGGCGAAGGAACATGGGGTCAGGCTCCTCCCCGTGGACAGCGAGCACAACGCGGTCTTCCAGTGCCTCGAGGGCTACCCGGGCGGCGCCGGCGGGGTGCGCCGCGTCGTGCTGACCGCGAGTGGCGGTGCGTTTCGGGACTGGCCGGTGGAACGACTCGCCCACGCCACCCCGGCCGACGCCCTCAAGCATCCCAACTGGTCCATGGGACCGAAGATCACGGTGGATTCCGCCACCCTCGCCAACAAGGGCCTCGAGCTCATGGAAGCCCAGTGGCTCTTCGGGCTCAGGCCGGAGCAGTGCCAGGCCATCCTGCACCCGCAGAGCATCGTGCACTGCCTGGTCGAGTTCACCGACGGTGCGATGCTCGCCCAGCTCTGCCCGCCGTCGATGACCTTTCCCATCCAGCACGCCCTGCTCCATCCCCTCCGCGCCCCGGGACCGGATCGCCCGCTCGATCTCACCCGGCTGCTGTCCCTGGAATTCCGCCCCGTCGACGAGGCCCGTTTCCCCCTGCTGCGGCTGGCCCGGGAAGCGATGACCGCTGGCGGAAGCGCCCCCGCGGTGTATAATGCGGCCAATGAGCTGGCGGTCGCCGCCTTCCTCGCCGGGCAAATTCCCTTTCTTGCGATTTCCCGCGCAGTTGAGCAAACTCTCCATTCCATTGTTAATTTTGAACCCGCCGACCTGCCCGCAGTACTGACCTTGGATGCCGAAGCCCGCCGCATTGCCGCGGTCCAGATCGCCACCCTGCAATCGAATTCCTAGTTCCACCCATCGTGTCCACCGACATTTTTCCCGCCCTCTTTTCGAACATCTGGTCGATCTTCCTCGTCGTCCTGTTCTTCGGCGGGTCGATTTTTGTCCATGAACTCGGGCATTTCATCGCGGCCCGCCGGCGCGGGGTGCACGTCTCGCGGTTTTCCATCGGCTTCGGCCCGAAAATCCTCTCCTGGCGTGGCAAGGATGGCGTCGAGTACCGCCTGTCCTGGCTCCCGCTCGGCGGCTACGTCGCCCTCCCCCAGCTTGCCGATATGCGCGGCATCGAGGGCGAGGCCGGGGTCGATGTCGCGGAACTTCAGCCCATCAGCTACACGAGCAAGCTGATCGTGTTCGCCGCCGGCGCGGGGTTTAACATCCTCTTCGCCTTTCTCCTCGCGAGCGTCATCTGGTTCATCGGCCAGCCGCAGAGCAATTATTACGTCTCGCCCCGCATCGGTTATGTTGCCTCCACCCTCGATCTCACGGATGGCACCAAGGTCGCCGCCCCCGCCCTCGAGGCCGGCCTGAAGGTGGGCGACCTGGTCCGCGCCATCGACGGCCATGCAGTGAATGATTTCAACGAGGTCATGCAGACCCTGACCACCGGTTCGGGTCGCACGGCGGACGGCCGCCCGGAGGCCGTGTTCACGATCGAGCGCGACGGACGGGCCAGCGATGTGGTGGTCCACCCGCGCCTGTCCGGCGAGGACAGCTTCCGCCGCATCGGCATTGGCTCGGATTATGAGCTGATCGTGCACGATGTCCCGGCCGACTCCGTGGGTGCCCAGGTGGGCTTCAAGGTCGGCGATGAAATCGTCGATTTCGACGGGCAGCCGATGCGCAACCAGCTGACTTACCAGGATTACCTGGTCGCCAATCACACGAAGGATGTGATCGCCCACGTCAAGCGGGGCGGCCAGGTGATCGCCCTGACGATTCCCCCGCGGCCGAACGTGGTGACCAAGCCCCGTCTCGCTCTCACGCTGACCACCGGGTTCCAGCTGGTCCATCCCTCGCCCTATGCGCAGGTCAAGGACATCGTCGTGATGACGGTCCAGACTTTCAGCGGCCTGATCAATCCGCACTCCGACATCGGCCCCTCGAAGATGTCGGGCCCGATCGGCATCGTGCATATTTTTTATGACGCCGCCGAGGCCGGCATCCGTGCCATCCTTTGGTTCACGATCCTGATCAACATCAACCTCGCGATCTTTAATCTCCTGCCCATCCCCGTCCTCGATGGCGGCCACATCCTCTTCGCCACCATCGGCCGTCTCCGGGGCCGCGCGCTGCCGTTGAATTTCATCATGACTGCGCAGAGCGTCTTCATGGTGCTGCTGCTCTCCATGTTTCTTTATATCAGTTTCTTTGACGTGCGCCGCTGGTCCCGCGACATGAAGGCCGACCGGGCGGCCGAGGCGGCTGCGGTCCCGCCGGCGAAATAATCCGCGCGGGTCTCCCCGCCCTTCCGGTTGCAGCCGGGATCGGCCGTCGTGGATGACCCGCGCCCTGCTCCCGCCCCATGTCCTATTGCACGTCCCGTTTTCAGACCGTCCGCCGGCCGACCCTTGAGGTGAAGGTCGGAGACGTGGGCGTCGGCGGCGCGAATCCCCTGCGGATCCAGTCGATGACGACCAGCGACACCCAGGATGTCGCGGCCACCGTGCAGCAGTCCATCGCCCTCGCGGAGGTCGGCTGCGAGATCGTCCGCATCACGGCGCCCAATGTGCCGGCGGCGAAATGCCTGCGGGACATCCGCGCGCAGTTCACCGCCGCGGGCTTCGGCCACATCCCGCTCGTGGCGGACATTCATTTCCTGCCCTCGGCCGCCATGGAGGCCGTCGAGCACGTCGAGAAGGTCCGGGTCAACCCGGGCAACTACGCCGACAAGAAGAAATTCTCGTTCCGCGAGTACACGGACGCGGCCTACGGTCAGGAACTGGAGCGGCTGCACGAGGCCTTTTCGCCGCTCGTCCTGCGCGCGAAGGCGCTCGGCCGCTCCCTCCGCATCGGCACCAATCACGGCTCGCTGAGCGACCGCATCATGAATCGCTACGGCGATACGCCCCTCGGGATGGTCGAGAGTGCGCTGGAGTTCCTCCGCATCGCCGAGTCGCACGGCTTCCGGCAGATGATCCTGTCGATGAAGGCGTCAAACCCCAAGGTCATGATCCAGGCCTACCGCCTGCTGGTGGAACGCATGCAGCAGGAGGCGATGCACTACCCGCTGCACCTCGGCGTCACCGAGGCCGGCGATGGCGAGGACGGCCGCATCAAGAGCGCCATCGGCATCGGCTCGCTCCTGCTCGACGGCCTCGGCGATACCATCCGCGTGTCGCTGACCGAGGACAGCGTCTACGAGATTCCGGTCGCGCAGGCCATCGCCGGGAAGGTGATGTCGCTTTGGCGTCAGGAGCCCGCTGAGGGACTGCAAGGACCGGACGACGGGATCGATCCTTTTCATTTCGAAAGACGTGAACCCGCCGTCCTTGAGCTCTCCCCGCATTGCGTGGTCGGCCCGGAGCAACCGCCGCGGGTGATCGTCCGCGCGTCCTCGATTGCGACCGTGCCCGCGGCCCTGCAGGAACTCGCTTCGCCCAAGCTGAAGGACACACCCGCCGAGGGGCTGCTCGTGGCCGTTGCGTCGGCTGGAGATCTGGCCGCGCTCCGCGCCGCCTTGGGCCCGGCTGCCCTGCCCGTAAGTTTTCTCGCGTTGGAACTTTCACCCGCCCTCAAGCCTGCCGACCTCGAGGATCTGCTCGGCAGCAATGCCGGGCGCATCATGCTCGTCCGGAATTTCGGCGCCGGCGACATGGAGGCGCTCCGTGAATTCACCGCGCTGGTCCGCCGCCATCGCCACTTCCTCGCCTGCGCCGTCATGCCCGGCGACATGGCCGTGCTGGCGGAACCCATCCGTGCCCTCGGTGACGGGCACCTGCTGTTCACCTTGCACCCGCCACCCGCCCCAGCCACCGGCCACTTGGCCCACCCCGTGGGCCTTTACCGCCAGCTCGCCGGGGAACTGCGCCGGCTGGGCCGGCGCGCGCCGATCTGGATCCGCAACACCGCCGCCACCGCGGTGCGCGGCGACAACAGCTTTCTCTCCAAGCTGCTCGAGGCGAGTTTCCTCACCGGCAGCCTGCTGTGCGACGGTCTCGGCGACCTCGTGAGCATCGAGACCGAGACCGACCCCGCGCGCGCCACGCGGCTCGCGTACAACGTGCTGCAGGGCGCGGGCGCGCGCATCTCGAAGACCGAGTTTGTCGCCTGCCCGAGCTGCGGTCGCACGCTCTTCGATCTGCAGACGACCACCCAGCGCATCCGCGAGCAGACTGGTCACCTCAAGGGCGTGAAGATCGCGATCATGGGCTGCATCGTGAACGGGCCCGGCGAGATGGCCGACGCCGATTTCGGCTACGTCGGCGGCGCGCCCGGCAAGATCAACCTCTACGTGGGCAAACAGTGCGTGCAGTACAACCTGCCGCAGGCCGAGGCCGACCGCCGGCTCGTCGCGCTCATCAAGGAGCACGGCAAGTGGACCGACCCCGCGCCGGTGCCCGCCTGAGGCGGGACGATCCAGTTGAACCCCAGCGATCGGGTGTAGCAGCTGAGGTCACGAGGCTGGGTTTGGTTACTCACCTCAAACCAGCCTCGTAACCTCGGCTGCTACATTCCGAAAGCCATCCGGCCGCGTATCCGTCGTCGCCGGGACGTAACACGTCCGTGACAAAATCCGCTGCGGCCAGGCTCACCGGCGCGGGTGCGTAATTTGAATCCGATACGGTTTCGCGCCGTTCGAGAATCCACCCGGGCATGCAAACAAAATCGGCCGGAAGTTATGCCCAGAACGCCTGTGAATAACTTGTTGGAAAGTTGCTCTTGAAATGATTTTTTGGTTCCCCGTTACTCCGCATTCGTCCAATACGTTTCAGCCTTCCGGCTCGTTCTTTCACACGTCTGTTGGGATCATTCATCTGCCGAGCCGCAAAGCTCACCTATATTCCTTGGCCATCAATGTCTTATAATTCTCATCCACAATCACCCCCTGTGCGATGGCCGGAGCCAATTTTCTTTGCAGCTTGTGGCGCCTGTGTGCCGCCCTTGAGACGTGTCGAACCGACCCCCGGCGGCCCCGTGTGAATAAAACCGCTTTCCGCCCGCCCATGCCTGCCTCCATCCTGTCGCCCAGTCTCTGGGAATCCGTGAAGTGTGACTTCAAGGGTTTGTTTCCCGAGGACGTGTTTCAGATGTGGTTTGAGCCCATGGTCTGCCTCGAGGCGTCCGAGGACCTCATGACCCTCGGCGTGCCCAACGACTTCGCCGCGATCTGGATCCACGACAACTATCTCGACCTCATCACCCAGCGTTTACGGCTCACCGCCGGGCGCATGGTGAATGTCTCGCTCAAGAAGATCGATTCCAGCGCCGGCCGCCATGCCGCCGGCCGGGCCGCGGCCAACGACCACTCGGCCGCGTCCGCCAAGGCCCGCGCCACCGCCCCCCGCCGCGCCCCCCGCTACGACGAACGCCATCCCGCCACCGGCTCGCTCAACCCGCGGAACACGTTCGAGACCTTCGTCGTCGGCAACAACAACCAGATGGCCCACGCGGCCGCCCTCGCCGTCGCCCAGTCGCCCGCCCAGGCCTACAACCCACTTTTCATCTACGGCGATACCGGCCTCGGCAAGACGCACCTGATGCACGCCATCGGCCACGCCATCCTGCGCAACAACCCGGATTCCCGCGTGGCCTACCTCTCCACCGAGAAGTTCACCAACGAGTTCATCCAGGCGCTGCAGGAAAACGCCCTCACCAAGTTCCGCCAGCGCTACCGCCACGTCGACGTCCTCCTGATCGACGACGTCCAGTTCCTCGCCGGCAAGGAACGCATCCAGGAGGAGTTCTTCCACACCTTCAACGACCTCTTCGAGTCCGGCAAACAGATCGTCCTCTCCAGCGACCGTCGCGCGAGCGAGATCCAGAAGCTCGAGTCCCGTCTCGTCTCCCGCTTCGAATGGGGCTTGCCCGCCGACATCCAGGCGCCGGATTTCGAGACCCGCGTGGCCATCCTGCGCACCAAGGCGGCCAGCCTGAAGTTCGACATCCCCGCGCCGGTCGTGAACTTCATCGCGCAGAACATTTCCAAGAACATCCGCCGCCTCGAGGGCGCGCTCATCAAGGTCGCCAGCTACGGCGCCCTGACCGGCAAGCCCCTCGACCTCGCGACCGCCGAGATGCTGCTGCAGGACGTGCTGATGGAGCAGGCCCAGAACATCCTTACCATCGAGACCATCCAGAAGCGCGTCGCCGACCACTTCCAGATCCGCCACAGCGACATGACCAGCAAGCGGCGGCCCAACAACATCGCCATCCCGCGCCAGATCGCGATGTACCTGACGCGCACCCTCACGAAGCATTCCCTGCAGGAAATCGGCGACGCCTTCGGCGGCCGTGACCACGGCACCGTCATCCACGCCTGCAAGGCCGTGGACAACATGATGGACCAGGACGTCTCCATGCGCGGCAGCGTCGACTTCCTCCGGGCGCAGCTTTCGCGCTGAGCGGTTGCGTCGGCGGCAACCGCGGTTGAAAGTTGAAGCCTAGGAGTTGAAAGCCGGGCCCGTGTGCCTATGCTCCATGTCTTTCAACTTTCAACCTTCCCCCTTCAACTTCGTCCCATGACCCTCACTCCCGAGCAGCAACAGGCCGTCAGCGGCTGGATCACCGCCGGCGATAATCTCTCCGCCGTGCAGAAGAAACTCGCCGAGCAGTTCCAGATCTCGATGACGTACCGGGACGTCCGCTTCCTCGTCGATGATCTCAATCTCGCGCTGAAGGATCCCGCCCCCAAGGTCGACACCAGCGACGTGTCCAAGGTCCAGGCCGCGAAACCCGTCGGCAGCGAACCCGCCCGGGCGGCACCCGCCGAAAAGAAAGGCTTCTTCGACAAGGCCAAGGAAAAGCTCGGCCTCGCCAAGGACGAGACGGAAGCCGATGTCACCGGGGAAGACCTCGCGGACGCGGATCTGGCCGACGCCGTCCCGGCGGGCGGCGTGGGCGTCGAGGTCGACAAGGTCACGCTAATTCCCGGCGCCCTCGCGAGCGGCACGGTGAAATTTACGGACGGCGTGACGGGCAAATGGGTGGTCGACCAGTACGGCCGCCCCGGCTTCACCGAGGTCAGCAAGCCCAATTACCGCCCCTCCCCGGCCGACGCCCAGAGCTTCATGCAGGAGCTCAGCGCCCAGCTCCAGAAGCGCGGATTCTAGGGAGTGGTTTTAAAATTCTGATTTCGCCCTTTTTCATCCTCTGGGTGGCGAAATTGCCTGGTTGGAGACGCGACCTCCCGGTCGCGTTCGGACAGCGACCCTTCTCCGCAAAGACTTCGCAGGGCAGGCCGGGAGGTCGCTGCTCCGACTCAGAGCGACAAACGGGGTTTGGAAACACGCCCTAGACTGCCGCCGGCAGCTGCGCCTCAGTCCGCCACTCACTCCACGCCGGGCCCGAGCTGACGCTCCAGAAAATCCACGATGGTCTTGAAACTCGCGATCCGGTCCTTCTCGCGGCCATAGGTGTGGGCCACGCCGGAGATGAAGAGGCTCTCCGGCTTGTGCCCCGCGTTTTCCAGCGCGGCGATCATCCGCTTGGCCTGATCCTGCGGCACTCGCTGGTCCTTCCGGCCCTGCATGATCAGCACCGGCGCAACGATCTTGTCCGCAAAGTTCACCGGCGAAACCGCCCGTAGCATGTCCTTGTCCTTGTCGGGATCGCCGATCTGCTCACGCCAATACTGCTTCGCCGCCTTGTTCTCCGCCACGTCGCTGTCGTTGTAGATCGCCGGCCAGTCGGTCACTCCCGCATAGGAGATGCCGCAGCGGTAGAGCTCGGGATTGTGCCCGAGCGCGAACAGCGCGGAATAGCCGCCGTAACTCCCCCCGAAGATCGCGATCCGCTTGGGATCGGCCACGCCCGCGGCGATGGCCCAGCGCGTCGCATCCTCGATGTCGTCCTGGATTTTCCCGCCGATCTGGCGCCGCGCCTCCTGGTAAAGCTGCTCCCCGTAGCCCGGCGATCCGCGATAGTTCATCTGCAGGACCGCGTACCCGCGGTTCGCCAGCAGCTGTACCAGCGGATCGAAGCCCCAGACATCGCGCACCCACGGCCCGCCGTGCGGCATCACCACCAGCGGCAGCCCCTTCGGCGGATGACCCGTCGGGACCGTCAAAAACCCGTGGACTACCAGGCCGTCCCGCGCCTTGTAGTTGATCGCCAGCATCGGCGCCATCTGCGCCGGCTTGATCCATGGCCGGCACGGCCCCAGCGCCGCGAACGTGTGGTGCTCCTCGTCCATCAGGTAATAAACGCCGGGATCCTGGTCCGAGAACGAGAACCAGAGCAGCCGCTTTCCATCGAGCGAGATGTCGACCAGGAGGTTGACGGTGTCGGGCAGCAGGTGGTCCACCGCTTTCTGGCGGTTGGCGTAATCCCGGTTGAACCAGCGCACCCGCGGCGCGTCCGTGACATAACGGAGCCCGAGCAGGGCGTCCTTCTTCGGCGTGAAGATCGGCGCCGCCAGCGCCAGGCCGTCAAGGCTCGGGACGTAGTGGTCCGGCAGGATATCGTACTCCGGGTCGGTCAGCAGCGGTTCCTCCATCTGTCCGGTGGCCGGGTCCAGCGGGAACAAGGTCCAGCGCTGCTCCTTTGTCAGGGCCGCGACAAACACCTTGTCGTGGACGGCATCAAAGCCGATCGGCCGCAGCTGGCCCTTCCGGTTTTCCAGCGGCAGGATGGTGCGCCACGCCGCGGTTTCGTTCTCGCGGTAAATCGCGCCGGAGAGCTCCCCGTGAGAAAGGATGCCCAGCCGCACCACTCCCGCGCCATCGACGGCCCAGGACCCGACCTCGCCCGGGTTCTTCACCTGCCGGCGCGCCATGCCGTCGGAGGTGTTGACGATCAGCACATCGGGGCGGTTCGTCCTGCCCGGCCCGTCCTCGTGGCGGTCGAGCATCAGGACATTATGGTCCTTGTCGAAAAACCGGTGGATCACCTCCCGCGCGAACAGCTTGGAGCCGTTGATGGCGATCTTGTTGTCCTCGTACCCGCTGATCGGCACCGCGTTGTCGCCGTCGTGGTCCACCGCGAGCACGCCGTAGAATCCGTCCCAGACCGTGGTGATGATAATGAGCCGCCCGTTGCTGACCCACTCGTAACCGCCCACGCCTTTGGGTGCGTCGTTCAGCAGGAGCGCCTCGCCCAAGTCGAGGCGGGACACCTTCTTCGTCCCAATCTCACTGACATGCAGTGTCGGGAGTCCGTTGTAGCTGCGCAAGAAGGCGACCGATTTTCCATCCGGCGAAAGCCGCGCGCGCGAGGTCGCGGGTTCCCGGGCGAAGTCTTCCACCGGCAGCCGGTCCGCCGCCACCACGGCAAACGGAACCAGCAGGATCAGCCCAAGGGCCGCGCAACGGGGTAGTCTCACCGGGAAAGTCGAAGCCCGAATAGCACGCAGGGCACAAGCCCAGAATGCCGGGGGCCCGGCCTTCTGGATCGGCTCAGCCGGAGTCATTCAGTGGCAGGAGCCTGCTTGCAGGCGATGGGCGTAGCGGAACGGCTTCCCGTTCCGCGGTGGAGCCGGAAGCGGCTCCGCTACGAATCGCCTGCGAGATTCCTGGAACAGAAAGGTGGCCGCCGACCTTCCGCTGTCGCTAGGTAGTGGTACAGTTTGATGTAGCCGGGGTCGCCGACCCCGGCCCGGCTTCAGCGAGGCCGGCTACAGCTTCGCCCAGGAAACGGGAACCAAACGCAAACTGTACCACTACCCGTCGCTAAGGCTATAGCGGACAGGCCAGGCGGCTGATAGAACCGCCGCAGACCAACCGCGCACGGAGTGTCGCGGTCCATCTCGATGTAACGGCCTGATCCCGCTAACCACCCAACAATTTCATCAGTTCCGCCTCGTCGATCACCGGCACGCCGAGTTCGCGCGCCTTCTCCAGCTTCGAGCCCGCCTCGGCGCCGGCGAGGAGGTAGCTCGTCTTCTTGCTGACACTGCCGCTCACCTTGCCGCCGGCCGCCTCGATCTTCGCCGCGGCCTCCTCGCGGGTCATGGACGGGAGCGTGCCTGTCAGCACCAGGGTCTTGCCGGCCAGCAGGGTGCTGGTCGCGGTGGCGGTTTTTTTCACCGGTGCCGCGGGTGCCACGCCGAGCGCGAGCAGTTCGCTCACCAGCGTGCGATTCGTCGGCTGGTTGAAATGCCCGATGATCGCCTGCGCCATCGTCTCGCCGATGCCCTCGATGCGGCTCGTCTTTTTCTCGCCGATAAAATCCCCCAGTTTCGCATCCGTCAGCGCCTCCAGGCTGCCGAAATGCCCGGCCAGGTCCTTGGCCGCGGCCACACCGATATGCGGGATACCCAGCCCGTGGATGAAACGCCACAGGTCGGCGCGTTTGCTCGCCTCGACCGCGGCCAGCAGGTTGTCGGTGGATTTTTCCACGCTCTTGCCCAGCGTCAGCAAATCCTCGCGGCGCTGGCGGTAGATGTCCGGGATGCTTTTCAACCAGCCTTTTTCCACGAGCGTGTCCACCATCGCCTCGCCCAAGCCGTCGATGTCCACGCACGCCTTCGAGGCGAAATGCTGGACCCGACGGCGCACCTGCACGGGACAGTCGTAGTTCGGACAGCGGAGCGCCACCTCCCCCTCCGCCTCCACGACCGGAGTGCCGCACGAAGGGCACTTGCCGGGAAAAACATAGGGCCGGCATTCCGGAGTGCGGCGCGCGAGGTTCGCGCCGATCACCGCCGGGATGACTTCCCCGGCCTTCTCGACGAAGACAAAATCGCCCACGCGGATGTCCTTGCGCGCGATCTCGTCGCGATTGTGCAGGGTGGCGCGCGCGACCGTCGATCCAGCGAGAAACACCGGCTCCAGCTCTGCGACCGGCGTGAGCACGCCGGTGCGGCCGACCTGGATCGTGATGGCCCGCAACTGGGTTTCCGCCCGCTCCGCCGCAAACTTGTAGGCCATGGCCCAGCGCGGCGCCTTGCTCGTGCTGCCGGCGTCCCGCTGCAGCTGGAGCGCATCCAGTTTCACCACGGCCCCGTCCGTCCCGTAGGAAAAACGGTGCCGCAGCTGGTCGAGTTCCCGGACCGCATTCCAGACTTCGTCGATGCCCCGCACTTTCCAGATTTTCTCCACGGTCGGCAACCCCCAAGCGCGGACCCGCTCGTGGTAGCCGCTCTGCGTCTCACCCGCAGCCGCCGCCGGTTCGCAGTAGCCCAGGCCGTACAGCACGATCTCCAGTTTCCGCTGCGCGACCTCGCTGCGGTCGAGCAGCTTGATGGTGCCGGCGGCGAGGTTGCGCGGGTTCGCATAGCGCTCGAGCCCTTCCTCCTCCCGCGCCTGGTTGATGCGCTGAAACTCCGCGAGCGTCATGAAAATCTCGCCACGCACCTCGATGACATCGGGGATGGGCGCACTTTTCGTCTTCTTCAGGCTGTGCGGCAGGGAGTGGATCGTCTGCGCGTTGGCAGTCACGTCGTCGCCCTCGACCCCGTTGCCCCGCGTGACCGCGCGGACGAGCTGGCCCTTTTCGTAGGTCAGGCTCACCGCGAGGCCGTCGATCTTGGGCTCGACCACGTAGGCGAGATCCTCGCGATCGAGCAGCTTGGCAAGGCGGGCGTGAAACTCGCGCAGCTCGGCTTCGGAATAGGTGTTGTCGAGGCTCTGCATCGCGAGCCGGTGCCGGTAGGTCTGGAAGCCCTCCGACCGGTCGTCGCCGACTTTCTCGGTGGGCGACTCGACCGCCACCGCCCGCGCCGCGGCAGGAAATTGTTTTTCCAGGTCCGCCAGCTCCCGCTTCAGCCGGTCGTACTCGAGGTCGCTGATCGCCGGCTTCGCCTTGCGGTAATAAAGCTCGTCATGCCGCGCCACCTCGGCCCGGTGGGCGGCAATCTGTTTTTTGGCCTCGGCCGGAGTCATCGTCCCGAGTCTGTTCTAACCGCCGTGGATTTTTCAATCCGGCCGTTGCGCTTCGCGGCGATTTTCCCCGCGTCGGGCCGGGCGGGCGCACTTCATCCGGCTTGTTATCCCCCTCGATCCGTCCAATGTTCCAGCTGTATTTGCCCAGTCCTGATGGACCATCCCAATCACCCCAACGGCGTTCCCCCGGAGGACCAGACCAGCAGCCCGTTTCAAAAACGATGGCGGCGACGGAGCGCCCGCGTCACGAACTTCCGCTTGCGCGATCTTTGGTGGCGGTTGCTGGATTACCTCGAGACCCGCCACGCGCTGCGGCGGTCCCTCTATGCCGCGCTCGCCCTCCTCGTCGTGATCGGCGCGGCGTGGGCGTGGGCCTACCCGTGGTGGATGCGACGCAACGCGCTCAGCATCGCCCGCCAATGGATGGCCGCCGGCCGCTACGACTATGCGTCCGAAACGCTGAAGCAGGCGCTGGCCGATTCCCCGGAGCGGCCCGAGGTCTGGCGGCTGGCCGCCGAGCTGGCGCGGCGCCGCCGGAGCCTGGCCGAGGCCGTGGATTACTCGCACCACGCGGCGACCCTCGACCCGGAAAACACCGAATTTACCCTGCAATGGGCGGAGGATGCCCTGCTCGCCGAGCAACCGGACACGGCGGAGCAGGCGCTCGCGACCCTGCCCGCCGCGGGGCTGGCCGGCTCCTCGCATGCCCAGCGGCTCGCCGGTGAAATCGCCCGCCGACGCGTCGAGCTCACCGCCGCCCGCACACACTTTGAAACCGCGCTGCGCCTGGACGGGCCCGTCGCCATCGACGAGGTACCGCTGGGCTCCATCCTGATCTACTCCCGTGACCCCGCCGAGCGCCAGCACGGCCTCGCGCTCCTCGCCAAATGGGCGCCCGACCGTGAATGGGGCGCGACCGCGCTGCGCCCGCTGCTCGGTGACGCACTCGATCACGACGATCGCGCCGCCATGTTGAAGTGGGGCGAGGCGCTGCGGGCCCATCCCCGGTGCAGTCTCGCCGACATCCCCAATTGCCTGCTGGCCCTCTCCCGCGCGGACAACGCGAAATTCGTCGAGGTGCTCGCCATTCTCGAAAAAAACCAGGCCGTGAACTCCAGCCAGATTGCCCTGCTGGTCGGCTGGCTGAACCAGATCGACCGCGGCGCCGAGGCGGTCCGCTGGGTGCAGCAGCTGCCGCCGGCGCTGACGGGCAAGCCTCCGGTCGTTGTCGTCGCGGCCGAATCCTTCCGGCAGGTGTCCGACTGGACCGGCCTGAATGCCTGGGTGGCGGGCGGCGACTGGGGCCGCGATGTGGAGTTCATCCGCCTGGCCTACGGGATGCAGGCCGCGCGCCAGCTGGGGAACAAGGCCCGCGCCGATGAGCTCTGGCAGACGTTGCAGGGCGAGACCCAGGCCAACGGGGTGCATGCGCTGTTCGCCGCCGACACCTTCTACACGTGGGGCTGGCCGGACGAGGCCGCGATCCTGCTCTGGAAGGTG
>CAIKHO010000052.1 GCA_903827245.1 uncultured Opitutia bacterium
GTTTTGGGGCCGGTAAGCCGGATTCTGTTCCTCCCGCTCGCGCGGGATTCGGTCGTCATTTCTCTCAACTCCGCCTCGCGGCGGACTTGTCCTGCGTAGCCCCGCTTGGCCCGGCTTGCGCCGGGCTTCGCAGGGCGAAGCGGGATGCGGCATACCCGTGGCTATGGGACGGGCCGTCCAGCCACCTATTTTGCCTTGCACCGGACGGGGTTTTTCGTGCCGCCAACGTCGCCGTTGGCGCGGTGGGCTCTTACCCCACCTTTTCACCCTTGCCCTGAGCGAGCCGCCTTGCAGCGAGTCGAACCGGGCGGTTTATTTTCTGTGACACTGTCCGTCATCGCGCCTTGAAACGCGACGCCTGCGCTCGCCTTGCGGCTGGCGCAGCATCCTGCCCTGTGGTGTCCGGACTTTCCTCTCCGAACTTCTATCGGGCGCGGCATTACCCGCGCCTTGGGATCAAAGAACTCGGAGCGACGACCAGGCCCCAAAACCAAGGAGGCCGACGCTAGGAAGCGTCCGGGCAAATGCAAGTCCGCCCCCGGCCCGGCAATGGTCGAGTTTGGGATCAATCCGACCGAGCCGGTTTCGCGCCGAGACGCAAAGCCGCGGAGTAAGGCCGGAGGTTGGGCTCGGAACCCGGATTTTCACAAAGAGGCACGGAGGACACGGAGTGGTTCGCCGATGATTGATCTCTGCGTCCTCCGTGCCTCTGTGTGAAATTGTCTTTTCTCCCCGTGTTTGCGTCTTTGTTTGAAACGGCACCACTACCCCCGCGGCCCGGTGGTACCCCGGTTTCGCCGTCCTTGGTTCAAAATCGTTCTCGTTCTCATTCTCGTTCCTCATTCTCGGGTCGGTGTTCGGATGGGGAGAACGAGAAAGAGAACGGATAACGAGAACGATAAGGTCGGATCAAACCGTGGAACTGGACACCACCTCCCGCTCTCCCCCGCCGCCATCCTTGACCCGACTGCGGCGCCGGCCGACATTGCGGCAGGATAAATCCACCCCTTCATGCCTGATCAAAAGCCACCCTTGGCCCCCGAACGCCCCTTGGCCGACTCATGGGCGTTGGTCTGGCTGACGGCTCCACCACGGCAAAGCCGGGTCCAGTCGACGTTGGTGATCGTCGGCATCGTGGCGGCTCTCGGCTGGGTGGATTATGTCACGGGCATCTGGTTTTCGCTGCAGCTCTTTTACCTTATTCCCATCATGCTCAGCGTCGCATGGCTGGGTTGGAAGGAGGGTTGCGCCATGGCCACGTTTTGCGTGGTGGTTCGCACCGCGGGTGACCTTGCCGACGGCATCCTCGATCATGTCGAGCCTTTCGCCGTCTTCTGGAACCGGCTCGTCGACGTCGGCATATCCCTCACCCTCGTGTGGGTCTTTCATTCCCTGATCTCCCTCAAGCGGCAGCTCGAGGCGCGCGTCCAGCGGCGCACCGCGGCGCTGGAGCAGTCCAGCCGCACCCGCGAGCGGCTCGAACGGGAGCTGCTCAACATCGCCGCCAGCGAACGGAACGCCATCGGCCGGGAACTGCACGATGACCTCTGCCAGCATCTCGTGGGCACGGCGTTTGCCACGAAGGTGCTGGCCGAGCACCTGGCCGCCAGCCACGCCGACTCGGCGGCGCGCGACGCCCAAGCCATCGTGGGCTACGTGGAGGAGGGCATTGCCAAGACCCGCGGTCTCGCCCGCGGCCTGCTGCTCGCCAGCATCGAGCCCGCCAATCTCGCCGGCGAACTGACCAATCTCGCGATGAAAGGCAGCGAGGGCGGCGTGCCCTGCCGCTTCCGGATCGAAGGCCGGCCGGTCATCATGGACGCCGCCGCCGCCCAGTTGTTCCGCATCGCCCAGGAAGCCATGCGCAACGCCCTGCGCCATTCCGAGCCCCAGCGCGTCGACATTGTCCTCGCCGGCAATGACGAGGCCACTTTCCTCATGGTCCACGACGATGGCCGGGGCCTGCCGCCACCGGATGCCCGCAACGCCGGACTGGGCCTGCAAATCATGGAGCATCGGGCCGCGCTCATCGGCGGGACGCTGTCCGTCGTCCCCGCGCCCGGCGAGGGCACGCGCGTCATCTGCCACATCCCGCAACCCGCGGCGGAATCCCTCCCGTGAACCCTCCCGCCCGGCTGCGCATCTTCATCGTCGACGACCACCCGCTCGTCCGCGAATGGCTCGGCAGCTTGCTGCGCTTGCAGCCGGATCTCGAGGTGTGCGGTGAGGCGGGCGATCCAGTCCACGCCCTTGCGGCCATGACGGCCGCCCCGCCCGACGTGGCGGTGGTGGATCTTTCGCTCGAGCACGGCTCCGGCCTGGAACTCATTAAGGACCTGCGCAACCAGCTGCCCGCCGTGCCGGTGGTCGTGCTTTCGATGCACGAGGAGATCAGCGACATCGAGCGGGCGCTGCGCGCCGGTGCCCGCGGATACGTGATGAAGCGCGAGTCCACCAGCCAGATCGTGACCGCCATCCGGCAAGTGCACGCCGGGAAAATCTACGCGGAGGCCTCGGTCCTTGCCGCCCTCGCCGAACGCATGGTGGGCCGGTCACCGGAGGAAAACACCGCCTCGCCGGAGGTCCTGAGCGACCGCGAACTGGATGTCTTCCGACGCCTGGGCGAGGGCCATTCCACCCGCCGGATCGCGGATGACCTGAGGATCAGCCTCAAGACGGTCCAAACCTACTACGCGCGCATTCGCGAGAAACTCGGCCTCGCGGATGCCTCCGAGTTGATCCGCGCCGCCGTGCGCTGGCAGGAAGGCAAAAAGCCCTGAACCGGGCTCAGGCCATGAGGGGTCACCATAAAAAGCACCAAATATACGAAAAGAATGCTGGGAGAGAAAAATCTGATTCGTGCTGGCACACCCTACCGGGCCTCTCCTGGTAAAATGGATTACGCTCCAACTTCATTCTTTCGTGCGTCTCGTGTCTTTCGTGGTCAACCGGCGCTTCGAGGAAACAGCGATTGTTCGTAATCCCGACTGAAGCCGGGACTGCGAACGCGGTGATCGGTAATGGTACAGTTTGGGATCAGTCCTACCAAGCCGGTTTCGCGCAGCGGCGCAAAGCTGTACCACCATCCGGCGGTCCTGTTTCTTACCGTCACGCGCCAACCGCGTTTTACGGCCTGGCTGGCTGACACCACCGGGTTTGTCAGGTGACGCCTGACAGGAAATTCCAATCGCGGCGGACATACACGGGAACGGACAAGAGATAGGATGAGGAAATGCCCCTATCCACTTCCTTGACCAAAGGTGTGATCAACCATTACGAAACCGCCGTCACCCCACGCCGTTTCACCGCGACCGTCCATACGATCCGGCCCCACCGACTCGAGCCGCCAGGACTGACCCCCATCAGCGCGACCGTCATTACCAAGAACGGCTCGGCCCACCTCGAGCAGGTGCTGGCCGCCTTGCATTGGTGCGACGAGGTGGTGGTCCTCGATACCGGCTCGACGGATGACACGATGGCCATCGCGCAGCGGCATCCCAATGTTCAACTGTACCGGCTGGAGGGAGCCTTCCCCGGTTTTGGCCGCGCCCACCAGCAGGCGGTGGCTCTCGCCCGGCATGACTGGGTGCTGTCGGTGGACAGCGACGAGGTCGTATCTGACTCGCTCGCCGCCGAGATCAAGGCCCTGCCCCTGGACCCGCGCATCGTTTACGCGATTCCGTTTCACAACTACTTCAACGGGCGGCGCATCACCTCCTGTGGCTGGCACCCCGACCGTCACGAGCGGCTGTTCAACCGCCGCACCACCAATTTTTGCGGGAGCGAGGTGCATGAGCGCGTGCAGACCGAAAACCTTTTCGTCCGGCGGCTGCGCCAGCCCATCCGGCATTACTCCTACGGGTCGGTCGACGATTTCCTGCGCAAGACCCGGGAGTACAGCCGGCTGTTTGCCGAGCAGGAGGCCGGCCGCACGTCCGCGGGGCCGGTGAAGGCGCTGGCGCGCGGGACCTGGGCGTTTTTCAAGAGCTATGTGCTCCAGCGCGGCTGCCTGCAGGGTGGCGAGGGATTCACGATCAGCGCCTTCAAGGCCCAGCTCGTGTTCTGGAAATACCTCTACTTGCACGAGACCAATCGCCGCCGCTTCGCATGAGACTGCTCGCCCTGATGTACCATCGCGCGCGCGCCGGCCGGCTGGGCAATTCGCCCCGCATGCTGGATGCGCATTTCGCCCATATCGCCGCCCAGCACGCCTGCATCCTGCCGGGCGAGGTGCTCGATTCCCGCCGGCTCAATGTCTGCCTGACGTTCGACGATGGGTACTTCGATTTTTACGCAGTCGTTTTCCCCCTGCTGAAAAAGCACGGGCTCCGCGCGGTGCTGGCCGTCCCGCCCGTGGTCCTGCAGGAACAGGCCGAGGCGTCCGCCGAGGTCCGCCTGCAGGCCGAGCCGGACGTGAACTTCACCCATCCCAATTACGTCGGATTCTGCACCTGGACGGAATTGCGCGAGATGGCCCGGAGCGGACACGTCACGATCGCGGCCCATGGCTTCACCCATTGCCGGCTCGATGGCGAAAGCGTGGACCTGCACACCGAGATCGTGGTGCCGCAGACCGTCCTGGCCTCCCGTCTCGGGCAATCCGTGGACAGCTTTGTCTTTCCCTACGGTCGCTTCTCCCCGCCCGCGCGGCAGCGCGCCCAGGAATGCTACCGTCACGTCTTCCGGATCGGCGGGGCCGACAATCCCGGCTGGGACACCCCCCTGCTCTACCGGGTGAATGCCGACGGGATGGAGGCGCCCGATGCGTTGTTCACGAGCGCCCGCCGCACCCGCTACCGCGCCCGCCATCTCTGGAACCGCCTGCGAGGGCGGTGAGCGGCGGATCGGAGTTAGTCGCTTGGAATTGGGACGGTTGCCCGGTTTCAGCACCAATAACAAATTCCCCATTACCAACTCCTCGCCAGCAGCCGCTGGCGTCAGCTTTCCCAGTACAGGATCCGCCCGCACTGGTCGCAGACCGGCAGCTTGATGTCCGGGTTCTTGCCGCGGGAGGCGGACTCGGCCTCGCTGGAAACCTTGAGGTGACATCCGCCGCACTTGCCCCCGTGCAGCGGCACGCAGACGGGCTGCTTCTGCTGCGCGATGCGGTCGTAAACCCGCAGCACCGGCTCCTCCAGCGGGCTGCGCGCGCTGGTCACGTCGGCCTGGGCGGTCTTGAGCTCGACGGCCACGTTGACTTCACGCTCGCGCAGGGTGCGGATGCGCATCTCGTGGCCGGCGATGTTCTGTTTCAACAGGGCCTCGGCCGCCGCGAACTTCTTCTTCGCCTCGTCGATCGCATACATTACCTGCAGTTCCTGCTCCTCGAAGGCACCGATCGCGGACTGGGTCGTGGCGATCTCGTGGCCGAGGGCCTGGAACTCGTCGTTCTTCCGCACCTGCATCTGCTGGTTCTTGTACTTCGCCAGCTTGTCCTCGGCGGAACCAATCTCGGTCTCGATTAGCTTTTTCTTCGACTCGAGCTCCCGCAGCTCCAGGCGGGCCGTCTCGATGGCCGCCTTTTCCCCGGCGATCTTCTGCTCGACCGCCAGGATGTCCCGCGGCACCGCCTTGAGCTGCCCCTCAAGGCTCAGGCGCCGCGTGTCGCGGTCCTGCAGGATTAGGAGCTTTTCAAGCAAGGGGGTGGGCATAAAGGGAGCGGATCAGATGTAATACATCTCCTCAACCTCGCGGCTGACGAGCATGTCGAGGGTGTGGCGCTTGGTTTCCGCGATCAAGGCGGACCGCACGACCAGCCAGGCCTGCTGCACGCGGCGGCCGGAACGCCCCTTGCCGTCGACGCCAAAATCCAACACCTCCCCCTCGACCAGGGTCAGGATGTCGTACAGGGAGATGTCTTCCGGGGGACGGGCCAGGGCGTAGCCGCCCGTCTTGCCCCGCCGGCTGGTGATCAGCCCGCCATCCCGAAGCTCGCTCAGGATCTGCCCCAGGTAGTTGGGCGGCACGGCCTCCACCCGGGCGAGGTTTTCCACGTGCGCCAGCTCCCCCGTGCCATGCATCCGGGCGATCTGGGCCAGCACCCGGCAGGCATAAACGGTTTTGACGGACAGCTTCACTCGGCGGCGAAGCTAGGGTGCCGGGCAAGTCGCGCAAACGAAAAGTCCGGCCCGCCGGAGCCCCTGACCCCCTAGGGGGATACCGGGAGGCCCCCGAACCCCGTTTTAAAGCCAAAAAAGGGCTGTTTTCGGGGCAGTTTTTTCCCAAAAAAACCCTCGCGTGCGCGACCGTTCGCCGAAAGAATTTCCCCTTCATATTTCAAACTCGCAAAACCCCTTCATGGCCGACCAAACCGACGCAGAACGCAACGTGATCAACCAGGCCGGCGCCGACGCCTACGACGCCTCCAAACTCGGCAAACTCGAGGGTCTCGAGGCCGTCCGCAAGAAGCCGGGCATGTACATCGGCGGCACCGACGAGCGGGCTCTCCACCACTGCGTTTCCGAGGTGCTCGACAACTCGGTCGACGAGCATCTGGCCAATTTCTGCTCCCGCATCGAGGTCAACATCCACGTCGACGGCTCGATCAGCATCCGCGACAACGGCCGCGGCATCCCCGTCGATATCCATCCGACCTACAAGATTCCCGGCGTCGAGATGGTCCTTACCACCCTGCACTCCGGCGGCAAGTACGGCCAGGGCGGCTACAAGTTCTCCGGCGGCACCCACGGTGTCGGCGCCAAGTGCGTCAACGCCGTCTCCGAGTGGTTCGAGGTCGAGGTCTCCCGCGGTGGCCAAGTCTACCACATGAAGTTCGAGCGCGGCAAAACCGTCCAGAAGCTCGAGGTCATCGGCAAGGCCCGCGGCACCGGCACCTACATCACCTTCAAGCCCGACGCCGAGATCTTCAAGGAGACCACCGTCTTCCAGGCCAGTCGCATCAGCCAGCGCCTGCGCGAGCTCGCCTTTCTCAATTCCGGGCTGGAGATCGTCTTCACCGACGAGCGCCCCGCCGAGTCCAAGCCGGAGACCTACTATTACAAGGACGGCGTCGAGGAGTTCGTGAAGCAGATCAACACCGGCAAGACCCCGCTCCACCCGAAGCCCATCCGCATCGTCAAGGAGACCAAGCTCCAGCTCGACGACAAACCCGCCGAGATCCACGCCGAGATCGTGCTGCAGTACAACGACACCTACAACGATCAGGTCCTCTGCTACACCAACACGATCCACAACCCGGACGGCGGCACCCACCTCTCCGGCTTCCGCAGCGCCCTCACCCGCGCCATCAACCAGTTCTCCAAGGCCAACAATCTGCTCAAGGACAAGGATCCCCAGATCACCGGCGATGACGTCCGCGAGGGCCTCGCCGCCGTCGTGTCCATCAAGCACAGCGACCCGAAGTTCGAGTCGCAGACCAAGGTCAAGCTGCTCTCCCCCGAGGTCGAGAGCGTCGTCGGCTCCGCCGCCTACGAGGGCCTGATGCAGTACTTCGAGATGAACCCGCCCGTCGCGAAGCGCATCGTCGACAAGTCCCTCAACGCCGCCCGCGCCCGCGAGGCCGCCCGCAAGGCCCGCGAGACCGTCCGCAAGGGCGCCCTCTCCGGCGGCGGCCTCCCCGGCAAGCTCGCCGACTGCTCCGAGCGCGACCCCGCCCTCACCGAGCTCTACATCGTCGAGGGCGACTCCGCCGGCGGCTCCGCCAAGCAGGGCCGCGACCGCCGCTTCCAGGCCATCCTCCCGCTCCGCGGCAAGCTCATCAACACCGAGAAGGCCCGCCTCGACAAGGTCCTCGGCAACGAGGAAATCCGCACCCTCATCACCGCCTGCGGCACCGGCATCGGCGAGGGCGACGAGTCCGTCGGCGGCTTCAACGCCGCCAAGGCCCGCTACCACAAGATCATCATCATGACGGATGCCGACGTCGACGGCTCCCACATCCGCACGCTGCTCCTCACGTTCATCTACCGCCAGATGAAGGGCCTGATCGAGCGCGGCTACGTCTACATCGCCCAGCCGCCCCTCTACAAAATCAAGCGCAAGAAGCGCGAGCAGTACGTCGACAACGACGAGCAGCTCAACCGCATCCTCCTCGAGCTCGGCTCCGAGGACGTCGTCCTCACCCGCCTCGCCGACAGCCACGTTTTCGCCCCCGCCCAGGTCGACAAGATCGTCGAGAACCTCGCCGCCCTCGAGAAGCTCGGCGCCGGCGTCACGCGCTACGGCGCCGCGCTCGATGAGTATCTCGATACGCACGAACCGGCCACGCACGCCCTGCCGCGCTACATCATCCGCATCCGCGCCGGCAACCAGGAGACCCACGAGTTCCTGAAGGACGAGGCCGCCCTCGCGAAATTCCTGCAGGACAAGAAGCTCAACGCCGACCTGTCCGAGCAATCCGACACGGCCGCCGCCGAACCCGGCAGCGCGAACCCGATCGTGGAGCGGAAGAACGTGCTCAGTCCCACGCGCCGGACCAAGCACGAGATCTTCGAGAGCACCGAGATGACCAAGCTGCTCAAGGCCATCGCCGCGACCGGCCTCGACATCGCCCGGTTCAGCGCGACCGAGGAGGCGCGTTTCACCATCACCGAAAACCCCGGCCAGAAGAGCGAAAACAAGATCGAGCTCCGCGGCCCCCTCGACATCGTCACACAGATCCGCGCCAACGGCCGCAAGGGCCTCAGCATCCAACGCTACAAGGGTCTCGGTGAAATGAACCCGAAGCAGCTCTTCGAGACCACCATGGACCCCGAGAAGCGCCGTCTGCTCAAGGTCAACATCGACGACGCCGCCAAGGCCGACGCCCTCTTCACCCTCCTCATGGGCGACGAGGTTCCGCCCCGCCGGCAATTCATCGAGGACAATGCGCTGAACGTGCAGTTTCTGGACGTTTGAGTAGCGAGTAGTGGGTAGCGAGTAGCGAGCATGGCAAACCAATCGCAATCCTTCCGGGATGTCGTCGTGTGGCAGAAGGCTCACGCCTTCACGCTGGCGATCTATCGCGTCACCGAGGCGTTCCCCAAGCACGAGCTCTTCGCCCTCACGTCGCAGCTGCGCCGGGCCGCGGCCAGCATTCCGTCGAATTTCGTCGAGGGCTTCCGCAAGCGCACCAAACCCGATAAGGCCCGATTCTACAACATCGCTCAAGGCTCGGCCGACGAGTGTCTCTACCAACTGATCCTCGCCCACGATCTCCGCTACACGGACACGACCACTCTTCAAGCCGACCTCGAAGAGGTCTCCCGCCTGCTCCAAGGCTACATCAACGGCCTCGAGCGCCGAAGTTCCTGACTACTCGCTACCCGCTACTCACTACCCGCTACTTTCCCCGTGTACACCGCCAACGAAAAACTCTCCTCGGCCAACATCACCGACATCATGCAGACGGCCTACATCGAGTACTCGATGTCCGTCATCATCTCGCGGGCCCTGCCCGACGCCCGCGATGGCCTGAAGCCGGTCCAGCGCCGCGTCCTCTACGCGATGCTCCGCGAAGGCCTGGTGCACAACCGCCCGTTCGACAAGTGCGCCGGCGTCGTCGGCGAGGTGCTCAAGAATTACCACCCGCACGGCGACTCGTCCGTCTACGACACGCTCGTCCGCATGGCGCAGCCCTGGGTCATGCGCTACCCGCTCATCGATCCGCAGGGTAACTTCGGCTCGGTCGACGGCGATCCGCCCGCGGCCTACCGTTACACCGAGGCGCGCCTCAAGGACATCGCCGAGGACCTGCTGAAGGACATCGAGGAGGACACCGTCGACTTCGTCCCCAACTACAAAGAGTCGACCACCGAGCCCACCGTCCTCCCTTCCGCCCTGCCGAACCTGCTGATGAACGGCTCGACCGGCATCGCCGTCGGCATGACGACGAACATCCCGCCGCACAACCTCGACGAGATCATCGACGCCACCGTCGCCATCATCGACAACCCGCGCATCTCCCTCGACGAGCTCTGCACCATCGTCAAGGGCCCCGATTATCCGACCGGGGGCATCATCTCTGGCCGCGAGGGCATCCTCAGCTACCTGAAGACCGGCAAGGGGATCGTCCGCACCCGCGGCAAGGCCCATACCGAGGAGATGAAGGGCGGCATGGAGCAGATCGTCATCACCGAGATCCCGTACAACGTTAACCGCAACACGCTCGTCCTCCGCATCGCCGAGCTCGTCGGCGAGAAGCAGATCGACGGCATCCGCGACCTGCGCGACGAGTCCGACGAGAACACCCGCATCGTGATCGAGCTGAAGCGCGGCGAGCAGGCGAAGGTCGTCATCAACCAGCTCTTCCAGAAGACCGCCCTCGAGTCCTCCTTCGGCGTCACCCTGCTCGCGCTCGACAAGAAGCGGCCGAAGCAGATGAACATCAAGGAGCTCATCGAGTGCTACATCGAGCACCGCCGCGATGTCGTCACCCGCCGCACCAGGTTCCGCCTCCGGGAGGCCGAGGACCGCGCCCACATCCTCGAGGGCTACATCATCGCCCTCGATAACCTCGATGACTTCGTGAAGATCATCCGCGCCTCGTCCAACCGCGACGAGGCCAAGGTGCGGCTGATGACGAAATATCCCCTCTCCGAGCGCCAGACCGACGCCATCCTCGAGCTCCGCCTGTACCAGCTCACCGGCCTCGAGCGCGGCAAGATCGAGGCGGAATACCTCGCGCTGGAGAAGCTCATCCTCGAACTGCGCGCCATTCTCGAATCCGAATCCATCCTGATGGCGCTCATCAAGAAGGAGCTCGCCGAAATGAAGGCGAAGTACACCTCGCCCCGCCGCACCGAGATCGTGGCCGCCGCCGGCGATTTCCGCATGGAGGACGTCATTCCCAACGAGGGCTGCGTCATCACCGTCTCCCATCTCGGTTTCATCAAGCGCACCCGCGTCGCCGACTACCGCTCGCAGAAGCGCGGCGGCAAGGGCGTCATCGGCGCCGAGACCTACGAGGAGGATTTCGTGGAGAACCTCTTCACCGCCTCCACCCACGACTACATCCTCTTCCTCACCAGCACCGGCCAGTGCCACGCGAAGAAGGTCTACGATGTCCCCGAGGGCACCCGCACTTCCAAGGGCAAGTCCGTGTCGTCGTTCCTCCGCCTCACCGAGACCGAGAAGATCGCCGCCATGCTCTGCGTGAAGGACTTCGCGCCGGGCCAGTTCCTCGTGATGGTCACCCGCAACGGCATCACCAAGAAGACCAGCCTCACCGACTACGCCAACACCACCCGCGAGGGCGGTCTCATCGGCATCAACCTGGAGGAAGGTGACGCCCTCGTCGGCTGCGTGCTGACGAACGGCGAGAACGAGATCATCCTCATCAGCCACAAGGGCCAGGCCGTCCGCTTCAACGAAAGCGACCTCCGCGACCAGGGCCGCGGCACCGTCGGCGTCACCGGCATGCGCTTCAAGTACGACGGCGACTTCGTCAAGGCCATCGAGGTCTGCGATCCCGCCGCCCGCCTGCTCGTCGCGCGCGAGGATGGCATCGGCAAGCGCACCCCGTTCGAGGACTACCGCCTCACCAGCCGCGGCGGCTCGGGCGTCATCGCCATCGACCTGCCCGACGACGCCTCCGTGAGTGTAGCCGGTGCGCTCAGCGTCCACGACACCGACGAGGTCATGCTTCTCACCGCCAAGGGCCAGAGCATCCGCACCCGCGTGGCGGAGATCCGCGAGACCGGCCGCGGCGCGAAGGGCGTGAAGCTCGTGACCCTCGCCGAGGGCGACAAGCTCCTCGGCATCGCCCGCATCGTCGAGACGGAGGAAGAAGGCGGCAGCGATGCGCCCTTCGTCCCAGCCGCGGCCGGCTGACAGGTGGAACGCGTTGACCCCAACGCGTTGGTTGGCTCCGTCAACGGATAACCAAGGACAGAGGTTTTCAGCGCGTTGAGGTCAACGCGCTCCACCCTCTCGTATTCCGCCCTTGCCAACGTTTCCGCCCGGGCCTCATTTGTCCTTGCCCTCCCCGCCGAACCCCCGCGTTTGCATGGCCGGAAAAATCTCCCAGCTCCTCGATCCTTCGCGCATCTTGCTGCACGTGCAGTCGGGCCAGCGCGTCGCCGCGATCACCGAGGTCGCCCGCCTGCTCGCCGGTCATCCGGACGTGACGGACTTCGCCGGCTTCCATGCCGAGCTGCTTGAGCGCGACCGCCTCGACACCACCTGCCTCGGCAACGAGGTCGCCCTGCCCCATGCCCGCACCGGACACGTGAAGTCCATCGTCCTGGCCGTCGGTCGCAGCGATGACGGGATCCCGTTCGAGAACGGAAATGAAACCGTCCGTCTCCTCTTCATGCTCGGCACGCCCAAGACCAAGCCCGGCGACTATCTCCTCGTCGTCAGCTCGCTCTGCAAGCTCCTCAAGGACCCCGCCAACCGCGAAGCCTTCCTAGCGGCGGCCACACCCGAGGAATTCATCCAGGCGGTCGTCGCCGCCGAGGACAAGCTGCTGGTGCCGGTTTGAGGTAGGGCGAGGGCCCCCGCCGAGCCGCGCTCTTGAATCGTAAGGATATCGAACGGCTCACCCGGAGGGTGAGCCCTGCCAAAATTCCCGGGCCCAGAATTCGTTCATCCCTAACGCACGGGTCACAGCCGGGGAGCCTGGCTCCTACCCTCCTCGGTTTGCCCTCGGATCGCCTCCTGCAAATTTTCCAATCCCTATCCGTTGCATAGGAGACAAGCCGAGGCCGATCCAAGCCGGCTCATTTTGTCATTGGATAACGCCACGACTGAAAATGGGGAATCGTTCGGTTGTTCCAGGTAGGAGCCGGCTTGCAGGCGATTTCAACTCGGTCCGCGTTGCTCATCGCCTGCAAGACCGTTGCTACAACGGAATGACCCCGGCTCAGGCCCAATTCCCAATTACAAACTACCAACTACTTCTCCCGGCCCTCATACGCATCCCGCAGCACCTGCATCGTGTGCCGTACGCGTAGCGCAGACCCCGATTTGGCCAGATGCGCCTGCAGCTGCGTAAGGCAGCCGATGTTCCCCGAGGCCACCAGTTCCGCCCCCGTTGCTGCCACCGCCCGCGCTTTCTGCTCACCGAGTGACGCGGCCAATGCGGGCTGGTCGAGATTGTAGGTCCCCGCGCTGCCACAGCACAGGTGGCCCTCCGCAATTTCGTACAGCTCGACACCCGGGAT
This sequence comes from uncultured Opitutia bacterium, assembly GCA_903827245.1. GTDB lineage: Bacteria > Verrucomicrobiota > Verrucomicrobiia > Opitutales > Opitutaceae > CAIUWA01. Next base: position 13,104 of record CAIKHO010000052.1, read on the forward strand.
CGCCCGGAGCAGCTCACGCGGCTCACACCGGACGTTCTGCGCATTCGCGAGGTGACAGGCGTCGTGGTAGGCGATGCGCTGCCGGCGTCCCGTGTCCGGGGGAGTCTCGCGCAGGCCGAGGCGGATCAGGAACACGCTGACATCCACCACCCGCCGCCGGAACGCATCGGCCCGCGCCTCGTCGGGAGTGCCGCGCAGGATGAGGTGGTACTCGTGCATCGCCGAGCCGCAACCGGCCGCGTTGGTCAGGATCGCATCGACGTCGGCCGGGAACGCATCGAGGTTCCGCCGCGCGAACGCCTGTGCCGCCGCCAGGTCGCCCGTGTGCCAGGCGAGGCCGCCGCAGCAGCCCTGCGCCGGGGGCAGCACCACCTCGATGCCGTTGCGCGTCAGCACGTCGATCGTCGCGGTATTGATGTCCGGGTCGAGCACCTGCTGCGCGCAGCCGGCCAGCAGTGCCACACGTGCGCGGCGCAAACCATGCGCGGGCGTGACCGGTGCCCAGCTTTCGGCCGGCGGCACCGCAGCGGGCGCCAGCTCCAGCATCGGCCGCAGCACGCGCGGCACTAGCGGCCCCAACCACCGCCCGACCCGCGCCGCACGCAGGGCCAGCCGGAAACGCCCGGGAAAGGGGATCGTCTGTCCCGCCAGCCAGCGGCGGAGTCGCTCGACGGGCGTCCGCTTGAAGTGCGGCTGTGCCAGCGCGCGGAAGGGGCTGATGAGATCGCGGTACGGCACGCCGCTCGGGCACGCGGGCTCGCACGCCAGGCAGCCGAGGCACCGGTCGACATGCGGTTGCGCCGCCGTCCACGGCAGGTTGCCCTCCAGCACCTGCTTCATCAGCACGATGCGCCCGCGCGGCGTGTCCATCTCCTGCCCCAGCTCATGGTACGTCGGGCACGCCGCGAGGCAGAACCCGCAGTGCACGCAGGCCTGCACGGCATGGGCCATCGGCTCGCCCAGCGCGCCGTGTTCCCCGGGTTTGATGGTGTGCAGCATGGTTGGATCGTTTTCCTCGTCAAAGGCCTACCGCCCTTAATTTCCCCGCCGCTCCGCCGCTCCGCGGTTTGTCACCCAATAGGTGACAAACGCGGGGCCAGGGATGGCTGGGCTTCCTCGTGCGAAAATGAAAATCTTCTTCGCGGTGGTGATGGGAAAGCTAGTCATCGAGTGAGGGAAATCGGTTCTGCGGATCGAGCGCGGCCTTCACCGCCGACGCAATCGCGGGTTTGTCCCGGCCCGCAGGCCAGAGCGGGGCGTCGCCGCGCAGCGTGAGCGCAGCGATCCCGAGCGCACGCAGGCCTTCGCCCAGCCGGGCTGCATCCAGTGGTGTCGGCAGCGAAAGAAAGGCCGCGTTGCCCCCGTTGGTCGCCCTGAGGCGGGCGCCCGCGAGATTGCGCCCGAGCGCGGAGAGCGCCGGCAATTGCGCGGGCGTGAGCGCCACCTTGACCAGCACGCCACCGGGATGCGCCCAGCTGAACTCCGCCGCTTCGCTCCACGTTGTTTGCGCCTCCTCGGGCGACAGCTTTCTGCCGGGCCAGCGGGCGAGGATTTCCCCGGCGAGCGCATCGATGGCCGGCACCGGTCCCGCGAGGCGCGTACACACGGCGCTTTCATCGAGCGATGCGTCCAGCGCGTCCAGTTCCCAGCGGGTGCTGGCGGCTGCGGTCAGGATGCGCGTGACACCGGCAGCATCCTCCGCGGGCAGCCGCAGCGTGAGGGTCGAGGCGGGCCGGGGAAAGACCTTGAAGGTAATTTCCGCGAGGACGCCAAACCGGCCGAGGCTGCCCGTGAAGAATTTCGGTAGGTCGAAACCCGCCGCATTCTTGACGACCTTGCCGCCCAGGCGCAGCAGACGGCCCGAGCCGTCCACAAAGCGGACCCCGAGGATGAAATCGCGCACCCCGCCATAACGGAACCGGCCCGGCCCGTTCAGGCCCGCCGCCACCGTGCCGCCCAGCGTCGCGCCCGCTTCGCCCAGCATCGGATCGAAAGGCAGGTACTGCCCCTTCTCCCCCAGCGCCGCCGCGATCTCGCGCACGGGTGTGCCGGCCAGCGCCGTGAAGGTGAATTCCGTCGGGTCGTACTCGATGATGCCGCGCAGACCCGTCATCGAGAGGAGTGCCACGTCCGGCACGGCCGAGAGCCGCGGCTTCGTGCGCGCGCCCACAACCAACACACGCGGGGTCGAGCGCACGGCCTCGACCAGTTCGTCAAGCGAAGCGGGAGTCAGCAGTGGATTCATCCGGTCGGGGAATTTTTAACCACAGATTGCACCGATGGGCACGGATTGAACGGCAAGGACACTCTGGCCGCATGCTGTCCGGTTATTTGTGCCCATCGGTGCAATCTGTGGCTAAAATGGTTTTCTTCCAGGGTCATTCGCGGGAGATAAGGCCGGCCTTTTCCAGCGGGTGCAGGCCGTGCTGCACGAGCGCCAGCGCGCCGGCCACGGGGAACATCTTGCCGGGATTGGCGATGCTGCAGGGATCGAAGGCCGCCGCGATCCGCTTCATGCAGTCGATCTCGTCCACGGAGAACATGTCCGGTAGATACTGGCGTTTCTCGACGCCGACGCCGTGCTCGCCCGTGATCGAGCCGCCCATCGCGACGCACATCTTCAGGATGCGGCCCGCCAGCGCCTCGGCCCGCTCCAGCGCGCCTGGCACGCGGCCGTCATAGAGGATGAGCGGATGCAAGTTGCCGTCGCCCGCGTGAAACACGTTCGCGCAGCGCACGCCCATCTCGCGCGACCAGGCGTTAATGTGGCGGAGCGCCTCGCCGAGCCGCCGGCGCGGCACCACGCCGTCCTGGACAATGAAATCCGGCGACAGCCGGCCCACGGCGCTGAAGGCGCTCTTCCGGCCCTTCCAGATCGCGAGCCGCTCCTCCGCGTCGCGCGCCGGGCGGGCCTCGACCGGCCCGCTCGCGGCAATGATTTCATCCAAACGCACGCGCTCGACCGCCACCGTTTCGCGCGGACCCTCCAGCTCGACGATCAGCACCGCCTCGCAACCCGGCGGATACTCGGCGTGCACGGCGGCGCTGGCCGCCTCCAGTGCCAGCGCGTCCATGATCTCGATCGCCCCCGGCAGCAGGCCGCTCGCCACGATCGCCGAGACCGCGTCGCCCGCCTGCTCGAGCGTCCGGTAACCCGCGAGCACGGTGTGAAAACATTCCGACTTCGGCAGGAGCTGGAGCGTGATCTCAAGCGCGATGCCGAACAGTCCCTCGTTGCCGACAAAGAGCCCGCACCAGTCCGGCCCCACCTGCTCCCGGCTCGCGCCGCCCCACTCGACCACCTCGCCGGTCGCGAGCACGGCCTTGATGCCCAGCACGTGGTTCGAGGTCATGCCGTGCTTCAGGCAATGGGCGCCGCCGGAATTAAACGCGACATTCCCGCCTATGGTGCAGATCGACTGGCTCGACGGGTCCGGCGCGTAATGCAGTCCGTGCGGCGCCGCGGCGACCGAGACCTGCGCATTGATCACCCCCGGCTGCACGACCGCGAAGCGCTGTGCGGGATCGAGCCGCAGGATGCGATTAAGGCGGTTCAGGGTGATGACAATGCCCTCCTTGATCGGCAGCGACCCGCCTGAAAGGCTCGTGCCGCTCCCGCGCGCCACGAACGGCAGACGCTCCGCATGGCAGAAGCGCACGAGCGCGACGACTTCGTCCGCCGTCTCCGGCACCGCCACGGCGAGCGGCCGCTCCTGAAACGCCGTCAGGCCGTCGCTCTCGTACGATGCCAGCTGTGCCGGCCCCGTCAGCAACCGCCCGGCCGGCAGCAGCGCGGCGAGGCGGGTGAGGATGGGGGAAAGCGACATGGGCGCGGATGATGACGGTCGGGACGAAGAAGAAAAGGTGGTTCTGAAAAGATCGACCCGTAGGGGCGTTCCTTGCGGACGCCCACCGTAATCGCGCGGGCCCGGGCGGCCGCAAGGAACGCCCCTATGATGAGACCTGAATCCGTTGTTTTTTTGTGTCCCTTCGGCCCTCACCACCGCCAACCTCGACCCATGATCCGCGCGCTCGTTTTCGATTTTGACGGTCTCATCCTCGACACGGAAACCCCACTCATCGATTCCTACGGCGATGTGCACCTCGCCCATGGCGTGCCGTTTGACCGGGCCGTATTCCTGCGCAGCGTCGGCCACGCCGACTATGCGTTCGATCCCTGGCACGGCTTCAGCCCGCATGCCGACCGCGCCGCGCTGGAGCTCGAGCGGCGGGCGCGGAAGGACGAGCGAATCCGGCGGCAGTCCGTACTGCCCGGGGTCGTCGCCCTGCTGGATGCCGCCCGTGAGCGCGGACTCCACGTCGGCCTCGCGTCCAATTCCGAGCACGCCTGGGTCGAGCCACACCTCGCACGCGTCGGCCTGCGCGACCGTTTCGCGTTCCTCGCCTGCCGGGACGATGTGGCCTCGCCCAAGCCCGAGCCCGATCTCTACAAACTCGTGCTGAACCATCTTGGCCTGCGCGGCCATGAGGCAATCGCCTTCGAGGATTCGCACACCGGCTCGCTCGCCGCCAAGCGCGCCGGCCTCTGGACGGTCGCGGCCCCCAACGTCTCGACGGCGCACCACGATTTCACCCATGCCGACCTGCGGGTGGCTTCGCTCGCGGATTGCCCGTTGCCCGGCCTGCTCGCAAGATTCGGCGCATGAACCGTCCGTCCGTCCCGCGCTACAACGTCCTCGGCGTGGGCGTATCGGCGCTTACGCTGACACAGACGAGGGACCTGGTGCTCGGCGTGCGCGGCACGCGGCACAACGGCTACGTGTGCCTCGCCACCGTCCACGGCCTGGACGAGGCGCGCCGCGACCCGGCGTTCCGGCGGATCCTCAACGAATCGTGGCTCACGACGCCGGACGGCATGCCGCTCGTGTGGCTCGGACCGCACGGCGTGGAGCGCGTGTACGGGCCCGACTTGATGCTGGCGGTGTGCGACGCGGGCCGGGCCCGGGGGCTCAGGCATTATTTCTACGGTGGCGCCCCGAATGTCGCCGAGGCCCTGCGCGAAAGCCTGGGCCGGCGGTTTCCCGGGCTGCAGGTCACCGGCACGTACACGCCCCCCTACCGCCCGCTGGAACACGGCGAGGTCGCCGCGCTGCGGGCCGACATCGCCCGCGCACAGCCCGACATCCTCTGGGTGGGGCTGGGCACACCGAAGCAGGAGCGCTTCATGGCCGAGCACTGGCCGACGCTCGATGCCGGCCTGCTCATCGGCGTGGGCGCGGCCTTCGATTTTCATTCGGGCTGCGTGCGGCAGGCCCCGCGCTGGATCCAGCGCAGCGGCTTCGAGTGGCTGTTCCGCCTCTGCATGGAGCCGCGCCGGCTGGGGCCGCGCTATTTGAAGACGAATCCCGTCTTCGTCCTGCGCGCGCTCGCGCAGCTTACGGGGCTCAAAAAATATCCACTGGATAAAAACGACCTTGGGTAATCCGGAATAAAAATGACGATGCCTTCTCGGTTTATCTTGGATCGACTCCTGTAAAATCCGGATCCCAATCCATTGCACAGGAGGCGGGCCGAGTGAAAGCCGAGGCAAGGAAATCCGGGGCTGGTGAGCGGCAGGTCCTATAGCGATGGATTACCGACGTTAGGGCCTGCCTGTCTCTGGTTTTTCGCACGCCGCGAGCTGGCTCACGCATTTTAGGCACCTGCGAGCAGGCGGCCTGCGCGTTCAAATGGAAGGACTACGCTGACCTGGCCCAAACATCGCGGCGTAAAGCCGCTCCTACATTTCAGAGTCGTGCGATCACACTGTATGGGGCTTGCCGAGGTTGGCGGCGCATTTCCGGGTCATCGCCGACAGCTCGGCCCGCACTTGGGCGTACTGCGGGTCGTCGGCCAGATTCTTCAGCTCCAGCGGATCGGCCTTCGGGTCGAGCAGCATCGCCCCGTTGACGCCCTCAGGGCCATATTCGGCATACCGCCATTTCTCGGTGCGCACCGCGACGCCATGCAACGTCCGTCCGTCCTCGCTCCACACGCTGTAGGCCGGACGGTCCCAAGCGGCCGCCGGGTCGCGCAGGAGCGGCGTCAGGCTCACGCCCTCGCCGCCCGGAGGCACGGCCAGGCCGCAGAGTTCGCAAAGGGTGGAGTAAATATTGATCGACTGCACGGTCCGGTAGCAGCTCCGGCCGTTGCCGGCCATCCCCGGAGCGGAGACCATGAGCGGCACGCGGGTGCCCATCTCGAAGAGCGAGCCGGCCTTCGACCACTTGCCCTTCTCCCCGAGCTGGTAGCCGTGGTCGACGATGAAGACGATGATCGTGTTGTCGCGCAGCCCGAGGCGGTCGAGTTCGGCGACGACGCGGCCGAGATTCCAGTCCGCGTAGGTGATGGAGGCGATGTAATGGCGGATGGTTTTCTTCGCCTCGTCCTCGCTCGCCCCGCGGCCGATGAAGAGATCGGCGTTGTGCCGGCGGATCGCCGCGCTGGGGAAGCCGGGCGGCACCGTCGGCCAGGGCGCAAAGTCCGGCGTCAGCTTGATCTTGTCGAGGTCGTACAGGTCCAGGAATTTCTGCGGCGCGCACAGCGGGCTGTGCGGCTTCACGAAGCCGCAGCCGAGGAAGAACGGCTCGTCCTTGTGGTCGCGGAGGTACTGGATCGCGGTATCGGCCGTGTGATAGTCGGGATGACCCTCGCCGTTCCCGTCGAGGACGATGAGCTGGTCGGATTCCGCTGCGCGGCTGACATCCCCCGCCAGCGCGGGCAGTACATACTGTGTGGCGGAGTCGGCGGAGCGATAGTCGGGCTCGTTCGCTTTGCCGGCGTCGACGATCCGCAATTTGTCCGAAGCCACCGAATGAGGCAGGCCGCTGGGCGGACGCGGAACGACCATCTGCTTGCCACCCGCGCCGCCGCTGCCGGTGGGCTCATCGTGGCCCTTTGTCCAAGCCTTGGGGTCGTCAAATCCGCCGTGGAAAATCTTGCCAGCGCGCAGCGAGACATAGCCGTTCTGTTGGAACAGCTGCGGCAGGCTGACCAGGTCCGGATTGGTCACGCGAAAATTCGTCCCGTTGCCCAGGACCTGCGTCGTGGTCGGGTGCCGGTTGGTCAGCAGCGAGGTCCGCGATGGATTGCAAATCGGATACTGACAGTAGTTGCGGTCGAAGCGCACGCCGGCGCGGGCCAGCGCGTCGAGGTTCGGCGTCTGCGTGCCGAACATGCTGTTGTAGCAGCCGAGCTCGACGCGCATGTCGTCCGCCATGAAGAACAGGACATTGGGCTTGCGGGTACCCTTGGCGGAAGATTGCCCGCGCAGGATCTGCGGCAGCGAGGCCGCCGCGGCGGCGCCGGCGACCTGGCCGAGGAAACGGCGGCGCGTGACAGTGGATTTGGACCGGGGCGGAATTTTCATGGGGATTGGGGGTAGAATAGGGCTGACCGACAGGCATCCGGAAAAATCGTTCTCATTCCTCGTAATCGTTCTCCTCCTGATTCCGGGCGAGAACGAGAAAGATAACGAGGAACCAGAACGATTTTGAACCCGACCTACGCCGAAAGCAGCCCGTTGATCCGCAGGGCGAAGGCGTGCTCGCCCGGGGCCTGCACAGGCAGCTTGACCGAGAGTCCGCGGCCATCCTGCGACCACTCCAGTTTGCCACCGTAACCCAGCAGGGAAACGTCCGTGATTTTCCGGCCGGCCACATTGGCGGAATCGGTCGAGAGGCTCTTGATCAGCACGCTCCGCGATTCCGGCCACGCGAGGACGTAGGCATAGAGCGCGCCGGCCTTGGTCGTGAAGCGGATGTCCTCGGGGGTGTAGGGTTTGTTTTGTTCGCGACCCGAAAGCTGGGTCGGGCCTTCGCCGTAAATTTTCCACGGCCGGCTGGCGAAAATGCCCTCGCTGTTGATGTCCATCCACGCGGTCAGCCCTTCGAGGAAGGCAACCTCCTGCTCGTCGATCGAGCCGTCGCCGCGGACCGGGATGTTGAGCATCAGGTTGCCGTTTTTGCTCACGACGTCCGCCAGCATGCCGACGACCTGCCGGACGGTCTTGTAGCCGTTCTTCTCCGCCAGCGGGCGGCTGTAGTGCCAGTCGCCGATGCAGGTGTCGGTCTGCCACGGCTCCGGCCGGATCCCCTGCGCGGTGCCGCGCTCGATGTCCTCGACGAACGAGCCGATGTGGTCGGGCTTGATGTGCTTCCCATTGACCACAACGTCCACCTTGCCGCTGCGGGCCACGCTGGAGTTGTAATAGTGCGCAACCACATCGAGCCCGGTCTGGCCGAGGGGCAGCTCGTTGGTGTCAAAATACACGATGTCGGGGGCATACTTGTCCATCATGTCCTGGCAGCGGATGAACCAATTCTCGCAGAAGCTCGCCACGGGCATCGGATTGCTTGCGCCCAAGCTGGTGTTCTTGTTCAGCCAATCGCGCACGGCCTGCGCGCTGGTCAGGCCGTCGGGCATCACCACGGAGGGGCCGGTGTAGAGGTCCTGCGGGTCGAGGCCGTCCCACCATTTGCCGCGGCCATCGGCCTTGGTGAGCGTGTAGGCGTCGTAGCGCACGCCGGCCAGCGGGCCCTCGCCGTCGTAGGCGTAGGCGGGCTGGAGCCAGCGCGGGGCCCAGGAGGAGTGATTGCTGATGCCAAAGCGCAGGCCGTGCTCGCGCACGATTTTGGCCCAGGTGCCGACGATATCCTTCTTCGGCCCGATGTTCACGGAATTCCACGCGTGGTACTTCGAGTCATAGGCATCGAAGTTGTCGTGGTGCGTGCCGAGGGCGAAAAAGTACTTCGCTCCGGCGCGCTTGTAGCGCGCGATCATTTTCTCCGGCTCCCAGCGGTCGGCCTTCCAGAGGTTCTGGATTTCCATGAACCCGAACTTCGACGGATGGCCGTAGGTCTTGACGTGGTAATTATAGTCGGCCTCGCCCTGGATATACATCTTGCGTGCATACCAATCGCCCTGCTCAGGCACGCACTGCGCCGTCCAGTGCGCCCAGATGCCGAACTTCGCGTCGCGGAACCAGTCGGGAAACCGGTAGTTCTGGACGAGCGATTCCCACGTGGGCTGGAACGGCCCCGGCATGATCCGGTGGCTGCCGCCCGTTGGGGCGAGGGCGGCATCCGTGGCGAGGGCGGCGCGGAGCCGCGACTGCCAGAGCGGGGCGGCCAGGCCCGCGCCGGCGACCACGGCGGAGTTCTTGAGGAAGGCACGGCGGGAGAGAGGGGATTTCATGGGGAGAGGGGTTGGAGGATCGGGCGATCAGTTCGCAATCGGCGGGGCGACAGATGCGGAATCACTCAGCCGGAACGATGCAGTTGAACCACAGCGATCGGCGTAGCAGCCGACGTGAGGAGGCTGGGTATGGCGACTCACCTCAAACCAGCCTCCTCACGTCGGCTGCTACCGGCGACTGCATCGTCCCGGCTCAGTTGAACCACGAATGAACACGAAATGACACGAATGGAAGCCCCGGATAATCGGTCAATTTGAGATTTTACCGTAGGCCGCTTGCTTGCAGGCACTGGCCCCAGAGCGCGAGCAAGCTCGCGGCCTACGGAATACCTCAAACTGAGCTGCCACCGCCGAGCCAGCCCGGCATCGAGCCGTGACGATCTTGGTGCTGTTGGAGCCCGCAGGATCAGGGCTTCTGCAGGGCCAGGGCCGTCTTCAATTTCCCGGCCAAGCCGGTCGCGGTGCCGCGACCCCAGTAATGCAGGAAGAGCATCCGCGGCGTCTCGCCGGTCATGTGCTGGTGGATCGCCACCACATAGATTCCGGCGCCCGTGAGGGACTTGAGGACCGGCTGCAATTCCTCCTCGCGCACGACAAAATCGCCGTCCACCACCGCACTTTCGTCCGTGCCGGCAAAGACCGCCCAGGTGTTCACGCCCATGTCGGCCCCGGCCTCGCAGCCGCAGTCCATCGTCGTGGTGCGGCCGATGACCGCCTTGGCCATGCCGCTGTTCGCCTGCAGCTTCACGCCAAGGAGCAGCTCAAGCGGAGCCGGGGTGATCTGGTTCGTCGCCGGCAAGGGCGGGAGGCCGTACGATTTCGCGGGCTGTGGCGCAGCGGCCCGCACCGTCTTCACCGCGTCCAATAGGGCCCGGACGCCACCGGCCAGGCCGTCAAGTTCGCCCTCGCCGCCGATGTGCATGAAAAACACGTGCGGGTCGTCGTAGAAAAAATGGTTGTGCAGCGCCGTCACGGTGAGCCCGTGAGTGAGAGCCGCGCTCATCGCCGGCAGCACCTCGTCCTGAAAGAGCACGAAGTCGCCCATGACCATTGCGGGCACCTTGCCATTGGTGGAAAATCCCGCCCAGGAGGTGAGCCCCATGAACGGGGGCATCGCCCGGCCGTCGACGGTGACCGGCACGTCGGTGCGGGGCGAGGTGACCTTGAAGACCTCGCCGTTGAGGGCGCCCTTCAGTCCGGTGAGCTGTTCGATGCGGGCACCGTCGGGCGGCGCGGCGTTGATCTGGACAGAGAGAAGCAGTCCTCCCGCGAAACCAACCAGCAGGCGCATATAGGGTGTCATGGGCGGACCTTATGTGCCGGCATGGTAAGTTCAACCTGAGAAGCGCCGGGGACGAAAAGATGCGCCTGATAGACTGCGGCTCCAGCGAGACCGGGCGATTGACTGGCCTGTGACTATCAAACGTGTGCCAATGGAACCGAAAGTACTCTGAGGGCGCGCGCATCGACGGGTGGCGGGAAATGTATTTCGGCCAACACCATCTGTCGGCTCAGAGCGACAAATTGACATGACAGCGCAGGATGCATGTGCCGCCAATTTCCCGCGAGGCCTCGCCCAGGTTCACGTTCAAGTCGTCGTGCTCCTTCGCGGTGAAGGCCGCGACGAAGTAGCGGCTCTTCGTGAGGAGATGGGCGTCTGCATGGGCTCGTTCCCGGTGGACGCCAGGCCTCGATCCCTGGCGTTCGCCGAGCCCTAGCCCTGTCCTCCGATCCCGCCAGTCAGCGCTTGTCCGCACCGACAGCAGCATTAGTCTGGGTACCGGCATCGAGCGAGACTGCAGCGGGCTGCACATGCGGCGCCGTGGCGGCTTCCACTCGGGCCATGGCGGAGGCATAAGCCTCGTAGTCCGCGGCGAGGCTGTCGCGGTCCTTGCCCCAGGTTTCCTCCGAGCCCTTGCGCGCCGACTTGGCGCTTTTCTTGAGCTGCTTCGCGCGGGCGTCGGCGTCCTTCACCGCCACCTTGAACTCGGCCTGGGCGGAGGCATCGAGCAGTTTGGCGCGTTCCTTGAACTCCACCATCGCCTTGGCGCCGGCGTCCATGCGCTGGTCCACATCCGTCGTCAATTGCTCGCGCGTAGTGAACGTCGCAGAGCGGATGGTCGTCGCGGTCGGGCCGGCATCGAGTGCGACGCTGACGGAGTGTGCATCGGTGGCGGCGAGGCCGGGGGCGAACGCGGTGCCCTGCCCGTTGGCGTTGGCCTCGGCGCGCAGGCGGTCCTGACGCATGCCGATCGTTTCGATTTCACCGGCGTTGCCGGCGCCGCTCACCCCGCTATTGAGGCCGGATCCGGCCGCGGCATTGCTGCCGCCGGGGCCGGTGTTCGCGGCCCCCGCGACACCGCCGAGCGCCGCCGCGGGACGGACGGCCGGGGCACCGGCCACACCACCGGCTGCACCCACCACCCCGCTGACCGGCGGAACGGCCGGGGCGCCATGCGCTCCAGCGAGAAACAAAAACAAGGGAAGAACCGACAGATAACGTTTGGTGATTTTCATGGTAATCCTTTCGTTGGGTTCGCCGCGATAGTACGGGGCCGGACAGAAAAGTTTCCGGGAAAACGATGAAGCCGCGACGAAACGACCCAGCCCCTTCAAGGCCCGGGGAGGGGCAATGTACCGGAGCGCCCCCGGGCGGTCCTCCGATGGATCGGCTTGAATTCAATTTCTTCATCGCCCACCGTGCGCGCATATCCCATGCGCTTCCCCCGCCTGCTTTGTTGTGTCGCAATTGCCTCCGCCGCGCTGACGGCTTCGGCCGCGCCGGAATTGCCCGGCGTCGCCGCGGCGATGCAGGCGACCGTCGATGCCCATGAAGTCGCGGGTGCGGTTGTCGTGGTCGCCTCCAAGGACGCAATCCTGCACGTCGGCACCACCGGCCTGGCCGACATCGCGGACCACAAGCCGATGACACCCGACGCGTTGTTCTGGATCGCATCGATGACGAAGCCTGTCACCAGCACCGCCATCCTGATGCTGCAGGATGAGGGCAAGCTCAACGTCAGCGATCCCGTGGCCAAGTACCTCCCGGAATTCGCCGCGCTGAAAACCCCCTCCGGCCAGCCCGCCAATATCACCATCAAGCAGCTGCTCACGCACACGTCCGGCGTGGCCGACCCGCGCGCCGCCGCCACCCCGCCGGTGAAGAACCTGCATGAGCTGGCGGCGTTCCTACTGACACAGCCCATGCAATTCGAGCCGGGCTCGACGTGGCGCTACACCAGCTCGGGCTTCGATGTCGCAGGGCTGATCGTCGAGGTCGTGTCCGGCCAGCCTTTCGAGACGTTCCTCCAGCAGCGCCTGTTCGATCCGCTCGGCATGACGGACACGACCTTCTACCCCAGCGACGCCCAGCGCCTGCGCATCGCCCATACCTACCGCGCGAATCCCGCCACCGGTGCCTTCACGATTCAGGAAGGCCTCGGCGCGAACGGGCCGATCCCGACCAAGGGCGAGGCCGTCCCGCACGGCGGCGGCGGGCTGTTTTCCACCGCACGCGACTACGCCCGATTCGGCCAGATGCTGCTCAACTCCGGCACGCTCGATGGCCGGCGCTACCTCCGCGCGGACACCTGCCGGGCCATGGCCACGGTGATCACCGGCGACCTGCCCACCGGATACACCAAGACCAAGCTCAACCACGAACTCGGCTGGGGCCTCGGCGTCGCCGTGGTCCACGAGCAGGGTGCGGGTGTTTCGGGCCAGCTTTCCCTCGGCAGCTTCGGCCATCCCGGCGCCTTGGGCACCGCGGCCTGGATCGACCCGGTCAAGGGCGCGGTCTACATCATGATGGTGCAGCGCGCCAACATGCCGGACAATTTCGAGAACCCCCCGGCCCTCGCCTTCATCCGCGCGGCCAGCGCCGCGCTGGCCAAGCCGGCGCGTTGACCAGGCCGGGCTGACTAAAAAATCCAAACCAGCGCGTTGGATCAACGCGCCCCGCCGGCTGCGCCGTTCGTCGAAGCACCTTGAGCTGGCTCCGGCGGCACCCCGCGGATGATCGCCTCGCCCGTTGCCACCTTGAGGTCCAGACCGGATAGATCGGGGTCCTGCACGTTCGAGAGGGCGAGCCCGCGCTGGACGGTCAGTTTGCAGTTCTCGATTCGCAGGTCCTGGATCGGGCTGCCCTTCAGGCCCTGGATCACGCCGGCCGACTGGGCCGTGCCGGTGATATTGATGAGCCGCACGTTGCGCACGACCGTCAGCACCTTGGCCGGCGGCGCGACCGGGGGCACCATTCTCCACTCCAGCTCGAAACTGATCGCCCGGGCCACATCCGTGACCTCGAAGTCGCGATAGACGATGTCCTCGATCACGCCCCCGCGGCTCGGCTGCGACTTGATCCGCGCAGCCGAGCCGGAGCCGGTGAACTTGCACCGCTGCACGAGCACGTGGCGTACCCCGCCGCTGACTTCCGAGCCCATCGCCACCCCTCCGCCCGTGCCAAAGATGCAGTCGCTGATCGTGATGTTCTCCGCCGGCCGGTTGACCCGCAGCCCGTCCTCGTCCTTGCCGGCCTTGATCGAGATGTCGTCATCGGTGCACGCGATGTCGCAGCGGGAGATGCGCACGTCCCGGGACGAGCAGATGTCGATCCCATCGGAGCTGGGGATGTAGTCGTCCAGGCGGACATTCAGGTCTTCCGCGACGACGCCGCTGCAGTAAATGAACACAAAACCCCAGCGAGCCTGGTTCTTGAGATGCAGGCCGGACACGCGGACATTCGTGCAATTCTGAAAAACCAGGGCGCGCGGGGGCGATACGCGGCCGGCGCCGCCCGGCAGCGCCAGACCGGCGGCGTTGATCGGCGGCAGATGATCCGCGTCTGGCGCGAAGTTGATCGCGGTGGTCGTCGGCAACGGGAACCGGTAGACGTCCGCGACCTTGGGCAGCGGAGCGGCGGTGGCCGTCGGCCTGGGCGGCGCCGGCGGGCGCGCACCGGCGGCACCCGCGCCGCGTGGGCTCCGCGGTCCACCCCAGCCAAGGCCGGACCCGTCGATCGTGCCCTCGCCGCTCACGGTGACGTCGTTCATCCCGACAAAGTTCAGGAAGGCCGAGCTCCAATAACGCTCATAGCCCTCCCAGCTCGTGTACAGCGGTGGGAAGTCCGCCATCACGGTGGTGCTCTTCAGTACCGCGTCCTTCTGCACTTCGAGGTTCACGCCTGGCTTGAAGTAGAGCGCACCGCTCACGAAAACCCCTTTTGGCACGACGACCACGCCGCCTCCGGCCGCCGCGCAGAGGTCGATCGTGCCCTGGATGGCCTTGGTGTTGACCGTGGTGCCGTCACCGACCGCTCCGTGGTCCGTGACGAGGTACGAGGTGGGCGCCCGCCCGTTGGAAACACATGAGGCGGAAAAGGCCGCGAGTAGCAAAACCGCAAGGAGGGAAAGACGTGGGTACAGAGAGCGCATGGTAAATATTTTTGGCTGGAGAAAAGGAATCGATTAAAAACACCGCGTTAAAGCGAAGCGCGACCGTCTAGGGGCTCTTCGGCGGGCGAGCGGGTTGGGCAGGTGCGGCGCCAGCGGGGCGCGGTTCGAGCGGCACCTTGAAATCGGCCGGCAGCGGCTGCGGGTGCTTCGGGTCGAACGTGCCGGCGTCGTCCACGAGGTAGTCGGCGAGGCCGAGCTTCGCCTGCCGGATGCCCTCGACGATGCAGCGGGACAGCAGGTAGCCGCCGTAGGTATCGCTGTGCGTGCCGTCCACGGAACACAGGGGCGCGAGTTTCGGGCCGAGGCTGGTCGCAACATCGACACTCATGGCGTAGAGATCGATCGAGGCGACCCCGGCCAGCTTGGCGGCGGCCATCGCGGCCTGGGGATACTCGCCCAGGCTGTCCGTCGGCACGCCGGTGGTCAGATTGATCCGGGTCATGGGCGACACGATCACCGGGATGCCACCGCGGCGCTTCACCTCGACCGCATAGGAGGCCAGCAGCCACTTGTAGTCGGTGTTCGCGTCGACACCCGTGTTCGCCCAGTCCCCCATCGTGTCCTCGACCGGCCACATGCGGTTGTGGCCGGTGGTCTTGGGATCGTTGTGGCCGAACTGCATGAAGACATAATCGCCGGGTTTCATCTCGCTCATGACCTTGAACCACCGGTTTTCCATGCGGAAGGCCTTCATCGTCTCGCCTGACTCGGCATGGTTGGCGATGGCGACCGGCGGCTTGAACCAGCGCGGCAGCATCTGGGCCCACGTGCCGAAGGGCTCGCCGACCTGGTCGGTCACGGTGGAATCGCCAATGACGAAGACCGTGATGGCGTTGTCGACCTTTTCGAGCTCCACCGCGCAGACCGCGGGTTTCGCGTCGCTGAACTGGAGCGTGAGCTTGTCGTCCCAGGTCGGCGTGAGGATCTCGTGCGTCCGCGCGTCGATCTCGCGCGAATCGAGCTTGAGCACATTGCCGGGCGACAGCTCCGGGGTGCGCATATTGACGATGAAGGTGCGGGTCGTGAATTCCCCCGCCCCGGTGTGGATGCGCTCGAGCGCGAGCCGGCGCGTCTCCGCCTTCACGGTCGTGGTCGACTCGCCCTTCGCGTCGCCCAGCACCACCGTCACGCGGTAATTGCCTGCCGGCACGGCGACCGAAAAACGGAAATACGACTCCCCCGTGACGAATCCGGCATGCAGAGGATCGGCGCCGTCCCGGGCCACGGCCTCGACCTTCGCGCCCGGCTCGAAGCCGTAGCCGCGCTCCTTGCTGTAAACCATGGCCGGCGTCACCGCCGTATAACCGGGAGCCACCGCCGCCGGGCCGAAGGAGAACCGATAATGCGACGCCGTCGTCTCCGCGGCAAAAGCCGGGGCGGCATCCAACGCCATCACCATCGCCGCGATGGCGAAGCCGCGGTGGTCAAAGAGGGATATTTTCATGGTAAGGGGCAAAACCCGGGCGCGGACGGTTCACGGGGAACTGCCGCGACTGGGAGGTGAATGGGGGGATAAGAAACGGGGTGGATCCGGTTCCGGCCCTGCGCTGGAACCTCGGGACTGCACAGCCCGACGTCTTGCCCGGGAAAAAGTGGCTGAGCATCTGAGTAAAAACCGATTCCAAGGGGGCGCGCCGCACCTTATTCTATTCCGTCGCGTCTATGCTGAACGGCGCCGTTGCTGTTCTGCCCTCTTTGCCGGCTTCGGTCCCCATCTCCCGCCCCATGAAAAAATCCCTCGCCCTGGCCCTCTTGCTCGCAATCTGCCCCGCGATCCACGCCGCGCTCACCCAGGACATCGAATATGCCAACGTCGGCGGCGTGAGCCTTCGCCTCGATGCCTTCGTGCCCGATGGGCCCGGTCCCTTCCCCGCCGTGATCATGGTGCACGGTGGCGGCTGGAACTCGGGCGATAAATCGGGCGGCCGGACCAAGGGCTACATGGCCCCGATGGACGATTCGTTGTCCCGCGCCGGCTTTGTCTGGTTCGAGATCAACTACCGGCTGACGCCCAAGTTCCTCTATCCGGCCTGCATCGACGACGTCGAAACGGCGATCCGCTGGGTCAAGGCGCATGCCGCCGAGTATCACCTCGATCCGAGCCGCATCGCGCTCGCCGGCGAATCCTCGGGCGGCCATCTGGTCGACTTAGCGGCGGCGCGCGCGGACAAGTCGACGCGGGTCGCCGCAGTGGTCTCGTTCTACGGTGCCTACGACCTGGTCTATCAGGCGAAGGCCAAGCCGGCCGACGCCAACGTGCGCGGGCTCTTCGGTATCTCGGTGGTCGACGAAAAGACGATCCCCCTCCTGCAGGCGGCTTCGGCCTCAGCCTACCTCAAGCCGGGGCTGCCGCCGTTTCTCCTCGTGCACGGCGACCTCGACCCGAAGGTGCCCTACGACGAGGATGTCGCGTTCCGCACCAAGCTCCTCGCCCTCGGCGTGCCCTGCGAATTTATCACCATTCACGGCGGAGGCCATGGCATGAATACCTGGGACAAGGTCGCGCCGGGGTACAAGGACGAGGTGGTCGCCTGGCTCCAGAAAACGATGCCCCCGCATCCCTGGCGCTACCGACTCCACAAGCTACTGGGAATATGAGCCGGGAGCTGCGTGCTGGCACGCGAGTAGAGGTACGGTTTCGCGCAAAGGCGCAAAGACGGGGCGAGAAGGCAGGTTTCACACAGAGGCACGGAGGACACGGAGTGGTATTGCCGATGATTGATCTCTGTGTCCTCCGTGCCTCTGTGTGAAATTCCGGGTTTTTACGGAGTCGTGGCCTTGGCGACCTCGACCGCGAAGGCGTAATCGGGCCCGAAGATGTTCGCCCGGAAGATCACGTACTTCTGGTCCGGCGTGAACATCGGGTTCGGCTCGAGACGGTAGTTCTGCGCACCGTGAATCGCGGTCTTGGACATGTTGACCAGGCGTTCGACCTTCAGCGAGCCGCCAGCGATCAAGTTCGTCCCGACGGTGTGGTCGTTCGCATTCGGCACCGGGTAGCAGAGGAGGATCCACGGGTTGCCGTTGTTGCCGTCGCCGCAGAAGATCTTCCCGTCCGGCGAGCTGTTGTGGTGGATCGAGCCCGCGTCGACGCTCTGATGGTACCAGACGCGCGCGCCCGTCTTCACGTTATAGGCCGAAATGAAGCTCGCACCGGCAACGTTGCGGGGAAACTGGAGTTGGTACCAGAGGGTGTCGCCATCCGCGCCCCACCATTCGTGGCCGGCGATTTCCATTTCCATGATGCGGTGGTGGACCAGCTGGTTCTGCGTGCCGTCGGTGCGGATGGTCCAGATGCGGTCGACCTGATGCCAGGCGCCCTCGTGGCAGTACATCAGCAGGGTCGGATCCGACGGGGAGAACTGGAAGTGGTTCAGCCAGTCGGTGCTGTGCTCGATCAGCTTCGTGATGGCCCCGGTCTGCAGGTTAACCGTGAAGAGCGTGTTCGGCAGCTTGGCCGCCAGGCGCATCGCCATATTCTGCCCCTTGTTCTCGGGTTCGCCGAGGTTCTTTTCGCCCATGCGGTTTTGCTGGACCATTTTTCCTCCGTAGACGCCCGGTCCGACGATGTCGCCCTCGATGTAGGAGCCGGCGCCGAGGGTCTCGTCGGCATTGATCGTCACCACACTCGCACGCCGGGGAAGGTCAGTGATCTTCCGGATCTCGCCCGTGTCGATGTTGGCCGCCCACAGCGAGAGATGGAACGAGTCCTCGTTTTCCTTGGTGAAATAGATCGTGGGGGTCTTGTGTCCGACCACGATCGCCCGCGTGATGCCCTTGGCCAGCGGCCGGGCCTCGAAATTGGACAGCTTCACGACCATGAGATTCCCGTCGGAGGTCGTGTAGATCATCTCCTTCCCGTCCGGCGTGAACGCGTTGAAATTGAAATAAAAGCTGTCCGAGCCCGGCTCGTTGGTGATGCGGATGACCCGGTGGCCCGTGTCCGGATCGATCCAGGATTTCGGCGGCTCCTTGCCGGAGTCGGGCGTCCAGTCCGTGTCGGCGGCATGCACGGCGACTGGCAAGGCTGCGGTAAGAATGAGGCTCGCGAGCATGTTTAACACGCGCAAGCCGAAGAATGATTTGGCAGTATTCATGGGGTATGGGAGAAGAACTATGCAGCCAGACGCAGATTGGCGAGGTTGGTTGTGCTTCTGCCGCCTCGGCAATCCCGGCATGATCCCACCATGATGAAACGACTCCTATTCCTTGTCCTGATCGCGATTTCCGGTCCGGCGCGGGCCGGGGACCTGACGCTGGTCCAGACGATCCCGCTGGAAAACGTGGACGGCCGGATCGACCACTTCGCGCTGGATTCCGGCCGCCATCGCTTGTTCATGGCCGCGCTGGGCAATGACACGGTCGAAGTGATCGACCTGTCGTCGCAAAAGCGGGAGCGCACGCTCACCGGCTTTGGCGAACCGCAAGGCATCGCCATCGGCGTTGCCGTCAATCGCATGGCGATCGCCAACGGCAA
>CAIKHO010000053.1 GCA_903827245.1 uncultured Opitutia bacterium
CCCCCTCACATCTCCCGCCGGTCGACCTGCGGGATCTTCGTGTCCGGCAGCGGTGTGCAGGCCCGCGCTGTGAAGTCTTCGACCTTCCTCAGCACGATCGTCGGGATGCCGGTAGCCTTCTGTGCCTTCACGTGCTGGAAGTCGGCACCGCTCACGTCGTCGAGCACGAAGGCCGGCCTGCGGTCTTCCTGCATGAATCCCACCTCGACGTTGTTCAACTCGATGCCCTTGGCGTGGCGGATGAAGAACCCGTAGGCGGGCAGCACGCCAAACATTGCGGGTTCGGGATAGAGCTTCTCCTGTTCCGGGACATCGAACGGTTCCCGCGCCGGCACCGGACTTCCCCGACGGGGTGCGGCGAAGAACGTACTCGCCATCTCCGCCGGCTGCCGGGCCGCGTGCTCAAGCGTCAGGCCGCCCCGATACACGATGCGGATGTTGCTGAGCTTGATGTCCTCCACGTCGTGGCCCGGAATGCCGGTGATGATGGAACCGAAGCGGGGATCAGCGTCGTACACCACGACGTTGCTGATGCTCACGCGGCGCAGCGAGCCGATGGTCGTGCCTTCCGGGGCCCGCAGCCGGCTGCCAAGGCGGAGGAAGATGGGGCTGTTCGCGACGTCCCGCATGGTGAGGTTGCTGCGCAGGCGAATCGAGCCCGTGAGATAGGTTCCCGCGGGGAAAAATACGGTTCCGCCGCCCGCCGCGACGGCCGCGTCGATTGCCTTGTTGATGGCGACCCGGTCGAGCGTCTTGCCATCGGCCTTCGCGCCAAACGCTTTGACGTCGAAGACTGCGGCGTGCGCTGCAAGCGGCGCACCCAAGGTCAGCGCCACCGCGGCGCAGCCCAAGAGAAAATTATTCGGCATTTCGCCTCCTAGGGGTTCGGGGTTACCGCCGAGCTTATGCTCATCGATGGCGCAAAATCGACTCCGTTTATTGGGACGCCGACCTTTAACCGGCCAGCTGTTACACTCGAATTTTCAGTGCGCCGGGAAACAAGTGCGGAACGAATTAACAAGTAACAGCCGAACACGGTCCCGCCCCTCATGGGTGGCAACTCCCTAACGCAGCATTTCTTCAAGCAGTGGCTGCATCACGTCGGCCCAGATCTGGTAGCCGGCGACGGTCGGATGGACTTGGTCGGCCATGATCGAGTCGGGAATTTTGCCGTCGGAGCCCATGAATTTCGGGCCGAGGTCGAGATAACGCACATTTTTGCCGTCATCGAGCGTGGCGAGCTGCCGATTTACAGGGTTAAGAACCGCCATGCGCTGCTCGGAATTGGGTCCCTTGCCGTCCTTCGCACGCGGGCCGCGCGGGAAGATCGCGAGCAGGAGCAATTTGGTCTCCGGAAGCCTGGCGCGGATGAGACCGACGATCTTATTGTCCGCCGCAAAAATCTCCGCGGCGGTGTGGGTGCCGGAGTTGTTGGTGCCGATCATGAGGACAACGACCCGCGGATGGATCCCGTCAAGTTCGCCGTGCTCGATGCGCCAGATGACGTTTTGCGTCGTGTCGCCGGAAATGCCGAAATTAACCGGCTGATATTTCCCGTAATATTTCTCCCAGATTTCGGGGGCGATCTTCCAATGGTTCGTGATGGAGTCGCCGAGGAAAAGCACCCCGATCGGACCCGCCTTGCCGCGCGCCAGGAACGACTCGTGGAGCTTCAGGAACGTGCCGTCGTCCTGCTTGGACATAGCCGCCGAGGCGTCGGTATGTTCGCGTACGACGGCCGTGACCGCAGGCGCTGGCCCCTGAGCCATGGCAGCGGGAAGGAAGGCGACGAGTGAGAGAAGGGCGATGCTGGGGCAGATTTTTTTCATAAAATTGAAAGTCTGGCTGTCAGTTTTGGGTTCACCCTGCGCGGCTTCGGGCAAAGTCATCCGGTCCCCTTACGGTTTTGGCGGCGCCGCCGGGATCCAGCCATGGAACCGCAACCAATCCTCGCACCGGGCGGGCCAGTCGGAGGTGGGCCCGCGACCCTGGGTGAACTTGAAGCCATGGGGCCCCCGTTCGAAGAGGTGAAGTTCGGCAGCGACGCCCGCTTTGCGCAGGGCGGCGAAGTAGGCGAGGCTATTTTCCAGCGGAACGGACTTGTCCTCCTGGGTGGAGACGAGGAAGGCCGGCGGAGTGTCCTTCGTGACGTGCAGCTCCGTTGAGAAATGGTCTATGAGCACGGGAGTGGGATCGGCCCCGAGCAGCCCGCGACGCGAGCCTTGATGGACAAAGGGCTCCCGCATCGTGATGACGGGATAGAGCAGCACCGTGAAATCGGGCCGTCCGCTCACCTGGTCCAACGGAGAGCCGGTCCGGCCATCGGTATCGTCGTAAAGCGTGGCCGCGGTCGTCGCCACATGCCCGCCCGCGGAAGCGCCCAGGATCCCGATGCGATCGGATCGGATCCCATAGTCGTCCGCATGGGAACGAACCAGTCGCACGGCTCGCAGCACATCGCGCAGGGGCGCCGAGGGTCCGTCGTCGCCGAAGCGGTAGGTGAGGACGAAGGCGGCGATTCCCAGATGATTCAGCCAGCGCGCCTCGTCGCACTCCTCGTTTTCGGTCGGAAGGTGAAAATACCCTCCGCCGGGGCAGAAAACCACAGCCGTCCCGCAGCGCTGTTCGGCCGTGGGCAGATACGCGATGAGCGTCGGATGCCGAACATGAATGACCCAGCCGTCCTTGACCGTTTCAGCCGGGCCGTCAGCCCGGTATCCCGGAATTCCCTCCGGCCAGAGGTCGATCGGTCGTCCGGTGGTCGCCGGGTATGGTCCGGCTGCGAGGACCGTCCTGAGGATCAAGGGGAAGAGGAAGGGAATGAATGCCTTGGCTCGCATCGGTGGGGGAAATTCAGTTGATGCGCAGCGGCGGTGATAGCGGCACCGGCTGGCACCACGAGTCCTGGCCATCGTAGACCGCGGTAAAGAGCACCGTCATCTCACCGTTTTCGATGAACACCGCCGGTCGTTCCCGCCGGTTGCTTTCGAGCTTGGTGCCGTCCGCAAACCGGATCGAGTGGTCGTAAGCGGCCGTGCGATTCATCGGCGCCCAATTCGTGACGCCGTCCCGGGAGGTCAGGAGTGCGCCCCAGCGTTCATGGCCCGTGACGCCTCCGACGTTGTCTTCGCAGATGATGTAGTACTGACCGCGGGCCTTGAAGAAATCGAAGTCCTCCAGCCGGTCCGCCGGCCAGACATTTTCGTTAACTACGGTGTAGGGTCCGCGGAAATTCGGCGCCGTCGCAAGTTTGACCTGGAGCGAAGCGGTGCGGAAAACCATCTTAACGCTGCCATCGTCCTCGATGCAGACCGCGGGACCCGTCGAGTCGCCTTGAAAGACCGGTTGGTCCGACTGGAGCCACGGTCCGGTGACAGACTTGGCGGTGGCATAGCCAATTCGGCGCAGGGGCAACCCCTTGCCCCCGGGCTCCAGGTTGTGATCGTCGCTGCCGACATAGAACAGGACGTAGGTGTCCCCGATCTTCCGGATCGCCGGGTTGCGGCTCATCACGGAATCCCACTGGGACCCGCCCCGTTTGCTGAGCACCACTTCCTGAAACTCATAGGGTCCCAGCGGATTCTTCGCGGTCGCCCGGATGATTTCGGAATGGCGGCGATAGTCATCGGGGAAAGGGTGCCCCTTCGGCCAGCGCGACGAGAAAAGATGATAGGTGTCCCCGACCTTGATGACCGAACTGTCCCAGATGAAATAACCGTCCATCTTCAAGCCGCTGTGCGCAGGCGTGGCCTGCAACCGCTCCGCAATGGCCGCCCCATTGATCTCTTCGGCCGCCATCGCCAGGCGTCCCGGGGCGAAGATCGCGAGGGCGCAAAAGCAGGATTTAAGAAATGAGTTCATCAGATTACGTGGCGCCATTCCGGTCTGACCCCGCACGCTGCCTGCTTCACTTGGTCAGATAGCCATTCAATTTCAGCCACTCCTCGAGGCGGTCCATGAAATGGTCGGCTCCGCCACCCCGCTGACGGAAGCCGTGCCGGCCGCTTTGGAAAATATGCAGCTCGGCGGGAATGCCGGCCTTTTGCCAGGCGTTGAAGAGTGCGAACGACCTCTGATATCCTTCCGACTGGTCGTCGGCCGCGACCGCGATAAAGAGCGGAGGTGCGCCGGCGGGCGGAGCGTCTCCGCTGGCCTCGGCAGCGTAGATGGCGGCGGCGAAGTTGGGACGGCCATCGGGTGCGCCCCTGACGGTGCGCATGAGCACGGAGCCACCGGCCGAGAAGCCGATGATGCCGATGCGATCAGGCTTCACTCCATAAGCAGCTGCGTCCTGGCGGATCAGGCGTATCGCCTGCTGGCCGTCAGCGCCGGCCATGGCCCGGACATCCTGGCCGGCTTGCGGACCCGTCGTCGGCAGCGGGGCGGGCGGGCGATCGGCCAGGACAGTTCCGGCGGGCGGGGTCGGCGTCGGGCCGCGGGCCGGGGCGTTGGGGTCGTTGTACCGCAACCGGTACTTCAGCACGAACGCGTCCACGCCCATGTCGTTCAGGCGTTTGGCGATGTCCACGCCCTCGTAGGACATCATGAGGTTTCTAAACCCGCCGCCCGGAGCGACGATCATCGCGGTGCCGACCGCCTTGGACTTGTCCGCCGGGTAGTACATCAGCTCGGGATGGACTACGTTCTGGATGGTGGGATTGGAGGGGGATCCGGCCGGACGCTCCGCCCAGGTCCAGTTCTCCGAGCCCGGGGCAGCCCCCAGATAGAGCGGGATCACCTTGGCGGGCGAAGGCAGCGGCATCACGGAAGCGGGTGCGGCATTTCCAGCGGCGGGAGAAGTCGAAAGAGCATCGGCGCCAAAAGCAAAGGTCGCGGCGGCGAACAATCCGAGGAGGGGCAAGCGGGGTAGTTTCATGGGAATCAACGTCTGGGGTAGCCAGACGCAGCAAAGGGGCGTGAGGGTTCGATCTATTCCGCAACGCGGTCAACAAACCGGACCATTCCCACGCGGGGGAAGGCCAGCCCCGGCGTTATCCGCGGGCGATCAAGCTCGGCCCTATTTGATGCTATTTACCCCGGCAATGATCTCGGCGCTTTCCGGGCGCTCACGAAAGCCGTCGCGCATCAGCTTCACCTGGATGATGCCCTGCTGATCGAGCAGGAATACCACCGGATGAGGGATGCCGTCGGCGCGGCCGGTCGCCTCGTGGTTCCGAATGCCATAGGCGTCGATGACCTTGCTCCCGGTGTCGGACAGCAAGGGAAAGGTGAGGCCGAGCTTCTTGGCGGCAGCCGCATTGGTCGCGGGCGAGTCGTAGCTGATCGCCACCATTTGGACTCCCGTCGCCTGAATATCCTTCAGGCTATTCTGCAATGCCTGCAATTGGGCCCGGCAGAACGGGCACCAATCCGCCGAGCGCACGAACACCAGGGCGACCTTGCCCTTCGTGAGCAGGTCCCGGAGCGCCACTGTCTCGCCCGCGGAATTCTGGAGCGTGAAATCGATCGCCTTCTGGCCCACCTTGAGCCCGGGCATGGCCTCGGTGGCGGAAGACGGGAGCATGGGCATC
>CAIKHO010000054.1 GCA_903827245.1 uncultured Opitutia bacterium
AATGAAAAAACTTAACCCCCCCCAACCAAAGAAAACCGCATGATCCGCGTTGACGGCGTAGAATACGATCCCATCGTGCAGCGCGGCTTAACCGGCTGGATGGTGTCCGACAGCGACGGCACGATTTATAGCGTGGGCTATAAAACG
This sequence comes from uncultured Opitutia bacterium, assembly GCA_903827245.1. Lineage (GTDB taxonomy): Bacteria > Verrucomicrobiota > Verrucomicrobiia > Opitutales > Opitutaceae > CAIUWA01. The sequence goes on from CAIKHO010000054.1 coordinate 148, forward strand.
GAGGCCAAGGCCGGTACGGCACTCACCGAGATCAAGCCCCAGATCCAGCGCAACTCGCAGACTTAGCTAGGACATGCGCCACTTCCGAGAAAAAACCGTGACCGTGCCGCCCCAGGCGCATCCTCTGGTGAAGTTCGTCTTTACCGAGATGATCCGCCAGCAAGTGACCTATTGCGACCTGGTCGATCGGGCCGGCGTTGATCGAAACACCATTCGCGCGTGGCGCACGCGCAATTCACCGAACCTCACCAACATCGAGGCCGTTTTGAATGTGCTCGGCTACGATATCAAGCCTATTCGGCAGACCAGCTAGGCCGGCTTAGTCGCCTGCTGGCGTATGTTCGCGAGGCCATCGGCAAACAAATCCGCTTCCGTGTCCCTGCGCTTGAGTAAACCCCCGTCGCCTGGCAGCGCATGACCTTGCGCGTCCTCCCACAGACGCTTCATCGACCGGATCAGGTCGGGCACCAGGTCCGCATGGGTGGGTAGGCACTTGGCGATCTGGCGCATCTCACGCCGGCGATTGTCAGCGAGAGAGAGGCTGGAGCCTCGATTGTAAACAAGGCTCAGGAGGGCTCCCAGGCAGTCTGCCGGCAGGTCGGCAGCGCCCGGAAAGGCCGCCAAGGTCATCTGCAGATATTTGGGGACGGAGACCTCCTTGAAGACCGTTACGGCCGCCTCCAGCGGAATGACGATGTGCTGGACCGACGGCAGCACGATCGGCGCCAATGGCCCCACCTTACCGCAGCAACCGACCAGGCGCTCGACGTCCGTGGCGGCGAGGAATGGCCCCCATTCGGCCCGGATATCCTCGGCAGACTCGTAGCCAAAATCATAACCGATACCGCCAGTGACGCCTGATCGGCCGCCCGGCCAGACCGGGGACTGGAGGGCTTGGCGATAGTAGGCCGGGCTGGAGATCTCCATCTGCTCCAGCATCGCAATCGACCGGTCGCTGGGTTGGCTGTGGCCGGGAGCCACAGGGGCGGCAGCAACAGCCAAAGCGGGCGGCGCGGCGGGCGGTGGAGGTGGTGGGACAACAGGCGGTAGGACGGCTGTGCTGGCGGCTAACGCTCCGCCGGAGAACCAGCCGGCGATGGTCCCGTAGAGGCTCATTTCGCGGCCCCGCAGTGAGCGGTGAATTTCTCGTCGTGCGCCAGGATCGCGGATGCCGTCGGCTTGGACAGGGCATCCTCGCTGCTCGGATAGATCATCCGGAACAGCGTGCAGGAGGCATCGACCACCTGGGTGTTCGGCTCCTGGCAGCCAGATAGGGACAGCAGGGCTGTCAAGGCCATTCCCGCCACCATGAGGCGATTATTTGGCATCTATGATCCATCCTTTTTTCCGAAGTTCCGCCACCGGGTCGGCCGTCCTGGCGACGTCGTCGTCCACGGCGCGCGATGTCACGTCGGCCTCATGCATCGCCGCCGCACCGCGCTTCGCGATATCGAGCTCGGCCGCGTCGATGCCGCTTTGCCGGATGTTATGGAAGGCCAGCAGGCCGCCAGCGACCAGCGCGAGGATGACCGCCGCAATAAGCAGGATCTTGCCCGGGGAGATCCCGAGCGCAACACAGATCGGCCCAAGGAAACCGAACATCACACGCCAGGCGTCGAAGGCTGGGTTGGCAAAGCCACCCGAAGTCCAAAGCTCCCAACGACATGCAGGCCAGCCAAGCCAGCGGCGTACATTACAGGGTCAAAATTCATCCCCAGATGCATGGCAAAGCCATAGAATCCGTTGTAGAGCACGAACGAAGCGCCCATCAGGACGCGCCCCAAATCCCCGGTCTTGTTGTCGGCTGTGGTAAAGGCACCCTTCCAGAATCCCAGAGGGGCGTTGTCCGGCACGTCGTCCACTGACCTATCCTTTCATGGCCGTCGGCAGCACACCCTCCGGGTGTGCGATCGCAGGACAGGCCATTATGGTGTCCGATAAAAGGGGAACCCTCGGTTATCCAGCCAGAAGGGGGGCGCCAACCGATCAGATGTTATAAGGAGCCAGCACTAGTGTCTGGTTGCCATGCCGGTAAGGCAGAACGAACGCCGATCGACGGGTATAAGGAAGCACCGCAATGGGGCGCAAGCCGGGCAAAAGAACAACCCGCCGCAGCGGGACCAGCACCACCAGCGGACGAAGCCAATTGAAATCCAATGGCACATTGAGAAGCGCCACAGAGAGCAGCGCTGGCGACAGTAGGGTATCGCGTTGCGCCGACCGGGCGATTTCCATCGGCGCCAGGCCAAGTGAGCCAATGAGATATGTGAGCCAGTCGGCCCGGCCGATTTGGTCAGCGCGCGCCACGCCGGACCAATGGGTCAAGGCCGGTAAATCTCGGCCGGAAACCCTCATGAGTTCGATTGGCGACTTTCCTGCGCCAGATGTTCCGGCGCTGGCGTTCCAGGCTGAGGGCGTGACGCCATCCGGCCCTATCAACGAGGTGAACCAGGCTGCTGGCGTAGGCCTATCGACGAAAGCCGGGGCTGACCAATTGGCTGATGCGGCGAAATCGCGTCTGGTTAAGGCGCCCCAATCAGTCGGCATTCTGCTTGTGGGCGCGGTTACAGCCAGCCATGCGACGGGATCGCGCTGATCGAGCGCCGTTGAGAGCATGGATTCCGTGCTTGACGGGCGGTCGGTCGCGAGGGACCGGCTCGACTCCAGAGACATACGGCGATCCGCAAGGAGGGCCGCCGTCCAGGCGGACAATGACAGCCAGTCTCTTTTGGGAGAGCTGCTCCATTCCATTGACGCACCGCCGTCGAGATGGATGCTGGCGATCACATTCCATTCCAGCGGCGCCCGTAGATCGATTCTCGAACTGAGCGCCATTTCGACTGGCACCGCACAGAAAGCCATCGATCCCATGAGGGCGCTGGACGGGGCGAGATAATCCCGGGCGGCCTGCGCGGTCCAAAACATCGTTCCTGGAATTGGCGTTGCCGCGGTCCCGCCAATATCCATTGCATTTTGGCCGAACCGCAATGTCGAAGCCATGACGGGAAAGGTCGAAACCAAATCTAGAGTGGCCATGGGAAGCGACTCCACAGCAACCGTCATGTCCCGGTACACTGATGGATACACCTTCGCGCCGACAGTCCGGCGGCGAGGTGAAACGACGCCCGCCAACGGCTCTTGGTAGAGCCGAGTTACCTCTGATTGCGACAGTGCCCGGTTGTAGATACGGACGTTATCTATCGACCCCCAGAAGTTATTGAGGGTATTGGCATTGTATTGGCCCCCTAGGGTGACCGTGCTGGAAACCGTGGGTAAAGCGGTGGCTGTTCGGGTTCCCGCCAACCATCCGTTCTTGTATAGACTTTGCAATTTCGCTGAGTTGGTAGACCCGACAACAAAAACCCTCTGACCCGCGCTTATCGCGGCGGATGTGGGATTAAGGTCGTCGCTAGAGTGGCCCCATCCTAAATCACTATTCCATATGTAAGTAATATATTCAACGTCAGTCGCCGCGGAACTGCCCAGAGCGACCAGAATTGAGGATGATGACGGATTTGTATCTATCGTAATCCAACAGGCAACGGTGCATGGGCCGCCGGTGACGGCTTTGACTAGCGCGCCCTGCGCGTATTGCGTTGCGTTCGTGAATTTAAGCCCGCGACCGTGCGCGCCACCGGGACCGCTCAGGCGAGACGTGTAGCCCGACGACAGCGTGAGGTTTTGCGCCGGATTTACCGCGCAGCGAACTTTTAAACCCCCGGGCTCGTTGCAGGGGTAATACGCCACCAACCCTTTGTTGATCGAATCCCCCCACGCAATTTGGGGGTTTTCCGGGGTGACGTTGAGCGGGCGTGTCCGGCGGTATGGCATCGCCTACTAGCCTATTGGTTCGTGAACGTAATGCCCGTAAACGACGCCGAACCGATCGAGGCATCCAAGGTCTGGCCGGTGTAGTTCTGAACCACGATGCCCCATTTGCGCGGCATGGTGCCACCAAACACCTGCGCGACCGACCAGACCCCGCGATACGTCACCGACACCGCCGGGCAGCTGATCGTGAACGGGCCTTTCAGGTTGGTCGGGGCATCGAGCGTCACCGCCGCGTTGGTGCCCACGGCTTCCGCCGACGATGAGTTGTAGGTAGTGCCGTCCTCCGAGCCATAGACGTAGACGTAGATTGCCTTGTCGTTGGCTAAGGTGGTGGCCGATGTTTTGACGATAACCGTCAAGAGCGCGTCGTCGTAGAGCGTGGTGGAGTTGTCGATGACTGCGGCCCCTCGGCCAGCCGTCGCGGAGGAAGTCAGTGACGTGATCGTGCAAGTGATCGCGGTCGTCGAGCCATAGGCGATGTTGTCGGTCGTAAGGGTCATAGGGCCAGCGCCTCTGCTACGTCGTCAGACGACACCACGTTAGGCGCGTCCTCCACGCCCACGAAGATTTCCAGCACGCGAGCATTATGCTCGGTGACCGTTGGCTCAGGGACCTTCATGACCTGCGCCGTGATCGCCTGTACCGACGCGCTGGACAGCACGCCGGCGCCTTCGAGCGCGGTCAGGTTCGCCTGACACGACGCCCAGGTGGCCGCGTCGGAGGTTGTGATGGTGGTCCATTTCTGCACCATCAGCATGAGCGACCATGCCGCCGCGATATTGACGTCATTCGCGCCGCCAGTTGGCGTCGTGGCGGCAAGCTGGGAAATCTTGAACAGCTCTCCGGTGGGGACGATGACCGCCTCCAGCGCCGCGATGGTGATGTCCGTCGCGACAGCCGCTTGCTGAGGCCCGGTGACCGCATAGGGCGCGTTCATCCGATCAGCCTGCTCGCCAGCGGTTAGGCCCGGATAGCCGCGCGCCGCCGGATCGTCGGTCAATTCGGCCTTCAGCAACTGCAGCATGGATGGGGTAAGGCTCGTCGTTGTCATGATGGTTGACCTCCGCCAGTCCCGTGAGACCGGAAGTGCTTAGGGTTGCGGGCAGAAGCAGGCGGCCGGACATGATTGTGCCGGCGTGCCCGCATTTCATGCTGTTAGGTCGTCAGGCCCGTAATACGCATGGTCTCAGAAACCTTCGCCGCGGCCAGGCCGGCGGTCAGCGTCAGGCGCAGCCAAACCCCCTGCGGGCCGCCACGCACGGCAGCGATGTTGCCGGTTCCCTGCACGCCAATGGTCTGCGGCGCGAGGCCGCTCGACCAGGTCGAAATGCTGGCCGGCACAGTTTGCCGGTTCGACGCGGAGTTCGATCCGCCGAGCGAGGTCTCTAGCGCGAAATCCAAAGCGCCGCTCGCCGGATCCACGGTCTTGACGATGCTCGCGCTAGTGAGCGCCAGGGACGCGTGGTTATTTTCGGCGAAGACCTTCTCGTAATAGTACCGCGCGCTGCCGCCCGAGGTGTCCGAGGCCGCGTTGTAGAACAGGCGCCGCACCTCGGTGACCTGCACCGGCGCCAGATCAAACAGCATCCCGTTGTTGACCGTGTAGCTGATCGAGCCGGTTGGCAGCGTCGTCCAATCCCGGCTCAACTGGGCCACGTCCCCCGTGAACGCCACGATCCGGCGCAACTGGTAAGCGCCGGTCGTCGCCGAGACAATGCGGACGATCTGGTTGACGGCCACGGAGGCGCCTTGGCCGGACTGCAGAGTGATGGTTGCCGGCACGGAGGTCGTGGCCGCGGCGACCGCAACAGCGGTTCCGGAGACGACGGCGGTGCTAGAGATCGCAGCGACATCGCCCACCGCGGTGCCGGAGGTGACGAGCCCTTTGAGGAGGCGTTCAAAGGACTGGGACCCGGCGACCGGCGTTGTGCCAGTGCTCAAGGTCTGAGCCTCGCTGACAATCACGCCGGAAACGTCGCGCCCGGTGACGGTGATCTGCACCGCGGTGTCAGATGCGGAGGACGAGACATAGTTCACGGTGCCGGCCGCTGCCATGTCCGCGAAATTAACGATCCTGTTGCGGGCGATCGCGCCGCCGGTCGTCGCGCCATCGACATCGGGCATACTGGCCGAGCCGTAGAACGTCAGGTCACTAGGCAGCACGGACATGTTGGATCCTCATAAAAACGTCGCATCGCGCGACCGGGTGGGACAAGAAAGGGGGCCGCATCATGCGGCTCCCCACGCGGCAGGCGACAAGACTCGGATCGACAGGACGATATCCTCCTGCCGGCCGGATAAGTTGCCGCCGAGCTGTAGATGCAGTGTCAGGGTGTAAAGCTGCCCCGCGATGCCGCCGGCCAGAATGCAGGTCCAGACCGATCCTGCCAGGGAGGCTCCGGTCAGCGTTAGCGTGCTTGGCTCAAGGCCCATCACGGTCACGCCGAGCACCGGCTCGCCATAAGCAAGCCAGAGCTTGAAATCGATCTGATAATCGAGGGTAGCCCCGGATTTATGATCGGGCAGTCGATAGGTCACGTTGGCGGCCTCTCCACGGAGAGTCGTCATAGAGCCGTCGTTCGGTGGCCGCAGGAAGGGCGATTGGGGGCGATGCAGCCTATCCGGGAGCGCCAAACCTCTCTTCGAGGGAGACCGTGAAACTATCGCTCGCCGCATAGGGGTAGGCGCGATGCCACTTGGTCGCGATCCATTGGCGCGGCACCGTTTCGCGCGGCAACGTGTAGAAAAACTTCCGTCCGGAATGCGCCCGGAAAAACGCGATCATGGTGTCCGCGTCACTTGGCTGGATTGGATCCCAGGACAGCGAAACGGCCCCCCGCACGGAGTTCAGGCCATCAGGCATATCCTGGGTGTAGCCATCGCCGAACTTGGTCGTCAGGATGGCCGGCGTCTCGTCCAGGCTCGTTCCCCCGACAGACGGCGCCACTCGCGGCGCGAAGGTATCGATCATTTCGGCTCTTCCGGCGACGACGCCCTCATGCCGTACCGGATGAGCACATGGTCAATCACGCGCGGCCCGAGGTATGCGATGGCAATCGTGACAGCGTACTGGGGGAACGCCTTGAGAACGAGCCAGTCCCCCAGGCCAACGCCGATCAGCCCCATCCCCAATGCAACCGGGAGCTCCCATAGGAGGCCCCAGCCGAGCGGGCGCCGGTCCATCATGGAAATATGGAGCAGCCGACCAATAATGCCGAAAACGAAGGCTACGCCACCCTCCGCCGCCAGATCGCGCAGGCCCGCATAGTCCATACCAGCTCCTTTTCCCCGAGGGGGACGGCTAAGCATAAGCGGTGGCCGATACAAGCATGGCGGGTGTTCCTGGCGGTGATGGGGCGGGTGTTCCAGGTGGAACCGGCCAGGTGATGGCTGCCAGGATGGTTTGGATCTGCGCTTCGGTCGTGGCGGCGGCGATTTGCAGCTTGGCGGCGCGGCGGGTTTCCTTGATGGCGGCGCCGGCCGTTTCCCACGCGTTCGTCAGGGCAATAACCTGGGTGGCGACGGTGCGCAGCGTCACCGTGACGCCAGCGGCAGCCTGCGCAGACTGTTCCGCCACCAGCCAGGGATAAAGGGCTACGTCGAGGGGGTCGGCCGCCGCCGCCGCCGCCAAAGCCTGCGTCTGCGTGGCCTGGTATTCAAGGGCTTGCCCAGACCCCGGCGTGATGAAGGTAAGCCTCGCCGCCTCAGCGGCTACATCCACCCGGCCCTGGGCGCGCTTGATGAGGGGGGCCATATCGACAGCGATCCCCCACCCGGCCGTGAGTGTGCCGGCGACATATCTCCACTGTCCGGGAGCCGCCAGCATGGTATCGTAGTCAGCCACGCTGATGACTGTTGTGCCCGGCATGTTATCGACGATCGTCGAAGTGCCCTGAGGCATCATGGCCATGGAAACAATACGGCCATCGGATAAAAGGTGGACGGTGGGAATATCCATTTACTTCTTTCCCACAAGGACAAATATTTTAGTATCTTGAATCAGGTAACCGTCTCCCCAATAATCCAAGGCACGGAGATAATAGGTGTTCCAGCCGGCTGGAGGGGTATCGATAATTGGTATGAACGGCATATCCCACCTATTCCACCCCCAACTATCATCACCAAGACTCCACCCGGCGAGTTCGGTAAAATTCGAACCGTCCTGCGTCCGCACAAGCTGCACATATATCGCCATGTCAGGTCACTCTCAAAATCTGCCGCTACCCAGAGCCAGCGCCATACGATAGCGGCTCAACTGTGCCCGTCGCCGGCGGCGTCTCGGGTGGCCAATCGACAGTTCCAAGCGCCACGTTTACCCAGATGAGCACGTTCGTGGAACCGTTGGGAATAAAAACGCTGACCGGATTCCGATACCACCAAGCCCATTCGCCATAGCTGGAAGGCGGCCGGTTCCCCGGATAAGCCCATTGAGTGCGGTCATAAGCCACCCCCACGCCGGAAGCCGCGCTGCTGTTGATTTTCGATCCATTGACGGTCAAATCTTGGATGTTCGCCGTTTGGATGGTCGCAGTGCCAATCTGGGCCGAAGAAATCAGCGCGAAATCCGATGCGAGATGTGTCGACCTAATGGACCCAGCGGCAAGCTCACTGGTACCGATCGCGCTCGCGGCGATCTGTCCGGCCGTGATGGTGTCCGCGGCGATCTGTCCAGCGGTGATTGTGTTGGCGGCGATCTGTCCAGCGGTGATTGTGTTGGCGGCGATCTTTGCTGCCGTCACGGCATTGGCGGCGAGTTCCGACGTAGAAATCGCCCCGGCGGCTATCTCAGCTGCGGTAATGCTGTCAGCTACCAGGGAATTGGCCTGTAGACTGCGGGTTTTAATCATCCCGCCGCTGATGGTGCTCACCCCGCCAGGAGACCAGGGCGATGCCTCCGTGGCATTCGCCACACCCTTCCCGACTGAAAATTCGGTGAAGAACAAATAAGTGTTGGGCGCCCGGGTGGCAATATCGGTGCCACCATCATCAAAGCCCCTCACCAAACCACGGACTCGAGAAGCCCCCGCCGGCGCAGTCGCGACTATCCAAGAAAGCTGATAGCTTGATAGGGTGCCGCCCTCCGCTGGGCTCGCAATCACCACCCGGTTTCCAACAGCAGAGCTTATATACGTGTTGGAGGAATCAACGAACTCGAGCCAGACGAAACTGGCGCAACGATGTGGCATCACCTTTGCCTGGACCTCGAAGACGTCTCCTGGCGAGCAAGGGGTGCCAAGCACGCCGTCGGCCGAATTTGGATCCCATGCGACCTCCATGCCGCCGCCGGTCCCAAGCGCGGTGTCGGTCCATATTACTCCGGAGCCCTCGCCCGATATGGCCCATGTGGCAAAGTTCACTTTAGCGGCTTGAAAATAGCCCGTCCCGGTATGCCCATAGATCGAGTAATTCCAACCGTCCGTCGTTGCCTCTAAGCATGGATTCCAGCATAGATTTGTCGCCGATCCGACAGCCAGATTGGATGTGGTCACAGCTCCGGCGGCCAGCTTGGCGGTGCTCACCGAACCGGCCGCCAGCTTTGCCGTGCTGATCGCGCTGTCGGTGATCATCGTCGTAGTGATCTGGTCGGTCGCCTTAGCGAAGGTCAGGGACGCGATCTGGGCATCGGTCAATTGCCCGGTCATGTCGGCGGCATTGACCACGGCGACCCAAGCGGAACCCGTCCAGCGATACAGCTTATGGTCCGCCGTGCTGACCGCGTAATCGTTCACAGCCGTTCCGGCCACAGTTGTATCGGAGATGACATATGGCGCTTTGATATTAGAAGCGAGCTGCGTGATGCTCACCGTCCCAGCCATATCCGCCGTGTTAACGACCGGCACCCACTGATTGGTTCCCCCGACATTCACCCATTTGTAAAGCTTCAGGGTTGTCTGATCGAACGCCAGGTCATTCAAGGCATGTCCGGAGGCCGCCGTACTCGTGATCAGGTAAGGCGCCTTGATGCTAGACGCGAATTTGGCGGTGTTGATGATCCCATCCGCCAGGTCGTCCACGATCAGCAGCGTGGTCCTTGCGGAAACTGCCGACGTGAAGGTGCCGATGCTGCCGGTGTTGGTCACCGCCCGGATCTTGTACCACCAGACGGTGTTGGGGTACAGAACATCGCTGTCGGCATCGAGATAAGTTGTCGCTGCGACACTGCCAAGCTGCGACCAGCTGCCCGCCACGCCAGAAGCATCCGGAGCGCGCCATACCTCGTAGTAGCCGATATCGCGGCGCGGCACCGCGGTCCAATGGATCTGCACCTGTCGCGTGCCGCCGACGGCAGTAAGGCCGAGTGGCACAGCCGGCGCTGGGGCCACGCCATCGATCACCGAAGTGGAGACAGCAAGCGTCCAGATACTCGTGCGGCTGTTCGCGCCGGCCGAGCGCACGCTGATCTGGTAGGTATCCGGAGGCAGGTTGTCGATGTCGGTGCTCACCCCGACCACATCCATGATCTTCGCCTGCGACGAGGTCACCAGCCGCACCTGGTAGTTGACGATGCGCGGGTCGTTCGGCGCGGTCCACGACACCGTCACGCGCAATGTCGTGGATGCGCCAATGCCGGTGATATAGGGCGTGACCTGTACGGCGGTTGGCGGTGGCAGCGCGGCAAGGATGAGCGCGGGTAAATCCGAGTAGGTAAACGTGCCAAAATCCAGGCCATACTCGATCGCGGCAAACTTCGTGGGGTCGTAATCGAGTGCCGAGACCGCGAACTGCCCCTTGCTGGGCTCCGTGATCGCCACGACCTGATACAGCTTCGGCTGCAGGCTGGACGTCTTCAGAATCCATTCCTGCGCCGGCATGGGGAGCCCCAGCAGATTGCGCGACAGCAGGACCACCGTCGCCGTCCCATCATACGACGTGGCGAAGGAAGAAATGGGCACATCGAGGTCCACACTGCCGTCGGACAGCAGCACCGACAGAGTGCTGCCACTGGGGCTCGGTATTGAAGGCAGCAGCGCGTCGAGATAGATGATCGACGTGTCCGCGGCGGTGCCCACAGTCGGCACGAAATCGCCGAGCGCCGCGTCGGCGTTGGCCATCCAGCCGGTCGTGTAGACCGTCTGGGTAGAGGCTACCGTGAGGCGCAGGACAGCGGCCACGGCCACGCTTCCGGACGCACCGGAGGTCAGCACCGACAGGCGCTGCCACTGATCCCGTTTGGTGAGGTCCAGGGAGACATAGCCGGCTGTCCAGCCGGTCCCTTCGGCATCGAGAGCGCCTGACCCGGCGAACGCCGCAGGAACCCAGACATAGCAGGACAGCCAGATCGACGTCGCGGTTCCCCCTGCGGCGGTGGCGCAGTAGCCCACGTTGTTGTCCGAGGCGCCCGAGCTCTCGATGTGCTTGAACACCGAGCAGCCAGGGAAATATGGCACGACATCCGTGCTGACATTCACGGTGGCGCCGGCCGCATGCGACGGCGCTCCCGACTTCGTTGACGGGAACAGGTTCGTCGCCGACTGCTGGGTGACGGTGCCGCGCCCGATACGCCCGGCATTGCGCAAGCCAGCGATGGCTGGGTCCAGATGCTCGAACACATCGCCGGGGCGCAGGCCTAGCTGCGCCATGCCCGCCTTGAACGTGACCGTCTCGGTTTGCCGGGTGGACGTGTAGATCGCCCACCGGCCCATCCGGTGAGCACGCCCGCGGCTCGTCACGCCCCATGCGGCAAGGTCGGTTGTCACCAAGCCACGGCGGGCGATATCCCGCGCCTCTCCAGGGACAGCCTCCGGCGTCAGGGCGAAGAGCATAGCCTCGTCGCGGAAAGTGACCGTCGCATAGTTGAAGCGCGTCTTGCTGCTCGTCGCCTCGTAGTTGATCATCCCGTCTTCGACGTTGGCCTGGTTGATCAGCGTCACCGGAGTCTTGGGCATATCGGCCGTTACGCGGACCTGCCCGGCGCCCCAGTAGCCCATCCCCCGGAAGGACGATGCCACCGTCTGCAGGATACGATAGGCGTCATCCTGCGAGGCGATCACCGCGTTGGCCTCGTAGCGCGTCTCGTAGCCGCCATACCCATCCGGCACGCTGCCGTCACAGTACTGGGCGATCACATACAGGTCGGCCTTGGTGGCTTCGAGGTAGGCGTCCTTCAGCCGGCCGCCATAAAGCGGGTGGGAGATCAAATTCAGATAGTGCCAAGCGGGATTTTGGGTCCATACGGTCTTCATGGAGACGAGGTCCCAGGTGCCGCCGGTCGTGCCGGGGCCCGAGGAGGCATAGGTGCGCGCGACGGGATCATAGTTCGTCGGGACGGGAACCCGGACGCCCTTCATCCGATAGGTTCGTGTCGGCAGGGATTGGTTGAAAGCGCGGGCATCGATCGTCAGCGCGATATAGGCGCAGTTGCTGTACATCATCTGGTGATCGGTGATGATGTCGAAATATGCCCAGTAGAGATCGTTCGCCAACAACGGGTCCGGCACGATACCGGTGTAGTCCAGGTTGTCCCCGGTGATCCGGTAGAAGACCACCGACCAACTGTCCGCGCCCATGTCGCGGCCTGGCAAGTCGATCCGATAGGACCGCTCGTACGGGCTCATTGTCTTGCCGCCATAAATGGCATCCTGCAGGACGGTGATAGGCGGCATCGTCCAACCCGGGTCTCCGCCGCTAGCTCCTTTCGACGGTTGGATGGTGATGAAATATTCCAAGGTCGGCGCCGGATTAACGTCCCCGGTGTCCTTGTTCGTTTTGAACATCTGCGGGATCTGCATGGTGATCCGCACGGCATTGGCGGTCGTGCTGGTGAAGAACCGCGTGACCGGGATGCTCTCCTTCACCTGCACGTTGACGGCGTGGCTTTCCTCGGACGCTGGAAAGCCCGAGACAGGATCCTGATCGGGCGTCCCGGTGCGTAGCTGCCAACTCACCCCATGGAAATTCACATGCCCATCGGGAGATATGAGCGGCGTGCCGTCGAAATAGATGCACTTGGCACCTTCTGTCGCGTCCGAAAAACCTTCGATTTCGCCCGCGCTTAATAGATCGATGATCCGGACCGTCGCATTGGAGTGCAGCGTGTTGGCCGCCACGTAAGGGACAGAGCCCGTTCCTCCCGTGCCGCCGCTACCCTTGCCACCCTTGCCGCCCTTGCTACCAAACGCACCCGACGGGCCGTCCTCAAACGGCGGCGTGCTGCCCTGTAGAACCCGGTCAGTCGGCGGCAGAGCGCGCGGCTTACCGCTACCGGCGCCATAACTTCCATCAGGCGCGAAGAAGGATCCGGACTGCCCATAATCGACGCCGGAAGTGCCGGGCGACGTATCGAGAGTCGTGCCGACCGTGACGGAGCCGCTAGCCACAACATGCTCGTCGGCCGAGTAGCCCACCGAGACCACCACCGATCCGGTCATGGTGTCGCCGACGACGACCGGGATGACCGCGCCCTGGGTGTTGACGTTCATCTGGCCCGTGAGGGTCCAGTTCATGTTGAGCGGATCGTTGGGGCCCAATAGCTTCTGCTGTGGCGCGATCACCGACATAGCGCCGGCAAGGAACAGCGCGCCGCCGGCGAACGCCAACTGGCCGGCGGTCACCAGGCCGCCGAACGCGGTCGCGCCCAGGCCGCCCGTTCCTGCAACGGCTCCCACGGTCGCTCCCAATTCATCGAGGACCGCGATTTCCGGCTGCATCGTCCAGATGGCGACAGCAATCAAAGCCGCGCCGATGATCATTTTGCCAACACCGCCGCTGCCGCCGCCCGCGCCCTTGGCGGCCGGCACGATGTGAAACTCGCCGTTCGGCGGCAGGCGTAGATGCAACCCCTGCTCGCTGAGCGGCATGCCGTTCTTCAGCGGCCCGCGGATGATCCGGTACTGGCCCTTTGCCAGTTCCTCGCGAAAACCCGGCTTCAGGATGATGAGCGAGCCGATCGCGCGGGCCGGCGTGGTCGCGCCGATATTGAATTCCTTGCCGAACTTGGCCGCCAGGCGCCCGTGCAGACGGATGCGCGCGCGCGGTGTCGGCTCGTTATTTTCCCACATAGCGCATCCAATCGGTGATGAAGGGCCGTTCCATCTGCACCAATGGCTCGACCCGAGAGTAGCGATTGAGGGTGTGGTGCATCACCTCCTGGTTGCCGACGTAGACCCCGGCATGGTTCGGGACGTCGGTCTTGCCGATCGTCGCCAGGAAGACGTCCCCTGGGTCGCGCGGCACGCCCACAACGCGCTCGAAACCACTATCCACCAGGTTGTCGTGATAGAGCGTCTCCGCC
>CAIKHO010000055.1 GCA_903827245.1 uncultured Opitutia bacterium
AAAGTTTTCTGCGCCTGCATCCAGCCTCTTTTTCTTTCCTGTCTGTAACCGGCGCCTGCGCCCGGGATCCAGGCCAAACGATCAGTTGGCGCTCGCCAGCAGGGTGGGTGCCGCCGCGGCGCTGCCGCTGCGCACCGTGTTCATCGCGAGACGGCTCACCTTCTGGTTCCACACCGTGGTCATGGTCGAGGCGTAGACCTGGGTGATGACCCCGACCAAGTTGCGGGACGTGACCAGATCCTGATCCTCGCTCTGGTTGCCGACGCCCTGGGCGATCCAGCCGCCGGGCAGGTCGCCCACCAGCACATGCGCCACGCCGAATCCGTCGTGGTTCACGTAGAGCACCTGCATGCCCTTCCGCAATTTGGTGAAGTCGACCGGGGTCACCACGATTGCGGTGCCGCTGGCATAAAGGGGCTCCATCGATTCACCGAGGCCGCGGAACGCCTGGCCACCGCGCACATGGGCCGCGGCTTCCTCCGCCGCGCTGAGTTCCTGGCCCTTCGCCACGATCTGGGGAACGGGGCTCATCGCCAGGATGGAGTCGAGATCCCGCTGCACCGACATCGTGCTGCAGCCGCTGGTGACGATCAGGCCGGCGAGCAGGGCCAGCGCGCCCCCGAGGCGGGCGATGGTCGGCAGGGCGGCGCGGCGGGCGGCTTGGTGGAGGGATTGGGCGCTTTTCATGGGCCCAGAGTACCGCGCTTCGACTTTTCTTCCTATCCGTGTACCTACGGATCCTGGGGGTGCAAATCCCGCTGGGGTGTTTTCCCCTGCCCAACCGGGATAACCTGGCGCCGTGGCCAAAGTCTAAGTCGACAATGGGTTTGCACAGCCTAGCCTGCCCGCCACCCGGCAGCCATTCCTCATGACAACCCTGCAAAACCTTCCCGGGACTTCACCATGATCAGCGTGCTCTATGCCGAGGACGAGCCGCTCATCGCCTCGGTCATGCGCAGTTACCTCAATCGCTTCGCCCCTGAGTGCACCCTTGAGGTGGTGCCCACGGGTCGCGAATGCCTCGCGCGCATGCAGGAGGGTGGCTTCGATGTCCTGATTCTCGACCTGATGCTACCCGACATCGACGGGCTGCACATTCTCGGCGAGCTGGCCGGCCGGGGCGACCCGACGCCTGTGATCATGGTCAGCGGCCATGGCCAGACCGAGCTCGCCGTGCGCGCGCTCCGGGCCGGGGCGGTCGACTGCATCGACAAGTCCACCGGTCAGTTCCTGCAGCTGCCGGAAATCATCAAGCGCGTCCACGCCCGCCACACGGTCGAGCAGTCGTCCCGCCCGCCCATCCCGGTGCCGGTCCGCACCGAGCAATACCGCGTGATGGTGATCGAGGACTCCGCTGCGATCCGCACTTCCCTCGTTGATTTTTTCCAGTCCAACGCGCCGCAACTGGCTGTCACGGCCGCCCCCACCGCCTCGGAGTTCGACCGGCTGCTCGTCGAGGAAAAGCCCTTCGACGCCGTGATCGTCGGCCCCGCGCCCGCCGGTCTCGAGGCCCTCGACGTGCTGCGCCAGCTCCGCTCGCGCGCCGCGGAGACCCCCGTCCTCATGATCTCCGCCCAGAGCGACGGCGAGACCGC
Source organism: uncultured Opitutia bacterium (assembly GCA_903827245.1). Taxonomy (GTDB): domain Bacteria; phylum Verrucomicrobiota; class Verrucomicrobiia; order Opitutales; family Opitutaceae; genus CAIUWA01. The sequence goes on from CAIKHO010000055.1 coordinate 1,596, forward strand.
GATCGCCGCCTTCAAGCTCGGCGCCCAGGACTTCATCCTGCTCAAGGAAAATTACCTCCCCGAGGTCGTCTTTTCCATCAACAACATCCTCCGGCACGCCGACACCGAGCGGCGCAACGCCCAGCTCAGCCGCGAGCTCGCCGAGCTCAACCGCTCGCTCGAGGCCCAGGTCGCCGCCCGCACCGGCGAGCTCCAGGCGGAGGTCCGCGTGCGCCAGCAGGCCGAGCACCGCGCCGAGGAACATGCCGGCCGCCTGCAGACCCTGTCCAAGCGGCTCATCAAGATCCAGGAGGACGAGCGCCGCGCCATCGCCCGCGAGCTGCATGACCAGGTCGGGCAGATGCTCACCGGGCTGAAATTCCAGCTCGAGGCCGCCGTGCAGGGCGCCGTCCCTCCCCTGCGGGAACGCCTCGCCGAGTCCCTCGGGATCGCCACCGACCTGCTGCGCCATGTCCGCGAGCTCACCCAGCAGTTCCGCCCGCGCATCCTCGACGATCTCGGCCTCCGGCCTGCGCTCGAGTGGCACGTCGACCTTTTCCAGCGCCAGACCGGCATCAAGGTGGAGCTCGAGGTCTCGATGCCGGCCCAGCGCCAGCCGGTCGAGCTTGAGACCGCCGTCTTCCGTGTCGTGCAGGAGGCGCTCACCAATGTCGCCCGGCACTCCGGCTGCACCACGGCCTCCGTCACCGTCACCACCGGCGACCGGAAAATCCTCGCGGAGATCACCGACCGTGGCCGCGGCTTCGACCTCGACACCGTGCTCGCCTCGCGCGACTCCATCGGGCTCACCGGCCTGAGCGAGCGCGTGAATCTCGCCGGCGGCCAGCTCGAGATTTTCTCCCGCGCGGGCCAGGGCACCCGCATCCACGCGGAATTTCCCCTGCCGCCCGAGATCACCATCGACTCACCATGACCTCCGTCGTTCTTGCCGATGACCACGAGATCGTCCGCCAGGGCATCCGCAGCCTGCTGGAGGCGGCCAAGACGTTCCAGATCCTCGCCGAGGTCTCCGACGGGCTCGCCGCCGTGCAGGCCGCGACCAAGTTCAAGCCCGCCCTGCTGTTCCTCGACCTGAGCCTGCCGCGGCTCCATGGCATCGAGGCGCTCCGCCAGGTGCGCGCCAGCAGCCCGAACACAAAGGTCCTCATTCTCTCGATGCACAACGACGAGCCCTACGTGATCGAGGCGCTGCGCGGCGGGGCGATGGCCTACATCCTGAAGGGCTCGGAGTCCGCCGAGATCCTCCACGCCGCCCGCGAGGTGCTCGCCGGCCGCCGCTACCTCAGCGCGCCACTCTCGGAATGGGCGATCAACGCCCTGTCCGAGAAAAAGCCCGACGAGTCCGATCCCCTCGCCGCCCTGACCAGCCGCGAACGCGAGGTCATGCAGCTCGCCGCCGAGGGCTACGGCAGCACCGAGATCGCCGAGAAGCTCTTCATCAGCCCGCGCACCGCCGAGTCGCACCGCAACAACCTCATGCGGAAACTCGGCCTGCAAACCCAGACCGACCTCGTCCGCTTCGCCATCCGCAAGGGCCTGATCCAGCCCTGAGGCGGAGTCGCGCCGGGAAACTCGTCCCATCCCTCGGGTCGATCTCGGATCGCCTCCTGTGCAACGGATCGGGATCAGGAATTTTACAGGAGACGATCCGAGAGAAAACCGAGGACGGAAGAATACCTCAGCGCAGGGGCGTTGCCTCCGATCTGCCTACTCCTTTGCCGCTTTCTTGGACAGGCGCCCGCGACCCGCGGATTTCTTTTCTCCGTCCGCGTACTTCGACGCCTTCGCGTTGAGCCAGAGCTCGCCCTTGGCGTTCTTGTTCAGCCAGAAAATTTCGCCCGCGTGCTCGACGAAGACGGGCTTGTCCCGCGCCTTCTCCGGCACCACCAAGCCGGCCCCGGTCAGCGTCGCGAGAAATTCTTCCGCCGGCTTCGACAGCTCTTCCGCCAGCCGGTCCACCTTGCCGGCCACCGCGCCGGTCTTGGTCTCTTTCAATAGCAGGCGCACCCCCGCAAAAACCGCACCGGGCTCCCGCGTGGAATGAGCGGCCGTCGGAGTCGCGTCGGACATGGCAGTCGGGGTGAACAGCCTCGCCTGAGGCTCCGCTCCCGGTGCATCCACCATGGCCTTGGTGTCGGCGGATCCCCCGTCCCCTGTCACCTGCCGCCCGTCGCCCGTCGCCGGTTGCTCCCCACCCGCCTTCTCCTGCCCGTTGATCCAAACGCCGCCGCGCTGGTCCTGGTTGAGCCACCAGACCTCGGCGCCGATCTCGACTTCGACCGGCTTTTCGCCCGCCGCCGCCAGGGTGAGCCCGAGCGACGCGAACGCCGCCATCAAGTCCGCCTCGGTGCATTTCAGCCCGCGGGAAAGAAAACTCATGCTGCCCGAGCCACCCGGGCCCCGGCGATTCCGCCGCATCAGCGGCCGGACTTTCTCCAGCAACGCCGGCCCCGTCGGCAGCGGCTCACCCGGCGCACCGGACGAGACATCCGCCGCCCGGCCTTCCGGCCTCCGGCCCCGATCATCTGTCTTCCGTCCTCCGCCCTCGGGCTTCCGTCCCCCGTCCCTTGTCCCCTGCCCCCTGTCACCTGTCCCCGGGGCACCAGCACCATCGGAGCCACCAGCAACAGAAACACCGCTGTCAGCGGATTCCGTCCCCCTCGCCCCTCCCTCGTCCGCCATAGCCTTGGCGCCGGCGGAGCCCTCGCCCCCCGTCGCGGCTTCCGCCGCGACGCGCTGCCCCGGCACCGTGCGGAACACCGGGCGCGGCTTTTCCTTCGTGTTCAGCCAGAGCTCGCCGCGGCGGTTGAGGTTCAGCCAGTAAAGGTCGCCTTCATACTCGATGTAAACGGGCGCCGCATCCTCGTCATCGGGAACGGCAAAGCCACACTCCACCAGCGCGCCTTTCACGTCCGCATCAGACATATCCCAGCGCTTCGCGAGGTGATCGACGCCGACCGACATTCCCGGGCCCCGCTGGTTGCGGCGCATGTGCGGGCGGATGGCCTCGAAGAAGGTCGGCAGCTCGTTCTCCGACGTCAGCATGTCCCACTCGTCCTTCGGCTCCTCGTCGGGCGCATCCGGATCGAGATCGCTCCCGGTGTCGCGCACACGGCGGAACCCGTCGTCCGCGGCGACTTTCTCGCCGGCGATGGTCTCGGGCTTTTCCTCGGCCGCGCCCGCGGGCGCGGCGCCCACGGCGCCCTTGAACTTGGCCTCAAATTCCGCGCGGAGTTTGTCCGCCTCGGTCCGGGCCGCCGCAGCCGCGGCGTCCTCGAGAGTCCAGTCCCGTTGCGTCGAACGCCGCGCGAGGCCGGTGAAGGCGAGCGGGTTGTCGGGCGGCGACTGAAAGTGGACGAGATCCCACTCTTCCTTGCCGAGATCGTTCAGAAATTTTTCCAGCAGTGCGGGCGTGGCGAAACCGCCCTTGCCGCTCGAGATGACCTTGTATTCCCAGATTGCCATGGATGTTTGCGTGATGCGCGAGTCGTCACCCATCCCAAATGCCCGCCGCATTGCCGAGCTAAATCCGCCGGGGGCAATCGTGCAATTTCTCGCAGAGACGCAAAGACGCGGGGGAGAAAAGCAATTTCACCCATAGCCATGGAGGACACAGAGTCATTCGCCAATGATTGATCTCTGCGTACTTCGTGCCTCTGGGTGAAATTCCGGATTCCGAATCCAACACCCTGCCTTGCTCCGCGCCTTTGCGCCTCTGGGCGAAACAAGTCTGGAAAGATTCATCCCGAACCGTACCGCGACTCGCCCTGCGATTGCAGGATTCCAACGCCCACCACCTGTTACTTCGCGCGCCGAAGCACCCTCACGCCCACTTCAGGTCCTGGTCCGCGATCGGCAGGGTGCGGATGCGCTTGCCGGTCGCGGCGAAGATGGCGTTGCAGATCGCGGGCGCGGCCGGTGGCAGCCCGGGCTCGCCCAGTCCGGTCGGCGGGGCGATCGACTTCACGAAATTCACTTCCACCGCCGGCGGTGCATTGTCGATGCGCAGCAGCGGGTAGTCGTCGTAGTTCACCTGCGCGGCGGCACCCGCCTCAATCGTGATCTTCTGGAACCATGCGGCGCTGATGCCGTCGAGCATCGCGCCCTGGACCTGCGCTTCCGCCGAGCTGAGATTGACGATGAGCCCGGCGTCCACGACCGCGGTGAGCTTCTGGATCCGCAGCACGCCCTGCTGGCTGACCGTCACGTCGGCCACGACCGCGACATACGCGTTGTTGGTGTGCGTGATCGCAAAACCCTGCCCCTGGCCGCGCGGCAGCTTCTTGCCCCAGCCGGCTTTTTCCGCGGCGAGCTTCAGGACGGCTTCCATCTTTGCGGGGACAAATCCGCCGCCACCGCGTCCACCCCGGGCGCCCGCCGGGCCGCCGGGTGCGCCTGCGCCGGGAACCGCCGCGAGCAAGCCAAGCGTGAAATCGATCGGATCGCGGCCGGCGGCGTGCGCCAGCTCGTCGACGAATGACTGCGTGGCCCAGGTGTTGCCGTTGTCGCCGGGCGCGCGCCAATATCCCGTGGGGATCGTGCCGGAGAGCTTGTTGGACTGCACCTGGGAGCCCGGTACCGCGTTGAAGGGAAATCCGCCGCCGGTCATGTCACCGGGGCCGCCCTGCATTTTCACAAACGAATCATGCAGCGCGACCACCTTGCCGGCGCTGTCCAGCCCGGCCCGGAAGAAATGCCAGCCGTTGGACCGGTAGTTGTCGTGCGCAAAATCGTGCTCGCGCATCCACGTGAGCTTCACGGGTGTACCCTCGAGTCGCTTCGCGATGGCGGCGACCTCCAGCGAGAACTCGTTGCTGCCCCGCCGGCCGAAGCCGCCGCCCAGCCGCGTGACGTGGACAACCACATCGCGGGCCGCCAGGCCCAGACCCTGCGTGACCGAGCGCTGGCCGGCCGAGGGAACCTGCGTCGGGCACCACATCTCCATGACGCCGTTCTTGAAGAGCGCGGTGCAGTTCTGCGGCTCGAGGGTGGCGTGGGCAAGAAAGGGATAATGGTAGGCCGCCTCGATGGCCGTCGCGCCCGCGGGCACGGCGGCGCCGGGATCGGCTTGGCCGAACGCTTCCGCCTGCTTCGCCATGGCCTCGCTGCCCTGGCTGACGCCGGGGCCCTGGTCCCACTGGATCTTGAGTTTCTGCGCCGCGGTGAAGGCCAGCCAGGTCGAGCCCGCGACGACCGCCACACCGGGGGTGAGGCCGTTGATGCCATCGAGGACAAAAGCGTCGCGCACACCGGGGAGTTTTTTCACCTCGTCGACATTCGCGCTCGCCACCTTGCCGCCGAAGACCGGGCACTTGACGTAGGCGGCGTACACCATGCCGGGCAGCGTCTGGTCGATGCCGAAGAGCGCCTGGCCCGTGACGATCTTCTCGTTGTCCACGCCGGGCACGCGCGTGCCGAGCAATTTGAAATCATTGGGATCCTTTAGCGCGACATCCGCCGGCACCGGCAGCGTCGCGGCCTTCGCCGCCAGCTCGCCGTAACCCAGATGTCGACCGGAGGCGCGATGAAGGACCGCGCCGTTCTCGGTGGTGCACTCAGCCGCGGGCACGCCCCACGTCTGCGCCGCGGCTTCCACCAGCATCGCGCGTGCGGTCGCGCCCGCCTGGCGCAGCGGGCCGTAGTTCCCCGGCGTGGATCCGCTGCCAACCGCCGCCTGCCGGCCGTACGCCGGGTTCAGGTCGCCCTGCGAAATCGTCACCTTGTCCCACGGCACATCGAGCTCCTCGGCGATGATCATCGGGAGCGCGGTCTTGGCCCCCTGGCCCATCTCGGAGTTGGGCGCGATGAGCGTCACCGTCCCGTTGGCGGCGATGCTGATGAACGCGTTCGGGGCAAAGCTCGCCACCGCGGCGGGCGCCGTCTCGGCCAGGGCCGAGGCCGCACCAAAGCGAAAATACGTGCCGACCAAGAGCCCGCCGCCGGCGAGCGCGCCGATCTTGATGAAGCCGCGCCGATCCAGCACCGGCGCCACGGAAGGAGAAGGAACGCTCATGATGCAGCGGTGGGTTGGCCGGCCGCGGCATGGATGGCCTGGCGGATGCGGGTGTAACTGGCGCAGCGGCAGAAATTGCCCGACATGGCGCTGTCGATGTCGGCGTCGGTCGGCCTGGGCTTGGCCGCGAGCAGCGCCGTGGCGCAGAGGATCTGCCCGCCCTGGCAATACCCGCATTGCGGCACGTCCAATTTGCACCAGGCCTGCTGCACCGCGGTGAGTTTGCCGCCGCGGGCGAGGCCCTCGATGGTCGTGACCTTGGCGGAGCCGACCTTCTTGAGCGAAAGCCCGCAGGATTTCACCGCCTCGCCGTCGAGGAGCACCGTGCAAGCCCCGCACTCGCCGATGCCGCAGCCGTACTTGGTCCCGACCAGTCCGAGCGTGTCGCGGAGCGCCCAGAGCAGCGGCGTGTTGTCGTCCAAGTCCACCGCATGGACCGCACCGTTCACGTTAAGATTGAAACTGCTCATTGCTCATGGTGGGTAGATTGACGCGAGGCCGATCCGAACGTTTTCCCCCGGCGAAGATTTGTCAACGGAAGAGCCCCCAACTTCAGAAGCGTAACGCAGTCACGCGAAACCATCGGAAGGATTCTCGCCATGACGCGATGCTGGCCGATCGGGAAGCTGCCGAACCCCAGAAAGGCATCGAACTGCCCCGTCTTCTCCGTCAATTTCGAGTCATGGGGACGGATATCAAACCCGCGGTGTGGCATACTAATACTATTGGGCTATGAAGGAATGCTGCTACCTCTGCGGAAGCAAGAATCCCGCGACTCGCGACCATATTCCACCTCGGGGTTTTTTCCCACCGCCGCGGCCAAGTGATCTTATCACCGTGCCCTGCTGCGATTCATGTAATGCCGCATTTTCCCCCGATGATGAATATTTCCGATTGGTTCTTTCATCGCTCATCGGCAGGTCACCCGCTGGTGTTAAGATTTGGGAAGATATCCTCCAAGACAGTCCTCCTCGTGGTCGGGGTGGGGCTCCACGGAAGGCAAAGTCGAGGGCGTACAGATCGCAGCTCTCAAGGATGCGCTCGTTGCCAAGCCATAGAAAGACTCTCGCCGCCCATGTTTCTGATCGAAGATGAACTCCACTCCGATCTGCTGCATGAAATTTCTGCTCCGTGCCATTTGCGTCTCCGTGGTATAAATCCGACGGCGGGATTCAGGATGAACCCAGCCCGCCGGTGGTGGGGTGATCGCGAGGCCACCGTCACTCGCAGGCGTCAACTAACCTGCGGGAGGGTCGTGATGAAAAAAGATCCAAAGTAGGCGAACCAACTCCCGGGCACATGCGTCCTGCCGATGTTGCCCGTCTTGTCTGATCGCTTCGGCCGGTTGCCGGGAAACTTGTCCCACCCTCGCTTCCCCCATAATCCCCCGTCCTTTGCCTTTGCCCTGCGGCTCGCCTTTTCCGTCATCTGCTCCGCTCTTCGCTCCAAGCCATGAACCTTTTTCCCCGCTGGCTCGCCTTCCTCGCCCTCGCGCCGGCTCTCGCCGCGCAGACGGTCCTCGACCCGATGGTCGTGAGCGCCGCGCGCGCGCCGCAGCCGCCGGAACAGGTCGCGTTCTCCGCGATCCCGCTGAGTGGCGACGCACTTCGCGCCGCCCCCACCGTCACCGTCGATGACGCCCTCCGCGCCGTCCCCGGCTTCACGCTGTTCCGCCGCAGCGACAGCCTCACCGCCAACCCCACCGCCCAGGGCGTCTCCCTCCGCGGCCTCGGTCCGAGCGGCGCCAGCCGGTCGCTGGTGCTCCTCGACGGAGTGCCGTTGAACGATCCTTTCGGCGGCTGGGTGACCTGGGCCATGCTCCCGCGTGAGTCCCTCGACCGCGCCGAGCTCGTGCCCGGCGGCGGCGCCTCCGCCTGGGGCAACTCGGCCCTCGGCGGCGTCATCCAGCTGCTCACCGATCCCGTGTCCGGCGAACGCACGCGCTTCGCCGCGAGCCAGGGCGACTTCTCCACCCGCAGCGCGGAGTTCGAGGTCACGCGTCCGGCCGGGCGCGGCACGCTGCAGGTCCTCGGCGACGATTTTTCGACGTCCGGCTTTCCCCTCGTGGCCGGCGAACGCCGGGGGCCCGTGGATATCGCCGCCTGGAGCCATCACGACTGGCTCAGCGTCCGCTGGCGCACACCCCTCGGCGACAACCTCGAGGCCACCGTCACGGCCCGCACCTTCGCCGAGACTCGCGGCAACGGCACGGCCTACACGGGCAACAGTACCCGCGAAAACTTCGTCTCGGCCGCGCTCGCCGGCCAGGCCGGCGCGGTTTTCGCGTGGAATGCGACCGCGTACGCCACGGACGAGACCTACACGAGCACGTTCAGCTCGGTGAACGCCACCCGCACGGCCGAGACCCCCGCGAGCAACCAGTTCGACGTGCCCAGCACAGCGGCGGGCGCGGCGTGGACGGGAGTATGGACGCAGGCCGGGGGTGTCCGCACCAGCGCCGGCGTGGACGCCCGCTTCGTCCGCGGCGAGACGCGCGAGGACTTCACCTTCAGCGCGGGCGCCTTCACCAAGCTCCGCACGGCCGGCGGCAGCCAGGCCTTCGCCGGGCTTTTTGCCCTGCATGAGCGGCCGCTGCTTCCGAACCTCCGGCTCACGCTGGGTGCGCGGCTGGATGAATGGCGCGAGGACGACGGGCATCGTTACGAAAGCACCATCAGCACCGGCGCCTCGCTCACCGCCGCCCAATACCCCAACCGCGAGGGCACCGAGTTCAGTCCCAGCGCCGGTCTGGTCTGGACCCCCGCCAAGGCTTGGCGCCTCCGCGCCGCCGCGCAGCAGGCGTTCCGCGTGCCGACGCTCAACGAGCTTTACCGTCCGTTCCGCCAGGGCACGACGGTCGTGGAGACCAACCCCGCCCTCCGCACCGAGCACGTGACCAGCGGCGAGCTCGGCGCCGACTGGACGCAGGGACCGCTCACCCTCGGCGCCACCGGATTCTGGAACGACCTCCACGACGAGGTCGCGAACGTCACCATCGCCCGCGGCCCCGGCACGTTCCCGCTCTTCGGCACGCTCGCCGCCGGCGGCCTCGGCCAGCAGCGGCTCAACCTCGATCGCACGCGCGTCCGCGGTCTTGCCCTGTCCGCCAAATGGAAGGCCGCCGAGAAACTTTCCCTCACCGCCGACTGGCTCTACGACGACGCCACCGTCCTCCGCGCCAGCGTGTCCCCGACCCTCGTCGGCAACCGCCTGCCCCAGGTCGCGCGCAACAGCGCCAGCCTCGGGGCCGTCTGGCAGGCACCGGCCGGCGTGACCGTCACGCCACGCGTGCGCTGGATCGGGCGGCAGTTCGAGGACAACGAGAACACGCTCGTTCTCGGCGAGGTCGTCGTGGCAGATCTGACCGTGAGCCGGCCGCTCACGAAACACCTCACCCTCTTCTTCAGCGTCGAGAACCTCGGCAACGCCCGGATCGAGACCGGCCGCAGTGCCGACGGCACCGTGAACACCGGCACCCCCCGCCTCGCCTTCGGCGGCCTGCGCGGCGCTTGGTGACGATATTCTGCAACCTTGGCCCGACCTCGGATTGCCTCCTGTAAGAACTCCGATCCGTTGCACAGGAGGCGAACCGAGGGAAAGCAGAGATCAGAGGCCACTAGGCACGAAGGGAATAAAACTCGCCGCCGCGTCTCCCATTTCTAACCTCCGTGAAACCAAGGCCGCCCGGCGCGGTCCGCAGCCCAGGAGACCACCACCATGCTCATTCGCTCACCTAAGGACTGGGAACTCTCGGAATCAGCCGTCACGGCCGAGCAGATCTACCGCCTCCGCAACCGCCGCGACTTCCTGAAGACCCTCGGCGTCGGCCTCGCCGGGGCCGCCCTCGCGCCGCGCGGGCTGCTCGGCGCCACCGCTGGCTTCCCTTCGCAGGAGAACCCGGCCTACCCCGCCTCCGCGCTCAAGCCGACCGCCTACGACTTCATCACGAGCTACAATAATTATTACGAGTTCGGCACCGATAAGAGCGAACCCAAGGACCAGGCCAAGGGTTTCAAGACCGACCCCTGGACCCTCGAGCTCGCCGGCCTCGTCAACCAGCCGGCCAAGTTCGACGTCAATGACCTCGTGAAAAAATTGGGCGGACTGGAGCAACGCGTCTACCGCCACCGGTGCGTCGAGGCCTGGTCGATGGTCGTGCCGTGGGACGGCTTTCCCCTCGCCAAGCTCGTCGCGCTCGCCGACCCGAAGCCCGAGGCGAAATTCCTCAAGTTCTCCACGTTCTTCGACACGAAGAACGTCGTCGGCCAGCGCGAGGCCATACTCGACTGGCCGTACGTCGAGGGACTCCGCCTCGACGAGGCGACCAACGAGCTGGCGTTCATCGCGACCGGCATCTACGGCAAGCCCATCCCGAACCAGAACGGCGCGCCGCTGCGCCTGGTCACGCCGTGGAAGTACGGCTTCAAGGGCATCAAGGCCATCGTGAAGATCGAGTTCACCGCCAAGGCGCCGCGCAACACGTGGAACGTGATGGCGCCGCAGGAATACGGCTTCTACGCCAACGTGAATCCCAACGTCGACCACCCGCGCTGGTCCCAGGCGAGCGAGCGCATCATCGGCGCCGGCTTCCTCGGCGGCCGCCAGGCCACGCTGATGTTTAACGGCTACGAGAAGCAGGTCGCCGCCCTCTACAAGGGGCTGGATCTGGCACGGAATTACTGAACGCGCCCATGCGGCCGAATCGGTTTTCCACTGTAGCAGCCGAGGTGACGAGGCTGGTTCGAATTCGCACGGCACTCACGATCCAGCCTCGTCGCCTCGGCTGCTACGGGCCCGGACCGGGTTAATGTCCGATCCGCTGACGATCTCCCGCGTGTCCTTCCTCGAAAAACTCCTCCGCTCGAAGGCTTTTGTTGTCACGCTGATCGTCCTGCCCGGACTCTGGCCCGCGTGGCCGCTGCTGCGCCACGACCCGACCGTGCTGGCCGACCCGCTGAAATACGTGCTGCACCACCTCGGCTTCACCGCCTGCGTGCTGCTGGCCGTGGTCCTGACCTTCACGCCGCTGCGCGTGCTGTTTCCGAAATGGGGCGTCGCCCTCGCGCTCAACCGTCACCGCCGGCTCGTCGGGGTCAGCGCGTTTGTCTACGCCGCCCTGCATCTGACGACCCACCTCCTCTACGAGACAGGCGGTGATGTCTCGGCGCTGGGCCGCGTCTTCAAGGCGGCGACCACGAAGCCTTTTCAACTCATCGGGCTGATTGCATTCACGATCCTGCTCGTGCTCGCCGTCACGAGCGTGAACGCCGCCGTGCGCTGGCTCGGCGGCAAGCGCTGGAAAAATCTCCACCGCCTAGTCTACGTCGCCGCCCCGCTGGCGGCGTACCACCAGATCACGGCGCGCAAGATTTTTCCCGTGCAGGTGTGGTGGATCTTCGGCCCGCTCGTCGTGCTCGAGATCGCGCGCGTGATCCGCCAGCGCCAGGGCCCCCGCCCGCCGGCCAAGCCGGCGGTGGCTTCATCGTAGGGGCGTTGCTCGCCGACGCCCGGCCCGGAGGTCGCACGCAAGGTGCGCCCCTACACTGCAATACCGCCTGACTTGGTTTCGCGCAGAGGCGCGGAGACGCAGAGGGCGGCCCTGGAATGAAACAGTCTGGTTTTTTAGCCTAAGGATCGATTTCCCCGCTCTGCGCCCCTGCGCCTCTGCGCGAACTCTCTTCCAGGATCTATTTCGTCACCGCCGCGAGAAACCACTCCACCGCGTACGTCGTGAGCTGGCCGCCGGGGCCGCTGAGGTTGTACTCGAAGGCGTGCGTCGCCCACGGGAGCGACACGAACACGTGCGGCACGCCGGCCTCCGCGAGTTTTTTCTCCAGCCGCTCGCTCTGCCGGTGCCAGACCAGCGTGTCCAGGACGCCGTGCATCAGGAGCGTAGGCGGCACTGTTTTTCCCACGTGGAAATAGGCGCTGGCCCCGTCGTAGGCCGCACGCGCCGTCTCCGGTGTGCCGCCGAGGAACTGCCGCATCAGCAGCGGCGACTTCAGCACGTCATCCTCCCGCGCGTAGGCCCAAGCAAAGTTCAGGTCCGCCGGCGCATAGAGCGCAATCACCCCGCGGACCGCCGGGTCCGGCACGGTGTAGGCCGTCGTCTCGACCAGGTTGCCACCGGCCGAGCGGCCGAACAGCACCAGCCGCGAAGGATCGATTCCCAGCCGGCCAGCTTGGGCCTTCAGGAAGGCGATCGCCGCCAGGATGTCGTCGCGCTGCGCCGGCCAAGTGAACTTCGGCGCGAGCCGGTAGGAAATCGATGCGACCGCATAACCCCGGCGGGCCAGCCAGTAATTGAACTGCGGGATTTCCCCCCGCTCGCCGCCGTCCCATCCGCCGCCGTGCACCACGATGACGCACGGCGCGGGCCGCGCATCTCCGCGCACCGCGCGGTAGAAATCCAGCTCGAGTCCATCCGCATAGGCCATCGTCTCGGCACTGACGGGCGCGGGCCCGCCATGAAAGAGCGCCCCCACCGAGAACGGCGCCCCCGCCAGTGCCACGTGGCCGAACGACCGCTCAAGCCCGGCCGGGAGTTCCCGCCCGATCCGCCACGCCTGCATCGCGGGCTTCAGCAGCAGCGCACCCGCCAGTGCACTGCACGCGAGGGTCACCCCCGCGAGGATGGCATGATGACCGCGGGTGAACCAGGCCGTCACGCCGAGCCCGAGCGGCAGCAGCACCACCCAGTGGCCGAACTCGCCGGCGAGCACGGCCAGCTTCCAGTTCGACCACTCGGGCGACCGCACGGCCGTGAGTGAGCCCAACGCGATGGTCGCGACGGCCAATATAAGCAGGATCCAGCGAAGCATGGGGGAATTAGCCATCAAAGGCGCACCTGATACGAACGGGAACTTGCTTTGGTTTTGTCTTTTTTCCGGTTTTCGCGGCCTGCTACCCCCGCTCCATGCGCCGCCTCGACCAGCTTCTCTCCAGCCTCGGCTACTGCAGCCGGCGCGAGGCCCGCGATTGGGTCGCGGACGGACGCATCACCGTGCGCGGCGAGCCGGCCGACGACATCGGCCAGAAAGTCCTGCCCGCCGACGTACGGATCGACGGCGAGCCGCCCGATCATCCCGACGGACTACTCCTGCTGCTCCACAAGCCAGTGGGCCTGGTCTGCTCGCACGAAGCCCGCGAAGGTCCGTCCGTGTATGACCTCCTCCCGGAGCGCTGGCGCCACCGCAATCCGGCCGTCACAAGCATCGGCCGGCTCGACAAGGAAACCAGCGGCCTGCTGCTCCTCACCGACCAGACCGCGCTGGTCCACCGCCTCACCTCGCCCCGACACAAGGTGCCCAAGGTCTACCGCGCCACCGTCGACCGCGATCTTCCCCCCACCCTCGTCCCGCTCTTTGCGAGTGGCACGCTGCAACTCGACGGCGAGGACCAGCCCTGCGCCCCTGCAGAGCTCAAGCTCCTCTCCGCGCGCGAGGCCGAGCTCACGCTCACAGAGGGCCGCTACCACCAGGTGCGGCGGATGTTCGCCGCCGCCGGCCCGAGCCTGGCCAGCACCGTGCTCACACTGCACCGCACGCAGTTCGGCGACCTCGCGCTCGGCGACCTGCCCGCCGGCCAGTGGCGTGAATTGCCGACGGATTATTTCGGGTGAGGGCAATGCTGAGTCGAGAGTCAAGAGCTGAGAGACGAGAGCCAGAAATCAAGGCCCTCTAAACGATCATGCCAAGAGCTGTTAGCCTTCCGCTGTTTGTCTCTCGACTCTGGACTCCCGACTCTTGACTGCGGCGCCCCGCGCCGCTTCCCGCAGGAGCGCGATGAACTTCTCCGCGTACGGATGCGGCTGCGCCGTGGGCACACCCGCCACCACCGAGATGGGCGGCAGCGCGGGCGAAAACGCGCGGAACACGAGTGACGGCGGCAGGAGCGGCGTCACGCTCACGGGCAGCGCCGCGACGTCCTGGCCGGCCTGGAGCGCGGCGAGAAGCGATGAGATCCCGTCCGCCATCACGCCGGCCCGCGGGACAAATCCAAACGGCTTGAACGCCGCGCGCAACTGCACCCAGAACTCCGGGTACTCGGCGCGTGCATAGCCTGCAAACGCCTCGCCCTTGAGGCGCTGCGGCGGGATCCGCCGCAGCCGCGCCAGCGGGTGCGTCCGCGGCATCACCGCCACCAGCGGCAGCCGGCGCACCTCGGTCCACTGCAGGGCCCGTTCCCCGGGCCGGTCGAGGCGCACCGTCAGCACGAGGTCGAGGCGCCCCTGCCCGGCCTGCTCCAGCATTTCCACGGTCGAGAGATCCGCCAGCTCAACCCGCACCCGCTGCGTCTGACCGCAGAATTTCTCCAGCACGGCCGGCAGGATCCCCGCCGTCAGCGAGGGCGCATAACCCACCCGCAACGTCCCGCCGCCCGCCTCGCCGCGGACGCGCTCCACCGCGTGCGTGGCGCGGGCCAGGATCTCGCGCGCCTCCTCGAAAAAGATCTCCCCGGCGGCGGTCAGCGTGATCGCGTTGTTCCCGCGGACAAAGAGCGGCACGCCCAGTTCTTCCTCGAGGTCGCGGATCTGCCGGCTCAGCGCCGGCTGCGTGAGGTGCAGGCGCTGGGCCGCGCGGTTGAAGCTGCCCTCGGCGGCGACGGCGGTAAAATAACGCAGGTGACGGAGCTCCATGACGACAGAGCCCACCGATAACCAAAAGTATGAGCGGGGCCAGAAACAAAGCATTGGGCACTTCGCACGGTCCGCGTTATAGTGAGCCCATGCAAACCACGAACACCCCCGCCATCAAGCAGCTCCTCCAGGTCCATCGCACCGACTCGGCCCACTGGGTCGGCGACGGCTTTCCCGTCCGCTCAATCTTCGACTATGAGAACCTCGGGCGCGAGGCGCTCAGCCCGTTCCTGCTGATGGATTACGCCGGCCCGGCGGAGTTCAAGCCCGCGGCCGAGCCGCGGGGCGTGGGTGAGCACCCGCACCGCGGGTTCGAAACCGTCACCCTGGCCTACCAGGGCGAGGTTGAGCACCGCGACTCCAACGGCGGCGGCGGCCGGATCGGTCCCGGCGACGTGCAGTGGATGACGGCCGCCTCGGGCGTGATGCACGAGGAGAAGCACTCCCGCGCCTTCACCGAGCGCGGCGGTGTGTTTGAAATGATCCAGCTCTGGGTGAACCTGCCCGCGAAGGACAAGATGTCCGCGCCCGGCTACCAGACGCTGCCCGCCGGCCGCATCCCGCCTGTCAACCTGCCGGACCAGGCGGGCCAGGTCCGCGTGGTCGCCGGCGAATATCAGGGCGCGCGAGGGCCTGCGCATACCTTCACTCCCATCAATCTCTGGGAAATCTCCCTCCGTGCCGGGGCGCGGGCAAACTTCGACCTGCCCGAGGGCCACACGGCGGCGTTCTTCGTCCGCCGCGGCCGCGTTGAGTTGTCCGGCAGCCGCGATACCGCCGGCGAGGCCTCGCTGGCATTGTTCAGTCGCGAGGGCCGGCGCGTGACGCTCACCGCCCGCGAGGACACCGCCCTGCTCTTCCTCGGTGGCGAGCCCATCGCGGAACCCGTGGTCGGCCAAGGACCGTTCGTCATGAACACGGCCGGCGAAATCCGCCAGGCCATCATGGACGTCCGCGCCGGCCGGTTCGGCCGGTTGGAACCTGCGGCCCTTTCATAACACTGATCCACTAACTCCAGCCGTCATTCCCATGAATCAAACGTCCTGCCTTATCAAAACCGACCGCTCCATCGCGCCGCTCATCCTCCGCTTGACCCTCGCGCTCGTGCTCTTCCCGCACGGCGCCCAGAAGCTCCTCGGCTGGTGGGGCGGCTACGGCTACGGCGGCACGATGCAGTTTTTCACGCAGTCTATGCACATCCCGACCCTCTTTGCCTTCCTCGCGATCATGGTCGAGTTCTTCGCGCCGCTGGTTCTCGCGGCCGGACTGCTGACGCGGCTCGCCGCCCTCATCATGGGCGTGCATATGGCCGTCGCGATGACGCTCGGGCATCTTCCGTTCGGGTTCTTCATGAACTGGACCGGCCAGCAAAAGGGCGAGGGTTTTGAATTTCATCTGCTCTACATCGGCGTCGCGCTCGCGCTCGTCGTGTCCGGCGGCGGCCGTTGCTCGGTGGACGCCGCGCTGCAGAAGCCGGCGTCAGCGGCCTGATAGGCCATCCGGTTCGTAGGGGCGTTGCTTGACGACGCCCTCCGAAACGGAGCAAGTCCGGGCGTCGTCAAGGAATGCCCCTACGGCGACCCGAGCCGCGCGAGAGCGGGAATTCCACCCTTGGCGGCGCGGCTCCTTTGCGTGAACCTGCGTTGAACCATGTACGACTTTCCTCTCACCGGCGCCCAGCGATCGTTTCTCCGCAGCCAGGGCCAGCGGCTCGAACCGTCCCTGAAGGTCGGCAAGGGTGGGCTGACCCCCGCCTTCTTCGCCGAGCTGCAAAAGCTGCTCCGGGCGAACGAGCTCGTGAAGCTGCGCTTCGTCGGCGCCATCGGGCGGGACGAGCGCGAGGTCCTCTGCGCACAGATCGCCGACGAGGGCCGCTGCGTCTGCGCCGGCACCGTCGGGCACACCGCGCTGTTTTACCGGCAGCATCCCGAGCCCGAGGCGCGGCGGATCACGCTGCCCTGAAGTGAAACGTGTTGGGGTCGGTTTAGGCCTCCGTCCCGGTACTGTCCCAATTTCACATCCGATCCGATCGTTCTCGTTCTTCGTTCTTATTCTCGCTCCGAACATCAACCCGAGAACGAGGAACGAGAAAGAGAACGATTTCGAACCTTGGGCGGCGAAATCAGGACCGCGCACCGCGCCCCTCCGCCGTTGACGCGGTCCGGAGCGGCTGTTGTCTTCCCCGCATGTTCACGATCATTGGCGGCGACGGAAAGGAATACGGCCCGGTGACCGTGGAGCAGGTCCAGCAATGGCTCGCGGCCGGCCGGGCGAATCTCGCCACCCAGGCGAAAAAGGCGGGCGAGGACCAATGGCGCCGGGTCGGCGATTTCGAGGAGTTTTCTCCCGCCGGTGCGCCGCCGGCACCGCCACCGGTGATCCCCGGCGATGGTACGCTCGGCGGGCGCGGCGCCCGGACCGGAGCCGCCCTGATCAACGCCGCGATTTACGTGGCCTGCATGATGCCCGGCGCCCTGATGATGGCGGCGAAGGCTGTCGCGCTGGGCGCCCACTCGATCGCGGATCTGGACATGAACTCCGTCTCGGGGGGCACCCGCGTGATGCAGCTGGGGGCCTTCGCCGCCATCACCCTGCAGACCTGCCTGCTCACCTTCCGGGGGCAGAACATCGGCATGCTGCTGACGGGGCTCCGGGTCGTGCGGTTCTCCGACAGCCTGCCGGCCGGCTTCCTGCACGGCGCCCTGCTGCGCTTCCTGGTGCCCGTCTCGCTCATGTTCATGCCCGGCTTCATTTCCTTCCTCGGGCTGATGTTCCTCTGCGTGGACTACTGCTTCATCTTCCGCGCCGACCGGCGCTGCGTGCACGACCTGATCGCGGACACCAAGGTCGTGAAGGCCTGAAGCCGCCGGTTTGTAGTCCCGGCTTCAGCCGGTCCGGATTCCGGCTGAAGGCGGGACTACGAACGGAAATAGGCCCCACCGCCTAGCCGGAAGTTTTCCGGCCGAAGAGCGCGTCGAGCGAAAGTTTTCCGGGGCCGAAGGTGAAGATCAGGGCCGAGGCGAAAAGAAAGAGGAACGGCGTGGCACCCGTGAACTTGTCCGGGTCGCTGAAGACCGCGTGCAGCGCCTCGTTGTCGGCGGTCACGTACGCGATGATCATGGTGAACATCAGCGGCACCGTCACGATGCGCGTCCCGAGCCCGAGCAGGAGCAGCAGGCCGCCGCCGCACTCGGTGGAGCCGGCGACGATGGCGTTCAGTTTCGGCAGCGGGATGTGCAGGTCGTTGAAAAAGGACGCGGTCTTCTCGAGGTTGGCCAAGTGGGCCTTGCCGGTGATGAAAAACTCCCAGCCCCAGTAGAGACGGATGATGAGCAGCAGGAGCGGTTGCAGCCAGCCCGCGACGGTGGCGAGGAGGCGGTCGATTTTGT
The DNA here is from genome assembly GCA_903827245.1 of uncultured Opitutia bacterium. Taxonomy (GTDB): domain Bacteria; phylum Verrucomicrobiota; class Verrucomicrobiia; order Opitutales; family Opitutaceae; genus CAIUWA01. Next base: position 19,636 of record CAIKHO010000055.1, read on the forward strand.
TGTAGCCGGCGGAGAGGTTCATGGGGGTGGGAGGCTTGAACGCGGGGTTTATTTCCGGGGATTTTTGGGGCGGGCCGGCCGCGCGCAGAACCAGCCGAGTTCCATCCAGGTCGCAAACCAGTCGCGCACCTGCTCCGCGGTCACGCCCCGGCCCGCCGCGGCCACCGCCTGCACGAGCGTACGGCCCGCCTGGATCGCCTCGAGCATGCGGAAGGCCGGCGCCTCGAGGCGCTTGTAGAAAAGCCGGTTGCGGTACCGGTGCACCGCCACGTGGATCGGACGGCGGCGGAACGGCGGGATTTTATGCCGCGTGGCGCGCCGCGGGCCGTGCTCGACTGCATGGCTGGCCTCGCCCCGCAGCGCGTCGCGCTCCTTCACGGCGAGAGTGTAGTCGTCCACGGGGTAATCGACCGCCAGCAATGAAAGGTATGGCTGCAACCCGAGGCGCAGGCGGGCCGGCGGGGCGTCAGCGATGTCATTGGGGGTCATCACGGGGCGCGCCTCGCCGTCGAAGGCCACCGTGCGCGCCCACTCGAATCGGGCCAGCGCGAGCGCTGCCGCCGTCCTAGGTGCCGTCCAGCGCGGTTCCTCGCGGATGAACTGCCCGAGCCGGGCGCAGAGGTTGCGCATGGTGAAGGACCGCGACGGATATTTCGCCAGGTAGGCCCGCACCAGGCGGGCAAAACGCCGCTCGCCCAGCAGCGCGCGCAGGCCGGGATTATCCTCGTAGACGCTGTCGATGATCCGGAACCAGTACATCCGGTTGTAGAGTTCGAGGCGCTCGAAGGATGTGAGCCGGTCGTTCGGCTTGATGAACTCCGCCGCGACCTGCGCCATCGGCCGGCCGTCGATCCATTTCGGCTGGAGCCGGTCGTCGTCCGTCAGCGGCCGCACCAGCACATGCGTCATCAGCCGCTGGAGCGTGCGCAGATCCGCCGTCGTGTGCAGCCGTTGCGGCGCATGCTTCGGCGGAGGTTTGAGGCCGGCGGGGCGAGAGGCGGGGCGGGGCATGAAGTAAACTTTCTCGTTCTCTTTCGTCAGGAGCTGGATTGAAACGCGGACCCCGCGGTGGTGAGGAAGAAAGAGATGGAGGAAAGGGAATGATTATGACGCCGTCACCGCGGCGCGTTTCTTCGCCGCGCGCGCCCCGCCGATGTACGCGTTCGCCTTCAGCGCCTCGTCGTGCACCTCGTCGAAGGACGGGATGCGGTCGTCCCACTCCAGCAGCGTGGCCGTCACCCCGCAACGCTTCGTGGCGTGGGCGTAGAGCTTCCACACGGGGTCGAGCACCGGGTGGTCGTGGGTATCGAGGATGTACTTTTCAAACTTGGTGTGGCCGGCGACATGGATCTGCCCGACCCGGTCGTGGGGCACGTGGTTGAGGTAATCGTAAGGGTTAAAATCGTGGTTCTTCGAGGAGACGTAGATATTGTTCACGTCGAGGAGAATTCCACAGTCGGCGCGCTCGACGACCTCGCCGAGGAACTCCCACTCGGTCATCTCGGACGCGTGAAACTCGGCGTAGCTGCTGACGTTCTCCACGCAGATCGGGACCTCGAGGTAATCGCGGACCTGCCGGATCTTCTCGGCGGTGCGCTTTGCGGCCGCGAAGGTGTAAGGCATCGGCAGCAGGTCGTGCGTGAACGTGCCGTCGACGCTGCCCCAGCAGAGGTGGTCGGACAGCCAGGGCGTCTTGGTGCGCCTGACCAGGGTCTTAAGTTTTTTGAGGTGGGCGCGATCGGGCTTGTCGGCCGAGCCGAAGTACATCGAGACGCCGTGCTGCACCACCTGGTACTGCTCGAGGATCTGGTCGAGCACCTCGAGCGGGCGCCCGCCATCGACCATGAAATTCTCCGAGATGATCTCGAACCAGTCGACGACCGGCTTTTTTTCGAGGATGTGCGCGTAGTGCGGCACGCGCAGGCCGAGGCCGATGCCGTAGTCAGTGTGGCCGTTGAAGCGATTGGCGGGCATGGCGGGATCCTCCCGGATGATAACCCAAAAAAAACGCGGCCGGCGGTCAACGCCGGCCGCGCGTGAGAGAAGGAGGGACTAATCAGCCCTTCTTGTCGTCGGTCGTGGCCTTCGTCATGGTGGAGCAGCCGCCTTTGCCCGCGCAGGTGTTCTTGCCCTTGCAGCCCGCGTCGCTCGTCTTGCAGCCGCCGAAGCCCTTGCAGGCGTTCTTGCCCTTGCAGTCGTGCTTGGCCTTCGGGTCTTCCTTGGCGTCCTTCGAGGCGGCGGTGCCGGCCTTGTCGTCGGCGGCATAGGTGCGGACGGCGAGGGCGCCGGTGTAGAGGCCGGCCATGGCGGCGGCCGTGATCAGGAGTCGGGTGGATTTGTTCATGATGTCTGGGATTGTTTTGGTTGAAGACTGCCGCGCCCGGCGGGATGCATGACGCGTAACAGTTGTAGGATTTAGAGCCACCCGGGGCCAACCTATTCCCGCTTTTGCAAAAAAATCGTCGGGCCGCCGCTGGGGCGGGTTTTCAAGCCCTGCCTGTCGTTCTGAGCTTTCCGAACGCGACCGGGAGTTCGCGTCTCCATCACGGTTTGAAAACATCCCCTAGATCACCCGGTCGGTCAGCGGCTCCCCGCGCTCAAAGGCCGCCAGATTCGCCAGGAAATGCCGGACGATGGCCTCATCCTGGTCGCTCCGCCCGCCCGCCGTGTGGGGGGTGAGGTAACAATTGGGTGTTGTCCACAGCGGGTCGTCCGGCGGCAGCGGCTCGCGGTCGAAGACGTCGAGGTAGGCCGCGCCGAGGCGGCCGGACTGCAGCGCCTCGATGACCGCGCGCTGGTCGACGGTGCTGCCGCGACCTACGTTGTAGAAACGCGCGCCGGGCTTGAACCAGCCGAGGCGGCGGGCGTTGACGTAGTTCTGCGTCGAGTCGTTGTGCGAAAGGATGTTCACCACGTGGTCCGCCAGCGGAAGCACGCGCGTGAGCTCCTCCTCCGCCACAATGTTCACGCCCGGCTCGCTGCGGGTCTGGCGGCGCACGGCGTAGATTTTCATGCCGAAGGGCGCGAGGAGCTCCGCGAGGCGCCGGCCGATCGCGCCAAACCCGAGCATCAGCACCGTCTGGCCGGTGAGCAGACGGGAATCCCGGCGGCGCTCGAAGTAGTGCCAGGCGTGGTCGGTCACCTGGTCGCGATAGGACGGCAGCAGCTGCCGGCCCAGCGCGAGCATCATCCCGAGCACATGCTGCGCGCACGGCTCCGAAAACACGCCCGAGGCATTCGTGAACGCGGAGGCCCGGCCGCGGAAATTCTCGCGGAATTCCGGCGTGTCGTAGCGCGTGTAGCCCGCAGTCGTGACCTCGACCCAGCGAAGCTTCGCATTGGCCATGCAGTCGCCGACGTCCGGCTGGCCGAAGGCAATGTCCGCCGTGCGCAGCGCCGGATCGGGTTTGCCGGCGTCCAGCACGTTGGCGGAGGTCAGCGTGGTGACGACCAGCCGGTGCGCCCGAGTTCCGTCCACCAGCTGTCGCGTCGCCGCTTCGCCAAACTTGCTGTTCGTCCAGATCGTGAGACTCATGCGGAAACACATGCCAGAAGTCGGAGGCCGGAAGCCAGTCTGCAATTTTGCGGATAGTGGCCGGTGTAGGGGCGCACCTTGCGTGCGCCCTTCTCGGGCGGACATGAAAGGGCGTCGTCAAGCAACGCCCCTACAAGAGGAGAAGGCGCCCCAACCCCGCCTACTCCGACTCCGAGAACTCGCACAAGGCATGCACCAGCAGCCCGGCGGCGCGCAGTTTCGCCGATCCGCCGAGCTCGGGCAGGTCGATGATCGCGGCCACGCCGACCACGTCGGCGTGCAGGGTGCGGAAAAGGCTGGCCGCGGCGAGCAGGGTGCCGCCCGTCGCGATGAGGTCGTCGACAATCAGCACGCGATCGCCGGGCTTGCAGGCGTCGGCATGGATTTCGACCGTGGCCTTGCCGTACTCCAGGGTGTAATCCTCCGAGATCGTGCGGTGGGGCAGTTTTCCCTTCTTGCGGACGAGGACAAAGGGCTTGCCCAGCTGGAAGGCCAGCGCGCCTCCGATGATGAAGCCACGCGCGTCGACCGCGGCGATGAGATCGATCCGGTTCTGCGCGCTGTCCTGCCCGAACGCCTCGATCGCGCGGCGGAAGGCACCGGGATCCTGGAACAGCGTCGTGACATCCCGGAAATTAATGCCGGGCTTCGGCCAGTCGCGCACGGTGCGGATCCGGCTCTTCAAAAAATCAGCGAGGGGCGGCATGGACAAAACGGGGGGATGAGTAACGGCGGCCCCGCCCGCGGCAAGGCCAGAGTGCGGATCCGGCCGGGCGGCCGGGCTCACGGCTTGCCCGCTTGATTCACCCAGACCTCGTGCGGGTCGGCGACCTTCGCCAGGGTGAGCGCATATCCGTTGACGTTGTAGAAGCGCACGGTGCCGCCGTAGGAAACCCGCGCCTCGATATTCAGGCCATGGCGCAGCTGTGCGTCCGTGGCGCTATACTCGATCCGGAACGGAACCGGCGGCCCGTCCGGGTGATTGATCGTCTGTTCACCCAGCTGCAGGGGTGAGCCGGAAAGGCTGGAGGTGTCGAGCAGCCGCACCGTCACCACGGTGTCGGGCGGCAGCGGCTCGGAGGTATGAAAGTTGACGGTGCCGGTGAGCACGCGGTCGCCCTCACCGTCGGGCTTGAGATCGAGATGGCCGCAACCCGTGGCCAGAAAAAGGCCGCCCAGCAGGATGACGGAAAGGGAAAATGTCTTCATGGATTCGAGGGGCGCGAGGCCGCGGCCAGGCGGAGAGCCACGGCGCGGGCATTGAGGTCGGACAACAATTCAGTGTGCTCACGCGCCTCGCGGTCGTCAATGTGGACAAGACCGCCGCCAAACGGCGGCTGGTCGTCGGGCGTGTCCGCCCAGCGCTGCCAGGCGTAGCCGGCCACCGCGGGGTGGGTCATCGTCCGGGCCAGGGCCGCCCGGCCCCGGGCCAGCATGCGCTCGACACTGGTGAGGCCGCGGAGGTCGCCGGTCGCCGCGCGGCGGGTGAAGTTGTCGCCGGTCCACGAAAACTCGCCGAGCAGGACGGGCCGGCTGCCGGCGCTCCCATATTCATTCAACCGTTCGTCGGAAGGTTCCCGCGCCTCGTTGGCCGACAGCACGTCGACCGACGGATAAACGCATTCCGCCAGCACAGCCGCACCCGGCGTCCCGTCGAAGCGGCACCCGAGGACCAGATGATTCGCGTCATATTTCCGGATGGTTGCGGCGCACACCGCAAAATAACGACGCGCGAACTCGCGTGTGAAACGCTCGTGGTCCTGCCGGTAACCCGGGCTCAGCAACGGCGTGTCGCCCCGGGTCAGCTGGCGCAGCGCCTCCTTGTTCGGCAGCGCCATCTCCCAGGCCGCCGCCAGGGCCTCGAGGGTCCCGTGGGCCGCCAGCGCGAATTCCCACGCCGCGTGGTAGGCCGGGAATCCAGGCTCAAGGCTCAGGCAGATCTGGAGGAGCGATGGACGCAACGGACGGCCCGCGGCCCGGCCGGATTTTGCGAGCGGCGGCAGCTGGGCCCAGCCCAGCTCGTGATCCGTGAAATAACCGATGAGGTCCCGGCTTTCGCGTCGCGGCAGGCAGATCGCCGCCGCCCATTGGTCGCACGCCTCGGCCCATTTCGGGTCGAAGACATCCGGCACGCTGGCGCCGCCCAGCTTGATCGTCGTCTCGGGCGCAATCTTCCGGAACTCGAGGATCTCGGTGTAATACATTCCGCGGTCGAAGAATTCCGCCGTGCTCCACGCCCCCAGCGTGTTGACGTGCCACGCGCGCAGGCGCCGGAGGACCGCCGCGACGAATTTCTGCGGGTCCTCCGTGCCGTGGATCCGGGCCACCGCGTCCGTGTAGGGCCCAGGCTGGGCCGAGCGACCGCCGGCGCGACCCGAGCGGTTGACCGATGCGACGCCACAGCTGAAGAACGGCCGACCGTGCGGATCGATGAACCACCACTGGCCGGAGCGGGTCTGGCCAACCCGGACGAAGCCGGCGGCACCGCGGATGGTCTCGGGCTTGAAATCGGCTGACGGGGGTTGCGGGGCGTCGCTGGCGTGAGCCATGGCCGCGCAGCTTGCCGCGCCCCCGCCAAAAGAAAAGCGTGCATTCCGTGCCGATGAGGTGGAACGCGTTGACCCCAACGCGTTGGATCGTTGGTGGGTCAAGCAATAGGCAGCGCACCCCAGCGCGTTGGGGTCAACGCGCTCCACCGGTTCTGGCGGAATCCTTACCGGTCGGGCCGCTTCAGGTCGAACCGGTCCGTGGTGCGCGTATAGGTCTCTCCGCCCAGGCGGCCGATTAGGTCGAGCTTCGCCGGATCCGGCAGGCCGCCCGGGTCCAGCACCCCGTCGCTGACGTGCGCGAGCAGGATCCGCCCGAAGACCACGTTGGCCGCCAGCGGCCCCTCGCCGAGGCGCGTGATCGAGTGAAGCGTGCACTCGAAGCTCACGGGAGCCGCCGCCACCCGGGCCGGACGCACGCGCTCCGCCGGGGCTGACGCGATCCCGAACCGCTCGAATTCGCTTTCGCCGTAGGGCAGCAGCGCCGCGGTGGCGTTCATCTGCTCCGCCAGCGCGAAGGGCACGAGGTTGACCACGAACTCCGGCACCTGCTCGATGTTGCGCAGCGTGTCCTTCTTCGCGCCGTCCCGCGTGTTCGCCGGCACAAACATCAGCATGGGGGGATTCGAGCTGACGCCCTGGAAAAACGAGAAGGGCGCGAGGTTCGCCCGGCCTTCCGCCGAGACGGTCGAAACCCACGCGATCGGCCGCGGCAGGATCGTGCCGACCAACCAGCGGTATACTTCGCGCGGCGGCAGCTGGGAAAAATCAAGTTTCATGGATTCGCGTGAAAGTAGCGCTGAGCCGCGGGGACACAACCCCGGGGCACGTGCCGTTTGCGCATGGCCACGCCAGACCGCCTCGCCCTGCGCGGGACAAACCCCGGATTTTTTCACCGTGAACAGGCACGGCCTGACACAAAAATACCTGCGGCCGGTTTTGCTCTCGCGGCCCGCTCTGCTCCAGCCTTGCAGGGGTCCGGCGCTTCTGGCTTTGTCTCGGCGCTTTCCCATGAACCCCGTCATGCCCGCCCCTGCCGCGACTGTCTCCAACCGCCGGCTCGGCGCCGTGCTCGCCGCCGCATTCCTCGGCTGGATGTTCGACGGGCTCGAGATGGGCGTCTTTCCGCTCATCGCCCGGCCCGCCCTCATGCAGATGCACCCCGCCAGCGGCGCCCCTGTCGATGTCTTCATTGGCCACTGGATGGGCATCGTGAACGCGGCCTTCCTGTTCGGGGCCGCGACCGGCGGCATCGTGTTCGGCTGGCTCGGCGACCGGCTCGGCCGCGTGCGGGCCATGACGCTCAGCATCCTCTGCTACTCGCTGTTCACCGCGCTCACCTATTTTGCGCAGGAGCCGTGGCATATCGCGCTGACCCGTTTCCTCGCGGCCCTCGGCATGGGCGGCGAATGGTCGCTCGGCGTCGCGCTCGTCATGGAGATCTGGCCGGAAAAACACCGCCCGATGCTCGCGGGCGTCATCGGCGCCTCCTGCAACGCCGGCTTCCTCCTCATGGCGCTGATCGGCATGTCGTTCTCGGTCACCCAGACTTCCTGGCGCTGGGTCGCGCTGATCGGCGCCGGGCCCGCCCTCTTCACCTTTTTCCTGCGGCTCTTTGTGCCGGAATCCGAGCGCTGGCAGCATGCCACCGAGGCCGCCCCGAGTCATCCCCTGCGCGAGATCTTCTCGCCGGCCCTGCGCCGCACCACCCTCCTCGCCACCCTCTTCTGCGGCATCGCGCTGCTGGTGACCTGGGGAACCGTGCAATGGCTGCCCGCGTGGGCCGACCAGCTCACCGGCGGTACCATGCCCAAGGCCAAGGCTTACACCCAGGCCTTGTCCGCGTTCGGCTCCGTCGTCGGCTGCCTGATCGGCGCGTGGATGAGCCAGCGGATGGGCCGCCGTCCGGCGTATTTCGCGATGTGCCTGGGCTCGCTCATCACTTGCGCCATCCTCTTCCGCGGCATCTCCAGCTACGGCGCCCCGTTCCTCGGCATGGTGTTTGTCGTCGGCACGCTGACTGCCGCCTTCTACGGCTGGACCCCGCTCTATCTGCCCGAGCTTTTCCCCACGCGCATGCGCGCCACGGGCCAGGGGCTCGCCTACAACGCCGGCCGCGTCATCGCCGCCGTGGGCGCGCTGCAGATGGGCGCGTTCATGAAGGAATTTGACGGCAGCTACGCCAAGGCCGGCGCCACCGTGAGCCTGATTTACCTGCTCGGCATGGTCGTCATCTGGTTCGCCCCCGAGACCAAGGGCCGGCCGCTGCCGGCGTAGAAGAAGCCCGAGTCAAGAGCTCGGAGCCGAGCGTCAAGAGCCCGGAAACTTCCGCAGCCGCCGGCGGGCGGGGCACCACGGTCTGTGCCGGCATAGCCCTGGACTCTGGACTATACGGGCTCTCGACTTCTCCTTGCTTCAATACGGTCCGCGGATGTGCTTCGCGACCTCGCGCGCGTAGAACTCGGCGAGCTGCGCGTGCAGCGCCGGGCTGAGCGGCGCGAGCGAGGAGGCGCGCGCGTTGCCGCGAGCCTGCGCCGGATTCTTTGCGCCGGGAATGATCACGCTGACCGCGTCGAAATCGAGGCACCACCGCAGCGCGAGGTCGGCGAGCGACAGGCCGGCGGGCACCAGCGGCTTGAGCGCATCGGCCAGCTCCACGCCCTTCTCGAACGGCAGGCCCGCGAAGGTTTCACCCACGTTGAACTGCTGCCCGTCCCGGTTGAAATTGCGGTGATCGTTCGCCGGGAATGTCGTCGCCTTCGTCATCTTGCCCCCGAGGAGCCCGCTCGCCAGCGGCAGCCGGACCAGCAGCGCGACATTCTTCTTCTTGGCCTCGGCAAAGAGCGTGTGGATCGGTTTCTGCCGGAAAATGTTGAAGATGATCTGGAGCGCCGCGAGGCCCTCCTGGCGGAGGCACACCTGCGCCTCCTCCATCGATTCCACGCTCACGCCGAAGTCCCGGATCTTCCCCTCGCGCTTCAACTCCCGCAGGTGATCGAAGATCTCGCCCCGCTTCAGCACCTCCAGCGGGATGCAGTGGAGCTGGGTCAGATCGAGCGTCTCCACGCCCAGCCGGGCCAGTGATGCCTCCGTGTGCTGACGCACGCCCTCGCGCGTGAAGTTGGCCGGCCAGCCCGGCGGACTGAATCGGCCGAGCTTCGTCGCGACGTAAACCGGCGCCTTGGTCTCCTTCAGGAATTTCCCGATGAATTTTTCCGCGCGCCCCATGCCGTAGACGTCCGCCGTGTCGAAAAACGTCGTGCCGGCCTCGTACGCCGTGCGCAGCGTGGCCATCGCGTCCTCCTCGCTGACATTGCCCCAGCCCGCGCCCAACTGCCAGGTGCCAAGCCCCACCTCGCCGACCGCGCGGCCGGTGTGTCCGAAAATGCGTGTCTTCATCGCCCCCGACGCTGCAAGCCCCTCCGCCCGTTGCAAGCCAGCCCCGAAGCCCAGGCTTGGCACGCAGCAGACAATCTTTCTCTTTTCCTCTTTATTCTTCCTCTTTCGTCAGGCCGTCCGGGTTGGTTTCAGAAAGAGGGAGAATAAAGAGGAAAGAGAAAGATTGTTCTCACGCATCGTCCCCGGGGAATGTTTCCATCCTGTTACACAATGAGCCGCGGGAAGAAACCTCTGCGTTTGCACCTCTCATTGAAACCACCTTAACTCTTCCGATGATTCCGCCCCGTTCCACGCTGTCGCTGCGCCCATGGCTGATGCTGGGGCTTGCGCTCGCCGCGCTTTCCCCAGTCCGTGCCGCGCTGGCTTCCCTCGGGGCACCGTCGCACGTGCAGGCTTCGCTGGTTGCGGCCGATACCTCGATCCAGCCCGGAAAGCCTTTCACCGTCGCCCTGCACCTTGTCCACGACCCGCACTGGCATACCTACTGGCTCAACCCGGGCACCGGCCTCGCCACGGCGCTCAAATGGACGCTGCCCGCCGGCTTCACCGCGGGTGACATCCAGTGGCCCGCTCCCATCGTGATCAAGGACCCGGCCGGCAACGTCACCGGCTCCGGCTACGATGGCGACCTGTTGCTGCCGGTCACCATCACGCCTCCCTCCGACCTGCAGCCCGGCTCGTCCGTCGAGCTCAGGGCGCGCGGCGAATGGCTGATGTGTGCGGAGGTCTGCGTGCCGGGCAGCGCCGACGTGGCGCTCAGCCTGCCGGTGATGGCCGCCGCTGCTGCGCCCGACGCCCGCTGGGGCGAGAAGATCCGCGCAGTCCTCGCCGGACTTCCGCGAGCCGACGCGGCCTGGAGCATCACGGCCACGCGCAATGCCACGGCTGTCACGCTCACCCTCATGCCGGCCGCCAGCCCGGGCGGCCGCACCCCGCGCGACCCGCATTTTTTCGCCGATGACAGCCTCATCGCCTTCGACCAGCCGCAGTCGGTCCGCAGCGCCGGCGGCGGCTTCGTGCTCACGCTGCCCATCCCGTCCGACGGCCCGGCAAACCCCACCCGTCTGCTCGGCGTCGTCACGTCCGAAACCGGCTGGCTGCCCGACGGGTCGCTCCGCGGCCTGCGCGTGGATGTGCCGCTCGCTATAGGCCAGGTCGCCGATCTCGCCCCCTCTTCAACGACCGCGCCGGCCGGCCTGCTCGGCACGCTGCTCCTCGCTTTCGTCGGCGGGCTCATCCTCAACCTCATGCCCTGCGTCTTCCCCGTGCTGGGCATCAAGATCCTCGGCTTCGTCAACCAGGCCGGGCACGAGCGCGGCAAGGTCGTCGCGCACGGCCTCGTGTTTGCCCTCGGTGTGCTGCTCTCCTTCTGGTCGCTCGCGGCCGTGCTCGCCATCCTGCGCGCCGGCGGCAGCCAGCTCGGCTGGGGGTTTCAGCTGCAGTCTCCCGCGTTTGTCTTCGCCCTCGCGGCGGTGATGCTCGTCTTCGCGCTGAACATGAGCGGCGTGTTCGAGTTCGGCCTCCGCGCGACGGCCGTCGGGGGCAGCCTGCAGACCAAGTCCGGCTTTGCGGGCTCGTTCTTCACCGGCGTGCTGGCGACCGTGGTGGCCACGCCGTGCTCGGCCCCCTTCCTCGCACCCGCGCTCGGCGCGGCGCTCGCGCTCTCGACGGTGCAGTCGTTCGCGATCTTCACCGCCATCGCCCTCGGCCTCGCCCTGCCCTACCTGTTGCTCTCGATCTTCCCCGGCGCCGTGAAGGTGCTGCCACGCCCGGGTGCGTGGATGGAAACGTTCAAGCAGTTCATGGCGTTCCCGCTCTACGCGACCGTCGGCTACCTCGTCTGGGTGCTGGCCGGCCAGACGGGGGACGAAGGTTTTCAAAACGTCCTGTTCGGCCTCGTGCTCATCGCGATGGGCGTGTGGGTCTATGGCCGGTGGAACGCTCCCGGCGCCTCCCCGGGCCGCACCCGTTTCGGATTCGCCGGGCTCGTCGTGCTCGTCCTCGCGGGCGCGTGGCTCGGCTGGCCACAAAATGCCGCGGCTAAAAGCGCCGCCGCGCAGGCCTCGGGCGCGCCCGAGGTCGTCTGGGAAAAATGGAGCCCCGAGGCGGTCGCGAAGCTCCGCGCCGACGGCCGCATCGTCTATGTCGACTTCACCGCACGCTGGTGCGCCACCTGCCAGGCCAACAAGAAGCTGGTGTTTCACTCCCGCGAGGTGCTGAAGACCTTTGCCGACAAAAACATCGCCACGCTGCGCGGGGACTGGACCAACCAGGATCCGGCCATCACCGCCGAGCTCGCGAAATACCAGCGCAGCGCCGTGCCGTTCAACCAGGTCTGGCTGCCCGGGAAGGACGAGCCGGTCCTGCTGCCCGAGCTGCTCACGCCGAACACGGTCCTGACCGCGGTGAATTCGAAGGGTTGAGGCAGTGATCACGCGGTCGGATGTAGCAGCCGAGCAGCGGCGATGAGGCTGAATTCAAGTGCGTGGCCCAAGCCAGCCTCGTTGCCCGGCTGCTCCATTACTACATTCGAGAGGTTGAGCAAAAGCGCTCGTGGAACGCATGGCAGGTCTTCTGCTTAGGCTATGCGCGTGGATCACAACTGTAGTCTCCGACGCCCTGCCCAAATCCAATATCGATGTTGGCCGGTCTTTGCTTGGCTGGCCCTCGCTTGGTGTGGCCTTTCCACCGGTTGCGGAAAAACAAACGGAACCGCCGACACAATGGATCCCACCGCCGGATCCAAGGCGCCCGTGAAGGTTGTCTTCCAGACCAACTGGACCGCACAGCCGGAGCAGGGCGGCTATTACCAGGCGCAGGCGAAGGGGTTTTTCAAGGAGGCCGGGGTTGACGTGACGATCGTGCCGGGCGGACCGGGGGCGTTCCCGATGCAAAAGGTGGCCGTCGGGCAGGCGCAGTTCGGGATCGGGCGCAGCGACGACCTCATTCTCGCCGTCCAGCAGGGCCTGCCGCTCGTGATCGTCTGCGCCCAGCTCGAGCACGACCCGCAGGGGATCACCGTGCACGAGGAAAGCCCGGTGAAGCGCTTCGAGGATCTCGATGGCAAAACCATCAAGGCCGTGCCCGGCCAGGCCTGGCTCGATTTCCTGAAGCTGCGGTACAAGATCAATTTCAGCGTCGTGCCCGAAAACTACGGCTACGCCCAGTTCATCGCCGACCCCAGCTACATCCAGCAGGGCTACCTCACCACCGACGCCTATTACTGTGGCCTGCATGGCGTGAAGGTGCGCGTCCTGCTCATCGCCGATTCCGGCTACGACGCCTACCGCGTGGTCTTCACGAGCCGGGACTTCCTCAAGCAGCATCCGGACGCCGTCCGCGCCTTTGTCGCCGCCTCCATCCGCGGCTGGAACGATTTCATCGACGGGGATTCCAAGCCAGCCGAGGCGTTGCTGACCAAGGACAATGCCGAAAATACCCCCGAGCTCATGGCCTATGTGCGCACGGCGCTGCGCGACCACGGCATGGTGAGCGGTAACCCGGCAAAAAAGGAGCGCACCGGCCTGATCACGCGGGAAAGGATCAACGACCAGATCAACATCCTCCGACAGCTCGGATTGCTGACGACGCCATTGTCCGCCGATCAGGTCGCCACGTTTGATTTTTTGCCCGACGAACCGAGGGAAGCGTCTCACTGAAGAAATCGCCTGAATCCGCCATGTAGTCGCAGCCGACGTGAGGAGGCTGGGCTCGAACCCGGATCGATCTCGGTTCCGCTCCTGTGCCAACGGATTGGAATCAGATGTTTTACAGGAGACGATCCGAGAGAAAACCGAGGACAAAAGGAGCCCGGCCTCGTCACCTCGGCTGCTACATCCGGATGAATTGATCCGGTCAGTTCCCACCAACCTCCGCATCCTCACCAAGTTCGCCCAGAACTGGGAGATCGTCCCGCACACCGCCGCGTCGGGCGCCGAGGCCCTCGCTCTGATCGACGCCGGCGCCACCTTCGATTTCGCCATCCTCGACATGCAGATGCCCGCGATGGACGGCGCCATGCTGGCGCGGGAAATCCGCCGGCGCCGCTCCGTGGAACAGCTTCCGATCGTGCTGCTCACCTCCCTCGGGCAGCGCGAGCTGACGGGAGAACGGTCGCTCTTCGAGGTCTTCCTGATCAAGCCGGCCAAGCCGGGGCAGATCCTCGACGCCCTTGTCCGCGTCCTGACCCGCGGCCAGGGTGTGGCCGGCCGCACGCGTCACTCCGCGCCACCCATCGCCGACCCGACCGTGCACCGCGAGCGCGTGCTCCTCGCCGAGGACAATGTGGTCAACCAGAAGGTCGCCCTCCGCATGCTCGAGCGGCTGAACTACCGCGCCGATCTCGCCGCCAACGGGGTCGAGGTGCTCGAGGCCATGGCACGCCAGGCCTACGACATCATCATCATGGATGTGCACATGCCGGAAATGGATGGCCTCGAGGCCACCCGCCGGCTGCGGGCGAGTCCCGCTTCCGGGAACCACCGCCCTTGGATCGTGGCGCTGACCGCGAACGCCATCCAGGGCGACCGCGAAATGTGCCTCGCCGCGGGCATGGACGACTATGTGAGCAAGCCGATCAAGACGCCCGAGCTCGCCGCCGCCCTCGCCCGTGCCCGCGCTGCGCTGGCCTGACCTGCCGCGCCCCGGCCGGACGTTAAGAAGGAAGGAGGAGGAATTAAGAAGCCGGCGGCACCGGATCGGTGCTCCAAAATTCTTCCTTCTTCCTTCCTCCTTCTTACGTTCCCTCCATGTGCACCCGGTTCCTGCTGCTTCAGCAACATTTTCGCGAGGTCCTGGAGCGGCTCGGCCTCGACCAGGTGCCGGAGTTCGCGTCGCGCTATAACATCGCCCCCGGCACACCCATCCCCGCCGTGCGGACCAAGGTGAAGAAGCCGCCCCCCGGTCCCCACGAAACCGACGGTACGCGCGAATGTGTCTCCCTGCATTGGGGCCTCACCCCCGCTTGGGCGAAGACCCGCGGCGCCGGCATCATGAACGCCCGCGCGGAGACGCTCGCGGGCAAGCCTTCGTTCCGCGACGCCTTCCGCACCCGGCGCTGCGTGATCCCCGCGAGCGGGTTCTACGAATGGGCGGTCCTCGGGCGCACCCGCCAGCCGTGGCTTTTCCGCCGGGGGGACGGGCAGCCGTTCGGCCTCGCGGGCCTGTGGGAAAGCTGGCGCGCGCCCGATGGCACCGTGCTCGAGTCCTGCGCCATCATCACCACGGAGCCCAACGACCTCATACGCCCCATCCACCACCGCATGCCCGTCATGCTCTCGCCCGACCAGTTTGATCCCTGGCTCGACCCCCGGGAAACCGACCCGGACAGGCTCTCCCCCATGCTGCGCCCGCCAGACGCCGGGGCCATGAGCGCCACCGCGCTGGCTCCCCGCGTGAACAGCGTCCGCCACGACGACCCGGCCTGCCTCGATCCGGCGGGAACTGAAACCGGCCCGCAGCTTTCGCTGGAGATGTGACGGCGGGATGTGCGTTCTCCCACGTGAAATTTCACACGGAGCCACGGAGGCCAGGAGGTCGGAAAGCCAGAAGGCCTGATTTCCGACCCTCTGGCCATCCGCTCCCGGCTTTCCGTCATTCCGGCCTTCAAGCCTCCCTGTCCTCCATAGCCTTGGCGAAGGAGGATGCGCGAAATATTTCATTTCCGACCAGGGTCCATCGAACCGCCTTGTCCCCGCACGGTCAGTCTGCGATCAAGTCCCGCGCCGCCCCTTGAACCTGCTCGACCGCTATATCTTCCGCAGCGTCCTTTTTTCCTGCGCGATGGCCGTGGGCCTGTTCGCGTTCGTGCTGACGCTCGGGAATGTCATCCGCGACCTGCTCGGCCTAATCCTCTCCGGGCAGCTGCCGCCGCTTCTGGCCGGCGAGCTCATCCTCCTCACCGTCGCCTCCGTCGCTACCTACGCGCTGCCGATCGGGATCCTGACGGGTGTGCTGCTCACGCTCGGCCGTCTCTCGGCCGACAGCGAGATCACCGCCATGCGCACCAGCGGGATCAGCCTGTTGCGCATCGCCCGGCCGGTCTATCTTCTCGCCGCGCTCGGCGTGGTCACCGCGCTGTATGTTAACTTCGAGTCCATGCCATCGGCCAAGACCAGGTATGAACTGCAGCTGGCCGACGCCGTGCGCACCAACCCCCTGCGCCTGATCAAGCCGAAGACCTTCATCCGCGATTTTCCCGGCCGCGTGGTCTATGTCGGCGACATCCAGGGAGCCGTGATGCGCGATATCTGGCTCTGGGAACTCGACAAGGAAGGGCTCGCCGTGCGGCTGGTGCGCGCCGGCTCGGGGCGCCTGGACTTCGATGCCGAGACCACCGAGCTCATCGTCACCCTGAACCACGCGCAGTGGGAGGAACGCAACGAGAAGAATCCCGAGAATTTCTCCGAGCCCTCACGCACCGGATCATTTGAGTCGGCCCAGCCGGTGCGGCTTTCGCTGCAGGGCCTGTTCGGCCATCCGGGCAAGCGACAGAAGCCGGCCTGGATGACCTACAAGGAACTGCAGGTGGAACAGGCGCGGGTCGCGGCGCTGCCGGTGGCGCCGGGCCAGGAGCGGGACCATGCGCGCGACGTGATGAAGATCACCCTCACGATCCAGGACAAGTTCACCATGTCCCTCGCCGTGCTTTCCTTCGCCCTCGTCGGCGTGCCGCTCGGCATCAAGGTGTCGCGCCGGGAGACCTCCGCCAACCTCGGCGTCGCCGTGATGCTCGCACTCGGCTATTATTTCCTCACCACCGCCGTGGGCTGGCTCGACCGGCATCCGGAGTACCGCCCCGACCTGCTGCTCTGGCTGCCGAACGCGATCTTCCTCGCCCTCGGCGTCTGGCTCTTCCGCCGGATCGACCGGAGGTGAGCCGGAAGGCCGGAAGGCCCGAGGGTCAGAAAGCCGGAAGATCAGAAGTGCCGAAGCGCGGATGGACTGATAGAGGACATCAACCCTTCCGGCCTTCCGGCGCCCTGGCGCGAAATCACGCCGCCTGCGTCGCGACCACGCCGGAGCGGCCGTCGATGCCGGCCAGCACTTGCTCGGTCACCGGGATCGCCATCGGGTTGGTCAGGAACTCGCGGGCCAGGTCGTCGAGGCGGATGAACTGCACGCCGGCCTTGGCGCACGCCGCCAGCAGGTCGCGGAACAGCGCGCGCCGGCCCATGCCCTCGATCTCGGCGTGCAGTGTAAAGACGTTCGGGCGGTCCGCCCGGAGCAGCGACAGGTAGTGGGCCACGATCTTGTCGTCGGGATACGCAGGGCGGCCCATCAGCTCGTCGAACGTCGGCAGCGTGCTCGGGATCTCCAGGGTCCGGAAAATCTTCCCTTCGATCTTCGGGAAAAAAGGCGCCGTCCCGCGGGTGTCGCTCGAATAGAGCAGCCCTGCCTCGTCGTAGACCTCGCGGCTGCGCGCGTTGCTTTGCCAGCCCGCCGCGCCCGCCGTCCGCGCCTCGCGGCCGAAGATGCGCAGGAACTCCGCCCCGGCCGCGATGAACTCGATGCGGATCTCGTCGATCGACATCGTCTGCACGTAGTCCTGCCAGCGGTAGTGGTTGTAGCAGTGGATCCCCACTTCGAAGCCCGCGTCGCGTACCGCGCGCATCACCGCGGTGTTGCGCCGGCCGATGTGCGGCGCGGGCAGCAGCGTGCCGTTGAGCAGCGTGCGTACGCCGTAGATCTGCACGACGCTGGTACGGCTGACCTTCTGGAAGAATCCCGGGCGGAGCACGCGAGTGATGGCGCGCCCAGTCTGGTCCGGCCCGAGGGAAAAAAGGAAGCACGCGGGGGCCTTGTACTCCTCGAGGTCGGCCACGAGGTTCGGCACCCCGATCCGCGTGCCGCGGTCGGTGTCGACGTCAACTTTGAGGGCGAGGCGGATGGGCATGGTTCCAAATTGCAGGAGCGGTTTTGCGCCGCGATGTTTGGGCCTGATGGTCGAGCCATCGCGGCGTAAAGCCGCTCCTGCAGTGCAAGCTCACTCCAGCTGGTAATCCTTGTGCGCGAGGTGGTAGTCGAGCGTCAGGCGGATCGCGGTCTTCAGGTTCACCTTCGGCTTCCACCCGAGGCGCTTCGTCGCGTTGGCGATCGAGGGCACGCGCTTCTGGATGTCCTGGTAATATTTGCCGAAATACTTGCCCGACGGCACCACCACGGTCTTCGCCTTCGCCGCGTGCTCGCGGTAGTCGGGATACTCCTTGAACGCCGCGATGATCAGCTTTGCCAGCTCGGCCACGCTCACGTCGTTCCGCGGGTTGCCGATGTTGAAAATCTGGCGCGAGGCGCAGCCGTCCTTGTTCTCGATGATGCGCAAGAGCGCGTCGACGCCGTCGTCGATGAACGTGAACGAGCGGCTCTGCCGGCCGCCGTCGACGAGTTGCAGCGGTTTCTTGAAGATCACGTTCGAGATGAACTGGGTGAAGAGCCGCGAGCTGCCCTCCTTCGGTTCCATGACGTCGTCGAGCTTCGGCCCGATCCAGTTGAACGGGCGGAAGAGCGTGTAATCCACGCCGTCGCGCACGCCGTAGGCATAGATGACGCGGTCGAGCAGCTGCTTCGAGCAGGCGTAGATCCAGCGCTGGCGCTCGATCGGGCCGTAGACCAGCGCCGTCGTGGCCTCATCGAGCTTGGCGTCGGTGCTCATGCCGTAGACTTCGGACGTCGACGGGAAGATGATGCGCTTCTTGTATTTCGCGCAGTGGCGGACGACAGCGAGGTTGGCCTCGAAATCGAGCTCGAAGACGCGCAGCGGGTCCTTGACGTACTGGATCGGGTTGGCGATGGCGACGAGCGGGATGACCGCGTCGCACTTCTTCACGTGGTACTCGATGTACTCGCGGTTGATGGTGATGTCGCCCTCGACGAACTTGAAGCGCGGGTCGCCCAGGCTGTCCTCCAGCTTGTGCGAGCCGATGTCCATGCCGTACACCTCCCAGTCTTTCTGCTTGAGGATGGCCCGCGTGAGCGAGCTGCCGATGAAACCGTTGGCGCCGAGGATGAGGACTTTGAGTGGCATGAAGGTGAGGTTTAGGCCGGAGGGTTAACCATGAAAATGAGGCAAACGCACGAAAGAATGCGGCGCGGCGCCGGGTAATTGGTAATTAGGAATTTGTAATTAGTGACCAATCAATGGGCGCTCCCCGGCTCTTTCTCTTTTTCGCTTTATCTTTCGTCAGGCAGCAGGGGGAGAAAGAGGAAAGAGAACGAACAACGAAAAATATTTTACAGCAACTGCCCCACTGTCAGGACGGGCGGCGGCGCGTTGCGCCACTCCGTCCGGGTGAGTTCGATCGTCCCATCGCCCGTCGCGATCACTAGCGGGGCAATGGAAATAATTTCGCCGGGCTTCCCGCGCTTGCCTTGGGTCGCGGCGGAATCCGGCTCGGCCCACCAGACCATCAGCCGGGCCGGGCCTACTTCGATGAAGGCCCCGGGATACGGGTCGGTCACCGCCCGGACGAGGTTGAATATCTGCGTGGAGCCCTGGCTCCAGAGGATGCGTCCGTCCTCGGGTTTGCGTCCGCCGAAATAGGTGGCCTGCGAGTCGTCCTGCGGCGTCTCGCGCACGGTCCCGGCGAGCAGCGCGTCGATCTGGCGGGCCAGCACGCGGCGCGCGCACGGCAGCACCTTGCGGAAGGCCTGCTCGGCCGTGTCGCGCGGGCCGAGGTCCACGCCTTCCTGGTCCACCACGGCACCGGCATCTGCCGACTTCACCATGCGATGGAGCGTCATGCCGATGCGCGGCTCGCCGTGCAGCACCGCCCAGTTGATCGGGGCGCGTCCGCGGTACTTCGGCAGGAGCGAGCCGTGCATGTTCCAGGCCCCGAGCCGCGGCAGCGCCAGGATCCTGGTGCCGATCATGTGGCGGTAATAAACGGAGAGGATCAGGTCGGGCTGCAGCGCCGCGATCCGCTCGCGCCAGTCCGGCGTGTTGACGCTCTCGGGTGTGAACACCGGCACGCCCTTCTCCCGCGCGGCCACGGCGGGCGTCTTGAACCAGATTTTCTCGTTGGGGCTGTCCTCGTGGGTGATGAGCGCGACGACATTGTCCCCGCGCTCCAGCAAGAGGGACAGGCATTCATACCCGACCTCGCTGTAGCCGAAGAAAAGAATGCGGGGCTTGGTCATGGATAAAAGCCGAGGAAAACGGCTGGGCCTTCACTCGCAACGCGAGAGTTGAAGACCGGTGTCAGCCTCCGTCTCGGTTTTTCCCTCGGATCGTCTCCTGTAAAACTCCCGGTTCCGATCCATTTGCACAGGAGTCAGACCGAGGCCGGTCCAAGCAGAGACTTTCCTCCAGGAAGTACCGGCTTGGCGACTGAAGCATCGCTTACTCCTTCGTCTCGAATGTCTCCTTCACGAAGTACCGCTGGCGCGCGCGAACGACCTGGTAGGTGCGGCCGACGTATTCGCCGATCAGGCCCATGCCGACCATCGCCACGCTCAGCAGGAAGATAACGATCGCCAGCAGGGTGAATACGCCAAACGTCTCGCGGTCGAGGTTGTACACGAAGCGGCGCACCAGCAGCAGGATCACCAGCGCGAAGCTTCCCACGGAGGTCAGCCCCGCGAACATCGTGAAATACTGCAGCGGCGCCAGCGAGAAACCCGTGATCAGGTCGAAGTTCAGCCGGATCAGCTGGTAGAACGAGTAATTCGACACGCCCGCGTGCCGTTCCTCGTGCTTCACGCCGACTTCCCCCGGGTTGCTCGAGAAGCTGTAGGCCAGCGCCGGGATGAAGGTGTTGATCGCCCCGCTGCGCACGATCGCGTCGATGATCGGCCGCCGGTAGGCGCGCAGCATGCAGCCCTGGTCGGTCATCTCGATGCTGGTGGTCTTCTCGCGCACGAAGTTGATGAGCTTCGACGCGTAGGTACGGAAAAAGGAATCCTGCCGGTTCAGCCGGTAGCCGCCAACGTAGTCGAATCCGGCGTCGATTTGGGCCAGCAGCTTCGGGATCTCCTCGGGCGGATTCTGCAGGTCGGCGTCGAGCGTGACGATCACGTCGCCGCGGACGCGCTCGAACGCCGCCATGATCGCCATGTGCTGGCCGTAGTTGGCGTTGAAATCGATCACGCGGGTGACGTCCGGCCGCGCCGCATACTGCGCCTTGAGCAGCTCGATCGAGCGGTCATGCGAGCCGTCGTTGGTGAAGATCACCTCGTAGCGCCGGCCCAGCTGGTCGAGCACCGGGTAGAGCCGCGCGAACAGCACCGGCAGGTTCAGCTCCTCGTTGTAAACCGGGATGACGATGGAGAGGGAAACAGGAGAGGACACGATGGGAAGAATTGATCTGCGGGTCAGACCTTCAGGAAAAGCCAAACCGGTTGGTTTTTACAGGAGGAAACGGTGGATACCGGGCAATACCTTGAGATCCTGCGCAGGCCGCCTGCTTGCAGGCGGCGTAGGACAGAACGCAAGTAAGCGTTTCACAGGAGGGGATCCGAGGATCGGAAGAGGGGTTGTTTTCAAGCCTCGGATTGCACTTGGTATTCCTCCTGTAACAAAAACTTCCCTTCCTCACGGCTTGGAATGCTCCTTCAGCACCGCGGTCAGCGCCTCCGCCACCCGGCCCACGTCGCCCGTGGTCATCGCCGGGAAAAGCGGCAGCGTGAGGATGTTGCGGCCCGCGTACTCGGCGTGCGGGAAATCGCCCTCGTTCCAGCCCAGCCGCCGGTAGAGCGCAAAGCGGTGAATCGCCGGGTAGTGCACGCCCGTGCCGATGCCGGCGGCGTGCAGCTCCGCCATCACGCCGGCCCGCTTGATCGCCAGCCGCTCCTCCGGCAGCACCACCTGGAACATGTGCCAGTTGCTGTGGGTGAAATCCGCCACCGGCAGCCGCAGGCCGAGGGCCCGGACCGCGGGCGCGCCGAGCCGCTCGAAATAGGCCCGCGCCAGCTCGCGGCGCTTCGCCGTGAATTCCTCGAGGTGCGGCAGCTGCCCCAGCCCCACCCGCGCGGCGACATCGGTGAGGTTGAACTTGCCGCCAACCAGCTCGACTTCCATCCCGTCGTGCCCCGAGCGCACCACGCCCTGCAGGCGGTATTGTTCGGCGAGCTTCGCCTCGCGCTCGTCGTTCAGCACCAGGCAGCCGCCCTCGATCGTCGTGATGTTCTTGTTCGCGTGAAAGCTGAACGACACGAAGTCGCCGAAGGCGCCGATCCGTTTGCCCTTCCACGTGCTGCCGAAGGACTGCGCTGCGTCCTCGATCACGCGCAGCTTGTACTTGTGCGCCATGGCGTGGAGGAAATCGCGATCCACCGGCAGACCCGACAGGTCCACCGGGATGATCGCCCGCGTCGCCGGCGTGATCGCGGCCTCGACGAGGTTGAGATCGATGTTCCGCGTGACCGGGTCGATATCGACAAAGACCGGCCTCGCCCCGACATCCAGGACGACGTTGCTGGTCGCGACCCACGAGAGCGGCGTGGTGATGACCTCGTCGCCCGGGCCGATCCCCGCGATGCGCAACGCGATCTCCATCGTGCACGTGCCGGAGTTGAACGCCCGCACCGGCCGGCCGCCGCAATACTCGGAAAGCTTGGCCTCGAACTCCTTGACCCGCGGCCCCGACGTGATCCAGCCGGAGCGCAGGACCTCGGTCACGCCCGCGATGGTCTCCTCGTCGATCGTCGGCCGCGTGAGTGGCAGAAAAGCCGGGGTCACCGACGATGGAGCGGCGACCTCCCGGTCGCCGGAAGGCCGCGACGGGGACGTCGCGGCGCCGGTGGCGGGCTTTGGGGGCAGGGCGGGCGCAGGCATGTCAGGGTTGGTTGCAGAGAAGGTAATAGTCCTCATTCTGCGCGAGCAATTGATAATGGAACGCGGGATCCGCAAAGACCGGCCTTTCGGGCGCCGGTTCGCGCGCGGCCGCGGGATTTTTCTCCCGGAGCTCCATGGCAAGGGCGTAGCCGGCCTTGGCCTCCTCGATTTTCCGTTTCTGCACCACGAGGAAGATCCGGCCGGGTCCCAGCCACTGGCCCAGCAGCTCGGTGTCACTGATGAACCGGCCGCTCGCCCGGGCCTCCGCGTCCTCGATCAGTTCCAGCTCGGCCCGGTTGGAGCCGACCACGCCCACCACCCGCTCCGCGTAGAACGTGAAGTCCTGGTAGAAATCGTAGCAGTGAAACACCCGGTCGCCGGGCTGCGCATGCGCCTTGACGTAGAGCGCCAGCTCCTTCGTGCCGGTCTTCTGGATGTCCGGAGCGGCCCATTGCAGCGTGGCGAGAAACAACCCAGCCGTCACGATCACTCCCCCGAGCCCCGCGCGCACACCGCGGACGCGCGCCAGCCAAGGCGTGAAGATCCCACCGAGCAGCAGCACCGCGGCCATGGTGAAAGCCGGCGGTTGCAAGGCGAGCGCCTGCGCCGGGTCCAGCCCTCTCACCAGCGTAGGGCGGACCACCACCACGCAGAGGGCGACCGCCAGCAACCCGCACAGGAAGGAAAAGATCCCGAGTCCGGCCCGCAGCCGCGCGGCCGCGTTTTGCTCCAGCACCTTCGCCAGCCATGCGCCGATCAGCACCGCGAGCGCGGGGAAGATCGGCAGGATGTAGGGCGGCAGCTTGGACTTTGAGATGGAGAAAAAGCAGAAGATGAACGCCGCCCACGTCACGAGGAACCACGCATCCGCGTTCTCCCGGCGCCGCGCCCAGCCGCCGCGCATCGCGTCGCGCACCGCCGGCCAGAGGAAGCCGGTCCAAGGGATCATGCCCGCGATCACGATCCCGATGAAATAGTACCACGGGCCCGTCCGCGACGCCGCGGTCGTCAGGAAGCGTTCGAAGTGCTCGAAGACGATGTAACGGTGCACCCACGTCTCGTTGTGCAGCGCCGCCAGCACGTGCCACGGCAAGGCGATCGCCAGGAACAACAGCGCGCCCGTCGGCAGGTAAAGCGGACGCAGCCGCTTCCACTGGTCAAACACCAGCAGCCACAGGAACATCACCGCGCCCGTCACCAGAAAGCCCATCAGGCCCTTCGTCAGCGTCGCGAGCGCCATGCTCACGTAGAGCTTGTAGAACAGCGTGCGCCGCAACTTTCCCGGGGGCTCGCGCAGGCCGAGCAGGAAGCAGAACAGGGCGCGCGCCATCAGCACCGACACCGCCATGTCGAGGATCGGGATGTGCCCGATGACGAACCACAGCAACGAAGTCCCGAGCACGACCGCCGAGAGGACGCCGGCGTTGCGGCCATGCAGCCGCCGCGCCGCGCCGTAGGTCAGCAGCACGCCCCAGAGCGCAAACGCCGCCGGCACCACGCGCACCGCCCATTCGTTCAGCCCGAGGAGCTTCTCGCTCGCGGCCGTCAGCCAGTACACCAGCGGCGGCTTCTCGAAATAGTTCACGCCGTCGAGCCGCGGGGTGATGAAGTCGCCGGTCGCAAGCATCTCGCGCGGGATCTCGGCGTTACGCCCCTCGTCAGGGTTCGACAACGGGTAACTCCCGAGCCGGAAGAAATACAGCGCCCCGAAGGCCAGCGCGAGCAGCAGCAGGTCGCGGCGCCAGGAGGCGCCTTCGGTCGCGGCAGTCGGGGAGGTCACAGGGTCCATGCAGGCGTCTGCGTCAGACTCGCCACGGGCCCGGATGTGGCGAGATTTTTTGCGAAGGAGGTTTCGCGCAGAGGCGCCGGGACGCTGAGGTCGAGCCGGAAGGCCAGAGGGCCAGAAAACCAGAAGGCCTGATTTCCGATCCTCCGGCCATCTGGCTTTCTGGCCCTCAGACCTTCCGGTCCGTTGCCCCTCGCCCCTCAGCTCTTCTTCAAGGCCGACGGACGTGCTGACGATCGCGGCGCGGGCAAGACGACCCGGTCGGTCGCGGCCTGCCGGCGTTGCATGCCACGAAGGAAGGCCGCCACGTTGCCGCGATGCCGGCGGGCATTGGCATCCTTGATCGCATGCATCTCCTTGATCACGGAGTCTTTCATCGGTCACCACCCATGAGCTGATCAGGCGTGCAAATGACGGGAAAGTCAAACCCCGCACCCGCGCAAATCCCCTGAAGCCTCCGCCGCGTTGCGGCATTCGCGATGTGGCGAAAATTCCACGTCACCAGATAGGGCACCTGATGCACGGAGCAAAGGGCGATGTGCACGGCATCTGCGGCGGCCTTGACCGGCAATGCTCCAGGTCGCACCAGCCTCCGGGCCAGACGAGCCACGTTGTTGTCCAGGGCCAGCAACGGAAACCCGGTGAGTGAAGCCAACCGCCGTTCCGCGGCCAAAGTGTCACCCTGACCTGCCTCATCGAGCACCAATTGGGAAATGACCGGAGTGAAAGCGCCCAATCGGCGCTCCCACCATATTTGGGTGATCTCCTGCCGGGCCCACATGACCACATCCCGGGTCGGACGTGCCGTCAGGTAACTGGCAATCGTGGTTTCGAGATAAATCCGGGATTTCAAGACGGGGGCCAACGCACGCCGGGCTCATTGGCTCAAAATATATAACGCAAGCCAGCCGGCCGTTCTTGCAGAAAAATCGGAAAGTTCGGATTTCCGGCTTTCTGCCCTTCCGACCTTCCGGTCTCAGCGCCACCGCGCGAAACCAGGCTTCGATCCCGGATTTTTTAGCCACGGATTGCGCAGATGGGCACATATGGATCGGATTCCGGCACTCCTGATATTTGGGTTTTTCCGTGTAATCAGTGGCAAAAGATCCGAAGCCGGGAGGGTCTGAATTCCAGAAAGCCGGAACTCCGGCCTTCCGCCTCACCGCCCCCGACCCTTTCACCTCCATCTTTCTCTTTCGTCAGGGCCCTGCAGGAGAAAGAGGAAAGAGAAAGATTCCGGGCCCATCCAGCGATGCCAAGCCGGACCTCCGGCTTTCCGGCTATCTGGCCTTCCGCCCCTCCGACTCTCCGTCCTTCTTGATTTTTTTCGTGCGCCTTCCGCCCATTCGCGGCCTTATCGCCTTCGCCATGCCCGAGTCGAAAAAATTCACCTTCATCTGCGGCCAGGACGACTACCTCGTCGGCCGGCTGGGCAAAGAGCGCTTCGAGGCCCTCGCCACGGAGGTGACCGATGAGTTTTCCCGCGAGATCATCAACGGCTTCGCCGCCAACGTCGGCGAGGTCGAGGCCGCCGTGAACCGCTTCCGCGAGAGCATCCAGACCGTCTCCATGTTCGGCGGGAAACGCGTGGCCTGGCTCAAGGACGTCAATTTCCTCGCCGACACCGTGACCGGCCGCGCCGAGAGCACGCTCAAGCTCGTCGCCGACCTCCAGCAGATCCTCGAGGGCCTGAACCCCGACGAGACCGCCGTGCTGATCACGGCCGCGCCGGTGGACCGACGCCGGTCGTTCCCCAAGTGGTGCGAGAAAAACGCCGACTTCGCCCTCGCCGGCGGCGATGGCGACGACGCCGGCGAGGCGCTCGCGGGGGTCATCCTCGCCGAGGCCAGGTCGCTCGGCGCCAGCTTCGGCCCCGGCGCCGCTGAGCTGCTCCTCGCCAAGGTCGGCCCCAACACCCGCCTCCTCGTCGAGGAAACCCGCAAGCTGGCGGCGTATGCCTCGCCTCTCGTAGGGGCGTCCCTCGCGGGCGCCCGGGCGTCGCCTGACGATGCCCCTGCGCAAACCGCCCGCATCGAGGAGGCCCACGTGGCCGAGCTCACGCCCAACGTCGCCGAGGGCGATTTCTTCGAGTCGGCCGAGGCGTTCTTCAGCGGTGACCTGAAATGGACGCTCGCCGCCCTGCACCGGCATTTCTTCGCCGGCGGCGACGCCCGCCCGGTCATCAGCGCGCTGCAAAACCGCAACCGGATCCTGCTGCAGGTCCGCGCGCTGATCGACGCCGGCGACGCGAAGCTCGGCCCACGCGGGCTCGACGGCCTCCCGCGCGCCGCCGCCGCGCACGCCGCCAAGTTCACCGGCGCGACGGAGAAGAACTCCTTCAACCTCTTCACCCAGAACCCCTGGTACCTCGGCAAGCTCGCCGGCAGCGCCAAGCTGCCGCCCCTGCGCCGCCTGATCGACAACCAGCAGGACTTCATCGCCGCCTTCGAGGAAATCATCCGCCGCCCCTCCGAGCAGGAGGAGGTGCTGCGGGAGCTCGCGGTGCGATGCCTGAGCCTCGCGTAGCGAGGAAGCTCCAAATTCCAACCTCCAGGCTCCAGTGAAACTCCAATCTTCAAAATCCGAAAATAATCTCCGCCGGTTCATTTGGAGCTTTGGTTTTGAAGATTCATTGGATGTTGGAGCTTGGAATTTGGAGCTTTAACGCGCACGTCCGCGCGCATATTCACGCCCCCTTGCCCGTGAACGAACCGAACCCCGCCGCCGCGCCGATTCCCAATGTCCTTGCCGAGCGCTACGCCTCGGCCGCCATCAAGGACATCTGGTCGCAGCAGGGGCGCGTCGCCCAGGAACGTGACTTCTGGATCGCCGTCATGAAGGCCCAGCGCGACCTCGGCGTGCCCATCCCGGCCGACGCCATCAAGGACTACGAGCGCGTCAAGGGCCTGATCAACCTCGAGTCCATCGCCAAGCGCGAGCGCGTGACGCTCCACGACGTGAAGGCCCGCATCGAGGAATTCTCCGAGCTCGCCAACCGGCAGTTCATCCACCTCGGGCTCACCAGCCGCGACCTCACCGAGAACGTCGAGCAGCTCCAGGTCTACCGTTCGCTGAAGGTCGTCCAGTTCAAGGCCACCGCCGCGCTCCTCGCGTTCTCGCGCCAGGCCGAGACGCACCGCGACCTCATGATCACCGGGCGCACGCACAACGTCCCCGCCCAGCCCACCACCCTCGGCAAGCGCCTCGCCATGTTCGGCCAGGAATTGCTGGTCGCCTTCGGCCGGCTCGAAAACCTCATCGAGCGCTACCCGGTCCGCGGGCTCAAGGGCGCCGTCGGCACCCAGCTCGACCAACTCACCCTGCTTGCCGGCCGCGCGGACAAGGTCGCTGAGCTCGAGGGCCGCGTGCTCAAGCACCTCGGCTTCCGCGGCTCGCTCTTTGCCGTCGGGCAGGTCTACCCGCGCAGCCTCGACTTCGAGGTCGTCACCGCCCTCCACCAGGTCGGAGCCGCCGGCGCAAGCTTCGCCACCACCCTCCGGCTCATGGCCGGCGCCGGCCTGCTCACCGAGGGCTTCCAGGAGGGCCAGGTCGGCTCCTCCGCCATGCCGCACAAGGTCAACGCCCGGAACTGCGAGCGCATCTGCGGCTTCTCCACCATCATCGGCGGCTATGTCACCATGACCGCTTCGCTCGCCGGCCACCAGTGGAACGAGGGCGACGTCTCCTGCTCCGTCGTGCGCCGCGTCGCGCTGCCCGACGCCTTCTTCGCCATCGACGGCCTGCTCGAGACGCTGCTCACGGTGCTGAAGCAGATGGATGTGTTTCCCGCCGCCATCGCCGCCGAGAACGAGCGCAACCTCCCCTTCCTCGCTACGACCACCATCCTCATGGAGGCCGTCAAGCGCGGGGCCGGCCGCGAGACGGCGCACGAGGCGATCAAGGAGCACGCCCTCGCCGCCGCCAAGGCCATCCGCTCGGGTGGCCGCGACGACGACATCGATCTCCTCGCCCGCCTCGCCGGCGACCGCCGCATCGGCCTCGGCAAAAAGGCGCTGCAGGCCATCCTCGCCGAAAGCCACCGCTTCGTCGGCTCGGCCCCGCACCAGGTCGACGCCTTCGTCGAGGAGATCAAGCCCCTCGCCCGGAAGCACAAGGGCGCCGCGGAGTACAAGCCGGGCCGGCTGCTGTGACGCCGCGGTGGCGGCGGGGTAATTTGTAGTTAGGAATTTGGAATTGGTGCCGGAATGGGCCATCGCGGGCGGGCACGTGTTCCAAATGGCGGAACGGAAAAATACGGGCAGACCCGACGATCCGTGGTTTGAACCAATTACCAATTCCAAATTCCCAATTATCCGCCGCGAACCGCGGCGCGCGCCCCCAATTCCCCACCGCCTCGCGGTGTCCGCACCAATTCCCAACTACCAACTACAAATTCCCCGCCGCGAACCGCGGTGCCCTTCGACCCGGCAGACCGACTTATCCGTACGGGCAGGAGAAAGATTAAGATAAAGAGGAACGAGAAAGAGGTCCAATCCACCCGCTGCCACCGCCCGCAACGGTTTCCGGACCAATTCCAAATTCCCAACTACCAACTCCTCACCGCCCGCGGCGGTGTCCGAAAATTGAGTTTGCATCCCCCCCTCACGCTGCGCTTTCTTGGCCCTTCACGTTGTTTCCAACCCTTTATCGTTAACTCTCCCTGTCATGCCTGAAGAACTCGTAGGAAATGTCCTGGTGGGCCAGTCCGGCGGTCCCACCGCCGTCGTCAATGCCAGTCTCGCTGGCGTTGTCGCCGAGGCCCTCAATTACGCCTCCATCGAGGAGATTTACGGATCGCTCAACGGCGTGCTCGGCATCCTCAACGAGGATTTCATCGATCTCGCCGCCGAGTCCCAGCAGGCCATCCGCGGCCTCCGCCACACCCCCGGCGCCGCCCTCGGCACCTGCCGGTTCAAGCTCAAGAAGCCTTCCGACCTCGACCGCGTCATCCAAGTGTTCAAGGCGCACAACATCCGCTACTTCTTCTACATCGGCGGCAATGACTCGCAGGACACGGCCGACAAGATCTCCAAGCACGCCGCAGCCCAGGGCCACGAAATGCGCGTCATCGGCATTCCGAAGACCATCGACAACGACCTGCCGAACACCGACCACTGCCCCGGCTACGGCAGCGTGATCAAGTACATCGCCACCACCGTGCGCGAGCTCTCCTGCGACAACGCCAGCATGGGCCAGGGCGACCTCGTCCAGATCGTCGAGGTCATGGGCCGCAGCGCCGGCTGGATCGCCGCCGGCGCCTCCCTCGCCAAGCGCCGCGACCACCCGCACGATCCGCCCCACATCGTCCTCCTGCCCGAGATCGCCTTCAACCCCGAGAAGTTC
Organism: uncultured Opitutia bacterium; assembly: GCA_903827245.1. GTDB lineage: Bacteria > Verrucomicrobiota > Verrucomicrobiia > Opitutales > Opitutaceae > CAIUWA01. The sequence goes on from CAIKHO010000055.1 coordinate 49,014, forward strand.
GCCGCCGACGTGAAGCGCGTGCTCACCCGCGAGAAGTTCTGCTGCGTCGTCGTCGGCGAGGGCCTTGTCGATGTCGACGGCAACTATGTCACGGCTGACGCCACCACCGACGCCTTCGGCCACGCCCGCCTCGGCGGCGTCGGCGAGTACCTCCGCGAGATCCTCGAGACCCACGCCCCCGGCGTGAAGACCCGCGTCGCCAGCCTCGGCATCGCCCAGCGCGCCGCCGCCCATTGCTCCTCGAAGACCGACAACGACGAGGCCTTCCTCGCCGGCCAGGCCGCCGTCAAGGCCGCCATCAACGGCGAGACCGACAAGATGGTCACCCTCGTCCGCGGCGAGACCGAGCACTACACCTGCGAGACCGGCCTCTCCCCCCTCAACGAGATCGCCAACGGAGTGAAGAAGCTCCCGCGCGAATGGATCAACGAGGACGGCATCAGCATGAACTTCCAGTTCCTCCGCTACGCCCAGCCCCTCGTCATCGGCGAGGTCGCGGTCCCCTACGACACCGGCCTGCCCGTCTTCACGACCCTCCAGCGGGACCGCGTCGACAAGCAGCTCGGCGCGCACGAAGGCTGAGTGCCGGAGGGCTGAAAGCCCGAAGGCCGGAAGGCCAGAGGGTCGGAAAGCCGGATGGTCAGAGCGAGTCAGGCCGGTCATGCGACCGGCCTTTTTTTCGCCCGGATCAATCCTGGTTTCGCATCACGACGCAACGTGCTGAACGTAGGGGCGCACCTTGCGTGCGACCGACCGGGCGGACACAAGGTCCGCCCCTACTCCAGCATCTTTATCTTTCCTCTTTATCTTTCTCTTTCGTCAGAGCCTCGGAGAGAAAGAGGAAAGATAAAGATTCCCGCCCTCCGGCCTTCTGACCCTCCGGCCTCCACCATCTGTCATCCGCCCACCGGCCTTCCGGCCTTCTGGCTCACCGGCCTTCCGCCTTCCGGCTTTCCGGCTTTCCGGCTCACCGGCCCTCCGCTATCCGGCTTTCTGGCTTTCTGGCTTTCCGCCTTAGGCCGACCTTAGTTGTCAGACGCCAGAGGGTCGGAAAGCCAGATAGCGGGAGCCTCAGCGGAGGCAGAAGGTCTGATATTTTGCGATCATCGCGCCCAGCATCCGGCCAATTTCTGCATACGACGACTCAAGCCTCCGAAGATCGTCTGTTTTGTCGTGCGGGTGCGGCTGTTGCGTGGCACCCAAATTACAGGTCCGCAGTTGAGCCATCCGGGCCCCTTGCTTCCTCCACAGATTAACGCGGGAAATTGGTATGCCACGTTTGCATCCGAGCACGATCCTATCGCGGCCGCCCGCAGCGTTGTCCGCCAGGCGATCGAATATATTGTACGACGGATCGGATGCAGGCCAGCAGAGGCCTACATTCTCTGCAGCGTCGCGCTCGACTTGAAAATCTGCCAGCTCGTCAACCAACCGGTTGTCACCGTCGGAGGCTACCTGCCGCTTTCAATATTCCTGCAGGGTCACGCCGCTTGATTGATGCTTGCCACCGGTCTCGTCGCTTGCTTCATTGACGGGCAACGATGTCCACCGTAGTTCGCGCCGTAATTTGCGCATGAAGAAGAAAGCAGACAGCACCTCAACGCGGGAACGTCTGCTTGCCGCCGCCCTCCATGAGTTTTCCACCCGCGGCCACGCCGGGGCGAGGGTGGCCAACATCGCCCGAAAATGCCGGGTGAACAAGCAGCTCCTTTACTACTACTTTAAAAGCAAGGAGGGGTTGTACCGCGCGGTGCTGGCGGACTTGCACAAGCGCAATGAATTGGTTCTGGTCTCGGCCCCGAGTGAGTTTGAAGCATCGCTTCTCTACTGGCAGGAATTCTATTTGAACGATCCCCACTATATCCGGCTGATGATGTGGGAGGCGCTGGATTTTTCTGATCGTGAGGTGCCGGGCGAGGCCGACCGTCGAAATATCTACACCCTTTCCAAGGCCAAGCTCGCGAATGAAATTCAGCCGGGAAAGTGGCCGTTACAATTGTCCCGCGACCAGGCGATGATCACGTGGATCGCGATCGTCGCGTTTCCCGCTGTGTTTCCGCAGATCACCCGGTTGATCACGGGGCGGGCTCCCGGCGATAAAGTTTTCCGAGAGAAGCGCTCGGCTTTCCTCCGGGAGTTTGCCCGGCTTTTGATCACCGGAGACCTCGCAACCGCCAAATCGGCCCCGACCGGGCAGGCCCCGGCTGCTTCCTAGACTGCCTTGGGCCGGGGAGCGTGGCTCCACCTTGTGGCGGGATCAGTGCCGCGACAGATGATCGACTGTCCCGCTCGCCAGTCGGATGGGGCGCGCACAGAAGCCGGAATGTAGCGAATCGTTAGTCCGCAGCGGCGGCGCGTGGACATGTTGGGATTGGAGCCGTGCAGGAGCAGATCGCTGTGAACGGAAAACTGCCCTGGCCGCAGTTCAACATCAACCGGATCCCCGCCGTAATTGAATGGGTTCTCAACAGTCTGGTTCAGGACGCTTTGTTCCTGCTCCTGACTGCGCCGGAAGGCGATCTGCCCGTGAAGATGCGAACCAGGAATCACCCGCATGCAGCCGTTCTCCACCGAGGCCTGGTCTATGGCCAGCCAAACGGTCACATTGCGCGATGGGGTCAACGGCCAGAACGACGCGTCCTGATGCCAGGAGACTTGTTTCCTATCGCCCGCCATCTTGCAAAAATAGTGGGTGCCCCAGCAGACGAGGTTTGGGCCGAGCAGATCCTCGACGACATTCAGGATCGATGGCAGCAGAACGATGTCATAAAGCTCCGCCACCCGGTTGTGCAGTCCGTCCATCGAGTAGCTTCCGCGACCGCTCGCAAGTTCGCCGGCTAGCAGGCCGTCAAATAGCGCCCGGTGCTCTTCCATGTTGGCCTCGGACATCGCGGTAAAGGGTTTCAGAAAACCGTCGGCGTTGAACTGCTCGACGTGCCGGCGGCTAAGGGTCCGGGCCTTGGCGGGATCCGCCGGGACAAACTTGAGGTCGCGTTCGAATCCCGGATAAGCCGTCATCAGATTCGGGTGGGCATCCGGGACATGATAAGTGGCGTGAGTCTGCATTTGCATCTCAAAAATCAAGTAACCGTTTGGTTGACGAATCAAGTAGATATTTCAACAATGCCGCAATGACTGCGCCGACCAAGCCCAAGCCTTCACTTTTGATCCACGGGATCGGCCAGCTCGTCACCATGGATGCGGCGCGCCGCCGCCTGACCGACGCTTGGGTCAGGATTGTTGACGGCGTGATAGCCGGGATCGGCACGGGTCCGATGCAGCCGCGGGCGGGTGAGGCCAGCCTTGATGCGCGCGGCGGCATCGCCCTTCCGGGCTTGGTCAACACGCATCACCATATGCAGCAGAATCTGGCCCGCGCTTACCCGCCCGTTGCGGATCTGCCACTGCTGCCATGGGTGGGAAAGATGAACCTGCTGTGGGAAGAACTGACTCCGGAGGATGTCCAGCTTGCGACCGAGGTTGCGATGGCCGAGCTCATGCTTTCGGGCTGCACCACCCCTTCGGTGCTCTGGGCCTCCGTGGTTAAATCAAGTCCGGTGCCCGGACCGGAAAAGGAAGGCGTAACAGCGGGCTTACATTGATTTTCTGGTAGAGGTCGGTCACAGTCTTCCTCCCTTGTCCCCTTACCACGGCACTGCCGAAACGCCCATTGCGATGATCCAGCTCGATCTCACTCCAACCGGAGGTCCGGAAGGCCAGAGTGCCAGAGGGCCGGAGGTGCAGAATTTCTGGTCGTCAGGCATTCTGGGTTTCTGGGCTTCTAACATCCGGCTTTCCGGCCCTCCGGCCTTCCGACCTTCAGCGCTCCGCGCTGCCGCCCATGTCTGACACCAACGAAACATCCGCCTCCGACACGCCGGAGCCATCGGCCGCGGTCAAATCCTTCTGGGGGCACCTGGAGGATCTCCGCAAGGCGCTGATCCGTTCGTCCATCGCCATCGGCATCGCGCTGGTGTTGTGCATTTTTTTCGCGAACAAGATCGTGCAGGTCCTCGAGTACCCGCTGCGGCACATCGACATGTTCGAGAAGCCGAAGCCAACCGTCACGTTTCAGGTCGGCGGGGCCAAGCTCGGGCCCTATGTGGTGACGCGCGAGCAGTTCCCGGCGTTGCCGCCGGGGGATGCGCCGCATGTCGTGTTCCAGATCGGCAGCGCGCCGATGGGACAGGAGCAGGTGGCCACGCTCAAGCTTCTGCCCGAAGCGGACCCGGCCGGCAGCCTGAACGTCCAGCTGCACAACTACGGCCCGATCGAGGGCTTCGCCGTGGCCTTCCATGTCGCGATCTACGGTGCGCTGGTGCTGTCGTCCCCGTTCTGGATCTTTTTCATCGGCAGCTTCATCCTGCCTGCGCTTAACCTGCGCGAGCGGCAAAACATCCTGCCCTGGGCCTGCTGGAGCCTCACGCTGTTCCTCCTCGGGGTGCTTTCCACTTACTTCTTCCTGCTGCCCGTCGCGCTGCGGGCGTCGGTCGAGTATTCCGAGCTCCTCGGCTTTAACGGCCTCGAGTGGCGGGCGGACGACTACATCAACTTTGTCACGCGTTTCATCCTCGGCATGGGCCTGGGCTTCCAGTTCCCGATCGTCGTGCTGCTGCTGGTGAAGATGGGCGTGCTGAGCTACAAGCAGCTCGCGTACTACCGCCGGCACGTGTGCGTGCTGTCCTTCATCCTCGGCGGCCTGCTGACGACTCCCGAGGTGATCACACAGGTGGCGATGGCCGTGCCGATGTACCTGCTCTACGAGATCTGCATCTGGATCGCGTGGTACTGGGAGCGGAAGAAGCGCCGCGCAGGCGAGATCGTGGATATCTGACGGCCGGACGCGTCCACCATAGCCTTGGCGACGGTGGAAGGCCGGTAATCCGGAAGTCCTCCCGCCACAACGGACATACTCCACGCCATCGCTAAACGTCGCCGCGCCTTGACGAATCTATTCTTACCAGCATTCTTACTTCAAGGTCTCCAACAAATCGAAGGCCCGTAACTCGCTAGAATTACGGGCCTTTGAAAGATGGCGTCCCCACGGGGATTCGAACCCCAACCGCAAAATTTGGAAGCGGCTAAAGACGAAGCTACATGCAAAAGTGAGCAGTCGCCATCTTCCTCACTGGCTTCCCCAGATTCCGGGAAACTGAGTCCAGACTTGGCTGAAATCGTCTCAGCTTGGCCTGCGCTTTCCGATGCCATACGGACTGCGTTTTTAACATTGCTGCGCTCGGCACGATAGGCGCTGCCTGCCCTCCAAGACTAGCCCATGCCAACCGAGGAGGACCTTAAGCGAGCCGCGTTGATTCTGGAAATTGCCGAGGCAATCTCGAATCAGTTTAGGGCTGTCGGCCCTGTCCCACCTGAGTTTTTCCCGCTGCCGCAGAAAGGCCCCGATCCGCATTTTGGCCTGAGCCGGTCCACGTATTACGACTTCGAGAAACGCGGTTTGCTCATGCTTGTGCGTCTACGCAAAGCAGGGAATCAGCGTGGGAAGGTCCTGGTGCCGTATCAGAAAGCCTTGGCGGCGATCCGGAAGATGGCCAATGGCTAACCCTCGCCCATTCCGCCCGCGCTGCCCGAATATGGTCAGGTGGTGGTGTGTTCCAGGTTCTGACGCGCATTGTTGCTATCTGGTGTTTTCTCTGGCGAAGACGAGGATAGGCGACTCCAGATTTAAAGGGGCTTGTTGTCTTGTTCGCACCTGCACTACTGGCACGCTGATTTTGTCGCGCGTTTTCGTTGGGCTCTTTTCGAGGAGCACTCGCTGTCGAACCAGTTGGCGCCTGAGTGGTCGTTTTGTTAGGTGCTGATTGGAGGGCTGAATACGCTTCGTTTAGAGGAAGCAGGGGCAAGCGGGGGAGATGCAGAGAGCTGGAAAGTAGCGGGGAATCACCTGAAACTATCCAACTCACGATGAAGTGCAGCCAACTGATCGGGGGTGTCTTCCACCTGTGACTCAATTTGAGCAAATAGCTCGAGAAAACTAGGTATTTTGGCTTCCGTTTTGAACCTGCGTGGCTGCTCTATCCCCATTTCGTAGCAAACAAAACGCAGGGCACGATACCCGATGACCCACGCGCCCTTTAGCCCGCAAAAATAGTTACCCTCCCGACTTATCAAACCTCCGTCTAAAAAGGGGAAACTCCGGACAATGGCGGTCGCATTAACAGGCGAATCAGATTCTTCCTCGGTGAAAGGCAGTTCCAGTCGGCGGCACGCTTGGATCAATTTTAGCCAGTTTAGCGGATACTCTTCTTTGCCGTAGTAGCATTCTCCGAAGATTCGTCGCGTGCCCTTTATAAAGTAGGAGTGAGGCGCTAGGCGGGACGTTGAGAACACATCCCTGAAACCCGGGCCTGTTTTCTGCAGAAAAGATCCGCCTGTGATTTGCGCTCCATCGATAGAGTCCTCATAGCCCGTGAAGCCTTCGTCACCTACGACGTTCAGCTGACCTGCTGTCGGGCTGTTGAAAATGAAATCAACGGAATACCTTTTGCCTTCATACCAATAAGTTGTCTGGGAGCGGATCCGCTTCCCGGCGCAGACCTTCTTCCAGTCACTCAACGAAACCTTGGCTGTCGGGGTGCAAAGCCCGTCGCACCACGAAACGCTTACCTCGACGATCCCTTTTTTACTCATGGTTGCGACTTACTAAAATCCCACCTGCTGAGCGGGTCCCAAAAACTGGGCCAAGTGGAGTGTTAGTCTTTGGCTTGGTTTGATGTGCTGACTTCGGTGGTGGTTGGCAATCCTAAGCGGAGGGACGGACCGGCTTGGCGGTCCGTCCTGGAGCTTGGGATTG
>CAIKHO010000056.1 GCA_903827245.1 uncultured Opitutia bacterium
AGGCTCATAACCTGAAGGTCGCTGGTTCAAATCCAGCCCCTGCACCCAATTTCCCGAAGCCCCGCCTTTAACGGCGGGGCTTTATTTTTTCCATCCCGACGGGCTTTGAAGCACACCTAGAGGTCTTTTACGTCTGCCGGCCTTGGCGCAGGCGGTCGAGAAATACCGCCACGATGATCACCAGCCCGATGATGATCTCCTGGAAATAGGTCGGCCAGCCCATCTGCTGGGAGCCGTTGCGCAAAACCGCCATGATCAGCGCGCCGATCATTGAGCCGAGAATGGTCCCAACCCCGCCAGAGAGGCTCGCGCCGCCAATGATGACCGACGCGATGATGTCGAGTTCGAGACCCACCGCGACTGTCGGGTCGCCCTGCCGCAGGCGCGAAAGCTGGAAAAGCCCGGCCAGCCCGAAATAGCAGCCGGCCACGGCATAGATCAGCACTTTCACCCGCTTGGTCGGGACGCCGCACAGTCGCGCCGCGGCCTCGTTGGAACCCAGCGCAAAAACATGCCGGCCGAAGATCGTGTTGCGCAAAAGCAGCGCGGTCAGCACCGCGAGCACGAGCATCACCCAGACTCCCGCCGGCAGCGCGCGGCTGAAAGGATCGACCGTGGTCATCCAGCCGTTGATGGGCGAACTCGCGTAATTGACGGTCTGGTCGTCGGCGAGCCACTTGGCCGTGCCGCGCGCCACTCCCAGCGTCCCCAAGGTGATGATGAACGGCGTCATGCGCAGGCCCGCGATCGCCGCGCCGTTGAGGAGGCCGATCAGCCCGCCCGCGGCCACGACAACCATCAGCACGGGCAACGGCCCCCAGCCGCGCTGGATCAGCTGTGCCCCGACCACGCTGGTGAGCGCCACGCACGACCCGACCGAGAGGTCGATGCCGCCGCTCACAATGATCATCGTCATGCCGAGAGCACCCACGGCCACGATCACCGTCTGGGTGAAGATGATTTTGAAATTGTGATAGGTCAGGAAAAATTCGCGCGTCTGCGCCGGAATCGCGAAGAGCGCGATCACCAGGATGAGCCCAACAAACGGGCCGCCCTTCGCCAGGAGCCTTTTCACGGTGTCCTTCATGGGGAAATCATCAGGTGCTACCGGTGGCCACGCGCATGATCTCGCTCTCCGTCCACTCCGACCGGGGTCGCACCGCAGTGAGTTCTCCCCGGCACATGATCCCGATGGTATCGCACAAACCAAGCAGCTCGGGCAGATAGGAACTGACCACGATCACCGCTTTGCCCGCCGCGGCCAGTTCGCCGATCAGACCGTAAATCTGCGCCTTGCTGCCGACGTCGATCCCGCGCGTGGGTTCATCGAGCAGGAAAATCCGTGCGGGATGCTCCAACAGGCGGGCGAATGCGATTTTCTGCTGATTGCCCCCGGAAAGTTCACCGATCGCTTGGCTGGCATCGCGGCATTTCACTCTCAGTTCGTTCAGCCAGCGCCGGGCAGTTGCGTCCTGGCGGCCGTGGTTGATCCAGCCGAATCGTCCAAAGGTCTCCATTTTCGTCAGCGTGAGATTATCTGCTATGCTCTGGTTCAGCATCAGCCCTTCCTCCTTCCGGTTTTCGCTGAGGAAACCGGTGCCCTGCTGCCAGCGCGTGCGGGGAGTCGGCCGACCCGCAGGAGCACCGACGACATGCACCTCCCCCTCCTCAAGCCCATCGAGTGCAAAAATTGTCCGTAACAGGTCCGTGCGTCCGGCCCCGATCAGCCCGCCCAGGCCAAAAATCTCGCCCGCGCGGACCTGCAGACTGGCCTGCTTGAGCCGCGGGAGGCTGGCCGCGGATTTCACCTCGAGCACAACCGCGCCCAGATCGTGCACGGTGCGGGGATAAAGATCCTTTACCTCGCGGCCGGTCATCAGGGTGACAATATGATTCAGGGTGGCTTCCTTCATCACCCCGGTGCCGACCGTCTCGCCGTCCTTGAGCACCGTGTAGCGGTCGGCGATGCGACGGCACTCCTCGAGGAAGTGGCTGATGTAAATAATGCCGACCCCCTGCGACCGCAGGCGAAGGATGGTCGCAAAAAGCCTGTCGGTGTCGTCCTGGGTGAGGCTGCTCGTCGGCTCGTCCATGATGAGCACCTGGGGCCTGGTCAGCAACGCCCGTGCGATTTCGATGATCTGTTGCTCGGCGATGGAAAATGAGCCGGCCTGGCGATCGAGATCGAGTCCTTCATGGCCGAGTTGGGCAAGCGCCGCACGGGCGCGTTCACGGGAGGTTTTCTTGTCGATCCAGCCCAGTCGTCCGGATTCGGCGCCCAACAGGATATTTTCCTGCGCACTGAGGTGGAGCGCGAGATTCAGCTCCTGGTAGATCATCGCCACGCCCTTGAGTCGCGCGTCGTGGGGGCCGGTGGGCGCATAGGACTGGCCGCCTAGTTCCATGGTGCCGGCATCGGCGGAGTGGGCGCCACTAAGGATCTTCATCAGCGTGCTCTTGCCGGCGCCGTTTTCGCCGATGAGCGCATGCACTTCTCCCGGGGCCATCTCGAGCGAGACGCCCCGCAGCGCCCGGGTGGCGCCAAAGCTCTTCTGGATGCCCGCCAGCCGCAGGCTCGCGGCGGAGGTCGTCATTTATTTCAGGTATTTGTCCAACGGCGGGGAAACCAGGTCGGCGATGGCGGTATCGTTCAGGTTCTCCTTCGTCACGAAGCCCACGCCGGTGTCGATGCTCACATCCACCTTTTGCCCGCGCAACACGGCCACGGCCGTCTTCACGCCGAGATAACCCATCTTCAGCGGATCCTGGATCACGAAGCCCTGGATGTCGCCTTTCTTCAATCCGTCGAGGGGCGTCTCGCCCGCGTCAAAGGCCACAAACTTCACCTTCCCGCCGCCCAGGCCGGCATCGCGCAGCGCCAGCAGCATGCCGGAGCCGGAAGATTCGTTGGAGGCAAAGATACCGTTCACTTCGCGCCCGAAGCGGTTGAGCAGGTTCTCGGACACCTGCTTCGCACTGTCGCGGGTGGCCCCGGCATGCTGGTCCGTCGAGATCAGTTTGATGGCCGGAAAATCCTTTTTCATCACCTCGAGGAAGCCCTCCTCCCGCTCCTCGGTGCTCGCCGAGCCAACCTGATAGCGCAGCAGGATGACATTACCTTTTCCGCCCAGCAGTTTTCCGAGGTTGCGCGCCGCTATCCGGCCGCCCTCGCGGTTGTCCGTTGCGATGAAACTGGCCTGCGCCTTGGAATCGAGGGCCGAGTCAATGATGACCACCGGGATTTTGCCGCCCACCGCGGTTTCCACCGGGCCGACCAGCGCCTTGCGGTCAAGCGGCGCCAGCACGATCGCGCTGATGTGCCGTCCGATGAAGTTTTCCACCACCTGCACCTGCTGCTCACGGTCGTCCTCCTTGAGCGGCCCCTGCCAGACGATCTGCACCGTGTCCTTGCCCTCGGCATTTATCTCGCGCTGGGCTTTTACGGCGCCGGCATGGATGGATTTCCAGTACTCATGTGTCGATCCCTTTGGGATGACGGCGATTTGATAGGTCTCGGCGCGGGCAGAGAAGGAGCCGCCAAGCATGGCAATCAAGCACGCGAAAATCAGTTTATTCATGGGGAGGGGTTGTCGGAAAAACTGGGTTCAAACCCAAGCCCCGCAAGCCTCAAAGTTTCGTCTCAACCCAGCCCGCTCAACGCCACACATCATGGCGCAATCGACGCGAATCACAGGCTCTCGGCGGAACCGTCTCAGTCACGTCGATAGGTAGCAGTCCCTCCTTCTTGCCGTTGCGGGCTGCTCTCAATCCGGCCCACAGACCCCGATCATGCGGGTTGCATGAAGCGGTTTACCCGCTCGCTCATTTTGCACGATCCGGATCTCCAAGAAATCCGTCCATATCTCACAGTGTTATTTAAAAAACTTAAAAACAATAACTTACATAACGATCCCAATCGATGGCACGCATCGAGGTATTACATGGGGGTTCCTCAACCTCAACCCTCCATCCCATGCCGAACAACGCATCATCCGCCGCCTCGTCGTCCGTCCAGGAAGCCGCCTACGATGCCGTACTCGTTCAACGCTTCAATGCGGGCGACGAGTCAGCCTTCGTTGAGATCATGAACCGCTACCGCGGTAAAACCTTCAGCATCGCGCTTGGCTTGCTCCGCAACCGCGCTGATGCCGAGGAGATCACCCAGGATACCTTCATCCGGGCCCATCGCGGCCTGGCCCGTTTCCGCGGGGACTCTTCGCTGGCCACATGGCTGCATCGCATTGCCGTCAACCTGTCCCGCAACCGCTATTGGTATTTCTTCCGCCGCCGCCGCCAGGATTCGCTGTCGCTCGATCACGCGATCGGCGAGGGTAACGAGGGCACCTTTGCCGACCTGATCGCGGCGGAATCGCGCGATCCCGCCCAGGAAAGCGCCTGCAGTGAGTTTGCCGCCCTCGTGGCCGCCTGCATGGAGAAGCTCGACCGCAGCCACCGGGAAATCCTGACCCTGCGCAACGTGCTGAACCAGCCTTACGAGGAAATCGCCCGGACGCTCCGCATCAACGTGGGCACGGTCAAGAGCCGCATCGCCCGGGCCCGCGAGAACCTGCGCGCGCTGATCGCCGAGATGTGCCCCGAATTCGAGCCCGCGGAACGTGGCATCGATTACTTTCTTTCGTCCCCCACCCCCTACGGACGCCCGGCCATCGCCCACGCCTGATCTCCTTCGGCCTCGTCCTTTTCGCCCGGGCCGCATCCTTCCGGATGCGGCCTTTTTGCGATTCTTCCCCGGCCGATGGGCTGATTGTTGAAAGAAATCTGGGCCAGCGCCCGTTTATGATTTTGTGTCACCGTTACGCCATGCCCGTCGCCGCCTCTGATCTTCTGCTGCCGCTCAAGCAAACCTTCGGCTACTCGTCATTCCGCCCGCTCCAGCGCGAGATCATTGAGGCGACGCTGGCAGGTCGGGACGTCTTTGCGCTGCTGCCGACCGGCGGGGGCAAATCCCTCTGTTTCCAGCTTCCGGCGCTCGTCCGCCCCGGGATGACGGTCGTCGTTTCGCCCTTGATCGCGCTCATGAAGGACCAGGTCGATGCGCTCCAGGCCAGCGGCGTCGCCGCGACCTTCCTGAACTCCTCCCTCGAAGCGGGCGAGGCCCGCCGCCGGCTGCACGGGCTGCACCAGGGCGAGTACAAGCTGCTCTACGTCGCTCCCGAGCGGCTCATGCTCGAGGGCTGGGCCGAGAACCTGAAGGCCTGGAACGTCACCGGCCTCGCCATCGACGAGGCGCACTGCGTCTCCGAGTGGGGCCACGATTTCCGTCCCGAATACCGCCAGCTGGCCCGGCTGCGCGAAACACTGCCCGGCGTCCCGGTGATGGCGCTCACAGCCACCGCGACCGGCCGTGTGCGCACCGACATCGTCACACACTTGAAACTGCATGATCCCGCGACATTCGTCGCGAGTTTCAACCGCCCCAACCTCACCTACCGCGTGATCCCGAAGGACCAGCCGCTGAAGCAGATCATCGAGTTCGTGAACAAACGCGGGCTCGAGAGCGGCATCATCTACTGTGCCAGCCGGGCCACGGCCGAACGCACCGCCGAGAGCCTCGCCGGCCGCGGTTTTACCGCCCGCGCCTATCATGCGGGTCTCACCGCCGACGAACGCAGCCGCCACCAGGAGCAGTTCCTCCGCGACGACGCGCGTATCATCTGTGCGACGATCGCCTTCGGCATGGGCATCAACAAGCCGAACGTCCGCTGGATCATCCACCACGACCTGCCCAAGAACATCGAGGGCTATTACCAGGAGACCGGCCGGGCCGGGCGCGATGGCCTGCCGGGCGACTGCCTCCTGCTTTTCAGCGCCGGTGACATCGCGAAGCAGACCCATTTCCTCGACGAGATCACCAACGAGCACGAACAGGCCGTCGCCCGCGCGCAGCTCCGGCAGATCGCCCACTACGCCGAGAGCTCCGGCTGCCGCCGCGCCGAGCTGCTGGAGTACTTCGGCGAAAAATTCCCGGGTGAAAACTGCGGCGCCTGCGACAACTGCCTCGAGCCGCGCGCCACCTATGATGGCACCCTGGCGGCGCAGAAGTTTCTTTCGTGCGTGTACCGCATCCGGCAGGCCAGCCGCTTCGGCGCCGGGATGAACCACGTGATCGAAGTCCTCACGGGCGCCGACACGGATAAAATCCGCCGCTGGGGCCATGACCGCCTCACCACCTATGGCATCGGCCAGGAACTGTCGCGGCCGCAATGGGGCGCCGTCGGCCGCGAACTCATGCGCCTTGGTTACGTGACCGTGAGCGACGGAGAATATGCCACCCTGGAACTCACCGAGGAGGGACTCGCGGTCCTTAAAAACCGCACGGCCGTCACGCTGACCAAGCCGATGGACACGCCAAAGGCCCGGCGCACCGTGCGCCGCGAGGGCGACATCGCCTGCGATGAAATTCTCTTTGAGCGGCTGCGCTCGCTCCGCAAGCGCCTCGCTGACGAGCGCAAGGTCCCCGCCTACATCGTCTTTGGCGACACCACGCTGCGCGCCATGGCGCGCCATTATCCCGACACGCCCGGCGCCATGGAAGGCATCCCGGGCATGGGTGAAAAGAAACGGGCCGAGTTCGGCGAAGTTTTCGCCGCGGAAATCGCCGACTACCTCAAGGCCAATTCGCGACAGGCATTCGAGTAGGATACACCTGCCCAGTCACCGGGTTGTGGTGCATTTTTACAGCCGGGGTCGTAAACCCCGACCGGCCTCAGCGAGGCCGGCTACAGCTTTGCGTTGGCAACAACGATCACAATACCAACGTCCGCTAGGTTTTGTACTTTAGCCTACTGGCCAATTCACGCCAGTAGGCCCAAGTGGCCGCCGACCTCCGGGCGGTGGATTCCCGGTGGCCGATGCGCTACACCGCCGCCCGGAGGTCGCGGCCACCCTGCAAGACATAAGTCCAAAACCAACGGGACGTTGGTGTAACCTCAAAACATGACACTACCCACTAGAGTTGCGTCGCGTTCGTGAAATATTTTCTCTTGTGGCCTCCCCCCACTCCGTCCGATCCGCAGCCGAACTGTCCACCCCATGCCAAAAACCTCCGTCACCGGTCTCAAGACGATCACCAACAAGGTGCAGCCCCTCGTCGAGGCGGCGCTCGCCGATTCCGGGGGCCTCCTCCGCCTCGCGCCTTGCTGGGTGCCACGCTCCTTTCTCCAGCCGGGCAAACGCCTCAAGCTTCACCCCGACGATCTCTACGCGTTCGGCCTCAACCGCGGCGGCATTGACGAGCGCTGGTTCGCCTCGACCACCCCCGCGGCCAACGACAACCGCACACCCGACGAAGGCCTCAGCTACGTCGTGACTGGCGGCAGACGCTTCACCCTCGCGCAGGCCGTGGCGGAATGCGGCGCCAGCCTGATCGGTTCGTCGATCTGGAAAAAATACCGGAAATGGCCCGTTTACTCGAAGTTTTTCGACAACATGGGCCCGATCCCGCACCACATGCACCAGTCCGCCGCCCAGGCAAAACGGGTCGGACAGGAAGGGAAGCCCGAGTCGTATTACTTCCCGCCGCAGCACAACAACGTAGGCAACAATTTTCCCTACACCTTCATGGGCCTCGAGCCCGGCACCACGAAGGCGCAGGTCCGCCGCTGCCTCGAAAACTGGAACCGCGGTGACAATGGCATCCTCGACCTCTCTCGCGCCTACCGGCTGAAGCCTGGCACCGGCTGGCTCATCCCGCCGAGCGTCCTCCATGCGCCCGGTTCGCTCTGCACTTACGAGCCGCAGTGGGGCTCGGATGTCTTCGGCATGTATCAGTCGCTCGTCGAGGGCCGCGAGGTACCCTGGGCGCTCCTCGTGAAGGACATGCCGGCATCGAAACACCACGACCTCGACTTCATCGTGGATCAGCTCGATTGGGACGAAAACACCGACCCGAATTTCAAGGACAACCACTATCTCGAGCCCGTCCCCGTCGCCGACACGCGCAGCGAGGGCTACGTCGACCGCTGGATCGTCTATGGCAAGGTGAAGGGCGAGCAGCTCTTCACCGCCAAGGAACTCACCATCGATCCCGGCGCGAAATGCACCATCAAGGATGGCGGCGCCTACGGCCTCATCACCGTCCAGGGCAAGGGGCGGATGAACCGACTCACCCTCGACTGCCCAAAGCTTATCCGCTTCCACGAACTCACCGAGGACGAGGTGTTCTGCACCGAAACCGCCGCGAAGGCCGGCGTCACCTTCGAAAACACCAGCACCGTCGAGCCGCTCGTGGTGCTCCGCTACTTCGGCCCCGAGGTCCACCCCGACGCCCCCGCCATGGGAGCCTACCGGAAAAACAAATTCTAGTTACCGTCGCTTGTCTAAGGTGGGGCAGGTCTCCGACTTGCCCCACTTAATCCTCCGCCCCTGTCCACCGTCCCCTGTCTCCTGGTCCCCGCGTCTCTCGCCCTCGACCCTCAATCCCCCATGCCCCAAAACAACTACCCCAAACTCCACAATGCCATGTGGCCCGGCCTCGTCGGCAAGGGCAGCCCCGGAGCCGAGCCTTTCATCTCGTTCGACACCATGCTCGATCTCACCACCGCGGCCCAGATCGGCGGCGTGAAATTCGACGGCATCGATCTCTTCCTCTATAATCCGCACATCGACATCGATATTTCCGATGACGGCATCAAGGCCCTCGCCGGCAAAATCCGCGGCCGCGGCCTCGCCATCGGTTCGGTCGTCGCACCCGTGTGGTTCAACGCCTCCGCCATGGGCGACGCCTCCAAGCGCGCCAACTGGGTTGCGCACGTCCGCAAGGCCTGCCACATCGCGAAAGTTCTCCGCGATCTTGGCGCACGTCCCTCCGGCGTCGTCCGCATCGACTCCGCCGCCAGCGTCGGCGACTGGCTCAAGGATCCGAAGGCCAACACCAAGCTCATCGCCGCCACCTTCCGCGAGGCCGGCAAAATCGCGAAGGACCATGGCGAGCGCCTCGCCGCCGAGGGCGAGATCTGCTGGGGCGGCATGCATAGCTGGAAATACATGCTTCAGCTTCTTGAGGCCGTGGACATGCCCCGGGTCGTCGGATTCCAGGCCGACATGTCGCACACCCACCTCTACACTCTGGGCGAGAATGCCCCTGAACATCGGCTAGTCCCGAAAAAGTACCACTACGAGCCCGCCGCTTTCCACGCCGCGATGAAGACACTCACCACCGCGCTCCGGCCGTGGACGATCGATTTCCACGTCGCGCAGAACGATGGCTCCGTCTTCGGCTCCGGCGAGCACGAGAAAACCGGCCGCCACTGCGTTGCCACCGACCCGCGCGGCAAGCTCAACCTCATCCGCGATTCCGGCTACTGGCTGCGCGACGGCTCCGGCAAGCTCACCAAGAAGATGAAGCACATCTGCTGGGATGGCTGCATGTTCCCCAACGAGACCATGCTGAAGCCCCAGACCTGGAACGATGTCCTCGCCGCCATGATCGAGGTTCGCAACCAGCATGGCTGGGTTGGCTAGCGGCGGCGCTTTAGCAGTTGGTAGTTCGTAGTTGGCAGGTGGTGTTCGCAAGCCGGCCTCTTCCCAATTCCCAACTACGAACTACTAATCACTAGATACCTCCTCGCCCCTTCACTCTAACCCTCACTTCCCCAATGAAACCCCTCAACATCGGCATGATCGGCTATGGCTTCATGGGCCGGGCCCACTCGAACGCCTTCCGCAAGGTCGGTAACTTCTTCCCCATCGACCGCCGCATCGTCCTCAAGGCCGCCTGCGGCCGCGATGGCGCGAAAACCCGGGCGTTTGCCGACATGTGGGGCTACGAGTCCATTGAAAGCGACTGGCGTGCCCTCGTCGCCCGTAACGACATCGATCTCATTGACATCGCTGCGCCCAACAACGTCCACGCCGAGATCGCCATCGCCGCCGCCAGGGCCGGCAAGATGATCCTCTGCGAGAAACCCCTCGCGATGAATCCCGCCGAGGCCGTGCGGATGGTGAACGCCGTCGAGAAAGCAAAGGTGCCCAACATGGTCTGGTACAACTACCGCCGTGTCCCCGCCGTCACACTCGCCAAGCAGCTCATCGACGAGGGCCGCCTCGGGAAGATTTTTCACTACCGTGCGAAATTCCTCCAGGACTGGACCATCTCCGCCGATGTCCCGCAGGGCGGTCAAGGCACCTGGCGGCTCGACGCCGCCGTCGCCGGCAGTGGTGTCACCGGCGACCTCCTCGCCCACTGCATCGACACCGCGCTCTGGCTCAACGGCGGCATCAAGGAAGTGACCGCGATGACCGAGACCTTCGTCAAGGAACGCCAACACGCCCTCACCGGCAAAAAACAAAAGGTCGGCATCGACGACGCCTCCGCCTTCCTCGCCCGCTTCCGCAACGGTTCGCTCGCCACCTTCGAGGCCACGCGCTATGCCCGCGGCCACAAGGCGCTCTACACCTTTGAAATCAACGGCGAGCACGCCTCGATTTTCTGGGATCTCCAGGATCTGCACCGTCTGCAACTTTTCGATCATCGCGATGACAGCGCTGTCCGCGGCTGGCGTTCGATTCATGTGAGCGACGGCGACCAGCCCTATATGAAGAACTGGTGGGTCCCCGGTCTCCAGATTGGTTACGAGCACAGTTTCGTCCATCAGGTCGCCGATTTCCTCGCCGGTCTCGCCAGCGGGCAACCCGCCGCGCCCACCTTCCGCGACGGCCTCGCCACGGACTATGTCACCGACGCCGTCCTGAAATCCGCCCGCTCCGGCCGGTGGGTAAAGGTGAAATCCGCCCGATCTTAGGGCACGCTCCTCGCCCATGCGCGCCTCCCGGATTTAATTTCCCGTCAATAGCCGAGCTTGCTTCGGTTGGCCCAGAGCTGGCGCGGTTTTAATATTCCGACCGGAGTGATGATGCCGGTGATCAAATCAGGGGGCGTCACGTCAAAGCCGGGATTTCTGGCATCGCTGCTTGGATTCGCCACGCGCACGTACTCGCGCCGTCCGCGCCGGTTCACGCCCCAAGCCCCGAGGACCTCGCTGCCGTC
Organism: uncultured Opitutia bacterium; assembly: GCA_903827245.1. Taxonomy (GTDB): domain Bacteria; phylum Verrucomicrobiota; class Verrucomicrobiia; order Opitutales; family Opitutaceae; genus CAIUWA01. The sequence goes on from CAIKHO010000056.1 coordinate 11,009, forward strand.
ACGCTCCTCGATCGGGATGGCCCGCCCGGATTTTAATTTCCAGTCGATCGTGGAAAGCGGAATCGCCACGTAAAACGGGATGCCGTGCCGTTTCGCCAGGACCGCCTTGGTATAGGTGCCGATCTTGTTCGCCACCTCGCCGGTGCGCCCCAGCGTGCGGTCGCTGCCCACGATCACGAGGTCGATCTCGCCGCGCGCCATCAGGTGCCCGGCGGCGTTGTCCGCGATGATGTGATGCGGGATTTTCTGCTGGGACAACTCCCACGCCGTCAGCGTGGCCCCTTGCGAGCGCGGGCGCGTTTCGTCGCAGAATACATGAAATTTTTTGCCCTGCGCCTGCGCCGCATACAGCGGCGCCGTAGCGCTGCCGACGTCCACAAAGGCGAGCCAGCCGGCATTGCAGTGCGTCAGCACGTTCATGCCGCTGCGAATGAGCCTGGCGCCATGCCGGCCGATCGCGGCGCAATGGGCCACGTCCGCATCCGCGAATTCCTCGGCGGCGGCCAGGGCAAGCACCTGTTGCTCCGCCACCGTGCCGCCCGGACGCATCGCCCGGCGCACGCCGTCCATGGCGTTCACCGGATCCACCGCGGTGGGCCTCGCCGCCTTGAGCACCTGATAGACGATTTCGACGTGCCGCGAAAATTCGCACAACCCGCGACCCCGAAAGGCCCGCGCGCCCTGCGCGAGGCCGTAGGCCGCGGTGGCGCCGATCGCGCCGGCCCCGCGCACGACCATGTCCCGGATGGCCCGCGCCGTCTCATGGTAGTCCCGCATGGCCACGACCTTGAATTCGTGCGGCAGCAGGCGTTGTTCGATCAGCCGCACGGAATTCTTCGCGGCATCAAAAGCCACGGTGCGATAATGCCGGGTCCGGCCGCTGACTCTGACGTTCATGCCTTCAGGCTAGGGACGGCCCCGGAACAAAACCAGCGGAGAAATTAGCGGTCTGGATCTGTCAGAAATAGCCTGAAAAAAAGCGCGGGGCTCTGATCCACCCTGCTTTATACACGGCATCGGTTCTTCCTTCTTAATTCCTACTTCCCCCTTCCCCTGCTACCATTTCCACTCCGCCCCGCCGAAGGCGCCGAAACCTAGTGCTGGGTATCCGTTAACTTCTTCATACTTTTCGTTGAGGAGGTTCTCGAAGCGCAGCTTGAGCCCCAGGTGCGCATTAACCTGCCAGGCCGCGTAAAGACGGGCGACCGTGTAGTCCTCGCCTTCGATGGTGCGGAAGGTCCGTGCGTCCACATCCTCACGTCCCGCGACAAAGGCCACGCCCGCACCGGCACTTACCCCATGGACGAATTCACGCCACAAGTCGGACGAAAAACTGTGCCGCGGACGACGCAATAGCCGCGCCTGCGCCGAGAGGTTGTCGGCCTCGAGATAGGTGTAGCCCAGGCGCAGCTGAACCACACCTGGCAATGATGTCTGCGCCGAAAGCTCTACGCCGCGTGTCCGGGCGCGCTGGATGTTTTCCTCGCTGCGAAAATCCGGCGTGCTCGCAATGAGATCGGTGAAATCCGTCTGGAACCAGGTCGCGCCGAGCGTACCGCGCTTTTGCGGCAGATAGTAGTCGGCTCCCGCGTCCCAGCCTCGCGCCCGCTCCGGACGAAGATTGGGATTGCCCGTGTAGAAAGCGCTCTGCCCGTAAAGATCGAGGAAGCTCGGCGAGCGGAATGCCGTGCCATAGCTCGCATGTAATTTGACCGTGCGCTGTGCGAGCAGCCAGGCCGCCGTCGCCCGGCCCGTGGTAGCGCGGCCGAAGGTGTCAAAGTCGTCGTTGCGCAGTCCTGCCGTGAGAAAAACGTCGTCCACGGGCGAGAACTCGTCCTGTGCAAAGGCGGCAAAGAGCCCCTGCTTTTTGTTGATGTCGCCGAAGCCGGTGTTGCGTGTGTGATTCACCTCGGCCGTCAGGCCCGCCGTGATGCGGTTGCGTTCCAGGCCGGAATAGGTCGTCTGCGCGTCCAGCACGGCCCGGCGGTTTTTCACCACCGTGATCTGGGTCGCGCGGCCGACGCGGGGATTTTCCGACACGAAGCGCCGGTCCTGACCGCCGAGCACGGCATGGGCGGTCCAGACTTCCGACAGCTTGGCGTCGGCAAAGGCCGTCGCGAGGAGGTTCTCCTCGCGGTCCTGGTTGTCGGGATCGTTCGTGTAACGGTCGCCCGGATCCCCATACACGCCGTGGAACCACCGCAGCGTGCCACCTATCGCCACGCGCTCCGTCACGCGACGGTCTACGCGTAGGGTGACGTTGGCGCTGTCGAAGGAATTGTTCACCCTCTGGTTGTCGGTATGTCCGCCCTGCGCGGAAAAATTATAGGCGGTGGTGCCGCTCACGCCCTGCGTTGCCACCGCCCCCTGGATCGTGCCGAAACTGCCGGCCTCGAGCGCCACCTGGGCGGTGGATGCGCCCGTACCGGGCAAGGCGCGCAGCGACACGACGCCGCCCACCGCTTCGCCGCCGTACAGCGTGCTCTGCGGCCCGTGCGCGACTTCCAGACTGTCGCAGGCTGACACGCACGCGCCGCCGAGGAACACATTGTAGTCGGTGTTCGGATCGTTCAACCGGATGCCGTCCACGAGGAAAAGCGTCTGGTTCGAATTGGCGCCGCGCAGAAACAGCGACGCCGACGCGCCCGACTGCCCGGACGCAAACAGCGGCGTGCCGGGAACACCGCCCAGCGCGCCGGCCAGCGAGCTGATCTGCCGGCGTGCAAGGTCCGCCGCGGAAATCACGTCCACCGCCGAGCCGATGGTTTGCAGGGATTCCGGCGTGCGGGTGGCCGTGGTGACAACGGGATCCAGTTCCGCCGACTGCGCAGCGATCTGGGCATGGAGCGACGCCAGGGCACTGCCCGCGGCAAGAACAAGGAAAAACCGGCGGAGGTGGCGCGCCAGCGAAGGAATACATTTCATGGATGTCTGCTTTCTATCGGCGAAAAGAGCAGAGCCACCCGTTGTAATCCGGGATGCTTCCACTCTCACGCTTCATTTTATGCGATGAAGTTTTCGCGAACGGCGCGTCCTGCAGGTCATCAGCAGAATGCCGGACGCGTGAGTTTCCCGGGGCAGATGTTCGGACTCCGCATATGTCCGCGCGCGATGCGCGGAATGGCCAGTGCGAGTGTCCAGTGGCAAGGGTTGTTTCCCTGCCACTCGCCACTCGCACTCGCCACCCGCGTGCATCGCACGCGTGCCTCGCCCCCGCCTTCACCCCCGACCGGAGTCGGGGATTGGCTTTGCTCCCGCTGATGCGGGATGGGGGTTTGTGATGCGTTACCGCAGCGCTAACTGCGGCCGGATTTCACGGCCTTCCCTGCTTTCCGGAAATTGAAAAGAACATTGAACGGCCCCACCTTCACCGCTGCCCAGCGCCGTGCAATAAAAATCATATCAACGGATCGCGATATGACGATATGATCTCTTGCCAAATGCCAGCCCTTGGCCGAGGGTGGGTTCAATCCTCCCGCCATGACCTCCACCACTTCACGTCCGCCCGACTCCCTGCCCGCCCTCCAGGCGCTATTTCAGCAGCGCATTGTCGTCCTCGACGGCGCCATGGGCTCGATGATCCAGACCTATAAGCTCGAGGAGCCCGACTTCCGCGGGGAACGCTTCAAGGACCATCCGCACGACCTGAAGGGTAACAACGACCTGCTCTGCCTCACCCGCCCCGACATCATCGAGGGGATTCATTCCCAGTATTTTGCCGCGGGCGCCGACATGGTCGAGACGAACACCTTCAGTTCCACCACCATCGCTCAGGCCGACTACAAGCTCGAGTCGATCGTCACTGATTTGAACCTCGCCGCTGTCGCCGTCGCCCGCCGCGCCGCCCAAAAGGCCGAGGCGGCCACGCCCGGCCGCCGCTGCTTCGTCGCCGGCGCCATCGGGCCGCTCAACCGCACGCTCTCGATGTCCCCCGACGTCAACCGGCCCGACTACCGCGCCGTCGTCTGGGACCAGGTCGTGACCGCCTACGCCGAGCAGGTCCGCGCGCTGCTCGACGGCGGTGTGGACACGCTCCTCGTCGAGACGATCTTCGACACCCTCAACTCCAAGGCCGCCCTCTTCGCCATCGAGTCCGTCTTCGACGAGCGCGGCTACCGCGTGCCCGTCATGATTTCCGTGACGATCACCGACGCCTCCGGCCGCACCCTCTCGGGCCAGACCATCGGCGCGTTCTACAACAGCATCCGTCACTCGAAGCCCTTCAGCGTCGGCATCAACTGCGCCCTCGGCGGCCGCGCCATGCGCCCGTACGTCGAGGAACTCGCCTCGATCGCCGAATGCTACGTCACCTGCTACCCGAACGCCGGCCTGCCCAATGCCTTTGGCGGCTATGACGAGACGCCCGCCGACATGGCCGCCGTACTCGGGGAATTCGCCGCCAGCGGTTTCGTCAATCTTGTCGGTGGCTGCTGCGGCTCCACGCCGGAGCATATCGCGGCCATCGCCCAGGCGGTGCGCGGCAAGGCGCCCCGCCGCGTGACGAACGCGGCTCATGCCCTGCGCCTGAGCGGCCTTGAGACCCTGCAGGTGGCTTGATCGCCGGACACGCACGGCGGCATGGCCTCGGTCAAGGAGCACTACGACACGCACCTCGCGCCGCTTTACACGTGGATGAGCGGCGGCGCCGCGCCCGCGCGCCAGCGCATCACCGAACTCCTGCGCAGCCTCGATCTTTATCCGGGTCATGCCGGCGCCACCGCCCTGGACCTCGGTGCCGGCAATGGCTTCCAGTCCATCCCGCTCGCCGAGGCTGGTTACACCGTGACGGCGGTGGATATCAGTGACGTGTTACTCGGCGAGCTTGAGCGCGACGCCGGCGCCCTCCCCGTGCGCACGGTCGCCGGCGACCTGCGCGACCTTAAACTCCACTGTCCCGTGCCCGCACCCGAGGTGATCGTATGCATGGGCGACACTCTCACCCATCTTTCGACCCTCACCGATGTTGAACATCTCCTCCGCGACGCCTCCCAGGCCCTGAAGCCCGGCGGTCACATGTTGCTGACTTTCCGTGACTACACGGTCGAGCGCGCAGGCCATGACCGTTTCATTCCGGTCCGCAGTGATGCCGACTGCATCTTCACCTGCTTTCTCGAATTCGGACCCACCCACGTCTCCGTCCATGACATCCTGCAGACTCGCGCCAGCCCGGGCTGGCGCACCGCCATCAGCGTGTATGAAAAAATCCGTCTCGCCCCGGACTGGGTTCATCGCCAACTCGTTGCCGCCGGGCTGGTCATCGTGAGAAATACCGTGCAGAACGGCCTTGTCACACTCGCCGCCCGCCGTCCCGTCCATGCCTGATCTTCCCGCTCCCCCCTCCACTTCCCCGGCCTCCGGCTCCCAGTTTCTCGTCATTGGCGAGCGCACGAACATCACGGGCTCGCCCAAGTTCGCCAAGGCCCTGAAGGCCGGCGACTGGGACGCCTGCCTCGCCATCGCCAAGCAGCAGGTCGAGAGCGGTGCCAACGTCATCGACATCAACGTCGACGAGGCGCTGATCGAGGGTGAGCCCACGATGGTGAAGTTCCTCAACCTCATCGCCGCCGAGCCCGACATTTCCCGCGTGCCAGTGATGATCGATTCCTCCAAGTGGTCCGTCCTCGAGGCCGGCCTGAAATGCATCCAGGGCAAGGGCATCGTGAACTCCATCTCGCTCAAGGACGGCGAGGCCGAGTTCCTCCGCCGCGCCAAGCTGCTCATGCGCTACGGCGCCGCTGCGGTCGTCATGGCCTTCGACGAGCAGGGCCAGGCCGCGACGCGCGATGAAAAGGTCCGCATCTGCACGCGCGCCTACCGGCTCCTCGTCGACCAGCTCGGCTTCGCGCCGGAGGACATCATCTTTGACCCGAACATCCTCACCGTCGCCACCGGCATCGAGGAGCACAACAACTACGCCGTCGATTTCTTCGAGGCCACCCGGATCATCAAGGCCACGCTCCCCTACGCGAAGGTCTCCGGCGGCGTCTCCAACGTCTCGTTCTCCTTCCGTGGCAACAATCCCGTGCGCGAGGCGATCCACACGGTTTTCCTCTATCACGCGATCCGCGCCGGCCTCGACATGGCCATCGTCAACGCCGGCATGCTCGGCGTCTACCAGGAGATTCCCGCGGACCTGCTCGAGCGCGTCGAGGACGTCATCCTCAACCGCCGCCCCGACTCCACCGAGCGGCTCGTAACCTTCGCCGACGAACTCAAGGCCCGGCAGGGCGGCGCGTCAAAAACCGAGATCAAGGAGGATCTTGCCTGGCGCAACGCCTCCGTCGAGTCACGCCTCTCGCACGCGTTGGTCAAGGGCATCGACCAGTTCGTCGAGGCCGACACCGAGGAGGCCCGCGCCAACACCGCGAAGTACCCCCGCCCGCTCAACATCATCGAGGGCCCGCTGATGGACGGCATGCGCGTCGTTGGCGATCTCTTTGGCGCCGGCAAGATGTTTCTCCCGCAGGTCGTGAAATCCGCCCGCGTGATGAAGCGCTCGGTCGCCTACCTCACCCCGTTCATGGAGGAGGAGAAACGGCAGCTCGTCGCCGGCGGTGGCACCGCCAAGCCCAACGGCCGGTTCCTCATCGCCACCGTCAAGGGCGACGTCCACGACATCGGCAAGAACATCGTCGGTGTCGTCCTTGCCTGCAATAATTACGAGGTCATCGACCTCGGCGTGATGGTGGCGTGCGACAAGATCCTCGCTACCGCGAAGGAACGCCAGGTCGACATCATTGGCCTCTCCGGGCTCATCACGCCTTCCCTCGACGAGATGGTGCATGTCGCCAAGGAGATGAAACGCCAGGGCTTCACCGTGCCGCTGCTCATCGGCGGCGCCACCACCAGCCCCGCGCACGCCGCGGTGAAGATCGCTCCCGAATACGCGCCCGGGGTCGTCCACGTGCTCGACGCCTCGCGCGTCGTCAACGTCGTCAGCGCCCTGCTTTCCACGGAGCAGAAGGCCGCCTTCCTCGCCGAGAACGTCGCCAAGCAGGAGCGCCAGCGCACCGAGTTTGCCGACCGCCGTAACAAACGCCCGCTGCTCTCGCTCGCCACCGCCCGCGACCGCCGCCAGAAATTCGACTGGGCCACGGTCGACATCCCCCGCCCCGAATTCCTCGGCACCCGCTCCTACTCCTCCGAGTCTTTCAACTCCCAACCTTCAACCATCAACTTCGATGAACTCATCGAGTTCATCGACTGGGGCCCCTTCTTCAGCGCCTGGGAGTTGCACGGCCGCTACCCGGATATCCTCAAGGATGAGAAAGTCGGCGTCGAAGCCACGAAGCTCTTCCACGAAGGCAAGGCCCTCCTCGCCCGCATCGTCGCCGAGAAACGCTACACCGCAAAGGCGATCATCGGCTTCTGGCCGTGCAACGCCATCGGCGATGACATTGAAATCTACGGCGACGAAAAACGCAGTCGTGTCGTTACGACCTTCCACCAACTCCGCCAGCAACTCGAGAAGCCAGCCGACCAGTTCAACCACTGCCTCGCGGACTTCATCGCGCCGAAGGACAGCGGCCGGCTCGACTACATGGGCGGCTTCGCCGTCACCGCCGGCCATGGCGTCGAGGAATTCGCCGCCGAGTTCCGCGCGAAGCACGACGACTACAACGCGATCATGGCCCAAGCGCTGGGCGACCGCCTCGCCGAGGCCCTCGCCGAGCTGATGCACAAGCGCGTCCGCGACCTCTGCGGCTACGGCCGCACGGAAAACCTCACGATGGCCGAGATCATCCGCGAACAATACCGCGGCATCCGCCCCGCCCCCGGTTACCCCGCCTGCCCCGACCACACCGAGAAGCCCATCCTCTTCAAGCTCCTCGGCGCCGAAGCCGCCACCGGTATCACTCTTACCGAGAGCAACGCCATGTACCCCGCCAGCAGCGTGAGCGGCTGGTACTTCAATCATCCAGATTCCAAGTACTTTGGCGTGGGGAAACTGGGTAAGGATCAAGTCCAAGACTACGCAGCTAGAAAATCGATGTCCGTGCCTGAAACTGAAAAGTGGCTAGGGCCGTATTTGGACTACGACCCGATCTAAGCGGCCGATACTCTTGCCGCGCCATGGCACTCGAGAGGCAAATTAAGCACCTCCATTCATAATATTTCGGCTTCTTGAAGGGTCGGTCGCTACCAATCAACGACTACCCTCCGGATCCTTCAGGCAAGCGGCCAACTCGCAAACATAAGTTGAAACTGCTGCCGATTTGGCGCACCTTGCCGAAATGAGTTCTGTCGTGGTGCACAATCCAGAAATCCTCAGCGGCACGCCTGTGTTTGTGGGGACGCACGTGCCCGTGAAGAACCTCACCGACTATCTCGAGGGTGATTCCACCATCGACGAATTTCGGGACGACTTTCCCTCGGTGAAGCGTGAGCAAGTGGTCACGTTCCTCGACGAAGCGCGCTGACATCTACCTGAGAAGCACGTCGTACTGCCCCGTCCTGCCGGTGATGAATCGGTTTTGTGTAATTTAGTTCTTGCTTAATTAAGTTTTTCCTTAATTAATGGCGGCATGCAAAGCCTCTTGGCCATCGCCGATCCGACCCGTCGCCGGATTGTGGAACTCCTCGCCGAGCGCGAGCGGACCGCTGGGGAACTGGTTGAGGAATTCGATATGAGCGCGCCGGCGATTTCCCAACATCTCAATGTCCTGCGCGAGGCCGGCTTGGTCGTCACGCGTGCTCAGGGGCAGTCGCGCATCCAGTCGCTCAATCCCGCCGGGTTCGACGATCTCGACGCCTGGCTGGAAAAAACCCGCGCGGTGTGGTCGCACCGGCTTGACGCCCTCGAGCGCGAGTTGCGCGCGGAGGACGCGGCCAACGAGCGAAAAGCGAAAAAGAAATCTCCCCCATGAAAATCAACGAACAACCCGGAAAGTTCACCACCCCCCGATCCGCTTGAATTTTCATGCGCAGGGGCGCTGCTTGACGGCGCCCTCCGAAAAGCCCGGCAGCCCGGGCGTGGACAAGCAACACCCCTGCCTCCCAGCTCAATCCCTCGGCGGCGCAAGCAGGATGCTCGTCGGCGCGTCCCGGTCGCAGGTGAGCCAGCCATCGGCATATTTTAGTTCGACCACTTGAATCGAGCTGCGCTTGGGATTCGGCACGCCGGGATGGACGAAATAAAACAGGTATGCCCGGTCGCCGCTGAGGATCACTTCCGGATGATGCCCGCCGTTCTGGTCGTCCGTTCCCTTGCCCGGCACATCCAGGAGACTGGCCGGCTGGCGCTCCCACGCCAGCGCGTCGTCGGACCGGTATGCCCCGAGCCCGATGTTGCCCAGCAGGTCGATCAGCAGCCAGTAATGGCCCTGCCACTTGAACGCCAGCGGCGCCTCGCCGCGGTCGCGTGGCAAATGGGCGCTCCCCTTGTCGGTCCAGTGATAAAGATCGGGACTGTCGGCATAATACGTCGTCTTGCCCGTGCGCTCGTTGTTGTACCAGAGGCGCCACGTGCCGTCGGGCAGGTGCAGCACACAGGGATCGATCACCTTGTCCGTGACCAGCGGCAGCGTCCCTTCGTACTTCCACGTTTTCAGGTCCACGCTCGTGACATGGACGATGTTCCGCGGATGATTCCAGTCGGTGAAGATGCCGGGCACCACCACCACGTACATGTGGTAAACGCCCTTGTCATACACCACGGCCGGCGCCCAGAACGTCGGCGTGCCCTCCGTATTGGGGATGTTCTTGGGAAAATCCACTGTGCCGCGGTAGGTCCAGGTCGCGCCACCGTCGGCCGACTCGGCGATGCCGATCGGCGTGCCATGCACCCAAGTCACGGCGGTCAGGCCCGGGACGTTCGCCCGCCGGTTGGTATAGAACATGAGCCACTTCTTCTCCGCCCGGCTGTAAATGATCGTGGGGTCGGCGGCCCCGTCATAGACCGGATCGCGGAAAAGCGGCTTGGGCGCGATTTTCCCGGTCAACGGGGCGACGGCGCTGGTCGAGGCCATCTGGCACCCTGTCAGCAGCCCCAGTAGTCCGATCGAAAGAAACAAGGAATGGATTTTCATGGGGTGCGGTCAGGGGTGCGCCTTTCAGCGTCATCGGAATCATCCGGTCAAGCAAGTTGACGATTCAGGCAACCGGACCTTTAGCGTCGACGCGGGCCCCGGAGCAACCAACACATGCGCCATGGCGAAGATTGCGATTGTGGGACCCGGCGCCCTCGGCGGCATCATGGCGGCATGGCTGGCAAGCAATGCGGAGCACGAAGTCATCCTGTGCGCCCGCCGCCCGCTTGGCCAACTGGTGGTCGAGACACCGGGGGAGACTCTCACCGTGCAAGCCAGGGTTTTCACGAAGCCACAGGATGTGCCGGCCGTGGACTGGGTTCTCGTCGCAACGAAGACCTACGATGCACCCGGCGCCGCGACTTGGCTCACACCTCTCGGCGCAGCCGGCGCCCCGGTTGCCATCCTGCAGAACGGCGTGGAGCACCGGGAGCGCTTTTCGCCGTATCTGGATGTCGACCGGCTTCTGCCCGTGCTGGCCTATTGTCCGGCCGAGCGAACCAGCCCAACCCGGATCCACCAACGCCGGAAGGCCGCCTTGGTCGTGCCGGAGGAGCCGCTCGGCCGCGACTTTGCCGCCCTGTTCGCCGGCACGCCCGTGGCCATTTCATGCGCCGCGGACTTCAAGTCCGCCGCATGGGAAAAACTCTGCGTAAATGCCGCCGGCGCCATCAATGCCCTCCTGCTCCAGCCCGCCGGTGTCCTGCGCGATGCGCCCGTGGCGGAGCTGGCCCGACATCTGATGCGCGAATGCCTCGCCGTCGGCCGCGCGGAGGGCGCCGTACTGGACGACGCGCTCATCGAGCGCGTGCTGGAGCTTTACCGCAACAATCCCGCCGACTCGATCAATTCCCTCCACGCCGACCGGCTCGCCGGCCGACCGATGGAAATCGACGCGCGCAATGGCGTGATCGTCCGCCTCGGCCGGAAACATGGCATCGCCACGCCCTGCAATGAAATGGCCGTGACCCTGCTGGAAGCGATGGCGCGCGGTACTGGAGCCCCTAGTGCCTGAATCGGGTGGAGCGCGTTGACCCCAACGCGCTGAGAGACTCTGTCCGTATTTTATTAGCGACGAAGTCCAGCAACAGAAGCCAACGCGTTCGATCAAGACAGAGCCAAATTCCCGCGCTATTTTACTTTCGTCCGGGACTGACTAGCCTGCTTCCTCATGCTCCACCGCACCCTTGGAAAAAACGGCCCGATGGTCTCCGCCCTTGGACTGGGCTGCATGGGGATGTCCGACTTTTACGGCAAGCGCGACGAAACCGAGTCGCTCGCCACCATCAACCGGGCGCTGGACCAAGGCGTCACCCTGCTTGATACCGCCGACATGTACGGTCCGCACCACAATGAGCGGCTGCTCGGGAAGGTGCTCGCCATGCGCCGCGAGGATGCGTTTGTAGCGACGAAATTCGGCATCGTGCGCGACCCCGAAAATCCGCAGGTCCGCGGCATCAACGGCCGGCCCGAGTACGTGCGCGCGGCCTGCGACGCCAGCCTGTGCCGGCTTGGCGTCGAGGTGATCGATCTTTATTACCAGCACCGGGTCGATCCCGCGACTCCGATCGAGGAAACCGTCGGCGCCATGGCCGAACTCGTGCGCGTCGGCAAGGTGCGCTACCTCGGCCTGTCCGAGGCCGGCCCGGCCACGCTCCGCCGAGCGCATGCGGTTCACACGATCACCGCCCTCCAGACCGAATACTCCCTCTGGACCCGCGACCCGGAAGGCGACGTGCTCTCGACCTGTCGCGAGCTCGGCATCGGCTTCGTCGCCTACAGCCCGCTCGGCCGCGGCTTTCTCACCGGCCAGATCAAGCGCTTCGAGGACTTCGACGCCGACGACTACCGGCGCCTCTCACCCCGCTTCCAAGGCGAAAACTTCGCCAAGAATCTCGCGATCGTCCGGCGCATCGAGGAATTCGCCGCGAAAAAGCACTGCACCCCCGGCCAGCTCGCGCTCGCCTGGGTGCTGGCCCAGGGCGACGACATCGTGCCCATTCCCGGGACCAAGCGCCGCCCCTACCTCGATGAGAATCTCGGCGCCCTCGATGTGCAGCTTTCAACCGACGAGCGCAGCGCCCTGGGTGCAATCTTCCCTCCCGGCTCCGCCGCCGGCACCCGCTATCCCGAGTCGATGATGTCCGCCGTGGGACGCTGAGCGCACCGGTCACTTCGCGGCGGCCTGCTGCTGGTAGAACTGCTTGTTGGCCTTCACGAGCTCGGACAGTTGAAGCTCCACCTTCAGGGCCGCCAGCTGCGGGGCGGACAGGAAGGCCTGCGCCTGCTGGAATGCTTTCTCCCAATCGACCGTGGCCGCATTGGCCTGCCCGGTTTTTTCATCGTGACTGCTGGCAGCCGAGAGGGCTTGCATCAGCTGCATTTCCTGCGGGGCCGTGAGCGGCGTGGAACTCAGCGCGAGAAAACTCGCCGCGTCGTTCACCACCGGGGCAAAGGGGACCGCATTGTAGAGCTGGGCGAATTGATTGCTGGCCACCTCGCCGATCAGGGCCGCCCTCGTCTGGTCGTATCTGCCGCCCAGATCCCATAACATGGCCTGGATATCAGGATCCGAACGATCGAGCCCTTGGGAGGCCGCGGCCGCCAGCAGCTTCATCTTTTCCTTCTCCTCCTCCGTGAAGTGGTCATTGAGCTTCTCCACTTGATCGGGCGACAGCCCGAGCGCCTGGTAAATCAATCCGTAGCGCTGGTTGAGGCCGGCCCGAAAGGACTTCGCGTAGAGTGCGAGCAACTCCGGATTTTTCATCAGGAGAGTGGCCTCATCCGGTGGCTTTGCGGCCAGTGCCGGCACCGGCGGGGGAGCAGGCTTGCGCACCTGCATTTCCTTGATCGCCGCCTGGATCCCCGCCTGTTCCCGTTCCGCCGCGGCAATCTTCGCCTCGGTGTCGCGGACACTGCCATCCAAGGCCGCACGCCGGCCGGCGATCGCCGCGAAGGATGCCTCGGCCTCGCGCCGGGAATAGAAGCTGAAACACGCCAGACCCAAGGCGATCGCGAGCAGCAGGACGGCCACGGCTGCAACGGGGGCCTTGACGTTCATGGCGCCGCTCATTTCGAAACGGGGACAGTCGGAGCCGCCGTCATCTGGGCTCTCATGGCTTGGTTCAGGGCGGTCCGGTACTGCATGTTGTAAAGCATGCCTTCCGCCACCTGCATCTGTGGGGCGGAAAGCACGCCCTGGGCCTGCGTCATGACGACATCCCAGTTCACCGTGGCGGTGTTCATGGGCTTCCCGCTTTGGTAGCTGGGGCTGTTATTCAGGACGATTTGCGCTAGCTGGTCCGCCTGGTCGGCGGACATGGACGGCGCACTGGCACTCGTAACGGCGGTGGCAAGCTGGAGAGCAAGGCCGTAGGCCCCCTGTGCCCGATTAAAATCCTGATATTGCCGGTAGGCCTGGTCGCCCAGCAGAGCGTGCAGCTGATCCTGCGGAAGCTGACCCGTATCCGGGTGAACGGAATTGGGCGCGACGACGATGCTTTTCAGCCATTCCTCGGACATGAAAGTCTCGAACTGGTCGATCTGGGCCGGCGAGAGACCCGCCGCGCGATAAAAGGGGCCAAAGCCGCGGGCGATTTGCGCCTTCCCGATTTCGACGATCGCGGACCTCTGCTCCGGGAAAGCCGCGAGGAAGGCCTGTCCGTCAGCCTTGGGATCCCGCGCCGGTGCGCGGACGGGAGCGGCGGCAGACGGGGCGGAGGGACGTTGATTCAAGGTTGCCACCGCCTGGCGCAGGGCATCGGCGTTTTTCTGCAGGGCCTCACGCGCCTGATCCGCGGAATGCGCCTGGCTCTGCAATTCCGCCAGGTGTTTCTGCTGGGCCTCGAATTCCTGGTTGGCCACGACCACCGATGCCTCGGTCTGGCGGGCAATTCGCCATTCGTGGACTCCCGTTCCCACCAGCAAAAGTCCAAGAATCGCCGCGACCCCAATGATTGTGGCAATGCCGGTCGTCGGTCTGCTGGTACTCATCGAAGGCGGCGTTGCGGGGTTCGGCGCAGGGGTAACTGGAATCGAGCCTGCACGCTTTCTACGTCGGAGTCACGGCCCAATCATGGTGTCGCGGGGCCCCGGGTGCCGGCGGAGGGACGCGCGGCAAATGTCTTCAGGCCGGCCGCGACGGATTGATGGCGACTTTTACCGGGTGCAAACGTCTTGCCTGCCTGAACCCCGTTCGTGCGCCTCCAGCGCGATTTTTTTCCAAATGAAGACCACACTGAGAAACCCCTGGGCGATGCTGACCGCCGCCCTCTTGATCTGTCCCTCGGCACCCTTCGTGTTCGCCGCTGCCGCACCCCAAAAGGTGCCCTTGCACTGGCTCGAGCAGCCCGCCTCCGGCGCCGCCCAGGGCGCGAGCTGGGGCGTGCCTTGGCCGCAGGGCGCCGTCCCGAAGGACTCGGCCTTCAGCCTCACCGATCCGCAGGGCACCGCCCTGCCCTTGCAAACGTGGCCGCTGGCCTACTGGCCGGATGGCTCATTGAAATGGAGCGGTTTTGCCACCGTAGCGCCGGTCGGTCCGGCCGGTGATCTCACCCTCTCCACCGGTGCGTCCGCCGCATCCGCCGGCACGCTGCACGTCACCAACGACGGCAAGTCGGTGCTCGTCGACACCGGCGCGCTCACCTGCTCGATCCCGCTCAGCGGGCAAAACCTGGTCGATTCGATCAGCATTGGCGGCACCCAGATTGCCGGCGCCGGACAGCTCGTCTGCATCCTGCAGGACGGTCCCGCTACCAACCCCGAGGATTCCCCGAAGCGCGAAAAATTCCTCAGCCTCGTCAAGCAGGTCACCGTCGAGCAGTCCGGTCCCGTGCGCGCGGTCGTGAAGATCGAGGGCGTCCACAAGGGCACGCAGGCCGGACGCGAATGGCTGCCGTTCACCGTGCGACTCTATTTCTACGCCGGCCAGACCGAGATGCGCCTGGTGCACACCATCGTCTTTGACGGCGATCAGGAGAAGGATTTCGTGCGCGGCCTCGGTGTGCAGTTCGCCGTGCCGCTGCGCGAGCAGGTGCAGAACCGCTTCGTGCGTTTCGCCGGCGCCGACGGCGGCCTGTGGTCCGAGCCGCTCCAGCCCGGCGGTGGCAACGTCACACAGGAAGCCGGCGAGGCCTTCGCCGCCCGCGGGGGCTTCGAGCAGAACGCGGTGTGGGATGACTTCAAACTCTCCCAGCCCAACCCCGACGGCTTCACGATCGTGAAGCGCACCAACCCGAAAAGCACCTGGCTCTTTTCCGCGGCGGGCCAGCGCTCCGCCGGTCTGGCCTACGTCGGCGACCTCAAGGGCGGTCTTGGCCTCAGCGTGAAAAATTTCTGGCAGTCCTACCCCGCCGAACTCGAGGTGGACCACGCCAGCACACCCAACGCGCAGCTGATTGCCTGGCTGTGGTCGCCCGATGGCCCCCAGATGGACATGCGCCACTACGACGTGGTCGCGCATGGCCTCAACACCTCCTACGAGGACGTCCAGCCCGGGCTGAGCACGGCCTACGGAGTGGCGCGCACCAGCGACCTCACGCTTTTCCCGCAGGGTGCAGTCCCGACCCGGCCCGCCACCGTCGCCCTGGCCAAAGCCGGCACGGAACGCCCGCTGCTGGCCGCGACGCCGGAGTACGTGCACTCGACCGGCGTGTTCGGCGCCTGGAGCCTGCCGGACCGGTCCACGCCCTTCAAGAAGGGCATCGAGGACGGACTCGATTCCGTGCTCGCCTACTACCAGCGCCAGGTGGATGACCACGACTGGTACGGATTCTGGCAGTACGGCGACTACATGCATTCATACTCCGCGCCGCGCCATACCTGGCACTACGACTGGGGCGGGCATGCGTGGGACAACACCGAGTTGGGCACGTCGCTGTGGGTCTGGTACAGCTACCTCCGCACCGGTCGAGCCGACCTCTTCCGGCTGGCCGAGGCGCACGCCCGCAACACGAGCGAGACCGACGTCTACCACCTCGGCGACATGGCCGGGCTCGGTTCGCGCCACAACGTGATCAAGTGGGGCGACGGCGCGAAGGAGGCCCGCATCAGCCAGGCGGCCCATTGGCGCTTTTTCTATTATCTCAGCACCGACGAGCGCACGGGCGACATCATGCATGAGATGGTCAAGTCCGATGTCGCCGCCGTGCGGTTCGATCCGATGCGCGAGGCCGAGCCGCCCGTCCCCGGCGAGCCCGTCTTCCCTGGACGCATTCGCATCGGACCCGACTGGTTCGCGCTCGCGGGCAACTGGATGACCGAGTGGGAACGCACCGGTGACGCCAAGTGGCGCGACCGCATTCTCGCCGGGGTGGACGCGATCGTGAAGATGCCCTACTGGCTCGAAACCGGCCAGCTCTACGGACTCAACCCCGACCGGCCCAACAGCGGACTTCAACCCATCAAGGGGCCCGGGGCGCAATTGGTCGGTTACGACATGGAAACCGGAAAGCTGTCGGTGATCCGCGACCCGAAGACCAAGGGATCGATGGCCGTGAGCTACAACCTCGCCACGATCCAGGGTGGTGCGGAGGTCATGTTTGAGCTGATTCCGTTGCTCGGGCGCAAGGACTTCGAGACGGCCTGGCTGCAGTATTGCCGCATCGGTCAGGCTTCCGCGGATATTCTCACCAAGGATCAGGCCACCGGCACCGAGGGGGCCGATGCCAGCTTGGTCCTGACCGGCCAAAGCGGTCCACGCCTGGCCGGCTATGCCTACTACAAAACGCGGAATCCTGCTTTCGCGCAAAAAGCCATTGCCACGATGCTCGCCCAAGGGGCCGGTATTGCCACGCCACGCCAGCTCTCCGCCCCTGATGTTCTGAGACCCATCGAGGAAGCCGCGGGCGTTTCCACCAACGAGGCCGCCCAAACCGGGCTGCAGGTCATCGAGATCATGGAGTTCTGCAAGGACCAGCTGCCAACTGAGGCACCTGTCCGCCCCGTGCGCGCTCCCTTCGGTGGCCGGGGCGGCGCCCGCGGTGACGGGCCGCCACCGGCGGCGCCGGCGGCACCAACCAAGCAGTGAGACGCTGACGGTCGATCAGGTTCAGGCCCGGGACGCAGGTCCCGGGCTTTTTTGTTTCCGGCATGTCCGCGTTGCAGGCCCGCCATCAATCGGATCGATTCCGCGGGTGGAACGCGTTGACCTCAACGCGTGGTTTGGTTCGGCCGTCGTTAAGCGTGGGCCGTACGTTCAAACGCGTTGGGGTCTGTCAACGCGCTCCACCTTCCCGCACTCGCCTATCGCGGACGCCGTTCGTTGAGTTTTTCCAGCAGCACGGGAAAGGCCTCGCGCACGGGAGAATCGGCCAGGAACTTCTCCGCCGCCGCTTTTTCACCCCGCGCCCGCAG
Source organism: uncultured Opitutia bacterium (assembly GCA_903827245.1). GTDB lineage: Bacteria > Verrucomicrobiota > Verrucomicrobiia > Opitutales > Opitutaceae > CAIUWA01. The sequence goes on from CAIKHO010000056.1 coordinate 28,390, forward strand.
TCCCGCATACACATGAAGCTCGAACTGGAGCCGCAGCTGCGCGTGCTGGTCCATCAGACCAAGGGCCGCCAGCAGGAATAGGAGCGATTCCGCCGTGGAATACATGCCCGCGCCCTGCTGGTCGCGCAGGAGATAGCGGCTCGGCCCCGACATCGGCAGGCTGACGAGCCGGCCCCAGCGTTCGACCCCATGCATCATGCGCGCGGCCTCGCGCCAGCTGCCATCGAGCAGCAGCACCTGCAGCCCGGGCGGAGGCCCGCCGGCCGGCAGCGGCTCTCCGAGCGGGTGCAGGATCCAGAGGGTGCGATCCGGTTGCACAATGGCCACCCGGTTCAACGGGAGATCGTGGCGGAAAACATGGCTGCGCGAGGCGGGAATCACGCGGTTGATCAGCCGGCCCGTGCTGGTCGGGCGCCAGTACTCGCGATGATGGATGAGCACGTCCACCTCAAGCGGGCAGTCGATGGCCTGGAACCCGTCGCAAATGCACCAGCGCTCCGCATAGCGGCACCGCTCGCAGCGGGGATGTTGGCCCAGCACCACGCTTCTCGACATGATGCGTTGATCGGGTGCGGCATCGCCATCGGCGTCAACCTTGGCCGTGGCCCACGGATGGCTTAACGCGAAACTCTACCGCTTCCGTCCTTACGGATAGCTCGACACCCGGCATCCGATTCCGGCAAATGTCGCCCAAGTTTCTGGTTTAACCCCACCCCGTCGATGAATCCTTCCGTTCGGCCCCGGCTCGTCTTCTCCCCGCTGCTACGAAAGTCGATGCAACTCATCCGGCCGCGGACCTTCGCCGCGCTCGCGTTGATCTCAACCGCCTTCTTTGCCGGCTGCACCGCGCCCACTGGCAGCGACATCCAGGCAAGCCCGGAGGGCCATCCAACCGCGGTGACGTTGTCTTCCGGGTGGCAACTCCAGGATATCGTCAAGGTGCCCGAATCCGGCGCGGTCGTTTCCTCCGCGGCCTTCACGCCCGCCGGCTGGTACCGTGCGACCGTGCCCGGCACGGTGCTGACCAGCCTCGTGAACAACGGGGTCTATCCCGAGCCGCTCTACGGGGAGAACAACCGGCCGGATAAAATCCCCGAAAGCCTGTGTCGCACGTCCTACTGGTACCGCACGGCGCTGACCGTGCCGCGCGACTTTGCCGGCCGCCGGGTCTGGCTGAACTTCGAGGGCATCAACTACACCGCCGAGGTCTGGGTCAACGGCCGCAACGCCGGCGGCATTCGCGGCGCATTCACCCGCGGCCTCTTCGACGTCACCCCGCTCGTGCAACCGGGCGAAACCGCGGTGATCGCCGTCCTGATCCAGCCGCCGCCGCATCCCGCCAACCCGGAGGAGCAGACCCAGGCCGCCGGCACCGGCGGCAATGGCGGCGTTTTTTCCAAGGACGGACCGACCTTCATCGCCACGCAGGGCTGGGACTGGATTCCCGCCATCCGCGACCGCGACATGGGCATTTGGCAGAAGGTGTCGCTCGCAGCCTCCGGCCCCGTGGTGGTGGAGAACCCCTTGGTGGCGTCCAAGCTGCCGCTCCCGCGTACCGACACCGCCGACCTGACCGTCGAAACTACGGTCCGCAACGTCAGCGCCACCGCGCAATCCGGTGTCCTCACAGGCACCTTTGCAGGCGGTTCCTTCTCCCTGCCCCTCACGCTGGCCGCCGGCGAATCGCGCCTGCTGCAACTCACGCCCGCCACCACCCCGCAGCTCCACCTTGACCGCCCGCGCCTCTGGTGGCCGAACGGCTACGGCTCTCCGGAACTCTACTCCTTGCATCTCGCGTTCAACCTAAACGGCGCGGTCTCGGATGCGCACGACGTCAGTTTCGGCATCCGGCAGGTGACCTACCAGCTGGCCGGCTCCGAGAATCTCGCGATCTCCGTCAACGGCGTGCCCGTCATGTGCCGCGGCGGCGACTGGGGCATGGACGAAGCGATGAAGCGCATCCCGCGCGGGCGCCTCGAGGCCCAGATCCGGATGCACCAGCTGGCCAACTGCAACATGATCCGCAACTGGGTCGGGCAGAGTACCGGCGAGGATTTCTACGACCTTTGCGACCGTTATGGCATCATGATCTGGGACGAGTTTTTCGAGCCGAACCCGAGCGACAGCGGCCGGACCAGCCGCAACGACGGCAGCGAGGATGTCCACGATGTCCCGCTCTACCTCGCCAACGTGCGCGAGAAGGTCCTGCGCTTCCGCAACCACCCGAGCATCGTCCTCTGGTGCGGGCGCAACGAGGGCGATCCTGCGCCCGCGCCGGTCGCCGAGGGCATTCGTAAAATCATGGCGGAGCTGGAGCCGTCCCGGCTCTACCACCCCAACTCCAACGACGGCCGCGGCGTCCGCTCCGGCGGGCCGTATTCATGGCGCGCGCCCGCCGCTTTCTACACATATCCCGACAGCGGCCCGCGCACCGAGGCATTCAAAACCGAACTCGGCAGCGTTTCCATTCCCACCCTCGAGGCCGTCCACGCCATGATGCCGGAGAAGGACTGGGACACGATCAACGACGACTGGGCCGAGCACGACCTCTGCCGCGGCGCCCAAGAAGGCCGAGGCGGGCCGATGTACCCCGACATGATCACGCAGCGTTACGGCGCCTGGAGGGGCCTGGCCGAGTTCGTGCGCAAGGCGCAGCTCGCCAACTACGAGGCCTATCGCGCGATGTTCGAGGGCCGCTTCGCCAAGCTGTTCAATCCGTCCACCGGCGTGCTCACCTGGATGAGCAATCCCGCCCAGCCCAGCTTCGTCTGGCAGTTCTACAGCTATGACCTCGAGCCGCACGCGTCGCTCTTCGCCGTCCGCAAGGCGTGCGAATCGCTCCATGTGCAGATGCGGCAGGACAATTTCCACGTGGTCGTCGTCAATCAAACCCCCGTGCCCGTCAACGGCCTCAGCGCGCGCATCCGCGTCCTGAACCTCGACGGCACGGTCAAATCCGACCGAAGCGTGTCTGTCATCGCCGGTGCCAGCGCAGCCACCGACGCCGCGGCGATTGAGTTTCCCGCGGATGTGTCGGCCGTTCATTTCATCAAGCTCGAGCTGCGCGACGCGACCGGCCGACTGGTCTCGGAAAATTTCTACTGGCGCGGGCTGCCGGCCAAGCCGGACGACCTCACGGCGCTAGACACCCTCCCGACGGCCACGCTCGATGCACGGATCGCGCGCCACGACACCGGGGGCAAATGCCTGCTCGACGTCACGTTGTCGAACCCGACCAAAGTCATCGCCGTGATGGCCCACCTGCAACTCCGCCGCCAAGCCACCCGCGATCGCGTACTGCCGGTCTATTACAGCGACAACTACGTCTCGCTGCTGCCGGGCGAATCCCGCACCATCACCGTGGAAGCCGCCGCAAAGGATCTTCAAGGGGACCTGCCCCTCATCATGCTCGATGGTTGGAATGTGACGACCCGAAGCCAGTCCTTCCCCGGCAGCGCGATCGCCACGAACACAGCGGCCCAGACTGGCCCTAAGCCGGCGGGAAACGCCGCGAACTGACCTTTTCGCTGTCTTCCGGCTCGGCCGGCTTGCGCTGACGATCATCCCGCCCACCCTTGGCCAATGAATCCCGGCCGAAAATTGGTGGGCGCCGTCGAGGGCCTGCTGGATCGGGCCCTGTGCGTCGTCGGCGCGATCCTTTTCTCCCAGGCGCCGGAGTTCATGCAGCAGTACCTCCAGCGCCTGGGCGGGCGCCTGGATGAAGCGCGCCTCCACGTGCTGCAATTCCAGCACACCGCCGCGGAATCCGGCCTCACGCTCGAACGGCTGATCGGCCAGACCACGTCAAACGCCGATCCGGCCGTGGCCCGGCTCGGTGGCGTAATGACGGACGCCATCAGCCGGGTCGCCACGCTCGAACAGGCCCAGGCCGCGATCCTGCACGCCTCGCTCTGGACACGCCCATTTGTCTTCCTGCGCAATTTCGACCCGGCCATTGCCCGGTCAACCTGGTCCATCTTCCGGCCCGCGGTGCCCACCACCGCAGAGGGCCTGGTCTACGCCGTCCTGGGCATGCTCGTCCTGCTCATAGTCTATCACTTGGGTCTTAAATACCCCGCCGTCTGCCTTGCGCGGGCCCGGCGCCGCACCGGCGTTGTTCCTCCCGGCCAAGCGCCCCAAAATTAGGATCCTGAAATTATCCAGAAAGGGTGTGCGGTCACTTGCCACATTCGTGCCCTTCTGGATCCCCACCGGCCGGACTGCCGCAGAAGTGTCACGTAATACGTGACACTTTTCTTTGGGCTTGTTGATCGCCGGTGAGGAAGAATTCCGCCGGTTTGGCCGGATGGCCGGCAATCCGGGCGCTGCGTGATGTCAGTCGCGCGCCCGAACTCGTTTGGATATTTACCGGAGTTTCGCAGAACCACCTGCCTCCATCCGGGTCAGTCCTGGCAGAACCATGCCGATCTCGCCGGTCAAAACGATGATCACTCCGCAGCCAGGCTCCTCACCTCCAAGGGCACTTCGGATTCTCTACGCCGACGATTTGCCCGGACTCAGAAACCTCATGCGTCACACTCTTTCTCGCGATGGTCACACCGTGGAATGTGTTCCCGACGGTCATTCGGCCATGGAGAAGCTCAGCGCCGCCCTGACGGCGTTCGACTTGGTGATCACCGACCACCACATGCCCGATTGGAGTGGCTTGGATCTCGTCACTTGGTTGCGTCACGTGCCTTTTGCAGGACGGATCTTGGTCTTCACGTCTGACACGAGCCCAGACCTCAACGAGGCCTATCAAAGTCTCCATGTGGACCGCATCCTCCACAAGCCCGCCCCGCTCGCGGTCTTGCGCCAAGTGGTGGCTGAACTCGCCTTGTAGCCTTTCAGCCGGAAATCCGGCAAAGGTTCTTCTTGGCCCGGATGCATTCAATCCGCCGCACCACCCGGCCGGCATTTTAGGCCGGCCGGGCGCCAAGTTCTCCCTCAGTGGCGGAATCCGCCACGGAAACCACCGCCGTAGCCGTGGCCACCGCGAAAGCCAAAATTAAAGCCCAAGGACAAGGCCGGGTACCACGGGTAATACGGATAATAAGCCTGCCGGTCGTAATAAGCCGGTGGTGCCACTTGATAGACGACGGCCGGGGGCGCATCGTAGTAATAGACCGGCGGCGGAGTCGTCGGCTGCAAAACCGCCGGGGGCTGCGCCACCGTGATCGGGGGCGAAGTCAGCGTGGTCGATGGCGCATCCGCCGCGGCTGCAAGTAAGCGGTAGGTCACCAGTTGGGTTTGTCCGGTGCTGAAGAGGTAGGTGACGCTGACCTCCGCACTGGTCTGGCTGATCCTTGAAACCCTGGCCCCCGTCGGGGGCTGGGCCCGGCTGAGTTCGGAAGGGGTGGGGAGTTGACCGACATAGTTGATTTCGCTTGAAGCGGGCGCGGGTGATGCACTCGTGGTTTGGGCGAGAGCACCGCTGGCGGTGAAGAAGGCCGCCGCAAAAAGGGCGGCCACGGTGAATTTGTTTGTGCTCATGATGGGTGGATTTTCCTGCAGAATGGGACCGCCGGACCGCGGTGGAGTTTCATCTTATTGTCCGCCAGCGGACGTAAACCGTCACGCCGTCTGGCAGTCACTACCTTGAGTATATCCGGGTTCGACCACGATGCAAACGACGGGCCCGGTGGCCTTGGTACAGTTTGCCCATGGTCGATTGTAGGGGCGGCTTTACGCCGCGATAGCTCGCCCGGCAGACTCAATCATCGCGGCATAAAGCCACTCCTACAGTTTCAAACTGCACCACTACCGAAGGCCGCGTCGATTTGCCCAAAGGCCCGGGCCCGCGTCCGTTCCACCCGGATCCCACAGCCATCCGCCATCCTCCCTCGTTGTGAAACCACCGAAATCTCGCATCCGCCGCCGCTCTGGTGCGTCCTGCGTTTCGATGCCTGACCCCCTATTTGCCGGCCGTGCCCTGGAAACGGACAGCGGCTGGCGGGCGCTTGATCCCCGGAGGAGCCTGCGGGTGTGCATCACCCTGGCGGCAGCCGGGGCCTCGCTCGCTTTCACGCTTCTGGCCGTCTGGGTTGCCGGAACGCATTCCCGCCGCCAGATCGAGCAGCAACTCGGCCCGTCGCTGGAAAACCTGGCCTACCAGGTGGTCGACAAACTCGATCGTGGCATTTCCGGGCGCTACCGGGACGTTCAGTTCGCGATCGGCCTTGTGCCGTTGCGCACGCCCGGCGCACCGCTCGACGAGCGCCGGCGCCTGCTGGAGTCGATCATGGACGCTTCCCCGGAATTTGCCTGGCTCGGTTTCGCCAATCCTGCCGGCACCGTCGTTTTCGCCACGCGGCACCAGCTTGAGGGCACGCCCGTCGGCTCCCGTGACTGGTTCCGGAACGCGCGCGAAAAACCCTATGCGGGCGAGGTGCATGAAGTGCCGGAACTGGCCGGCGACAACGGCGCATCGGGCGGACCCTCGCCGCGCTACCTCGACCTCGCCGCACCGGTGATGAGCGCGAGCGGACAGTTTCTCGGCGTCCTTGGGGCCCACGTGTCCTGGTCGCTGGCGCGTGAGATCCAACTCTCCGTCATATCCGATACCGTTGCCCAGCACGACCACGTGGGGCTTACCCTTTACTCGGTCAATGGCGATGCGTTGCTGGACTCCGGCGCGTCCGGCTGGAACGAACCACCCAATGCACCCGTGCCGCCGGACCGGCGAAAGTCCCGGGGATTCTTCCGGGAAACAACCCCAGAAGGGTCCGCCTATCTCACGGGCTATGCGCACAGCCGTGGGTACGCCGGGTTGCGCAGCCTGGGCTGGCTCGCGGTCGTGCGCCAACCGGTGGCCGACGCCTTTGCCCCGGCCCTCGAGTTGCAGCGTGGGATTCTGATCGTGGGCCTTGGCTTCACTGCCGCCATGATCGTGCTGAGCTGGGCCCTGGCCAGCCGCCTGACACGCCGCCTCCGCTCGATCAGCGCGTCCGCCCGGCGCATTGGCGGAGGCGATGTGCTGACTGTGCTGCCCCGACCATCCGGCCAGGGGGATCTTCCCGAGATGTGCGCGGCCCTGGGCGGGATGGTGCATGCGCTTCGCCAGCGGGGCGAGGAACTCGAAGCCGCAAATACGCGCCTCGCCGCCCGTCTCCACGCCCAGGAGAAAGCTCCAAGGCCTTAGCCGGCTTGCACGGTCGGCCAAGTGACACCGCGGCCAGTGCGGGTTTGCTTATGAAAACGGCCGCCCCAGCGTGCTGCCGGTCTCAACATGACGTCCGCCACCTCCAAGCCTGCTTTGCCGCATCGCGGTCTCGCCGCCCTGCTGGCCGCGCTGTCGGCGGTCGGGCCGTTTTCCATCGACGCCTACCTGCCCTCGATGGAGGAGATCGGGCGCCTGCTGCATGCGTCGCCCCTCGCGGTGCAACAGACCCTCACGGCCTACATGGTGCCGTTCGCCCTGATGACCCTGTGGCATGGATCGATTTCCGACGCGCTCGGGCGGCGCCGGGTGGTCCTGTGGGGCATGGCGCTATTCGGGCTCGCTTCCGCGGCCTGCGCCTGTGCCACCAGCATTGAGGCGCTGCTCGTGTTCCGCGCGCTGCAGGGCATGACCGCCGGCGCCGGCATGGTCGTGGGCCGAGCCATCGTGCGCGACCTCTACCATGGCGCCGATGCCCAAAGGGTCATGGCCCAGGTCACCATCACCTTCGCCATCGCGCCGGCGGTGGCGCCCGTGATCGGCGGCTGGTTGCATGTGTGGTTCGGCTGGCGGGCGGTGTTCGCCTTTCTCGTGCTGTTCACCGGTGTCTGCTGGCTGCTGTGCCAGCGCATGCTGCCGGAAACCCTGCCGCCGGAACGACGCCAGCCGCTGCACCCGGTGTACCTCGCCCGCTCCTACTGGAGCGTGCTGACCTCGCTGCCCTTTGTCGCGGCCTGCCTGGCGGTCACGCTGAACTTCTCCGGGTTTTTCATCTACGTGGTCTCCGCGCCCGTCTTCCTGATGGAGTACCTCCATGTTTCCGCGACCGGCTTCCTCTGGCTGTTCGGGCCGCTGACCTTCGGGATGGCCGGCGGCGCCTGGCTTTCCGGGCGGCTCGCGGGGCGCATGACGCCCGTGCGGACCATGGCGTGGGGTTTTGCCGTCATGGGCCTGGCCGCGGGTGGCAACCTGCTCTTCCACCTGCTGCACGCGCCGGTCCTGCCGTGGAGCGTGGTTCCCCTGTTTTTCTTCGTGCTGGGCGCGGCGCTTTGCTATCCCTCCCTGACCTTGCTGGCGCTGGATCTTTTTCCCGCGCAACGCGGGCTGGCCGCCTCGTGCCAGAGCTTCGCCCAGACCGGTGGTGCGGCGGTGAACGCCATGATCGCGCCTCTCCTCTGGGGCAGCGCCCTTTCCCTGGCGTTCACGCAGGTCGCCGCGCTGGGACTCGGCCTGGCCGCGTTGATCGTTTATCTGCACTCGACCCGGATGACGCGTCTGCCTTCCGTCGCGAGTGTCGCATCATAACGGGCCGCCACCCCGGATGAATCCAGGAAGCCGGCTTCAGGCACCCCCCGGCAAAATCGAGGAAGGCATTCCAATCGGAAACACTAATGACATGCCCGCAGGTATGAGAGTGAAAGGCGAGATCACCCGTGATCAGCGGGTGTCGAGCGGTGGCAACTCGGTGGTGCCGAGGTCCTCCTTTGCCCAAGGAGACGGCCGCAGCCAGCCCTTGCCTGCCCTCAAATTGCCGCATTGCCGGCCGCCAAGACGGAACTATGATCCGACTGACGCGGTCCCCTTTTTTTGCCACGGCCATGAGACTCTCCCGCCACCTCTCCGCCATCATTCCCGCTTTTTTCGCGCTGGCCTTGGCCGGCGCCTTCACCGTGATCCCGGGGCGGGCGGCGGATGAAAGTGACGAACCCCGTTTCTCCTCCACGCTGTCGCCCGCCCAGCAGGCCGAGACCGGCCTCGACCAGCTCACGTCGGACAATATCGCCGTGATCGACGCGTTGGTCCGGCTCGATGTGGCGGCACTGCGGTTGCGGAATAATAACATCCGCTCCACCCGTTTTTCCGAGCGCCGCGCCGACCACGAGCGCGACATCGCCGGCCTCGGCCATCTTGCGCCCGAACAGCTCACCAAGCTCGACCAGTTCGTGTCCTTGCGCATTCCCGCGCCCGTCATACCGGCCAGCGCGGATCTCTCCCACGCCAGCGTGAGCCTCGATGCCGTGCGAATCCCCTACAAACGGCCCGCCCCCGAGATCCACGGCTCGGTCACGCTCACCTATGGCGGGGGCAAGGGCGGAAGCTTCCGTGGCGCGGAAAGCGTGATCACCTATGTTGACCCCTCGCGCCACTTCGCCGTCACGGTGGGCTATTCGCAATACAGCGGCAGCGGCCTCGGGTCCTATCCCTACTCCAACGATGGCGGGTACACGCCCTATTACCGTCCTCTCCCGGTCATAATTCCGGACGAGAGGTAGGCCGCAGCACTTGGAGATGACCCTTCTCGGTGATGGATCAATCGGCCGATGATTGGAGGTAGGAGCGGCTTTATCCCACGATGGGTCGCCCGACGGGCCCAACTCTCGCGGCTTAAAGCCGCTCCTACATTTTCAAATGGGGACGCGACGTCCCGTCGCGTGTAGCAACCACCGGCGGGTCGCCGCCCCAGCCGCGGCAAGGCCGCGTAAAGACAAACTTGAGTATCAGGCCTTCCGCTGCCCTCGTGGAGGTAGCCGTCCAAGGCTCACCCGCAGGTTTCTTGCGAACCCCCACTGCCCCTCGCTCCTGGTTTTTCACATCCATGAAATTCGAACACTTCGCCCTCAATGTCCCCGACGCCCGCGCCATGAGCCGCTGGTACGTGGAGAATCTCGGCTTCAATATCCTGCGGCGGCGCGAGGAGCCGCCTTACACGCATTTTCTCTCCGACGATGCGGACCGCGTGACGGTGGAACTCTACAGCAACCCCGCGGCCCCGATCATGGACTTCAACGCGACCCTGCCGCTCACCTTCCATTTTGCCGTCTACACGACGGATGCCCGCAAGGATCGCGCCCGTCTCGAAAAGGCTGGCGCAACCCTATTCCTTGAAGACCCCCTGCCCGACGGCTCCCTGCTGATCATGCTGCGCGATCCGTGGGGCGTTCCGCTGCAACTTTGTCAGCGGGCCGTGCCGTTTCCGGGTTACTAATTCCCCGCCGCGGCGTCTGGCCGCTTGTGCATAACCCCCCCTGCCCCATGAACGCCTTCCCCAGCGTCCGGTCCTGCTGCCTGCTCCTTTCCCTCGGCTTGGGTCTGACGGCCCTCGCTCCCCTTTCCGCCGCGACCGCCGAATCGCCCGGCAGCCCCGGCCTGCTGTTCTATGTCTCGGGTGAGAAAGGCACGACCGCCGACTTCTCCGCCGCCGGCACGCCGGCGCCGACCTACGAGTCCGAAATCACCAGCATTCCAGACGGCGCGAAGGGCAAGGCCCTTAGCTGCAGCGATCTCGAGAAGCTCGCCTGGCGGGCTCCGGGCAACATCTACGCCCAGCGCGGCACGCTGTCGTTTTTCTGGCGCTCCCGCTATCCGGTCGGGCCCACCGAGTTTCCCGTCTTCCGTGTCGGCTATGCCGACCATTCCAGCTGGGACATGGTCTGGCTGCGCATCGACTACAACGGGCATGGCTTCGATGCCTTTGTCACGGACGCGAGTCTGGCGCGTACCCGCGTGTCCGTCACCCTGCAGCCTTTCCCGAAGGCCAGCGAATGGACCCACCTCGCGCTCTCCTGGGACGAGAACCGCGGCATCCGTTTCTACGTGAACGGGAGGCTCGCGGGAAAAGTTGAAACCACCGCGGTCTACAACGCCGCCCTCGACCAGTTCGGCCCGCACTCGCGCATCATCAGCCCGCACCAGGTGCAGAGCGACTACAACTTCGTCCGCGGCGGCGATGTCGACGAGATCAGGATCTACGACCGCATGCTCGGAGACGACAACATCGTCACGCTCGCCCGCGGCGATGGCCCGGCCGATCTGCCCGCACTCCCGGTCCGCAGTCTGGCTGACGCGGCCACGCGCGACGAATGGTGGTTCCGCTACGGCTGGAACCGCCCCAACGATCCCCCGCCCACCCTGCCCGCCGGCCCGGCCGTCGCCGTGCGCAAGGTGGAGATCAGCGACGCCTACGATCTCAAGCGCTGGTGGTGGAAGGCCACCGACGGCATCCGCGAGACCACCTGGCCCGGCGTGTATAACCGTTCCCGCCTGCCCGGCCGCCACGATTACTTCACGCTCCCCGACTGGGACTGCTACGTCGACTCCGGCAAGGCCATCACGTTTGCGATGCCATCGGAGCCGTGGAACCACCTCGAGATTTCAGGCGCCGCCTGGGGCAAGATGGAGTTGCTGCCCGTCGGCACCGAGAACGAGACCGCGAGCGACGCGAAGGCGGAGTCGCTGCTCTTCCAGCGCCCAAAGGGCCAGGAAAAGACCGTGCATACGTTCGCCCAGCCCGTCACCGGCCGGAAAATCCGCTTCACCAATGTCGAGCAGGAGGAACCGATCGGCGAACTCGTGGCGTACAATGTCACCGTCGGCCAGGAGCCTGCCGGCAGCACCAAGCTGGCCTACCGGCTCGGCCTCGAGGCTGGCGCCCCGACCGATGCGAGCCTCGCGCCGCTGGCCGCCTTCATCGACGGCCGCTACGCTCCCGATGAGCGGGCCCTCCTGGTCGCGCGTCCGGCCGGCTCAACCACGGGCGCCACAGCCACGCCGGCGCCGAATTCTCTCCCGCTCGTCCACATCCTCATTCCCGATACCTGGGACAAGCTCAGCGATGGCCTCGACGGCATCGCCATCGACCTGCCGGCCTTGCACGTGAAGCCCACGCATGGCGGCCTCGTTCCGCTCAACATCCAGGTCAAGGACCCACTCTGGCCGTTGCGTGACATGCTCGATCTCACCTTCGCCGTGAAACCCGGCGAGGCGAAGACCCTCTGGCTCGACTTGCGCGACCGGCTCCTGCCCGCGGGCAAGGGCTTCTGGCTGACGATCGCGGGCGCAGGTGGCGATTTTGGCGCCGGTTCGCTGGCGGGCGCCGAGGTGCGCCTCGTCTTCAAGCCCCGCGCCGCCGCCCTCGCCGAGCACACGCTCGACCGCTTCACCCAGATGAAGGACAGCTACGCCATGCTGGTCGAGGAGCACCCAAACAGCCCGAAGCTCGACCTCTGGAACCGCTTCAAGGGCGACCTCCAGGATCTCCTGCGCGTCGACCCCCAGAATGAACTCGGCCTCAAGTACGCCGCCGCCTCCGGCATCGGCCCGCGCCCGGCCTTCAAGCAGCCCGAGGCTCCGGCCAGCGTGCCGTTGTGGGCCTTCCGCCAGACCGAACTCCTCGGGCGCGTGAAGAAATTCGTCACGTGGTACATCGATCACCGGCAGGACGCGTTCGGGGACTTCGGCGGTGGCATCTCGGACGATGTCGACCTGCTCAATACCTGGCCCGGTGTCGCGCTGATGGGCAGCGAGCCCGAGAAAATAAAAATCTCCCTCAACCGGCTCCTCGACGCGGCCTACAACAATAAAATGTTCACGAACGGTCTGCCCACGTTGCAGGGCGACGAGTTGCACAGCTACGAGGAGGGGATCAACTGCCTCGCGCAAAACATGGTCCTCGACTACGCCAGCCCGCGCCAGATCGAGCGCGCGATGATCACCGCCCGCGGCATCGAGACGATCACCGGCGTCAACGCCGCCGGGCACCGGCACATCATGACGTCGTACTACAGCGGTACCAAGATGGCCACCGACGAGCCCTGGGGCTACGCGAAGGCGTACTCCTATCTCGTCTGCCAGGTGCCGCTGCTCCTCGTGGACTACAACGGCAGCCCCGGGCCCAGGAAATACCTCACCGAGCTCGCCGACGGCCTGCTCGCCCACCGCAAGGCGGACGAAAACGGCCGGTACTCGCTCCCGAGCGCCATTCGATTCGTGGACGACAAGGAGGCCGTCTCCACGCGCGGCTTTGCCCCGTGGCACATGTTCTGGGGCCCGTGGAAATGGACCGGCGACCGCAAATACCTCGACCCGATACTCGACGGTGGCGCGGTGTCGGCGCTGACCGTGAACCCGAACGTGCTCGATCTGCTCGACCTGCGAAAAGAAGTCAGCGCGCGCCTGCTGGGTAACGGCGGCACCGCTGCACCCGGAGCGGGCGGCCGCGCCGGTCGCAACGGCGGCTTCGGCGGCGGCGGCAACGCCCACACGCTGTGGCAGCTCACCGGTGACAAATCCAACCTGGAGCGCGTCTATGCCACGCAGATCGAGGAATGTGACCTCCTCGACTACATCAACACCGAAGGCAGCCTCTGGATCGACCGCGTCAGCGTGCCCTACACGGACCTGCAGCGTGCCCGCCTCGGCGGCGCCGCGCTGGTGCGCAACTCCCTCTACCCCGGGCACACCATCAGCTGGAAATTCGCCGCCCCCGCCAATGACCAGAGCGTCGCGATCCTCGTGCCGGACGCCACCACCTCGAGCTTCAAGGTCATTGCCTACAACCTCGAGGCCGCCCCCGTCCACGCCACCATGACCGGCTGGAACATCGATCCCGGGGTCTGGGAAATCACCCAGGGCGTCGACACCAACAACGACGACACTGCGGACGGCACCGTCACTGCCAGCACGGCCGTGTTCGAGCGCAGCAAGTCCGTCGAGCTCACCTTTGCGCCGCACGCGACTACCGTTTTGACCTTCAAGCTCAAGACCCCCGGCACGCCGTACTGGCAGCGCCCGGACCTCGGCATCGACCCGCAGGACATCACTGTGCGGGGCCGCGAGGTCCACGTGAAGGTGCACAGCATCGGCTCCGTGCCGGCCCCGGCCACGACGATCGCCCTGCGCGACTCCACCGGCCGCATCCTCGCCACCGCTCCGGTTCCTGCCCTCGCCGCCCCCGTCGACCTGCTCCCCAAGATCGCCGAGGTCAGCCTCACCCTCCCCGCCGGCACTTCCGTAACCGGCAGCAGCGTGGTACTCGACCCCGACCACGCCCTGAACGAAATCACCACGCTCAACAACGCGGTGAAGCTATAGCGCTGCCCGTCTTTCAATTGTAGGAGCGGCTTCATGCAGCGACGATTCGAATCCCAATCACATACGGCCCTCTGCCCCAAGCGTAGTGTCAGCTAATAGTTGACACTACGCTTGGGAAAAGTCGGTCCATGCATGTGCTTTTGGACTGGAATCCCGCTCCAAACCAGACCCATTCAACTCATTGCCTGCTGCAGTTGAAATCCTGATTCACTGGGAAACATGCCGGGCTGAAAGGTGGCCGCCGACCTCCCGCCGTCGCACTCGCTCTGGCGGGCTGCAATGAATTTGCGAGGGCGCCGTAACCTTGGCGAAGGCGGCCGGGGGGCGGATGGAACCGCACGCAGGCCAACCGCGCCCGGAGGTCGCGGCCCACTTCATTCCAAATGCATGAGTCCGGCTAATTGGTGCCGGTCTTGGCGCGCAGAACCTGCCCGAAACTGATGTCGTAGCCGTCCAGATCCTGGATCCCAAACTCGCGGCAGCCGTAGGGCTGGGTACAGGGGCCGTAGTCGATGGTCGCGCCGCGGCCGACCAACTCGCGATGCAGTGCCTCGGCATCGTCCACCCAGAAATAAACGTTGCTCGTCTTGTCCTGGACCGTCCAGTGCGGCACCACGTGGGCCGGCGCCTCGACCTGGGCCAGCATCAGGTGGCCGCCATCGCGCTGCAGGATGCAATAGGACGGCGGCTCGCCGTAGATACCGTCATAGGTGAAGCCCAGCTTGTCCCGATAATGGTTGGCCGCCGCCACGACATCTTTCACGAGCAGGACGGCCGCGCTGGAGGTGAGTATCGCCATCGCCCTACTTTGCCCCCGGTCGTTGCAAGCCCGCTTCCGGCAACGCCACCGGCGTGAAACGCACTTCCTGGATCGCGCCCTTGAACCAATAGAGTTTGTTCTGCCGGACGCCGAGGGACATCTTGCCGTCGACCATCGGGACGAACGTGACCGGGCCTTCCAGCTCCTTCACGCCGTCAACGAAGGAGGTCATGATCTTGCCGTCGTAGCGCAGCGCCACCCAGCACCAGCGGTCCGCAGGGTGCAGCTTGGTCTTGTCGATCAGCGCCAGGCTGCTGGTCCCGGAAAGCAGGAAGGTGTCGAGGTACCAGTGGTTGTCCTCCGTCAGGCGGGTTTCCATCATCGCCCGGCTGCCCTTCGTGTCCTCCACGTGCATGAAGCGCTGCTCGGGCTTGCCGCCCGACTCGGGCTTGAATCGCACCTCGATCGTGAACTGCGACCAGCCAGTGATCGGGATCGACGGCAGGATCAGACCGTCGCCGGAGCCGTCGAAGCGCAGCACGCGCCCGACCGCCGCCTCGTTCACCGATTGCGGCGCACCGAGGACGAGCGGGGCCAGCGTCCCGACCTTCCCCGCGTCCTCGAGTCGCCAGATCGTGGGAGCCTTGGCGTCTTCGGCTGCCGCCAGTGGAATGGCCACGACGATTGCCAGGCCGGCGCAAAGCAGGCCGCCAAGGAATTGAATGCGCGCAAGGGCTGACCGCCGGCCGGGCTGCTGGAGAAGGGGCATGCCGCGAGACTGACGCCCAGCGCCACCCACGGCCAGACTCGTTTTGCCGTCCGGAAAATCCTTATGCAATGAACGCGGAAGCGCCGAAGAACGGAAATACCGAGACCATGCCTTTTTCGAGCGGGATTCCGCGTTTCCGCTCTTTTGCGGTTCCACGATCATAACCGGGAAAATATTGGAAACCTAGGCCGCCGGCACCCGTCGTAAGGATATCCTTCCCCATTCTGTTGTGATTCACCCGCCGCCATGATTGCCTGATCCCATGACAGAGAGGCGCTCCTATCTTCTCCCTCTCCTGGCAGGGAGTTTTATAGCCCTGGTTGCCCTCTGGCTGATCTTCCGTCCGGAAGCCCCGCCAGCGTCGCCGACCCAAGCCAGTGCCGTGCCCAGGCCCGCCATGCCGGCATTGCCCCTGCCGGTACCGACGGCGAGGGGCATGCCGGTGCCACGGGCCGATGGCGGTCTGCCCCCCAACCTGCTCAGCGCCGAGCTCCTGCTCTTTCTCCGCCAGCGTCTCGAGCGATCCGACGCGCGGCCCAACGAGGCCGTGCTGACCTTCAAGGACGCCGATGCCTACCAGAAATTCCTCGCCCGCGCCCGCCAGGCCGGAATCACGGTGCTGGGCCGGATGGACGGCCCGCTGACCGCCCGGGTGCGTTACGATTCCCTCGACGCGCTCCAAAATGACATCCTCGGCAACAGCGCGGACTACGCCTCCATCGGGGCCAACTTCATCCTGCAGATCCCGCAGGTGCCGCCCAAGCAGGACCGGCCCGCGGTGAACCAAGTCCCGTTTAACAACAACGTGCTGCCGTTTCTCGGCGTCACCGGGGACCGCACCGACTGGGGCCGCGGCAGCACGATCGCCGTGCTGGACAGCGGCGTCGCCCCCGATCCTACCTTTGCTCCGGGGCAGGTGCGCTACCTCGACATCGGCAACGGCATCGCTCCCGGCACGGGCACGGACGACGGGCACGGCACCGCGGTGGCTTCACTCGCCGTGGGCTATGCCCCGGACGCGCCCGGCGTCGCTCCGTCGGCGGGCATTCTAAGCATCAAGGTGACGGCCGCCGACGGTACCAGCGACATCTTCACCGTGTCGCAAGCCATCATGGCCGCCGTGGATTCCGGGGCGCAGATCATCAACATCAGCATGGGCGGCTACCAGACCAGCAACACCCTGACCAAGGCCATCGATTACGCGGTCGCGCACGGCTCGGTGATCGTCGCGGCCGCGGGCAACGACCAGGCGGCGCAACTCACCTGGCCGGCGGCCGACCCGCGCGTCGTCTCGGTCGGCGCCGTCGATGCACTCGAGCAACAGGTGCTTTTTTCCAACTCCGGCCCCCAGCTGCAGATCACGGCGCCGGGCTATGGCGTCCAGGCCGCATGGCTCGGCGGCCAGCGCGTGTCGCTCGACGGCACGTCCGCCAGCGCGCCGCTCGTGGCCGGCGCCATCGCGGCGGTGATGTCGCAAAACCCGGGGCTCAACGCCACGCAGGCCTGGGATGTCGTCCAGCAGTATGCCAGCGACGGCGGCGCCCCCGGGGCGGATCCCAACTTCGGCAACGGGATCCTCAATCTTGGCTGGGCGATGAACCACTCCGATCCCTCACGCGTGGACACCGCGGTATCGAGCCACTATTACGACCCGGCCACCGGCGAGATGGAGTTCGTGGTGCAGAACCGGGGCGGGCAGACCGTGACCGGGCTGCAGCTCAACGTGGATGCCAGCGGCACCACGTCCACCTACGCCGTCGGCCCCCTCAAGGCCGGCGCCACCTACGTGGTGAAGCAAGCGGTCGATCCCGCGGTGCTCGCCGCGGCCGGCAGCCTGACCTTCCGTTCGCAGCTGGTGAATCCCAGCGGGATCGTCGACCAGGTCCCCGGCAACAACCGCAAGGCCAGCGTGCTTACGCCGCCGGTGCCGGCGGCGGGGAATTAGGGCCGCGGAGCGGGGTAGTTGGTAGTTCGTGATTGGGAATTTGGCTCCGGCAGTTTGCTACCAATTACCAAATCCCAACTGCTAACTGCGGGCTGCGGCTCCCCACCAATTCTCTCCCGCTTCACCCGCAAAAAAGCCGCGCCCAAAACTTGCAGCGCGGCTGTGAATCCGGGTGCGCCCCGCTCAATCCGACTCCAGCACGATCGTGTCGTACATGATCCCGTTGAAATTGCCGGAGGCGCGGAGGGTCTGGAGACTCACCGTGTTTTCTCCCTGCTTCAGGGTTGAGACGGGGAAGGTGAATTCAAAGCGCTCGTAAACCCCGCTGCGATTGGCCGCGCGGCGCACGCTGGCGTCGTCGCTGTGGAAAACCCGCCCGACCTGCTGGCCATTCACCAGCACGGCAACATCGCCGGGACCGCCGGCAACGGGGATGGTCAGGTAGGCATTGCCCGCGAGTGGCTTGGTCACGTTGAACTTGATGTTCCACGTGCTGCTCTTCGGCGCATCCGGGCCATGCTGCGCGTAATACCAGTCCTGGGATTCCTTGCTCTGGCCAACGACGAAGGTGAGGTCGTCCGGCACCTGGTTGACCAGCTGGTTCGAGCGCGGGGCGTTGCCCAGCTTGAACTCGCCGGCCATGCGATCGGCCTGGCCGACCTGGAAAAGCAGGTTCGGATGATAAGGCGCGTCCCACTCCACGACCCCGAGGTCGAGCGTGTCGCCCTTCACCTCGACATTGTCGCGGGCGAAGGACTGCGTGACCGGCCCCTGCGTCTGCCACGCGAAGAGCGTATAGGTGCCAGGTCGCACCGCCGGCAGCTTGAATTTGCCGCTGGCGTCGGCCTTCACGTAGAAAATGTAATCGCCCGCCTGCGTGTAGACCACGCTGGCGCGGTCCGCCACCGGGGCGGCGGAGCCTTCCGGCGCGGCGCCGCGACCGAGCGGGCCGCTACCGGCATCGCCGCCCGCGGGGGGCGCCGGACGGGCCGCGGCCGCCTGGCCGGGAGGGCCGCCGGCCGCCGGAGCGCCATCCGCTCCACCGCGGCGCCCGCGGGCGCCGGGACCACCCGGGCCACCAGGCGCGCCCGGACCGCGGCCACCGGCTCGCGCGGGATTGGTAGGCTGGCCGAGGATGATGTAGGCGTAGGCAGCCGAGCGGTTATGGGTCAGCTTGAGCTGGCCCGTGACCGTCGTGCGCTTTATCGGATAGAGCGGCTCTTCCACCCATGGGTAAGGCCACTTCGCCTTCTCGGCTGCGGCGACTTTCTTCGCGTCGGCGATGATGGCCTCGGGCGTCGGGCCCGTGTTGAAATAAAGATACCACGGCCCGTCGATTTTCTCGCCGTTGCGCCCGGTCGCGGATCCGCCGCCGCCAAAATGTCCGCCGCCGATGTAATTCAGGATCAGCGCATCCTGGTGAACCGCCAGCTCCTGCCGGAGCGGCCCGCCGGCGTAGGATTCCAGGCTGACCGGCATGAAGAACACGCCGAAGCCATGGCCGTAGTGGCCCCACATCGGGCTCTCGGCATAATACGGCACATAGTCGTACTTCTGGTAAACCGAGCCATCGGGCAGGCGCCATGTTTCATCGCCCATGTTGCCCGGGTCGGAAATGGACTGGAGAAACGCATACTTCGGCTGCTGGCCGGTGCGCTCGGCTTCCCAGGCATAATCGAGGATGTCCCGGTCAAAACGGTACATGGTGCGCGTCTCCCCGGAGTTCGCCCCGGGGTCGCTCTTGACGATCGCGTAGGGATGCACGCCGCTCTCGCCCTTGAGCATCACGAAATGGTGCTCGAGGTGCATGGCGCGGTGGTCGATCACCGCAAAGTGCACCAGCTCGGGCGTGTTCTTGAACACCTGCACCGTGTCAGCGACGAGGTGCCCGTTGCCCGCGCCGGAATCGAGGTAGAAGCTGCGCCGCGCATCCTTGTCGCGCGGCTCGATGCCGTGGAGGTTGTGCACGAGCTCCTGCCCGTTCTTGACCACCGAGATGGCGCTGATGTCGCCGTTGGCGTCCTTGCCGAACGTGAGCGTGAGCAGGCCGTTGGTCATGACCAGCGACTTGACGTCCTCCGGCTTGTAGCTGTCGACCTTCGCGGGCTCGCCGTTCAGCAGGAGTTGCGTTTCATTGGCCGCGCGCACCGGCAGGGCCAGCGCGAGCAAGGCGATCAGTCCGAGGCCGGCAGTAGCGTGGAAATCACAAGGGGAGGGAATCTTCATGTCGGGGTTTTCGCGGTGGGGAAATGGCGGGAAGGCCAAGGGTTCGCATGGCCCGGAGCCACGCATCCGTGGAAAGACGCAGGTTGGGATAAGAAGAGACATATTCCAAGCGAGGGTTTGCCCGGTGAATCGATCACAAGGCCGTTCGTTGGCTGGAGGCGGCCCACCCACCGCCCGAAAATCTCTGTCCGGCCGTTTTGGATTCTTGCGCCAGGACCGTCGATCCGCTTGAATTCATTGCATCCTATCGGTTCCGCGCCCCGTCATTCCCTCCGGTCCGCTTCGATGCTCAATTCCCCCAGGTCCCCATGAAATACCTCGTTTGTTTCCTCGCCCTGCTCGCTCCTGCCTTTGGTGCGTCCATGGAGAATTCCGGCATCGACACGGTGGTGAACGGCATTCCCACCGGCGCCTCGCAGATCGCGGTCGCGATCGATGTCGTCGCGCCGCCCGCCGCCGCCGAATACGATGACCCGGCGCAACAGGCGGCCGTTCAGCAACAGCAGGTGCTCCAGCAATTGCCCCCGCCCCAGCCTGCCGCCGCGGTCGCGGCGGCGGCGGCACCGCAACCCGCCGCAGCACCTGCGGCCGCGCCCCAAGCGGGACAGCGGCAAGGCTTGCGCGGCCGTCGAGGCCGGCCAGGTGGCTTTGGCGCGGGGCCGGTCACGGTTTCGCCCTCCTATCTCACGGCCGTCCCCACCCATGGCGCCACCTCGCTCACTGTGCACACCAACGTGGCCGCCGGGAGCAATTACCGCGTCCGGGTTGTCGCCATCAAGGGCGACGGTCCCTTCCCCACCGTCCTCGGCGGCGGCAAGACCGCCGGCATCAAGGCCGAGGCCGACCAGGTCGCCCATGCCTCCGTGCTGGTCACGGCCCCTATGCTGAAACTTGCCGCCGACAATCCCTCCGCGGTGGCCGCCGGTTCGCACTACACCCTCGCCGGGACGATCACGGACCCGAGCAGCTTCCTCGGCACGAAGAGCCGGATGCGCGTGTGGCTCAATGACGGGACCCCGCCCGCGGCCAACTACGACGGTGTCCAGGTTTCCACCGTGAAGGTGACCATGAAGGATGACGACGTGACGTTCACCTTCGACCTCACCGCCCCGAAGAAACCGACCACCCTCTACTTCCAACTCGGCGAGGTCAGCCCGGACTTCGCGAGCAAGGATGGTTCGCAGGCCGCCTTCCTCGTGGTGCCCGACCTCAGTGCCGGCGCCAGCGCGCTCCAGCTCAAGGTCGAGGCCGCCAAGCCCTCCGTGGCGTCAAGGGATTGATGGACGGGCGCCGCTCGATGGCCCCTCCCCGGTTCGATCTGTAGGCCGCCTGCTCGCAGGCGTTTTGCCTGGGAGCGCGGCGATCGAGCTCGGGGCCAGCGAGAGGCTTTAAGCCGTCCGCGCCAAAATGCATTTGTACAGCAGGACGGATCCGCAGTTCGGCAGCGAATCTTTTGACCTCGTCACGCGTCACGCCGTCTCAATGCGCCCACCCCGTTCCTTGTCGCTGCGCTTCATTTTCCCCACCTCGCTCCTCGCTCTCCTGTCCGCCTCCAGCGCGCTCGCCCAGCTCTCCGCGCCCTCCCATCAAGCCGAGGCCGCGGGACTGATCCGGCAGTACTGCGGCGAATGCCATGGTGAACGCGCCACCCGCGGCGGCGTCAATCTCACCGATCACACGAACGCCGGCGGCATCGTTCCGGACACCGCCTTCTGGCAGCGGGCGCTCAAGGTGATCGAGGACCGCTCGATGCCCGAAGATCCCGACCGCCACCATTTCACGGAGGTCGAGCGCCAGCACCTCGTGCTCGGCCTTCGCCAGGCGCTGCACAACCCCGACCCGGCCACGCTCATCCCCGACCCCGGACCGGCACCCCTGCGACGGCTCACGCAATACGAATACACCAGCACGATGCGCGATCTTCTGGGTGTGCTGCCGAAATCGGAATACCTTCCGGCCGACGACAGCGGCCGCAGCGCCGACCCGGGCGCGGACAACATGGGCCTGTCCCCCTTCATCATGAACCGCTACCTGTCCGCCGCGCAGGAGGCCCTCGACCGGGTCCCGCACGACCGGGTGATTCTCGCGGAACCCTCCGACCGGCTGGCCCGGCGCGAGGCCGCGCGAAAGATTTTGCAGGTGCTGGTGCCCCGCGCCTTCCGCCGGCCCGTCGCGGCGGCGGACCTCGAGCATTCGCTCAAGCTGTTCGACCTGGTCGACGGCGTGGGCCGGACTTACGAGGATTCCGTGAAGGTCACCCTGTCCGGCGTGCTGGCCTCGCCGCGGTTTCTCCTGCACATAGAGCAACCGAAGACGGGTGACGGGCCGCAGCGCATCGACGATTTCAGCCTGGCGAACCGCCTGTCGTACTTCCTGTGGTCGTCGATGCCCGACGATGAATTACTCCGGCTGGCCGCCCAGGGCCGGCTGGGCGATGACCGGGTGGTTGCCGGGCAGGTGCGCCGGATGCTGCGGGATCCCAAGGCCCGGGCTCTCGCGGAAAATTTCGGCCTGCAATGGCTCGGCCTCCGCCGGCTGCGTCCGCCGACTCCCGCAGAACTGCAGCCGGCCAACACGGAAACCCGGGCCGTGCGCGAGGCCATGCAGGAGGAAGCCGTGCTGTTTCTCGACTCGGTCCTGCGCGACAACACCAGCCTGCTCACGTTGTTCGACGCCAATTACACCTTCGTGAACGAAACCCTCGCCCGGCACTACGGGATGAAACGCGTCGCGGGTCCGCAGTTGCGCCGCGTCGCCGCCCCGCCGGAGCGGCGCGGCGGTGTGGTCACACTGGGTGGCGTCCAGGCCATGACCGCCACCGATACCCGCACCAGCCCGGTGCGACGCGGCAAATGGGTGACCGAGGTCCTGCTGGGCGAGCCGGCCTCGCCGGGATTCTACGAGGTCTGCCGGGTTTCACCGGATAACAACGCACCCCAGGGCGTCGCACTGCGGGCCGCCCTCGACGACAATCGCCGCGATGCCAAATGCGCGGTGTGCCATGACCGGTTCGATCCGCCGGGGCTCGTCCTGGAAAACTTCGACGCCCTTGGACGCTGGCGCACGACCACGGCCGGCCAGCCGATCGACAATTCCGCGAGGTTGCCGGACGGCACAGTGGTCGCGGGCCCGGATGGGCTGAAGCACATCCTGCTCACGACGGAAAAGGACCATGTCATCCGCAACCTCACGGAACGCATGCTCGCGTTCGCCCTCGGCCGCGAACTGGAGCCAGCCGACCAGCTGGCCGTGGAGCAGATCTGCACTGCGCTGGCCAGGGACAACTACCGGGCTTCCACGTTGATCGACGAAATCGCGCACAGCCTGCCGTTCACTCATCGCCGTCCGGAAAAAATCGAACCCGCCGCCGTCGCGGCCGCCGGAAACTAAGTCGCGCTTGCGCACTTCCGGGCTGTAGCAGCCGAGGTCACGAGGCTGGGTTGGACCACGCGCCTCAATCCAGCCTCCGCTGCTCGGCTGCTACGCCAGACTACCGGATGGTGCTCACGGATTCCTGATCCGCACGCGGTCCAGTCGCGACCAATCGTTGTGGCCGCCGTCCAGCAGGATGAATTTCGTCCCTGGAACCGCCGCGGCCAGGGCCTTCGCATGCACCACGGGAATCACCGTGTCGGCCGTGGCGCCGTAGATTTCCACCGGGCCCTGGTAGTGCGAAAGCGCGTCCACATTATCCCAGTCATCCGACAGGAGCAGGCCCACGACGAGGGCCGGATAGTGATCCCGGGCGACGAGCGAAAGTTTATCGAACGCGACGATCAGCACCACTTTGTCCGGCGGGGAAGCGAGGCTCGCGAGGAACGAGGCCGGGCCCGTCCCGAGCGATTCTCCCGCCACGCACACCGGAATCTTGGGAAAAGTCTCCCGGAGAAAAAGGTAGGCTTCGGCCGCGGCCCGGTTGAAGGCCGCCTTGGAGGGGACGCCCGGCCGGTTGCCGTAGCCCGGGTACTCGAGGACGAACACGGAATCACCCGGAGAAAAACTCGGAATGGCATACCCGCGGCCGGAAGCCTGGCCGCCGTTGCCGTGCAGCATCAGCCAGACGGTCCTCGGCGCCTCAACCTGGCGCGAGTAGCCGATGACCGCGCCATCCTTCACCCACGACGTGAGGCCGCCATTCGCCGGTCGGTGCGAGGGAAAGTACAGCAGCGTCCGCTCGATCGACGAGCAGCCGGACGCGAGGAAGAGAATGCCCGCGGCCAGCGCAATCCAACCGACAGCTGGCTTCCGTCTCATGCTTTCACCGCCATGGCGGAAAACCGCACCTTCCTATTCATGGCCCGGACCCTTCGCTGCCGCCGGACTGAAATACCGGACGGTATAATCGAGGAACGCCGGCCAGTCGGGCACGTCCGTGTGCGCGCCCACATGCTTGCGAAACGCGAGGTCACCGGAGACCAGCGCGACATCCGGTGCGGGTAGGTCCGTCGCGCCAAGGTCCTTTTTTCCGAGCAGCCGGTAGACTGGACCGGCCCCAACCTCGGCGAGGAATTCGCCGCGCGGATCGGACCATGGGTCTTGGGTCGCGCCGGTGACAAACACGGGCCGCGGCGCGACGAGGGCGATCAGTTCATGGGCGTCCACCGGCAGGTCGCCCCAATGGCCGCCATATTTCCGGAAGTTGAGCGCCATCCAGTGCGAACCGGCGATGTTGTCGGTCGTCTCGCCAAAGTTGCGGCGAGAAAGCTTGGCGCCGCCTTCGCCGGAGCAGCTCGCATAAACAATGGCCCAGCGCTGGTCCTGCGCCGCGGCCCATAGCGCGGTTTTGCCCCAGCGCGAATGTCCCTCCACCCCAAGCCGCTTCGCGTCCACGTCGTGATCCGTCTCGAAATAATCGATGGCGCGGCTCAGACCCCACGTCCACGCGGTGAGGGCGCCCCAGTCGTCGGGATGACTTCGCGGCTGTCCCTGGTTCATCAACCCGATGATGCCCTGCGTCAGGCCACCGGCATTGTCCTGCTGCACGCTGGCGGTATTGTACACGGCGTAACCCCAGCCGCGGGCGAGGATCTGCTCCTTCGGGCTCGGGCCGGTAGGAGTCCGGGGCGGCGCCGCTGCTGCCCGGCCGGCCTCCGCGCCAGGCGCTGCGGCACTGGCGGGTGCACCGCCACGACGCGGGGCGCCGCTCGAAAAGGCGGAAATCACCACCATCACCGGCACCGGGCCGGATGCGTTGGCCGGCAGCGTCAGTGTGAGATTGATGGCGGGCGTCGCCTGCGGATAGGCGGAGTTATCGATGTGTCCCACGATCGTCTTCGTCCGCACCGCGCCATTCTCCGTCACCGCGGTGACTTCCCACGTGATCCTGGGCGTGTTCGCCGGGATGCGACCGTAGAATTCGGCGTAAAAATCCTCGAGAATTTCCGGGCGGCGCTGACTCCACCAAGTCGCGGCATCCTTCACCGGCTGGCCGCTTTTCAAGACCAGGGGATCCGGCAGGGAAAACGGATTCGCGCGGCTCTCCTCGTAATTGCTCCACGTGCCGGTGGACGAGCGCCGGTACTGGTTGTAGATGTTGCCATTGTCATCCACGCCGACGTCGTCGGTCCAGACCCCAGGTTTGAGCAACCGGACCTGGGGCGGTCGGGCTGGATCGTCGTCCTCGGGCGGCAGGTTGGTCCGCGGCGCAACCGCGAGCAGGGCGGCCGTCCGATCCGGTTCCCGGGCGTTGGAAACAGCAACCTCCGCCGCACCGGGCAAGGGAGCCGCGATGGCGGCAAGGATGAACAGGCCGGCGATGCTGCAACCGGGAGAAATCGAGGCGTTCATGGGGTGTTTATGGGATGATCCGAATGTAGGCCGTGAGGGCAGGGCTACGAGTCTGAAGCGGGCTGTTTGTCCAGGATCGGACCAAGCCCAGAATCAGGATTCCGTTAGGCAATTTTCGCGCGGAGGCACCGAGGACGCAGAGATCGATCATCGGTAAGCAACTCTGCGTCCTCCGTGCCTCCGCGCGAAATTCCGGGTCCGATTCCAGCACCCTGCCTTACTCCGCGGCTTTATGCCTCTGCACGAAACCAGCCAGGCAGGATTGATCCCAAGCCGTACCACGACCGGTTATTCCGCATCCTTGGCCGCGATTGGTCCGTCATGCCTGCGTCCCCTTCCCCGTCGAGATCCGTTCAGGCGAAGCCCTGGTCTGAAAGGACTCATTTCAGCAAAAAATCCCCTCCGTTTCTCCTCATGAAAAAACTCCTTCTCCTCCTGCCTTTGCTCACGGGTCTCCTTGTCTCCGTCCGCGGAGCGCAGGACCTGCCACGCGAATGGATCGATACCGACACCGGCCACCGCATCGTGCAGCTCTCGACCGGTCTCGGCAGCGGCAGCCTGTATTTCACGCAGTACGCCTTCACCGCCGGGGGCACCAAGATGGTGATGACCGCGCCGCAGGGTAACATCGACCTCGTCACGCTCAGCACCGGCGAGATCGAGCATGTCTACAAGGACGGGGGCGCGCGGCTCCTGCAGACCGGCCGCAAGACCGGGGCGCTCTTCTACTCCAAGGATGGAGCACTCTTTGCCCTCGATCCCGTCACGAAGCAGTCGCGCCAGGTGGCCAAGATTCCCGAGCACGGCAACATCGCCGCGATCAACTGCGACGAAACCCTCGCCGCCGGCACCATCTCGGCCCCGAGCGGCGCGAGGCAGGCCGCGCCGGCGCCCCGTCCGGCCCGGACCGACTACACGCCCGGCACCGTGCAGATCGGCGACATTCCCAGCCAGGTCGCCAAGCACGACATGATGGACCGCCGCCTCGCCGAGCGCGTGCCGACCACGCTGTTCACCGTCAATCTCCAGACCGGCGAGATCAGGGAACTGCTGCACGGCACCGACTGGATCGACCACGAGCAATTCTCGCCGACGGACCCCACCCTGCTGATGTACGCCCACGAGGGCCGCCAGTGGAAGATCGACCGGGTCTGGCTGATCCGCGCCGACGGCAAGTCCCAGCCGATGCTCGTGCACCAGCGCACGATGAAGATGGAGATCGCCGTCCATGAATACTGGAGCAACGACGGCCAGTGGATCTGGTACGACCTGCAGACGCCGCTCTCGGAGGATTTCTGGCTGGGCGGCTACAACGTCGCGAACGGCCAGCGCCTCTGGTATCACCTGCCGCCCAACCACTGGTCGGTGCATTACAACACTTCGCCCGATGGCACGTTGTTCTCGGGCGACGGCTCGGACCCGGTGATCCATTACGCGAAGGCCCAGGACGCGAAATGGATGTTCCTCTTCCATCCCGAGCTGATCCCCGACCAGCCCGACGAGACGCCCGACCAGGCGCATATGATCCAGACGGGAAAGTTCATCCCCGAGCACCTCGTGAACCTCGGTCGGCACGACTATTCGCTCGAGCCCAACGGCATGTTCACGCCCGATGGAAAATGGGTCGTCTTCCGCTCCAACTTCCGCGGCCCGATCGAGGTGTATGCCGTCGAGGTCGCCAAGGCGAAGTAAACGCGCCGGCAAAACATGTCGTCTTTGATTCATTCACCGGTTTGATTCCGGCCGACATAGCCCGACCCCCCGCTAGGCTGAACGTTCTTAACCCCTGGATTCCTCACCCATGAATCTGAATCGCCGTGAATTTATCGCGAAGACCGGAATGACCGCAGCCAGCTGCGCCGCGGTCGGCCTTCTTCCCCGAAGCTTCGGAGCCGATATCGCCGCGGGCCCGTCCGGCACCGGCAGCATCGCCCTCGTCTGCGACCCCGGCGATGCGGTCGCCTCCGCCGCGCCCTCGCGCTGGGCCGCGGAGCAGTTGCGCCAGGCGCTGGCCGCGCGCGGTTTCACGGTCCGGATGTGCGCACGCCTCGACGAGGCCGGCCCTGGCGACACCTGCATCATAGCCTCCGGCCCCGCGTCCGCCATGGCCCGCGACGCCGGCGTGCGGGCACCCGCCGACCGCGAGGCCCTCGCTATCGGGCAGGGCCGGCTGGGGCAACGGCCGGTGCTGGTCGCCAATGGCGGCGGCGTGCGCGGGCTCGTCTATGCCCTGACCGAGCTCGCCGATGCCGTGGCCGACAATCCGCAGGCCGCGCTGCATCCCGCCGCGGTGGTGTCCGAGCGCCCGGCCAATCCCGTGCGGAGCGTGATGCGGTCGTTCGTCAGCAGCGTCGAGGACAAGGGCTGGTACAACGACCGCGATTTCTGGCGGCGGTACCTGACGATGCTCGCCACGCAGCGCTTCAACCGGATCAACCTGGCCTTCGGCCTCGGTTACGACGCACCCAACCGCCTGCTCGATACCTACCTTTATTATCCCTATCCATTTTTGCTCCCGGTGCCCGGCTACGACGTGCGCGCGACCAATCTGCCCGATGCCGAGCGCGACCGAAACCTGGAGATGCTGCGCTTCATCAGCGATGAGGCGGCCGCGCGCGGCATCGAGTTCCAGCTCGGGTTGTGGACGCACGCCTATGAGTGGACCAACAGCCCCGACGCCAACCACAACATCACCGGCCTGACGCCCAAAACGCAGGCCCCCTACTCGCGAGATGCCCTGGCCATCCTGCTCAAGGAGTGCCCGGCGATCACCGGCGTGACCTTCCGCATCCATGGTGAAAGCGGCGTGCCCGAGGGCAGCTATGACCTGTGGAAGACGATCTTCGAGGGCTGCCGCGGCGCCGGCCGGCCGCTCGCGCTCGACATGCATTCCAAGGGCATGACCCAGGAGATGATCGATGTCGCGCTGGCCACGGGGTTGCCCACCACCATCTCGCCCAAGTTCTGGGCCGAGCACCTGGGACTGCCGTATCATCAGGCTGCGATCCGCCAGCAAGAGGTGCCGGTCCGCGCCAAGGGAGCCGGCGCCTTCGCCGACAGCAACGGGGCGCGGAGTTTCCTGCGCTATGGCTACGGCGACATGCTGACCGAGGACCGCCGCTTCGGGATCATCCACCGCATCTGGCCCGGCACCCAGCGACTGCTGCTTTCGGGCGACGCCGCCTTCGGGGCCGCGTACGGCCGCGCGATGAGTTTCT
This sequence comes from uncultured Opitutia bacterium, assembly GCA_903827245.1. Classification (GTDB taxonomy): domain Bacteria; phylum Verrucomicrobiota; class Verrucomicrobiia; order Opitutales; family Opitutaceae; genus CAIUWA01. The sequence goes on from CAIKHO010000056.1 coordinate 57,124, forward strand.
GCGGCAGCCAGGGCTGCGAGTATTTCGAACCGCTCTCGTTCAAGGGCCGCGAGGGCTCCGGTCTGCCCGGCGGTCGCGACAGTTACGCCGACGCCACTTTGCGGCCGGCCGGCGGCGACTGGGAAAAATATCTCATCACCTACCGTTACTGGGGCCGCCTGCTCTACAATCCCCAGACCAGCCCGCAGGGCTGGCAGCGCCAGTTCCGGAAGGAATATGGTCCGGCCGCGGAGACGGCCGAGGTGCTGCTGCGCCATGCCAGCCGCGTCCTGCCGATCGTGACGACCGCCCACCTGCCGTCCGCCTCCAACAATTCCTATTGGCCCGAGATGTACGCCAACATGGCCATCGCGTCCGAGGAGGGAGGCGGGCCCTACAGCGATACCCCGTCGCCCAGGCGCTTCGGCACGGTCAGCCCGCTCGATCCGCAGCTGTTCTCCCGGATCGAGGACCACGCCGACGCCCTGCTCAAGGGCACGGTCGACGGCAAATATTCCCCGGTGGAGGTCGCGCAATGGCTGGAGGATTTGTCTCATTCTACCGGCGTGCATCTCGAGGAAACGACCAAGGCCGCCACGGACCGCACCGCGCCGGCTTTCCGCCGGCTCGCGATCGACGTGACGGTGCAGGCCGGGATCGGCCGCTTCTTCGGCCAGAAGTTTCGCGCCGGGGTCCTCTTCGCCCTGTACCAACGGACCGGCGATCCCGCCGCCAAGGCCGAGGCCCTCAAGCTCTACCGCTCGGCCCGCGAGGCCTGGGCGGGCATCGTCAGCACGACCACCGGCGTCTACGCCAGCGACGTGTCGTATGGCGACGGCCGGTTCAAGCGCGGACACTGGTCCGACCGCCTTCCCGCCATCGACAGCGATCTCGCCGCGATGGAAAAATATTCCGCCCCCGTCCCCCCCACGCCGGTTGCCTCCGCGGAAAAAATCGCAGCCCTCATCCGCGACGTCACCGGCCATCCCCAGCGTCCCGCGCCGAACGCCACGCATGCGGCGCCGGCTCCCTTCCGCCGCGGACAGGGGGTGCCGCTGGCCCTGGCGTTTCCGGTGGACCAACCGCAGAAGGCGGTCCGGCTCTTTTACCGCCGCGTCAACCAGGCCGAGGTCTGGCACGCGGTGCCGATGCAGTCAGCCGCGGGTACGTGGCAGGGCGAGATCCCGGCCGCCTACACCGACTCCGCCTACCCGCTGCAATACTACTTCGAACCGACCGACCCCGCCGGCGTCGCCTGGATTTACCCCGGCGTCGGGAGCGCGCTCGCGCGCCAGCCCTACCTGGTACTCCGGCAGGCGTAGGGTAAATCCCATCTGGCCGCCGCGGATCACGCGGATTGAACCCCAAGCCATCCGGTAGGGATCGATGGTTCGTATCCGTGCCCATCCTTGCAATCCGTGGCAAAAAAGGTTCGGACCGTCTTCGGGCTTGGTTGGAAGCGTCGCTCCACTTAACTTGGAAAGACCCCATGAAATACCTTCTCGTCTACCCCTTGGGCCTGTTGTCGCTCGCGACCGTTCTTCTCGCCCAACCCGCCGCCGCTCCAGCCGCGGCCAAGCCCCCTGCGGCGCCCCAGCGCAATCCCGCGATGGACGCGTTCTACAAGCTCGGGCCGGATTCGCAGCCGATGGAAGGCGTGCCGAAAGGCACGATCTCCGGGGCAAAGGTCATCGCGTCACAGGTGTTCCCCGGCACGCAGCACACCTACTATGTTTACGTCCCCGCGCAGTACGACCCCGCCAAGCCCACGCCCGTGATGATCTTCAACGACGGGCAGGCGATGATGAAGGCGCCCGGCGACGTGCAGGGCCAGAACGTCATGGACAACCTGATCTACCGGCGGGAAATCCCCGTCATGATCGGCGTGTTCATCAATCCGGGCCGCCGTCCCGACCAGCCCGAGCCGCCCGAGCCCGACGGTGGCTGGGGCGACAAGACCACCAACCGCCCCGACGAATACAATACACCTAACGACAAATACGCCCGGGTCATCGTCGAGGAGCTCATGCCCGCCCTGAAAAAAGAATATAACATCTCCCCCGATCCGGACCTGCACGGCATCATGGGCGCCAGTTCCGGCGGCTGCGCGGCGTTCGCCACGGCGTGGTTCCGGCCGAACGATTTTCACAAGGTGATCACAATCGTCGGCAGCTTCACCGATCTCCGCGGCGAGTACATTTATCCCGAGCTGGTCGCCGAAAGCGAAAGGAAGCCCATCCGCATCTTCATGCAGGACGGCCGTAACGACAACCGTTCCCCGGCCAACCTGAAGCGCGACTGGTTCTATCAGAGCGTCCGCCTGATGGAGGCGCTGACCAAAAAAGGCTACGAGGTGAACTACACCTGGGGCATCGGCAACCACGGGCAGAAGCAGGGCGGCGCCGTCTTCCCCGAGATGATGCGCTGGCTCTGGCGCGACCAGCCCGTGTCGACCGATCCCAACGACAAGGTCGAGCGCTCGTTCCGCACCGTGCCGCCGGCCGCGCCCTGATCCTTCCGCTTCATACCCGACCCGCATGAGCGTAACCGCCTCCGGCACGGCGCCGGCCCTCAACTCCCCCCGCCGCGTGCTGATCGCGAGCCTGGCCGGGACCACGATCGAGTTCTTCGACTTCTACATCTACGCGACCGCCGCCGTGCTGGTGTTCCCGAAGCAATTTTTTCCGGCCTCGGACCCGGCAGCGGCGACCCTGCAATCCCTCGCGACCTTCGCCCTCGCCTTCTTCGCGCGGCCCGTGGGCTCGGCCTTGTTCGGACATTTTGGCGACCGCATCGGGCGGAAGGCCACCCTCGTCGCCGCCCTGCTGACCATGGGAGTCTCGACGGTGCTCATCGGCCTCCTCCCCACCTATGCGTCGATCGGCACGCTCGCGCCAGTGCTGCTGGCCTGCTGCCGTTTCGGTCAGGGCCTGGGCCTGGGCGGCGAATGGGGCGGCGCCGTCCTGCTGGCCACCGAGAACGCCCCGCCCGGCAAGCGCGCCTGGTACGGCATGTTCCCCCAACTCGGCGCGCCGCTGGGTTTCCTCGCTTCCGGCGGTGTCTTCCTCCTGCTCTCGGAAAATCTCACCGACGCGCAGTTCCTCAGCTTCGGCTGGCGCATTCCCTTCCTCGTCAGCAGCGTGCTCGTGCTGGTCGGCCTGTATGTGCGGCTGAAGATCACCGAGACACCGGTCTTCCAGAAGGCGATGGAGAAACACGAGCGCGTGGCCGTGCCGATCCTGACCGTGTTCCGGAACCACGCCGGCATCGTGGCGCTCGGGACAATGATGGCGCTGGCGAATTTCGTGCTGTTTTATATCCTGACAGTGTTCTGCCTGAGCTGGGGCACCAGCAAGCTGGGCTACACCCGCGAGCACTTCCTCCTCATCCAGATGGCGGGCATTGTGTTTTTTGCGCTGACGATTCCGTGCTCCGCCCTGCTCGCCGACCGTCATGGCCGGCGCATCGTCCAGATGCTGGTCTCGGTCGGCATCGGCGGATTCGGGCTGGTGCTCGGCATGATGTTCAGCGCGGGCCCGACCGGTGTGCTCCTGACGATGATCGTGGGCTTCGCGCTGATGGGCATGACCTATGGTCCGCTCGGCACCCTCCTCTCCGAGCTATTTCCCACCGCGGTGCGCTACACGGGTTCCTCGATGTGCTTCAATCTCGCCGGCATCTTTGGCGCGTCACTCGCCCCCTACTTTGCGACCTGGCTCGCCAACCATCACGGCCTGCCGGCGGTCGGCTATTACATCACGGGCGCCGCCCTGCTGACATTGGTGGCACTTTGGTTCAGCCGTGAAACGCGCGACGCAAATTTCGCCGAGCCGACACCGGGAGCCTGACCGGGAAATCCGACGGCCAAAACCCCGCTCATCCGATCGCACCATGAATATCACCCGGGCCAGCCATCCCGTTTCAACCCGCGGCCGCTCAGCCCGTTGGTTCGAGCCCGTCACGGATGAGGGATATCGTCGCGCGAAGACATGAGCGTGAAGGAATCATCCGAACAGCCTGCGCCCATCCCCTGCTGGGAGCGATGGATGGTCCGGCTGATCCTGACCCTGTTCGTGGCGGTCGCCTTCAACGCCATCCACAACGGGGCGATCATGGGCCAGGATTTTTCCGTCCACCTGACCAGCACGAACCGACTGTTGCGCGAGCCGGACAAGTGGTTCGCCGGGAATATAACCAACCGGCCGATGCTGTACTGGATCGGCGGATGGTGCGTGTGGTTCAGTCACGACAAATACCCCTATCAACTGGCCTCGATGCTCTTCACGCTGTCCGGAGCCGCCGCGCTCGGGTTCCTGCACGATGCCACGCGACGGGTGATTATCTCGCCTTTACTCCGGGTGACCGGACTCGCGCTCCTGGCCTTTCTGCCGCTGACGGTGCTCACCACCGTCGTGTACGCGGCGGACACGGTCGCTTTGTTGCCGTTCGTGCTGGCGGGCTGGAGCGTGATGCGGAGCCTGGAACAGGACTCCGGACCAAAAGCCGTCGGCTTCGCCGCCCTCGCCGGCGTGGCTTTCTCGATCGGGGATTTCGCGAAGGCCACCTTCCTGTGCCTGCCGGCGGCCGTCGTGTTCGTCCTGCTGGCGCTCTGGCGGTCCGGCCGGTTGACCGCGCAACGCGGCTGGATGCTGCTGGCGCTGGGCGTGGTGCTACCATCCGCGGTCGGCGGCTGGGTCGTGGCCAAGTGCGCCCGGCAGATTGCCGGCGAGCCTGAGGCCCATTCCTTCAACTGGCATGGCACTGGTGAACTCACTTTCCGCAGCCTCGTCGGGGTGAAGGTTTCCGACCGCCGGGTTCTCGACGCCCCGGAATACCTCGCCACCGAAATGCGCAGCGGGGTCCAGATCTACCCGCTGCTCATCGAAAACGATTACTCCTACCCTGCCCTACTGCATCTGGGGATCTTCACCGACCTCCTCAATGTTGCGAACAGTGCCATCGTGCCGCGACCGGAACCGCAGAGAACCCTCGCACGCCGGACAGTCCGCCTGGGACTTGTCTTCTCCCTTGGCGCGTTGGCGGCGGTGCTGGCCTTTTGGGGGCTGACGTTCCGGGGATTCTTCCGGCCCAGCCACATGCCTTCGACTGCGGCACTCGTCTGGTCCTCGCTGGCCATGGCCTGGTACGTTCCGATTGCCGGTGCCCTGCCATTCGTCAACCACGCCTATATCATGGGCTACTGGCTGCCACGGCTGGTCCTGCCCGCGCTGTGGATTTTCTTCCTGAGCCTGTTTGCCGCCGCCGATCGCCTGCCGGGCAGATGGCGCGGGGCCGCCGGCGTCATCCTCGCTATTCTAGTGCCGATCTTGAGTGTCCTGGAAATCCGGAGCTTCTGGTACTAGGCCGGAAACTGCATGAGGCGGATCAAAAACCTGATCCGCCCGATCCGGAGTTTCCGCCACTGATGGCACAGATGGGCACAGATTGAAGCCTGATATTTGTGGCATCTGCGCGATCAGTGGCTAATCCAGTTCGAATCGTTTCGTCCGAACGTATGCCCAAATTGTTTGAAAAATCCTTCGCCAAAGCCAAGCCCGTGCATCCCCACGAATGGCTGTGGGAGCCGCTCGAGACAGAGCCGTCCTTCGTGCTGCGCCCGATGTTCGGGGCCAAGGCGGTGTATCTCGATGGAAAGATGGTGCTGTGTTTCTGTGCAAGACAGGATCCGTGGCGCGGCGTGCTGGTCTGCACCGACCGTGAACGGCAGGCCGCGCTGCGTGCGGATTTTCCCGAACTCACCCCGCATCCCATCCTCCCAAAATGGCTCTACCTGCCCGAATCCGCAGAGACCTTTGAAACGGCGGCCGCCCGGCTCGTGACCCTCGTTCGGCGCCGCGACGCCCGCATCGGCATCGTACCGCCGGCTCGGAAAAAACGCTCGCGCGGATCTGATGGAAGCGCGACGTCCCCGTCGCGTCAGACGGCGACCGGGAGGTCGCCGCCCCAGCATCAGTGATCGATTTGGCCGCTCCTCTCGCTGTTGGAACGAGCCATCATTTTCCTAGTCGCTCCCCCGGCCCGCCATCAAGGCCAGCCAGCCGCCGACCGCCAGGATGAGGAACAGCCACCAGAAGTAACGGAGCTCAAGCAGCGCGAATTCAAACTGGTAGCTCACGCGGCGGACCAGGAGCGACAGCCCGATCAGGCCGATCACGACCACAAAGCTGACCCAGGAGCGGCGCTTCGCGGGTTTCATCCTAAAAAGTGCGGTTGAACCACAAAGGCGCGGAGGGCGCGGAGGCCAAGCCGGCCACAGGGGAAAAAACGCGTCTCACTCCACAAGTGAAAGCCTCGTCAGCCCGATCTGCTCCAGACAATTCTACTCTGTGCTCTTTGCGTCTCCGTGGTTCAAATTCTACTGCGGAATCCGGGTTCATCGGCGGCGAAAAGGGGTCATGACATTCAACGTGCTCACCATGGCACCAGCTTACGGGGCCCGGCCGCGAGTCGACTGATTTATTGGTCGCGGCGGAGAAATTCCCCGCCGCGGCCAAGTGCCTCCCGGCAAAACAATCTTACTGCGCCAGCACCCGCACCGGGCCGAGCAGGCCGGAGGTTGTCACGGGTGCCGGGAGGATCACCGGCGGGGGTCCGCCGGGACCGCCGCGTCCGCGGCCACCGCCAAACGCATCGGCCCCGCCCAGGCCGCCGGGAACGCCGGTCGGGGCAAACCCTTTCGGCCCGTTCCCCGCGGCCGGCGCCGTGACTCCGCGACGGCCACCGGCTGCACCTCCGGGAGGCGCGCCAAATCCGCCGCGGCCGCCGCCGGCCGGAGGGAGCTGGACCTGCACTTCCAAGGCGTTGGACCCGGCCTTGATGGCGCTCGTGACATCCCAGACGTACGGCGGCCACGCGCGCACCTCGAGCACGGTGCCGTTCAGGCTGACGCGGGCCACTTCATGCACGTTCCCGAGGTCGAGATAAACCCGTTTGCCCTGCGGCAGGGCGACGGGCGCAGTGAAAGCCTGCTGGTAAACCGCCGTGCCGGTGAAGGACGGCACACCCAGCTCCTCCCACGTCTTCAGCGGCGAGGTCACCTGCTTGTCGCCGAGCTTCATCGTCCAGTCGCCGTTCACCTCGACCACGGTCTGGCTGGTCGACACGGTCGGCGCCGGCTCGGCGACACCCGCCGGCAACGGTCCGATCACGACGAAGCGTGCTTCCTGCGGCGCGAGCGTCAGCGGTACCGCGACACTGCCCATCGCCTTCGCCACCCCGGCCAGCGGATGGATCGTCCCGTTGTTCGCATTCCACACCTGGACGTCGCCGGTCCCGGCCAGCGTCGCCGTGCGCGTCTGCACCTGGTTCGACTCGTTGAAAAAGAAATAGACGTCGCCGTCCTTCAAGGTGCGGCGGATGTATTTGAGCGGCGGGCAGGAGGCGTCCAGCTGGACGTCCGGCTTCGGCAGGGCCGCCACGACGCGGTCGGTGATTGCGGGCGTGGGCTCGAGCGTCGCGAAGCCAAGGTCAGGCGCGCCGGGCACCGGATTCAAGAAAGTCCGGTCCACCACCATCGACGGCGTGCGGCCGACGAAGATGACCTTGCCGCCACCGGCGGCGAACGCCCGCAGTCGGTCGAGCACCGTCTTGTAGATCACGGTGGAGGACGGGATGATCACCGCCCGGTAGACCTGGCCGCTGAGGTTCTTCAGGCCGCCCGCCTCGAGCGTGCAGACCGAGGCCAGCGCATCGAGGTCGATGTGGTCGAAGTCAATCTGGTGCTCCATGAGTTCGGTCACGAGCTTGACCGTGACGTCATCCGCCTCCTTGTCGCCGAACCACATGCTGTCCGTCGGGTGATACAGCGCGACCTGGGCCGCGGGGCGACCGGTCGCGAGCAGATAGCTGGCCCGATTGACGTACCACGCGGTGGCGGCGGCCGGGTTGAGCAGCGGCACCGGCGCCTTCGGATCCACCGGATTGTTCATGCCGCGGATCTGCAGGAAGTTCATCCCGCGGACAAAATTGTAGTCGATGACGAACTTGCCGGACTGGTGCAGGCTGCCGCCCGCCTCGTTCCAAACCTGGGGGCGACCGAACAGGTGCGCGGTCGAGGTGGCAAGCTTCGGGAAATCGGCGACGATGCCCGGTCCGATCTGGTTGAGGTTGTCGACACCCGGCACGTGCACGTAGCGCATGTCGCGGAAGAACGAGCCCTCGTTGCGCACGAGGTCCTCGCCGCGGCTGAGGTCGAGCATCAGTTCCTCGTGGTTGAGATGCACCATGTAGCCCATGTGCCGCGCCTCGCACCAGTCGCACTGCGGCTTGAAGAAGTTGTCGCGGAACATCGCGCTCCAGACGTCCCAGTAATCGGCCTTCGCCCGCTGGACCTCCGGGGTGAACTCCGGCGCGAAGAACTGCGCGATGTAAGGCTGGAGGTCGTAGCCTTTCACCCGCTTGAACGCCTCGAGCAGCTTGGGCGTCCAGGGCATGAAGCCGGTGTAGTCCGGCTCGTCCCCGCGGAAGCCGAGGACGGTTTTTCCAAACTCGTCGCCCACCACCTTCTCATACACCTCGTGGATCACCTTCAGGTAGGTGCGCGTGGCCTCCGGGTCGAGATAGTCGCAGAGCGAGTACAAGCTGTCCTTGTCCGCCGTGCCGTCCTCGCGGTTGGTGTAACGCGTCGGCGAGCTGCGGTAGACATGGCGCACGAAAACCACCTCCGAATTCCCCGGATTCGGCGCGGTGTACTGGAACTGTCCGTCCGCCGGGACCGGCAGGGGCTTGGCGCCGCCCGCCCCGCGGTTGTACGCCAGGATGCCCAGCGTGTCCGGCGGAACCGGGATCCTGAGGGTCTGGCCGGCGGCAACGGTGTAGTGCGCGTCGGCGACGATGGCCTGCATGCCGAGGTTCGGGTAGTCCTTGCTGATGATGCCGCCGGCCATGCCGTCGGGATAACCGGCGTCGTCCTCGATCCACACCTTCATCCCGCGCTTCTTGCATTCGTCGACGGTGAACTTCACCAGGTCGAGGTACTCCGGCGTGAAATATTTCGGCTGCAGGCCGCGGGAGTTGTCGATCATCACGATGTAAGTCCCGTTGGCCTCGATCCGCTCGATGTCGGCCAGGACCTTCTCCTTGGTCTGCAGGCCGCCCCAGATGGCCCAGTGGATCGTGCCGTACTCGCGCGGCGGCTTGGGGAAGGCGGTCGCCGCCTGGGCGACGGTCGGCATGGTGATTTCCTGCCAGTATTCGGCGGCGCCCAGCGCCAGCGGCAGACAGGCCAGCAGGGCACCAAGCAGGGAGGTTTTGATCGGGAGGGTTTTCATCGGGAGATCTTCCTGGATAAACGGACGGAGTGCCGGTCCTGATCACCACGGCGGCCAAGGAAGGCCGCGCGGAAAAAGACGAGGCACGGGGGTGAAGCCTGGACGATTGCAGGACGGAAGAGACCGGCAAAAGATGCGATCCGAAATCACGCAGCAGGACGTAGTAGCCGAGGTAACGAGGCTGGTTTGAGGCGCGTGGGTCATGGCCCAAGCCCAGCCTCGTCATCTCGGCTGCTACACCCGTCAGCCGGCCGGTTTCCCGGCGTAGTGCTGGACGAGGACCTTGAGGTGCCCCTGCACCACCGCGCCGATTTGTTCGGCCGGGAGCGCGCCCTTGTGGAGCTCAAAAAGCGCCACCAGGAGAGCCAGCTCGATATCCACCTTCTTCGGGCTCACGGCTTTCATCGCCGCGAGGATCTCGAGGGCTTTCTTCTCCGCGCGCTTGTAGTCGTTGAAATTTTCCTCGGCTGGTGTCGCCATGGGGCAAGGGGCCGAAAAAACACCGGCACCGTCAAGCCTCCAATGTATTGGCGAAGACGGTTTCGGGCCCTTCGGTCCATCCGTCAGGGCAGGCACCTCGTAAACGGCAAAGCGCTCCCGCCATTTTTATGACCGATCTTCAACGCGACGGTGCAACTCCGTCATTCTCATTCTCCTGGCCGAGGCCAGTGTCACAAACTCGTGCCGCCGCCCGATAGTGTCTGGAATGTCCCTCGCAAGTCCCGAGGGCGATGGCCCCCGGGACTTAGAGCAAGGTAAGCCCGTGCGGGGCTCAGGCCAGGGCCACCCGGCCGGTGCTGTCACCGAGCCGATCGAGCGGCGCGCCGACACGATCCAGCATCGAGAGCCACAGGTTGTTGACGGGCGTGCCGTCGAAACGCACGTGACGGCCGGTCGCGACGGTGTTGCCGCCCTTGCCGATGAGCAGGAGCGGGAGGTTGTCGTGATTGTGCTTGTTGCCGTCGCTGTTGCCGCTGCCGTAGGAGATGAGCACGTTGTCGAGGATAGTGCTGCCGTTCGCCTCTTTGATGCTGTCGAGCTTCTTCATCAGGTAGGCGACCTGTTTGATGTGGAAGGTATTGATCTTCGCGAGCATCGCCAGCTTGGCCGGGTCGCCCATGTGGTGCGAGGTGCCGTGATGCGGGACATTCGCGCCTTCCCAAGGATAGGTCTGGTTGCTGCCCTCGTCGGCAAACGGCAGGGTGATCACCCGCGTGAGGTCGGCTTGGAACGCAAGGACCATCATGTCGATCATGAGGGGCACATGGACGGCGTACTTGTCGCTGGTGGTCGCCCCGCCGTTGGGCCGGGTGCCGGTGTGCGAGTCAAATTCGGGACGCACCGCACCCTCGGGGGGAGCGGCCGCGGGTTCCAGGGCGGCCTTGCTGAGACGGACCTCGATTTCGCGGACGGAGGTAAGATATTCGTCCAGTTTCTGCCGGTCGGTGGCATCGAGCTTCTTCTGGACGTTGCTGGCGTCATCGAGCACGAAATCGAGCACGCTCTTGCGGTCGTTCTGGCGGCGGGCGCGGCTTTCGGCCGACTCGCGCGGATCGCCGTTCGAGAACAGGCGGTCGAATACCGACTGCGGATCGCAATCCTTGACGACCGGCGTGGTGTCGCTGCGCCACGACACAGTGTGCGAATAGGCGCAGCTGTAGCCGCTGTCGCAGCGACCGACTTGCTTGCCTTCCTCAATGCCGAGCTCGAGGGACGGGAACTTGGTGAGGTGGCCGATTTTGTCCGCGGCCGCCTGGTCGGCGGAGAGACCGAGGTGGATGTTGGCGCCCTCGGTCTTGCGGGGCTGTGCCCCGGTCAGGTAGGCCGACATCGCACGGGCGTGATCGCCCGGGCCGTCGCCGTTGGGGTTGGCCTTGTCGCAGACGAGGCCGCTGACCACGGAGAACTTGTCCCGGAACTCAGCGAGCGGTTGTAGCGTGGGGGTGAGCTGGTAGGCCGAGCCCATATCGGCGGGCGTCCACTGGTCCATGTTGATGCCATTCGGCACATAGAGCCAGGCAACCCGCCGTGGCACGGCCGCCACTTTGGCCGCCGTCTTGGCTTCAACCCCGAGCAAGCGGGTCGGGATCATCGAATCCAGCACGGGCAGCGCAAGGGCCGTGCCCAATCCCCGCAACAACGTCCGCCGCGACATGATCAAGTCATTCATGAGTCACCTGTTTTTGTTTTACCGTTACGTTTCTGGAAAGCATCACTCCGCACGATCTCCTCGATCATCACCGAGAATTTGTTGCCCTGCTGCTTCATGGCCGCCGCGATCGCGTCGGTGGTCCGGCGATCGTACGACTCCAATCCGCGGCCGAGGGCAAAGGTCATCATCTTGCCCGCCACGCAGCGGCAGAATTCGTCGCTTCGCGCCTTGATGATCTCCCGCAACTCGAGCGGACCGTTGAAGGTCTTGCCACCCGGCAGGGTCCCGGCGGGATCGATCTTCTCGTTGTTGATGTCCGCGGTCCGCCACGCGCCGATCGCATCGAAGTTCTCCAAGGCGAAACCGATGCCGTCCATGCGCTCGTGGCAGGCAGCGCACTTCGGATCCTTGCGGTGCTGCTCCATGCGCTGGCGCAGCGAGCCCGTGAGCTCGGCCTTGTCGCCCTCGGCGAGGGCCGGGACGTTCGGCGGCGGTGGGGGCGGCGCGGCGTCGAGGAGATTTTCCAGGACCCACTTGCCGCGCTGCACTGGGGAGGTGCGGCCGGGATAGGAGGTGATCGTCAGCACGCTCGCCTGGGTGAGGATGCCGCCGCGCTGGTCCTTCGGCAGTGTAACCCGCCGGAATTCTTCGCCGGTGACTCCCGGCATTCCGTAGTGCTTTGCGAGGCGCTCGTTCACGTAGGTGAAGTCGGCGTCGACGAAATCCATCACGTCACGGTCTTCCTGAACGATCGCGTTGAAGAAGAGCTGCGTCTCCTTGGTCATTGCGTCGCGCAACGACTCGTCAAAGTTCGGGAAACGCTTCGCATCCGGGGTCACGTTCTGCATCGAGCGGAGCTGCAGCCACTGGCCCGCGAAATTTTCCACGAGGGCGGATGACTTGGGGTCCTTGAGCATCCGGCGGACTTGGACGTCGAGGTTCTTGCGGAGCTGCCCCTTGTCGGCCAGCGCGAAGAGTTCGTCGTCCGGCATGCTGCTCCAGAGGAAATACGAGAGGCGCGTAGCGAGTTCGTACTCGTTCAGGGTGTGGACCCCGTCCTTCTCGCCCGGCAGGGGCTCGGATTCCATGCGAAAGAGGAAGGACGGCGAGACCATGACGGCCTGCAGCACGAGGTCGACGCTCTGGTCAAACGGGCGGCCGTCGCTGTCGGCCTTGGCCCATACGCCCATGAGCTGGGCGACCTCTTCGTCGCGCACCGGCCGGCGATAGGCCCGGGTGGCGAAGGTGCGGACGACCTTCTCGGCCGCCTGCTGCTTGGTCACCGTCGCGGAAGGACGGGCGACCATCACGCGCCGGTAACTCTCGGGCATGCGGTCGAGCGTGGCCTCCAGCGGTCCCTCGAGCTCAAAATAGGTCACGCCCAAGGTGGGCTTGCCGGTGGGTGAAAGCACGGGACCGGCAAAACGACCCTGGGGCGGAACGCCGGCACGGGCACCGGCCGGGCCGGCGGCGCCGCGCTGTCCGGGGCCGGCGCCAGATGCACGTCCACGGCCGTTGGCGGGCGGGGCCGGCGGGGCGGGATTGTCCGCTACGGCGGCATCTGCCGCATCCGCGTCATCCGCGGCGGGCTTGGCGGCCGCGGGATTGGCGCGTCCACCGCGGCGACCGGCGCCGGCGGCCGGAGTCGGCGGGTTCGCGTTGTCTTCATCGCCAGTGGGCGCCATGACCGGCTTGGCGCCGGTGGCCTTGGCCTTGGCGACCGCCGCCACGTAATCCTCCTCCGTGGCGCCATTGAGGAAAGCGAGCGTGATGCGGTGCTTGCCCGCGGTGACGTGGGCCTTTTCCACCGTGTAGACGGAGGTGTTGCGCTGGTCTTCCTTGATCGTGAAGGGCTCCTGCACTTGGAGGCCGTCGACCATGAAGATCACCGAGGGGCGCTGGTGCGAGGCGGAGCCCTGCGTGCCGTAGGCACGGACGCGAAAATTGTAGTCACCGTCGGCGGCGACCTCGTAGTCCACATGAATCTCGCCGCTGAACTCAAACACCCGGCCGGCGGGCAGCACGCGCGGACGGCCACCGGGGCCAGGGCCGGCCTCTGGCACCGTCGCAGCGGGATCGCTCTTCGGGAAACTGCCATCCGCCGAGGCCGCATCCCAGCGCTTCAGGGGCGGCGGCACCACCGGATCGACAAAGATGGCCTTCTCGAGGGACAGACTCGCCGCCGTGAGATATTTTTCCATCAGCACCGGCGCGAGCGAGAGCACGTCGCCGTTGTTATCGAAACCGTAGCCGGCGTCATCGACCGGAAAGGCATCGGCCGGACGGAAGTCAATCGCCAGAAGGTCGCGGACCGTATTGTTGTACTCCGCGCGATTCAGCCGGCGGATCGTCACGCGGCCGGGATTGATCGGGCCGTTGAGTTCACCCGCGAGCATCGTCTGCAAGGAGGCAACGACGGGGGCAACCTCCGCCTCGGCGGGTTGCGGCTCGTCCCGCGGCGGCATCTTGTGGGTCTTCAGCTTGTCGAGCGCCTTTTCCAGTTTGGCCGAGCCTTCCTCCAGTGAGGCTTGATCGCGGAAGAGATCGAGGCGCAGGCCGTTCTCCGCATCATCCGGGCCATGGCAACTGTAGCAGTGCTGGGAAAGAAAAGGCTGAACCGTCTTGTGAAACTCCACCCATCTGGCAGCCGGAGTCGACGCAGGCTTGGCGGAGGCCAGTTGTGAAGCCGGAGCAGCGGACTGGGCTGTGCCGGCCGGGCGCATACATGCAGCCAGCAGCAGGCAAAATCCAAGGAGGGAAACGGGCACGCAGATCCATGCAAACGAGCGTGATTTGGGCTCAGTCGTGATCATCACAGGCAAAGGGGTAAATTCGACCTCAACACAGGGGGGAGATGACGTACTAACCTTACAATAGTTGCGGAACTTGTCAGGTTGAGAGTGCGAATTCCACAAGAAATCCGGAGAATCCCGCCAATTTTTTTAATGGACGGCGGCTTTTTCGCCATCCGGGCTGACCCCGGCAGGCGCCAACGGCGGGCGGAGAAAGACCTCGGGGTGCCGTTGTTTGAGGGCCTTTAACAAACCCTCCACCTCCACTCCATCGAGAGGTTCCAAGGTGTTTCCAGCGCCCAACCGGGCCGACGCCTCCAACTCAGCGAACATCGCCACCTCCTCGACCGGCCAGTCGGTCGGCGACACATCCCATAAACGCGCCGTCTTGTCCCAGCAGGCCGTGAGCAATAACCGGCCATCCGGGCTGAACGCAACCTGTCGCACGTTAAGTGCCTGCTGGAGCAAGGGAGCCAGCGGCTGGCCCGTGACTGCATCCCAGAGCCTTACGGTATAATCATCACCCGCGGTTGCCGCAATTCTCCCATCCGGGCTGAAGGCCGCTGCGACCACCGAATCCTCGTGGGCCAAGGGAGGGGTCAACGCGACGCCGGTCGCCGCGTCCCAGATACGTGCCGTGTGATCATTGCTGGCCGTGATGACCTTGCGCCCATCCGGGCTGAAGGCGGCAAAATTGACGGCATCTCCGTGCTCGAGCGCGGGCGCCAGCTGCCGGCCCGTCATGGCATCCCAAAGGCGCGCCGTCTTGTCCGAGCTCGCGGTTAACACCCGGCGCCCATCGGGGCTGAACGCCGCATGGTTGACCCAAAACGCATGCTGCAACGGCGGTGTAACCGGCCGGCCGGTGGGCGCATCCCAGACCCGGGCCGTGTTATCCGAGCTCGCGGTGAGAATCCTCTGCCCGTCCGGGCTGAACGCCACCCAGACCACCGAGCCGGCGTGCGTCATCGGAGGCACCAGGGATTTTCCCGTGGCTGCATCCCACAGGCGCGCCGTGCCGTCGTTGCCCGCGGTCGCGATTTTCCGCCCCTCCGGGCTGAACGCCGCCGCCCTGACCAGGCTTTGGTCCAGTTGCAGGGCGCTCGCCTTCCCGGTAGCGACCTCCCAGACACGCGCGGGGCTGGTATAACTGGTCGCAATCACCGACCGCCCGTCCGGGCTGAAGGCCGCATATTGGACTTGGTCGCTGTACCGCAGGGGGGGAGTCAGCGGTCGCCCCGTCGTGGTGTCCCAGACGCGCGCCGTACGATCCCAACTGGCCGTCACCACCGCGCGCCCATCGGGGCTGAAGGCCGCGTATTCCACCGAATCGCCATGTGTCAGCACGTGCAGTTGTTCACGACCGTTCCGCGCATCCCAGATTCGAGCCAGGCCATCCGCCCCCGCCGTCGCCACCTGCAGGCCGTCAGGACTGAAAGCCGCCCGGGCCACACCTTGGGCATGATGGAGCGGAGCCGTGAGCGGACGCCCTGTGGCCGCATTCCACAGCCGCGCCGTATGGTCCTCGCTCGCGGTCACAATCGACAGCCCGTCCGGGCTGAAGGCCGCAAATACCACCGTGTCCTCATGCTGCAGCGGGGGCGTGGCTTCCTTGCCGGTCATCACATCCCAAATCCGCGCCGTCCCGTCCTCACCGGCCGTCACCACGGCTTGTCCGTCGGGACTGAAAGCCGCGTAGCGTACCGCGCTGGGGTGCTCGAGCGGTGGCGTGACAGGCTTGCCGGTGCCGGCATCCCAAATCCGGGCCGTCTTGTCCTGGCTCGCCGTCACGACGAGGCGCCCGTCGCGACTGAAGGCCGCCAGCACCACGGCCGCGACATGCTGCAGGGGGGCCACGAGTGGATGCCCCGTGCCCGCATCCCAGATGCGCGCCGTGTTATCCCGACCCGCCGTGAGGACCTGGCGGCCGTCCGGGCTGAAACTCGCCGAGGTAACCGTATCGCCATGCTGCAACGACGGGATCAACTCCCGTCCGCTCGCCGCGTCCCAAATCCGCGCCGTGTGATCCTCGCTAGCCGTGACGATTTTCCGTCCGTCCGGGCTGAAAGCCGCCTGCAGAATGGCCCCGGCCTGGCGCAGGGGCGGCGTTACGGGCTGGCCGGTGGCCACGGACCAAATCCGAGCGGTTCCATCCTGCCCCGCCGTGACGAAGCGGCGTCCGTCCGGACTGAAGGCGGCACTGTTGACCGCGCCCGTGTGCTGCAGCGGGGGCTTCTGTGCCTGGCCGGTCGTCGCATCCCAGAGACGCGCCGTCCCGTCCTGGCTGGCCGTCAGGACGCTTCGACCATCGGGGCTGAACACCACGGTATTGACCCCGCCCTGGTGCGAGAGGCCCAGCCGCAACAACGGGACCTGACGGATCAGATTGCCCGCGCGCCAGCGCAGCAGCGAATCCTGCGGATCCGCCTTCATCGCCGCGGCCGTCCAGAGCAGCGCGGCGGAATAATCGCCCTGCGCCAGCAACCGGTCGGCTTCAGCGACGGCCGCCGGTTGCGCGGTGGCCGAATGCAGGCAGCCCCAGCCAAACGCCAGAGTCAGCATCCAGCGAATTACCGCGAGAGCACGGGAATCCAAAAACCGGTTTGGCCGCGAAAAGCCACGAAATGACACAAAAAACGATCCCTCTGCGGGTTTATTTTCGTGTCACTTTGTGCCTTTTCGCGGCGAAAATCCGAAGTCGGCCTGCTTACTTTGCAGATGGTACCTCGGCCGCGGGCTTGAACAAGCCGCGCTCGGTCATCCAGTCGGCCACGCGTGCCGGCCACGAGGCATGCGGCGCCTTGCCCGGACGGATGCCGTAGCCGTGACCGCCCTCGCCGTAAACATGCAGTTCCGCCAGCACGCCCGCCTTCTTCAGGGCGAGATACATATAAACCGCGTTTTCCGAACCGCCGCGGTCATCGTTTGAGATGGAGAGAAAAGTCTGCGGCGTGTCCTTCGAGACATGCACATCCGGGGTGACCGCCGGGGTCGCACTGTCGCGCTGGGCAATACCGCCGGGATAAATCAGCACGGCGAAGTCCGGGCGCGTGTCCGCCTTGTCCATCTCGTCCACCGGATCGTAGGTGCGCTTGTCGAAGTTCGTCTCGACATCCGCGGCCAGCTGTCCGCCCGCGGAGAAACCGAGGACGCCAATGCGCTTGGGATCGATGTTCCATTCCGCCGCCTTCGAGCGGATGATGCTCATCGCCCGCTGCGTATCCTGCAACGAAGCCAGGTGGCGGGCCATGCCCTCGCGGTCCGGGATGCGGTACTTGAGGACCACGCCGGTGACACCGATGGAGCTCAGCCAGACCGCCACATCCGCGCCTTCATGGCCCATCGAAAGCTGGAAAAAACCGCCGCCGGGGCACACGAGCACCGCGGCGCCCGTGTCCTTGTCCTTCGCCGGCCGGTAGACGGCCAGCGTTGGGATCGCGACGGTGCCGGTGACCGTATTGGACGAACGCCGCCATTCTTCGGGCGGCATGTTCGGTTTGTCACCGGGCGGGAGGCCGGGCCAGACGTTCAGGGTCAGGGTCGGGGGCACGACCGGATCCGACGGCGTAGGGAAGGTCTTCTCAGGGTTTTTCTGGGCAGCCTTTTGGGAGGCGCTTTCAGCGGCGAATGCCGCCGCGCCCATCAAGATGCACGCGGCCATCATCGTTACGACGGAGGATTTCATGGGATTCACTGATAGCAGTTGGGGTTGGGGAAAGTTCGGAGCCTGACGGCGGAGACTGCGCAGTGGTGACTCAATCCACCAGCCGAAATGCAGGCAGGGGCCTCGAACCGGTAGGGCGGCGACTCCGCTCGCCGCCGGGAACGTCTCGGAGCCGAGACGGAGCAGCTGGTTATTGAACGGAACACCGTCCTGTGCCCGGCACGGATCGGCTTGGCCACCGTAGCGTTGGCGAAGGTGGAAGTCCACGCCCTGCCGGGTTCGCGCTTTTGATAAATATACCCGTCCAGCAATCTTTCTCTTTCTCCTCCCGGGGAAAAGCATTCCTGACGAAAGAGAACGAGAAAGAAGAAAGAGAAAGATAAGATACCCGTCCCGCACGCTGCATCGTTGCCTTGCTCGCCCCCGCCAGCTTTCCTCCCTTCCCGCTCATCCGTGAATTCCGCCTCTCGTCGCACCTTTTCCATCCTGACTGCGATCTTGCTTGGCGCGCTGATCCCCCAGGCCCACGTGTTCACCTGGACGGTGCGGTGGCTCATCATCGGCCAGCTGTTCACGGTGTTTCTCCAGACCCGGGTTTCCCGGTCGTCACTCCGTCGCAGTCATTTCGTCCTGCTGGCGGTTAATTTCGTCATGGGCTTTGCCGCCTGGGGCTTGGGCGCACTGGTCGGCGGGCGTGACATCGCGCTCGCGGCCTTCTTCGCGGGCATCACCCCGACGGCGTCGGCCGCACCGGTCATCATGAGTTTTCTCCACGGCCAGGTCGCCTACGTGGTGGCCTCCTTCGTGCTCACCAACGTGGTGCTCGCCGCCCTCATGCCCGTGTTGCTGCCGTTCGTGCTGGGCCGGCCGACCCCGGAGGCGTTCGCCCAGGTCTCCGGCAGCGTCGGTCTCGTGGTGTTCGTCCCCATGGCCGCGGCCTGGCTCGTGCGCCTCGTGCACCCGCGCGCCACGGAATGGCCCCCTAGCCTACGCAATGCCAGCTTCGGCTGCTGGGTGCTGATGATGTTCCTCGTCACCTCCAACGCCTCCGATTTCCTCCGGCACCAGGTGAATGCGCCGCCGGGCGCGGTCCTGCGCATCGCCGGCGTCACGGCCTTCATCAGCGCCTTGAACTTCGCGCTGGGCTGGGTGATCGGCGGGAAGGAGTTCCACCGCGAGGCCAGCCAGTCGCTCGGCCAGAAGAACACGGTCCTCACGATCTACCTCGCCCTGACCTATGCGAGCCCGTTGGTGGCGCTCGGCCCCACGTTCTACGTGATCTGGCATAACGTGTGGAATTCGTGGCAGCTGCACCGGGCCGACCGGCACGCCCCCGCACCGGCCGCCGGCCTGGCCCGCCCATGATCGGACGTTACGCGATCCTCCTGCTCGGTGTCTTCGCCGGCTCGATGTCGGTGATCCTGATCCGGAGCAGTCACGCGCCCCCATTCGTGCTGGCGGCCATGCGCCTCGTGCTCGCGGTGCTCCTGCTCGCGCCGGTCTTCTGGCGGGACCTCCGCCGCCACCGCGCCGCGTTCACGCGTGACCACCTGCGGCGGACGCTCCTGCCCGCCGCGGTGCTCTCCGTGCATTTCATCTCCTGGACCTATGGCGCCCGCATGACCGCCGCCGCCCCGGCCACCCTGATCGTCAACCTGGTGCCCATCGCGACGCCTTTCTTCCTGCATGCCCTGATCGGCGAGCAGATCAACCGCCGGGAAATCCTCGGCACCGCGCTCGCCCTCGGCGGCATCATCGTCCTGACAGCCCGCGACGCCCTCGCCGGTGGCGATTTCCGGGCGAACCTCGTCTGCTTCGGCTCGATGCTGCTCTTCGCGTGGTATCTCGCACTCGGCCGCCGGAACCGTGATTTCCCCACCCTCTGGCTCTATGTGGTGCCGGTGTATGCATTCGCCGCCGTTTTCTGCCTGCTCGCTGCCCTGCCCCAGCTCGGGGCGCTGCTCGATCCCGCCGTGGCCGGCTCACCCCGCGAATGGCTGCTGCTGCTCGGGATGGCCTGCATCCCCACGATCATCGGCCATTCGTTGCTGAACGCGTCCATGCGCCACCTGCGCGGTCAGATCGTGAGCCTCTGCAATGTCGGGCAGTTCGTCTTCGCCGGCGTGACCGCCTTCTTCCTTTTCCACGAGTCGCCCCCGGCCACCTTCTACGCCGCCAGCCTGCTGGTTGTCACCGGCATCGCACTGGTGGTGTTCTCCGCCCCGACCGCGCCGCCGCGGCTGCGCTAGGGCGTATTTTCAATACCCCCTGATTTCGCCCTTTTTCATTCTCCGGGCGGCAAATTGCGTTGCTGGAGACGCGACCTCCGGGTCGCGTTCGGACAGCGACTAGGAGGTCGCTGCTCCAACTCAAAGCGCCAAATGGGGTTTGAAAACGTTCCCTGGCCGGACGCTCTCACGCCAGACCCAACGTGCTGTCCATCGCGTAGGGATGGATCCGTCCGAACTCGCGCAGCAATTCCGCGTGCACGCGATGGACCGCGGCAAGTTCGCCGGCGGTCAGCGGCGGGCTCGCGGATGCGCCGAGATTTTCCGCCACCTGGGCCGGTGTCTTGCAGCCGGGAATGACGACCGACGAGGGAATATCCTGCAGCGAAAAACGGATGAGCGCCTGCACCAGCGAGCGGCCGGGCGCGGGCAGGAACTCCCCCACCCGCCGGGCGAACTCGATCCGCATCGCGGTCTGATCGCCGGTGCGGATGCCCCGCGCGTGCTTCAGGTTCCAGGCTTCGCGGCCCGTCCACCGGCCGGAGAGCAGGCCGTTGCCCAGCGGCTCACGGACAATGATTCCCAAGCCGGCCGCGGCCGCCTCGTGCAGCGCCACGCGGAAGAGGAGCGTGGTCACGTTGTAGCTTTCCTGGATGACCTCGAACACCGGGCCGAAATCCCCGCGCGCCACCTGCCGGATCTGCGTCGCGCCATAGACGGAAATCCCGGCGTGCCGGATTTTTCCCTCCGTCTTCAGCTTTTCCAGCGTACCCGCGACCTCGTGCAGCCTGGCTGTCTCGAGCGGGCACTCGTGACACTGGTAAACATCGACGTAATCAGTCCCCAGCCGACGCAGGCTTTCCTCCAGGCAGAAACGCACGGTCGCGGGTGACGGCTCACGCCGTGACGGATCCGTGAAAGGAAAGTGCCCGAACTTCGTCGCCACGATCGCGCGGTCGCGCCGGCCGGCGAGAAACCGGCCGATGAGCGTCTCGCTGTGCCCGACGCCGTAGGCATCCGCCGTGTCGATGAAGTTGCAACCGAGGTCCCAGGCCGCCTCCAGCGCGGCGAGCGACTCGGCATCGTCGGTCGGGCCATACGACCGGCGCGCGCCTTCCTGCTGCCCGCCAATGCCCCACGCGCCGAAGCCGATCTCGGAGACCTTGAGGCCGGTCCGGCCGAGCAGGCGGTAGTTCATGACCGGAGCAAAGACGGCCGGTCGCTCAGGGCAATCCTATGTAGGGGCGTCCGCAAGCAACGCCCCTGCCTCTCGATCTCAGGCGTAGCTGCCGCCCTGCGTGAGGCCGAGTTCCTTGCGGCGGCGGCGGCGGTCGGCCGCGGCGGCGCGCTCGTAACCGCTGTGCCGGTGCGCGGCGAGCGGGTCGGCGGGCAGCTTGTTCGCCTTGCGCCAGGCGAGCAGCGCGGGCGTGACGTCGGTGAAGAACGCCTTCTTCAGCGTGAGCTCGGCGTCGACCACGTTGTTCTTCGCCTGCGCGCGGCGGAGCGCGTCGAGATCGACGAGCGCGGCCTTCGCGTAGAGTTCCTGCGCCATGACCACGGTCTGGATCGTCGCCTCGATCTTCGGCTTCTCGTTGTGCGACTGGTCGATCATGTAAGCAATGTCCGGCGCGCGCCGGCGGTCGGCGGCGAAGGCGTGGATCTCGTGGAAGATGCGGAAGACCTGGTACGGGTCGATCGAGCCGAGCGTAAGGTCGTCGTCGGCATAGCGGCGGTCGTTGAAGTGAAAGCCGCCCAGCATGTCCTCATCGAGGAGGAACGCCACGATCTGCTCGATGTTCTGCGCCGCGTAATGGTGGCCGGTGTCGACCAGCACCTTGGCGCGCTTGCCCGCCTTCTTCGCGTGGACGTAGGCCATGCCCCAGTCGGCGATGTCGGTCGCATAGAACGCAGGCTCGAAGGGCTTGTACTCGACCAGCAGCGTCTGCTTCGGACCGAGCTTTTGGTGCAGCGCCTTCAGGCACTCCTCGAACCAGTGCTTGCGCGCGCGCAGGTCGCCCTGGCCGGGATAGTTCGTGCCGTCGGCGAACCACATTGAGACATACTCGCTGCCGACGGCCTTGCCGATGGCGATGGAGTCGAAGCAGTGCTGGAGCGCGCGCTGGCGGACGGCGGGATCGTTGTGGCTGAAGGAACCCCACTTGTAGCACTGGTCCTGGAAGAGGTTCGGGTTGATCGAGCCGATCTTCACGCCGTGCTTCCGCGCGAGGCGCGCCACGGCCTTCGGGTCCTGGCCGGGCTTGAAGTCCCACAGCACGTGCACCGCGACCGTCGGGCAGCAGCCGGTCAGCGCGTTGACCTGGCCCGCGTCGGCGAGCTTGTCGTTGAGGTCGATGGCCGCGGCCTCCTGGAAAAATTTCCCGAAGCGGGTGCCCGTGTCGGCGAAGCCCCAGGAGGGCGTTTCAATGGCGAAGGAGTCGAGCGCCTCACGGGCGCGGCGAAGTTGTTTCGGTGTCATGGGGAAAGGTGTCGTTGTGCCGGGCCGCGCAGCAAAAGTCAGGCGCGAAAAATCAAAGGGCCCGCCTTATTGTTTTCCCCTGCCCATCCAAAACCCGGCACCGCCCGCCCATGGGCAGTGTCAACTAATAGTTGACACTGGATCGGGGTGGCGGGTCGGGTGGGCGGCCTACAGCCCACGTGGCGAAGTTGGAAGGCGGGCAAGCCCGGGCGCCGTCAAGCGACGCCCTGCGCCACGGTTGGAGCAGCGACCTCCCGGTCGCTGGCGGAACGCGATCCATCCTCGCCACGGCTTCGCCGGACAGGCCGGGAGGTCGCGTCTCCCTCCGTGCCAACGTCACCGCGCGGCAGGCTCGCTGACACCGAACTTTAGGGCCCACGGCTCGAGGGCCTTCATGATGCCGGGATAAAGCTCCACGCCGTCCGCCAGCTGGGCCTCGCGGCGGCGCAGGCCGGATTCGCCAGGCAGGCGCACGCGTTCCAAGCCCGCGCGCGGCGGGGTCGTGCGGCAGGCGTCGGCCACCTGCTTGGCTTGACGGATGAAATCATCGCGTCCGCCGAACAGCGCCGGATCGTAGACTTGGATGTAAACATTGGCCGACCAGCCCTCCTTGGCATCGGCACGGCCGTGGCCCGCCAGCGCGCCCGTGAGCGCCTCGACGAGGAGACCGAGAGCATAGCCCTTGTGGCCGTGGTCGAGCCCGCCGATGGGCAGGAGCGCGCCCGGGGGATTTGTGAACAGGACGTTGGGATCGTCGGAGGCCTGACCGTCAGCGTCGACCATCCACACTCCGGGAAGTTTGCGGCCCTCGGCCCGCCGCCGGTTCACGAGCCCGTTCGTGGTGATCGACATCGACACATCCAGCATGACCGGATCGCCGTCCGTGGGCCACGCGGCGGCGATCGGGTTCGGTGTGTACACGCCCCGGCGTCCACCATGCGGTGCGACGCTGGCGATGTCCGGATCGGAGCAGCTCAGCAGCAGCATGAGTCCCTGGTCCGTCACGCGCTTGAGATACGCAGCCAGACAGGCCAGGTGATGGCTGCGGCGGATCACGACGGTGCACGTCCCGTTCTTTTTCGCGCGTTCCGCGGCCAGCTCGATGGCGCGCACCGTCAGCCACGGGCCAGGCAGACGCCGACCATCCCACGTCACCGCGGCGGGAAAATCCGCGATGACCCGTGGCCCGCCCGACTTGGCCATCGATCCCTTTTCCAGCTCGTCGAGATAGCGGGCGAGCAATTGCAGGCCGTGGGTGGTATGGCCGAGCAGGTCGCCCTCGACGAGAATCTCGGCGACAACGTGCGCCTTGTCGGCGTCTAGCCCAGCGGCCTGGAGCAGGGCCGTGGCAAACGTGGTGAGTTCCGTGGCGGCGAAACGGTCGGGCATGCCGGCGAGAGAACAGCAAATGCGGAAACTCTCCAGCCTTTGGTTGATCGTTTTAATAACCGGCCGAATGCTGGAGCCAGCTGCAGGCGATTTCCTTGTACGGGAGTTCCTTGCGGACGCCCATTCTGCCGGCATCGAGCCGGGCGTCGTCAAGCAACGCCCTACTCAGCTGTCACCAGGCAGGATCCCCGTCTTCAACAGGACCAAGCCCAGCAGCAGCAACGCGGCACTCGCCCCGAGGAACCAGTCGCCGTGCTCGACGTAATAGCTGTTGCGGCCGATCCAGCGCTGGTCGCGGGTCACGGTCACCGTCGCCGTGCCGCGGAAGTAAATCGTGCCGCCCTCGACGTCGGCCTTGGTGTGGATCCCGCCGTTCTCGTCGCGCGTCAGCACCGCCCGGATCCCGCCGAACTCGTCGATCCAGCCGCTCCAGCCCGCATTGCCACAGCGCAGCACCGGGCGCCTGGTCTCGACCGCGCGCAGCACCGAATGTGCGGCGTGCTGGTAGGCCGCCGCACCCTCCCCGAACCAGCCGTTGTTCGTCACCACCGCGAGCACGTCCGCACCGGCCAGGACGCTGGCACGGGCCAGCAGCGGATAGGTATCCTCGTAGCAGATGAGCGGGCCGAAGGCGTTCGCCTGGTTGTGCAGCGACACCACCAGCGGGTTCGCCTCCGTGCCGGGGGTGATGTCCGTGTCGGGGATCGGGGCGAAATTTTTGATCCACCCGAGCAGCGGCCGGAACGGCGTGAATTCGCCGAACGGCACCAAGCGGCGCTTGGCGTAATAGGCCGGCTGCAGGCCGGTCAGCGGATTGGCGACAAACGCGGCGTTGAACCACTGCTCAGCGGGCGGTTTTACCACGCCCTGCGCGATCGAGCCAAGCAGCAGCGGGCTGCCCGCACGCGTCACGAGCGACTCGGTCCAGGCATGCAGGGTCGGGTCGGCGTTCACCGCCCACGGCAGCACGGCCTCGGGCCAGAGGATGAGGTCCGGCTTCGCCGCGGCGGCGGCGAGCGTGGTCTGCTCCAGTACATCGAGGATGCCGCGCGCGCTCGCCGGGTCCCATTTCACTTCCTGGGGAATGTCCGGCTGCACGAACGCCACGCGGCCCACCGGCACCGTGTAGTGCGCGCGGTTGAAGGTCTCCTGCACCTGGATCGAGAGGCAGACCAGCAGGAGAAACAGCGCGAGGAAGAATTCCTGGCTGCGCTTTCTCAAACCGGTCGCTCCCTCAAAAAACAGGCGGTGCGCATACGCGGCAAACCCGACATTCATCGCCACGAGGATGAACGACACGCCGCCCGCCCCCGTGTAGGCGGCGATCTGCAGGATACTCGCGCGCTCCCACTGGCTCGCCGCCAGCGGCAGCCAGGGAAACCCGCCGAGCACCCACGTCCGCGTCCATTCGATCACTACCCAGGCGCCCGCCAGCCCGAGCATCGCGAGGAGCCGCACCGGCGTCGCGCGCCCGACCATCCGCGGCATCGTCCACCACGCTGCGAGATACCACGAACCGACCCAGGCCCCGGTGAACGGCCCGAGCAGGAAAAGACCCAGCCACGTGACATGGTGCAGCCAGCCCAGAATCAGGGTCCACGCCACCGCCTGCGCGGCGAACATCGTCCAGGCAAAAAGCTTCAGCCGCGGCCGCCGGTAAGCCCACAGGACGCCGGGCACGAGCATGGCGTAGGCGAACTCCGGAACCTTGAAGGGCGGAAACGACAGTACCGCGAGCAGGACCGTGCAGACCGCCACCGCCGCCGGCACGGCCAGGCTCGCCTGACGCTCCCAGAACGAAGGGGCCACGTCATAAGGCCCGGGTTCGATCGGAGTTTTGGAGTCAGATGTCACGCGTGCAGTGGTGGCGACGGTTGGGGACGCGACGTCCGCGTGGCGCGCGGCGACGGGGACGCCGCCGCTCTATCAGGCCCCGTGGCAATGCTTGTACTTCTTGCCGCTGCCGCAGGGGCACGGGTCGTTGCGACCGACCTTCGGGGTCTCGCGGCGGATGGTGATCTTCGGGAGCTGGAGCTCCGTCTCGCCGGGGGCGCCGGGCGGCAACGCGCCGGCCGGACCGGGACCGGAGGCCGCGGGCGGAGCGGCCGGCGCGGGCGCCGGGGCATTTTCCGGCCCCTGGGTGCGCGCGCTGCGGGCCAGGATCGAGAGCATGTTCTCAAACGACTCCAGGTTGGTCGCGCTCCGGAAGAGCCCCGTGCAGATCTGCAGCCGCACGTTGTTCATCAGCTCCTCGAAATACTTGTAAGCCTCGCTCTTGTACTCCACGAGCGGGTCCTTCTGGCCGTAGCTGCGCAGGCCGATGGAGCGGCGGAGTTCCTCCATCTCGGTCAGGTGCTCCTGCCAGTGGTGGTCGATGGCGTTGATGACCACGTAACGCTCAAGCGCCCCGAGCGCCTCGGGCAGCTCGGCCGATTCCTTGATGGTGTAAGCCTGCTTGACGCGGTCGAACACCAGCTTGGTCAGCACCGTGGCATCGTCGCCCTTCAACTCATCCACACGGAGGGTGATGGGGAAATGAGTCGTCACCCACGTGACAAAACCCTCGACCGCCGCCGCCGAGGCGCCGCCCTTTTCGCCGTAGCCGGCATTGCCGAGGCGGGTGGCGATCTCTTCCTCGACCTGTTCGAAAATGATGTCCTTCGGCCGGTCGGCGTGGATCGCCCCGTTGCGGATGCCGTACACCACCTCGCGCTGCTGGTTCAGCACGTCGTCGTACTGCAGGAGTCGCTTGCGCTGCGAATAGTTCTGCTGCTCGACCTTCTTCTGGGCGGACTCGATCGAGCGGTTGAGCCACGGGTGCTCGAGCTCTTCGCCTTCCTTCATCGAGCCCTCCATCAGGCGCGAGGCCAGGTTGCCCTGCAGAAACAGGCGCATGAGGTCGTCCTCGAGCGAGAGGAAGAACTTCGTCAGGCCCGGGTCGCCCTGGCGCGAGCAGCGGCCGCGCAGCTGGCGGTCGATGCGGCGGGACTCGTGGCGCTCGGTACCGATGACAAAGAGGCCGCCCGCCACCTTGGTGTCGGGGCGCAGCTGCAGCGCGCGGGCCTCGTCGCTCTCCGCATCGTAGTGGCGGACCTCGCCGCTCACCGGCTCCGTCAGCGTATAGCGCAGGCCCTTCTGGGCCGGGTCGGGATTCGGGCCGCTCGTCACCTTGAACTTCACGCCCTCGCCGAGTTTGATGTCGGTGCCGCGGCCGGCCATGTTGGTGGCGATCGTGACGCTGCCGCGGTGTCCGGCGCGGGACACGATCTCGGCCTCCTGCTGGTGGAACTTGGCGTTGAGGACGGTGTGGATGACGCCCGCCCGCTTGAGCATCCGCGAAAGCACCTCGGACGACTCGACGCTGACCGTGCCGACGAGCACGGGCTGGCCGCGCTTGTTGGCCGTCTCGATCTCCCGGACCACCGCGGCGAACTTGTCGCGGCGCGTCTTGAAAATGGAGTCGTTGCGGTCGACGCGGATACAGGGCCGGTTGGTCGGGATGACCTGGACCGCGAGCTTGTAGATGTCGTTGAACTCGGTCGCCTCCGTCTCTGCCGTGCCGGTCATGCCGGCCAGTTTCTCGTACAGGCGGAAGTAGTTCTGGATCGTGATGGTCGCGTACGTGCGGGTCTCGCGCTCGATAGCGACACCCTCCTTGGCCTCAACCGCTTGGTGCAGGCCGTCGGACCAGCGGCGACCGGGCATGACGCGACCGGTGTTCTCGTCGACAATCATGACCTTGCCGTCGGGCGTGACGACGTACTCCACGTCGCGCTCGTACAGCGAATAGGCGCGCAGGAGCTGGGAAATGGCGTGAATCTCTTCCGAGACCTCGGCGTAACGCGTCTGCGAGGCGAGTTTCTTGGCCTCCCGTTCCTCGGGCGTGATCGTCGTGCTCTTGTCGAGGTCGGAAAACTCCGTCGCGAGGTCGGGCAGGACGAAGGCGTCGGGATTATCGGGGCGGAGATTGGTCCGGCCGATCTCGGTGAGGTCGGCCTGGTGCTGGCGCTCGTCGATGACGTAGAGCAGGTCCTCCTTGAGCCGGTAGACCTCCTCCTTGTTGAGGTCGGAATTCAGCTCGGTCTCGGTCTTGTCGAGCAGCTTGCGCCATTCCGGCGTCTCCATGAGGCGGAGGAGCAGCTTGTTCTTCGGGTGCCCCATCTTGACCTGGAGCAGCTTCCGCGAGGCCAGCAGCTTGTCGTCGGCCGACACACCGGGCTTCTCGAGGATCTCCTTGGCCTCGGAGGCGATCCGGTTGCAAAGGCGGGTCTGGTCGTTGACGAGGCGGTCGACCCCCGGGCGCAGCCGGGTGAAGGGCTGCTCGCGCTCGATCGGGGCGGGGCCGGAGATGATCAGGGGCGTGCGCGCCTCGTCGACGAGGATGGAGTCGATTTCGTCCACGATGCAGAACCAGTAGTCGCGCTGGACCTGGTCCTCCTTGCGCGTGGCCATGCCGTTGTCGCGCAGGTAGTCGAAGCCGAACTCGCTCGCCGTGCCGTAGGTGATGTCACGGCGGTACATCTCGTGGCGGATCTCCGAGGCCATCTGCTGCTGGATGCAGCCGACAGTCAGGCCGAGAAACTGGTAGACATGTCCCATCCACTCGGAGTCGCGGCGGGCGAGGTAGTCGTTGACGGTGACGAGCTGGGTGTTCCGGCCGGTGAGGGCGTTGAGGTAGAGCGGGAGCGTGGAGACGAGGGTCTTGCCCTCGCCGGTGGCCATTTCGGCGATCTTGCCCTGGTGGATGGCCATGCCGCCGATGAGCTGCACGTCGAAGTGGATCATGTCCCACGTCAGCTCGTGGTCGCAGACGATGACCTTGCGGCCGACGAGGCGGCGGGCGGCGCTTTTGACCGTGGCGAACGCCTCGGGCAGGATCTGGTCGAGGGTCTCGCCCTGCTTCAGGCGGGCGCGAAACTCGTCGGTCTTGGCGCGGAGCTGGTCGTCGGACAGCGCCTGATAGGAGGTTTCGAGCTCGTTGATGCGCGCCACGATGGGGCGGCAGGTTTCAAGGAACTTGCGGTAGTGCCGCCCGGAAAAGCGTTTGAAGAGAAACGACAGCATGAAAGGCCAAGACGATAGGCGCGACCGTGGGCTTGGCAAATGGCAAATGCCGGGGGGCGGGGGCCGATGGTGGGGCGCGTTATCCTTAACGCGCCGGTTCGAGGTCGTCGGAGCCAAACACGGCGGATTATTGAGGCTCGCGGATCAGACTGACGAATGAGCTTGGGAGTAACGCGGTGCTTCAGCCCGCGGCTTGCGTCCAAAGCGCAGGCTGAAGCACCGCGCTACATTGACCTCGGTCGTCAGTTTAATGCGCAAGCCTCAAAATGGACAATCCGCCCTACCCTCAGGCGACCCGTCTCACCACGGCGCTCCGGTCAGGAGTAAAGCCGTGGTCTCCGGCTCCTTCCCTGCCGCCCCTGCTTCCGACAGTCGAAGGCCAAGGCGGCGGAGTCAGGATGACTCAGAGCGTTTCGCCGGTGATTTTTTCCGTCCGCTTTGTCTCAGCCAGCGCGGGGCTGTTGTGCACGGCGAAACCGTCCACGTTTTTCAACACGAACGCCGGAGCACTGGCGGCGTGCGGGAATTTCACGGCGTCGAAGGCGGCATCCGCCACGTCGTCGAGCTGCACGGTCGGACGCAGGTCTTCCTTCGCGAAGCGGAACTCCACGTGGCTGACGTCGAGATTCTTCACGTGGCGGGCGAACATACCCCACGACGGCATGGTGCCGTGCATCGAGGGCTCCGGATACTGCTTCTGCGCCGCTTCGTCGTCCGGCACTTGCCGCTCGGCCTGCGCCGCGGTGCCGCCGCCGGCGAAGTCGATGAAGATGTTGCTCAGCGATACGTCCTCGATCACATGGCCCGGAAGGCCGAGGATGAGCACGCCGCTCTGGGCGGCGACGTTGTGCGCGACGACGTTGCTGATCTTGATGCGGCGGACCGCGCCGACGGCAATCGGATCGGGACCGCGCAGCCGCGACCCGAGGCGGAGGTAGATCGGCGCGTTGGAGATGTCGCGCATCGTGAGGTTGGAAACCGTGACATCCTCCAGCAGCCCGCCATCGACTTCCTCCAGCGCGAGGCCGCGGCAATGCTCAAACACGCAGTTCGAGATGGTCAGGTTGTGGAAACCGCCATTGGCCTCCGTGCCGCACTTGATGCGCCCGGTGCCACCGCCGGGCATCACCTTGCGCTGGCGCGTGCCATCCAGCAGCGTGCCTTCATCGTAACCGCTCACCTGGCAGTTGGTGATCGTGATATTCTCGGAGGCGCGCGGATAACCGAGTCCGAACGAGGCCTTCGGGCAGATGCCGTCGTCATACGGCGAGTTGACGGTGCAGTTGGCGATGCGGACGTTCTGACAGGAGTCGATGTCCATGCCGTCGCGATTCGTGTCGATCTTCAGTCCGTCGCAGGTCCAGTTGTCGACGCCGGTCGCGAGAATCCCGAAATGCCCGCCGTGATAAATCGTGAAATCGCGGAAGATGACGTTGCGGCAGTTCTTCAGCGCGATGGCCTTGTTTCCCACCCCGGCGGGAAGGGTGTCGCGGCCGGGCGTACCAAAGGGGCCCGGCTTCTGCGCGGCGATCGCCGCCAGCGAGGTGGCGGGAAGGGGGAAAGCCACGCGCGTGTTGCCGTCGGGTGCCCCCACTTCACCGCGGGCGGCGCGTTCTTCGGGCAGGAAATCGCGCCGGCCACCGCCCTTGCTCAATCCCCGGCCGAATATCCTGCCGGGGCCGGTGATGCCGATATCCACGAGGCCGTCGCCCCAGATCAGGCTGTTGTGCCAGTGAGAATGGCCGAAGTCCTCGTAATACTCGGTGACGGGGTTCGCCTCGGGCGCATCGTAGCCCGACGACAGGTCCTCCGGCGGCTCGGCGGCAACGATCGTGGCGCCGGCGTCGAGATGGAGCGTGACGTGGCTCTTCAGATGGATTGAAAAGCTGAGGTAGTTCCCGGCCGGAAAGTCCACGGTGCCACCGCCAGCAGCGGCGGCCGCATCGATCGCCTTGTTGATGGCGGCGGTGTCGAGGGTCTTGCCGTCACCGACGGCACCGAAGGTCCTGACGTCGTAGGGTGCGGCGACGAGCCGGGCCGCCGCGAACGCAGCGAGAAGAACGAGATGACAGGAAAGGTTTTTCATGGGGCGGGTAGATTCGACTGCAGAAAGACCGCGAGAAAACGCGCGCGGCACCCCGCCGTCAAGGCTCACCAGCCATCAAGCAATGTATCCGTTTAAAACGGTAGGAGCAGCTTTACGACGCGATGATCGGGTCTGCCAGGCAAACTATCGAGACGGCCACCGTGCTAGGTCCCCCGTCAAGGGAACCTCCTTGACCTGGTTCCCATATCGGGAACCATGGCTGGCGACGCATGCGTGTCATTGCCCGCAAGACCCTGAAGGACTTCTGGACAGGGCATGCCGACGCCGAGCAGCCGCTCAAGGCCTGGTTTCACGAGGCCAAAACCACCCGCTGGAAATCATTCACCGACATCAAAGCCCGCTACCGCTCCGCCGACGCCCTGCCGGGCAACCGCGTCGTTTTTAATCTGAAGGGCAACACCTATCGTCTCGTCGTCCGCCTGCACTATAACACCGGCCTCGTCTTCATTCGTTTCATCGGCACGCACGCCGCCTACGACCGGATCGACGCCACCACCATTTAATCAACCACATGAAACCCAAAGTCCTCAAGACCGGGCGCGACTACCAGGCGGCCCTCGCCCATGTCGGTGCGCTGATGGATCATCCTTCGGCCGACGTGGCCGAGCTAGAACTCTGGTCGCTGCTGGTGGAAAAATATGAGGAAGAACACTTCCCCATCGCCACGCCCGATCCGATCGAGGCGATCCGCTTCCGGATGGAGCAGGCCGGACTGGCCCCGGCCGACCTGCAGCCCTACCTGCAGAGCAAGAGCAAGGTCTCGGAAGTCATGAACCGGAAGCGCCCGCTCAGCCTGAGCATGATCCGCGCCCTCCATCGCGGCCTGCAAATCCCCGCCGAGGTGCTCGTGCAGGAATCCCAAGCCCCCTACCTCGCGCGGCGCTCTAAGCCCCGGAAGCAGAAGGCCTCCGCCTAGCTCTGCGCCAAGCAGCATTGGAAAAGCAGCCCGATGGCGTCAGGCCATTAATAACTTAATTCTTCCGGCGCAGGGGCTGCAATTATGGACAGGGCATAAGGGGACATACCTTGACTCTTGACCGGCGACGGAACGGATCGGTTAAGAAGCAATTTTGTCACTATCCAAACGCGCCAGTCCTTGGCGCTCCCTATACCAATTTGCTAGTCCGAACTTTCATGGAGGAGCCGCCTCAGACGTCGAACAAAGCGAGTGGTCAAGTAAATCGCGCTGACTGAAATGACGAGCACGGCGCCAGCGAACCAATATTTCCCGCTCTGGAACCACCAATAACTCGCAAAAAGCAGCGCAATGGAGGAAACCCCGAAGGTCGCCGCTGCAAAGCTTAAAGCGATGATCCAGTCTCCGCTTCTTTCTTTCACTTTGGATCCATGATGCTTTCCGGCTAGCTTGAGCTAGGCTGCTGGACTGGACCGGACCCTCGGGTGCTCACACCCGGGTCCTGAAGTAGGCGATTGTGCGCTTCAGGCCGTCCTCGAGCGGGATGGTCGGCTCCCATTTGATGACTTTGCGGGCGAGGGTGATGTCGGGGCGGCGTTGCTTCGGGTCGTCGGCGGGCAGCGGTTTGTGGACGATCTTCGATTTGCCGCCGACCAGCTTCAGCGTGAGCTCGGCGAGTTGGAGCATCGTGAACTCGCCGGGGTTGCCGAGGTTCATCGGGCCGACGATCTCGGACTGGTTCATGAAGCGCACGAAGCCCTCGATCAGGTCGTCCACGTAGCAGAACGAGCGCGTCTGCTGGCCGTCGCCGTAGATCGTGATGTCCTCGCCGCGCAGCGCCTGCACGATGAAGTTCGACACCACGCGGCCGTCGGCCTCGTGCATGCGCGGGCCGTAGGTGTTGAAGATGCGGATGACGCGGATATCGACGTGGTTCTCGCGATGGTAGTCGAAGAAAAGCGTCTCGGCGCAGCGCTTGCCCTCGTCGTAGCAGGAACGCTTGCCGATGGGATTGACGTTGCCCCAGTAGCTCTCGGGCTGCGGGTGCACCGCGGGATCGCCGTAGACTTCGCTCGTGCTCGCCTGGAACACCCGCGCCTTCACGCGCTTCGCGAGGCCGAGGCAGTTGATCGCGCCCATCACGGACGTCTTGGTGGTCTTGATCGGGTTGTACTGGTAGTGCGGCGGCGAGGCCGGGCAGGCGAGGTTGTAGATCTGGTCCACCTCGTACTTGAACGGGTCGATGATGTCGTGCCGCACGAACTCGAAGTTCGGGTGGTCCAGCAGGTGGGCGATGTTGAGCTTCCGGCCGGTGAAAAAGTTGTCGAGACAGACCACCTCGTTGCCCTCCTTGATCAGGCGGTCGCAAAGATGAGAGCCGAGAAAGCCGGCGCCGCCGGTGACAAGAATGCGCATGGTGTCAGAGAGTTGGAAAATTCAGGGCGGTCCGCCAGCAAAACCTTGGGCCGAAAGGATGCCAAGCGGCCCCGGAACTCGGAATTTTTTGGCCACAAAGAGGCACGAAATGACACGAAAAAAGACCCGGACGGTTTGGAGTTCGAACTCTCCATCCGATCCGAGGATTTTTATTGTGTCATTTCGTGCCTTTTTGTGGCCAAAACTGCCTTAACGGGCTGCGGCTCCCGCTTCGTAGCGAGCGATCCAAGCCTTGTGCCACGGGCCATAGTCACCGGCCTCGAGGTGAGACCGCGCCTGGGCCATCAGATCGAGGTAGAAATGTAGGTTGTGGATCGTGAGCAGCGTGCAGCTCAGGATCTCACCGGCCATGGTCAGGTGGCGCAGATAGGCGCGGGAGAACCGGGCCGTGTAGTTGTCCAGCCCCTCGACGATCGGGCGCGGATCGCTGCGGTGTTTCTCGTTCCGGAGATTGAGCGGGCCGTCCGGGGTGAACACCAGGCCGTTGCGGGCCACGCGGCTTGGCAGGACGCAGTCGAACATGTCGACGCCGAGCGCGATCATCTTCAGGAGCTGCGGCGGGGTGCCGAGGCCCATGGTGTAGCGGGGTTTGTCCGCCGGCATGAAAGGGGTGGTCGCCGCAATTTGCTTCAGCATCTCTGGCTCGGGCTCACCCACGCTCACGCCGCCCACGGCATAACCCGGGAAATCCAGCGCCGCCAGCGATTCCGCCGCCTCGCGGCGCAGGTCGTCGAAGGTCGAGCCCTGCACGATGGCAAACACGTGATGCCCCGCCGCCAGAAACCCGCTGTCCGTGGCGATCTGCTTGCACTGCCGCGCCCACCGATAGCTCCGCGCCACGGCCTTTGCGCAGGCGTCGCGTTCGCAGGGCCAGGGTGGACATTCATCAAGCACCATTGCGATGTCGGAGCCGAGGTTCTGCTGGATCGTCATCACCTCGCGCGGGCCGAGAAACAGCTTCGCTCCATCGAGATGGGATTGGAACGCCACGCCGTCGTCGCGGATCTCGCGCAGCTTCGCCAGGCTGAAGACCTGAAACCCGCCGCTGTCCGTGAGGATCGGTCCGTCCCAGCCCATGAAGGTGTGGAGACCGCCGAGTTCACGGACCAGTTCCGACCCCGGCCGGAGGTTGAGATGATAGGTGTTGCCGAGGATGATCTGGGCGCCGATCTCGTGCAAATGAGCCGGGGTCAGGGCCTTGACCGTGCCCTGCGTGCCGACCGGCATGAAGATCGGGGTCTCGATCACGCCATGGCGCGTCCGCAGCCGGCCGCGCCGGGCGGCGGTGGCTGTATCGGTCGATATCAGATCGAAATGGGCTGGCATGGAAGCGCACCCACCCTACCCGCCGTGGACTGATGTCATTGTCTGGTCCAAACTTATCGCTCTCATTTTCGTAATCGTTCCTCGTTCTCCCGTGGGTTGGAAGCGAGAAAGAGAACGAGTACGAGAAACGAGAACGATTCCAGGGCCGCCATTCGCAAAATCACTACGTGTAACCACCCTGCCCGCACGCTTGACCCCCCTGTCAACCTATGGGTAATTGCCTGCAAGTGCTTCTGGTCATCGACAACTACGATTCGTTCACGTTCAACCTCGTCCAATACTTCGGTCAACTGGGCGTGGAGCAGCGCGTTTTCCGCAATAACGAGATCACCCCGGACCAAGCCCTCGCCCTGAATCCGGATCGCGTGCTCATCTCGCCGGGACCCTGCTCGCCGGCCGAGGCCGGGGTGTCGCTCGACATGATCAAGGCTTTCTCCGGCAGGAAGCCCATCTTCGGGGTCTGTCTCGGCCACCAGTCGATCGGGCACTATTTCGGGGGCAAGGTCGTCCGGGCCGACCGCCTGATGCATGGCAAGACCTCGCCAATCCTGCACAAGAACACCGACCTTTTCCGCGGGCTGCCGCAGGGCTTCGCCGCGACCCGTTATCATTCGCTCTTGGTGGAGCGCGCGTCGCTGCCCTCCAGCCTCGCCATCACTGCCGAGACCGCCGAGGGCGAGATCATGGGCCTGCGCCACCAGTCGCTGCCGATCTGGGGCGTGCAATTCCACCCCGAGTCCATCGCCACCGAGGGCGGAATGAAAATCCTCCAGAACTTTCTCGAACTTAACTAGCCACCGCGAAACACACCCACTGCACGAAAACCGACCCATGACAGAACACCCTGATTTTCGTGTGGTTCGGGTATTTCGTGGTTAAAAAATTCCCATGCGCTGCCCAAAGTGCACTTCCATCGAGGACAAGGTCATCGACTCCCGCATCAGCAAGGAGGGCAATACCATCCGCCGCCGGCGCGAGTGCCTCGAATGCGGCAACCGTTTTACGACGACCGAGTCGCTCGTGCGCGATGGCATGATCGTCATCAAGCGCGACGGCCGGCGCGAGGACTTCGTCCGTGAAAAGCTCAACCACGCCGTCCGCGCCGCCTGCCACAAGCGCCCGGTCGACGCCGAGCAGATGACGATGCTGGTCGAGGACGTGATCGACGTGCTCGAGGCCCAGTACGAGAGCGAGATTCCCTCCCAGGCCATCGGCGACGCCGTCATGCAGCGCCTGCGTCGCATCGACCAGGTCGCGTACGTGCGGTTTGCCAGCGTCTACAAGGAGTTCCGCGATGTCGGCGAGTTCGTCGACGAAATCAGCAGCCTCGGGAAGCCGAAGCCGGGGAACGCTGAAGGTGGAACGCGTTGACCCCAACGCGTTGCGGCGAAGCCGCCTCGATCCAGCGGGTTGAGGTCAACCCGCTCCACCCCATGTCCGTCCCCTCCCGTGCCGATCTGCGGCGCCTCCACTTCATCAACGCGCTGTTCGGCCACGTCACGGGTCACGACCTCTACCTCGCGCAGCAGATCAAGGGCGCCATCACGTTCAGCCTGGCGGAGCTGGAGGTCCAGACGGCCGCCCACCCCGAGTTCGCGGCAAAATTCGACGCCGAGTTCAACGCCGCCGCCGCGCACCTGCTGGCCAAACTTTTCGCCCACCTCCCGCGGCGCGGCTTTTTCCACTGGGACGCAGCCCTCACCCCCGCCGCAGCCACGCCGCTCTTCGCCCGGGCCGAGCTGATGGCCGGACTAAAGCACCTCGCGCCCTACCGCGAATCGACCCTGCTCGTCACCAACCTCCGCCCGGCGCTGATCCCGCCCACGCGCCGGGCCACCCCGCGCCGGCAGCGCGACTACGAGGAGGCCCTCGCCTTCGTCCGCGCCCTCACCGCCGCCCGGACCGCGCGGACGGCCGACCTGCAGCTGCTGTTTTTGTGAAACCACGAAACACACCAAATACACGAAAAATTACAGCAGAGGAAACGCTCTCCCATTTTCGTGTGTTTCGTGTATTTCGTGGTGACTCTCCGACGTCATGCCGAAAACCATTTTTCAGAAAATCATCGACCGCGAGATTCCCGCGAAGATCGAGTACGAGGATGACCGCTGCATCGTCATCCATGACATCAAGCCGGAGGCACCCGTGCACCTGCTGATCATCCCGAAGCAGCCGATCGCCCGCATCGGCGCGGCCACGGCCGCGGACGAGCCCGTGCTCGGCCATCTGCTTGTCACGGCCGGTGTTGTCGCAAAAAAACTGAATCTCGCCAACGGCTTCCGCCTCGTGATCAACAGCGGTCCAGACGCCAATGAAACCGTGC
The DNA here is from genome assembly GCA_903827245.1 of uncultured Opitutia bacterium. Lineage (GTDB taxonomy): Bacteria > Verrucomicrobiota > Verrucomicrobiia > Opitutales > Opitutaceae > CAIUWA01. Next base: position 94,267 of record CAIKHO010000056.1, read on the forward strand.
CCCACGTGCACGTCCATTTGCTCGCGAAACGGCAGATGACGTGGCCACCGGGGTGAGTCGCCGGCTCGAGGCAGGAGCCCGCTTGCAGGCGATTTTCCCCGTTCTGGGTCGCACATCGTCTGCAAGCAGACTCCTATATGGGAGTGCTTCCGATTGAATCGGGATACTACCGAAGACGCGACCGGGAGGTCGCGTCTCCAGCTTTATCTGGCCTCAAACGTGCCGTCGGCGCGCTTTGCGATGAGGCGCTTCAACTCGAGCATCATCAGCGTCGCGGAAAGCTGGGCGGCGGGCAAGTCGGTGTGGCTCGCGAGCGCGTCGGGCGAGAGCATCGCTCCACCGCGGAAACACTCGTAGACCCGCGCCTCGTCATCCGTGAGGTTCGCCGGCCGGCCGGCCGCCACGTCGCCCGCGCTGGCTCCGATGGCGGCCGGGCGCAGGCCGTCGAGGTAGTTCAGCTCGGACAGGATGTCCTCCACGCTGGTCAGCAGGGTCGCCCCGTCGCGGATGAGCTGGTGGCACCCGGCGCTCGAATTCTGGTCGATGCGCCCCGGCACCGCGAATAGCTGCCGGCCCTGTTCGCCCGCGAAGCGTGCAGTGATCATCGCGCCGCCGCTCACATCGCTTTCCACCACGACCACCGCCTCGCAGATGCCGGCGACGATGCGGTTGCGCATGGCAAAGGACTGCTTGTCCGCGCGTCGGCCGAAGGGAAATTCCGACAGGATCGCGCCGGACTCCTCCAAGCGGCGGTAGAGCCCGAGATTCTCGGGCGGGTAGATCAGGTCGATGCCCGTGCCGAGCACCGCGGCGGTTTTGCCGCCGGCCTCCAGCGCGCCCTCGTGCGCCGCGGTGTCGATGCCACGGGCCAGCCCGCTTACCACGCAAAAACCGAGGCGTGCCAGGTCGGCGCCGAGCCGCTTGGCCACGCTCTGGCCATAGAGCGTCGTGCGCCGCGAGCCCACGATCGCGATGCAAGGCTGCGCGAAGTCATAGCCGCCGCGCCGGTAAAGCCCGATCGGCGGATCATGGATTTCCTTGAGCAGCCTCGGATAGGCCGCATCGTGCGTGGTGAGGAACGCGACATGGGCCTGGGCCATGCGCTCCTCCTCGCGCGCGAGGTCGAAGTGCTCCCGCCAGCCCGTGATGGTCGCGCTGATGACCGGGCCCACGCCCTGCACGGCGGAGAGCCGGCGCGCGCCGGCCGTGAAGATTTCACGCGGATCGCCGCCAAGTTCCTCCAGCAGCCGGTTGAGCGTGATCGGCCCGATGTTGGGCAGCGCGTTCAACACCAGAAAGGCCTGCTGCTCGGTCAACTCGCTGCTCATGGCCGCACTGTAGGAGCGGCTTCACGCCGCGACCAAGGGAAAAAAGCGAGCGCGGTATTTTGTTTCGCGTGAGTGAAAGAATTGATGCGCCAGATGCGTTGTGGGCAGGCAAAACGGTAATTAGGAGTTTGGAATTAGGAATTGGTAATTGGTTGGGGATCCCCCGCCTGCACCAATTCCTAATTCCAAACTCCCAATTACCCCGCGCAGCGCAGCGCGGCCGCCAGAAACTCCAGCAGCTGCGTCGTGTGCACCGCCACCTGGCCGTGAGCGCGGGCGAGAAGGTCGGCGGCCATGCCGTGCCAGACCACGCCGCGGCTGGCGGCCAGCAGCGGCTCGCCCGGCGTCTGCGCGAGCTGGGTGCCGATGATGCCGGCCAGCAAATCGCCGCTGCCGCCGCGCGCGAGCACCGGTCCGCCAAACGGACTGTAATACCCCTTCTCGTCCTGCGTGATGCCGGTCAGGCGGCCTTTGAGGACGACGACCGCGCGGCTCGTCTTCTGGAATTCACGGAAGTCGCCGCCCGCGAGTATTCGCATGAATTCCCCCCGGTGCGGCGTCAGCACCCGCGGTGCTTTTCCGGCACGCACGATGTCCGGCTGCAGCGCGTCCGCATCGATCACGAGCGGCACGGGCGAAGTCGTCACGATGTCCTTGATCAGCGCAAGGGTTTCAGGCTCCCGGCCCAGTCCCGGTCCCAGAACCAGTGCTGTCGCCCGCCCGATCAGCGCTTGCAACAAATGGCGTCCTTCGAGCGCCAGGCCGCCGTCCGGCGTCTCCGGCCAGCCCACCCACATCACTTCCGGCGCCTTCGCCGCGTAGGCGGCCGCCAGCGACTCGGGCACGAAGGCCGTCACCAATCCCGCCCCGCTGCGCAAGGCCGCCAGCGCGGTCATCAGCACGGCACCGGGATAACTGCGCGAGCCACCGAGCACCAACAGGTGGCCGTAGGTGCGTTTGTCGGATTCCGGGGCGCGCAGGCCGCGCAGCGGCGCCAAGACCTGCGGCGTAAGAACCCGCAGCCTGGGTTCCGTTGCAGTCGGGGCCGGCAACGCCGGCCGTCTGGCCTCAGCGACATTGAAAAAGCCCAAATCCAGATATCGGAGGCGCCCGACCACGGCCGCGTGGGATGAGTCCACCACCGGGGTTTTCACGATGCCCGTGGCATAGGTGAAGTCGGCCCGGAACACGGCCTCGCCTCCCAGCCCGCTCGGCAGGTCGACGGCCGCGCGGAGACGGACCGGCAGGGCGTTCACCTGCGCCAGCAGCGCCGCCACCGTGGCGTCGACCGGGGGACGGAATTGAAAGCCGAAGATGGCGTCGAGGGAGAGATCGTAGGCGGCAGCAAGGTCGGCGACCTGGCCTACAACAGTCACCCGGCCGGGGGCGGCGTGGACGAGCTGACGGTAAGCGCGCGCCGCGAGCGGACGCAGAATGCGTTCGCCAAACACCAGGCGCACGTCGGCGATGGCCTTCGGAAATTTTTCCAGAATGGCCTGCGCGGCCAGTAGCGCGTCGCCGCCATTGTGACCCTTGCCGGCGAGCACGAGGATGCGGCCATCCGCCGGGAAGCCGCCGATCTCCTCGTAATCCCGCAGCACCGCCGCAGCCACCGCGCGGCCGGCCCGCTCCATGGCGGGCCATTCCTTCGCCTCGTTGCCGGCGAAAAGCTTTTCCTCGAAAAGACGCGCCTCGTCGCAGGAGAGAACCGGGTGGCTGGGCGGGATCATGGCTGGCGGCCGTCACCGGGGCCGGTCTGGGGTTGGACGGGGGCTGGATTGGGCACGGCTTGGTCGTGCGGCGGGTTGAACGTGTCGCGCACCGCCCCGGAAAATGTCCGGAAGTTCTCCTTGTGGACCTCATCCAGCCATTCCTGGTGGCGCGCGGGCGTCTCGGTGAATTGCAACGGCGAGTTTTCCTTCACGCCATGCGTGAGCACGGGACGGGTCAGCCGCGGAATCGAACGGAAATAATTATGATCGCTGGTGCGCAACACCTCAAAGCAGTCCGTGTAGGCGTTCGCCTGCGGGTTCCACAGTGCAACCTCGGTGGTGTCATTTTCCCACACGGCGAACTGCCCCCATTCCTCGAACACCGCCTCGATGGCCGCCACCCGGGGCACCGCGGGGGCGGACGGAGGCGGTTCCGGCTTCTTCTCCACCACGGGCGGAGCGACGGGTACTACCGGCCGCCGCGGGAGTGACCAGACAAACAATGCGCCCAGCAGGAAGCCGAGCATCACCCACGAAGGGGTTGGGGACGGACGGCCGGACGACGGCGGGCGCACCGAGGTGGATTCGGATTCATCCATGGACGCCTTTCGCCTTCGGTTCGGCGGTGGAAGCCTGCCTGCCCGTGTGACCAGCCCAAGGGTCCGAGCGGTGCGAGGAACAGATGAGGTTTGATTTGAGCAACAGCATGACGGTCGGCGAAACCTTCATCGCCTGCAAGCGGCTCCTACCCGGCCCGCACGAGGGCGGCCACGGCCATGGCGGAAGTCTCGGTGTGCGACAGGCTCACCAGCACGTGCGTGGCACCGACATGGTGGAGCAGCGCCAAGCCCTTTTCATCGAGCCGCACGAGGGGTTCGTCGCGGACGCCGTGGTAGACGGAAACGGATTTCCAGCCGAGTTCGCCGCCGATGCCCGTGGTGAAGCACTTCGAGACCGCCTCCTTGGCCGCCCAGCGGGCCGCGAGGTGCTTGTGCGGGTGGGCCATGCTGAAGCAGTAGGCCCGCTCCTCCTCGGTGAAAACGCGGTCGAGAAAACGATCACCGTTCCGCTCCAGCACATCACGGATGCGCTGGACATCGATCAGGTCGCAGCCGAGGCCGGTGAGGATCCCGCCGGGAGGAAGTTGGATGTTCATGGGGTGGAAACCACGAGATACACGAAAATCGATCCCGACAGGCCAGGCCTTCCTTTCGTATATTCGGTGTGTTTCGTGGTGGCAGAAATCATGGATTCATCCGCGCCTTCATTTCGCGGACGGCCTCGCCGACGCCGGTGAACAGGGCACGGCTGACGATGCTGTGGCCGATGTTGAGCTCGTGCAGGCCGGGCAGCGTGCGGACCTCGGCAATATTGACATAGTTGATGCCGTGGCCGGCGTTGACGGTCAGGCCGCACTGCAGGCCGAGGCGGGTCCCGGACACAAGCCGGTCAAACTCCGCGGCGCGGCCGGCACCATGATACGCATTCGCGTAAGCTCCGGTGTGCAGCTCGATCCAGGGCGCACCAAGCTGCGCACCGAGCTCGATCTGCGCCGCCACCGGATCGATGAACAGGCTCGTCGCGATGCCGGCGGCGTTCATCGCGTCGATGCACGCCTTCACGCGGTCGCGGTTCTTTACGACGTCGAGACCGCCCTCGGTGGTGACTTCCTCCCGGCTCTCCGGCACCAGGCAGATGGACTCCGGCCTCAGGCGGAGGGCGAACTCGACCATCGCGGGCGCGCAGGCCATCTCAAAGTTGAGCCGCGTCGCGATCGACTCGCGCAGGCGCCAGACATCGCGTTCCTGGATATGGCGGCGGTCCTCGCGCAGATGCACGGTGATGCCATCGGCACCCGCCTGCTCGGCGAGGAGGGCGAAGGCCACCGGATCCGGCTCGATCGCGCCGCCGGCCGTGGCCGCGGCCTGCCGGTAGCGGGCCTGCCGCACGGTGGCACAGTGGTCGATATTGACGCCGAGAAGGATCATGGGAGGGGCAAACGTGGCACAAAGTGGGAAGCCAGGAAACCAGGAAAACGCGAGCCCGGACGAAATCTGCTTCCGGACCCCGAGACTTCCCCTTTCAATCCTGCACGTGCCCCATCCGCCGCCGAAAAAGGAAAACCTGCTGGTCAACCTCATCTGCAACATCGCGCTGCCCACGCTGATCCTTACCAAGCTGAGCGGCGACCGCTGGCTCGGTCCGGTGGCGGGACTGGTGCTGGCGCTGGCCTTTCCGCTCGGTTACGGAATCTACGACTACCTGCAGCGCCGGAGGGCGAACTTCATTTCCATCGCGGGCTTTGCGAGCGTCCTGCTGACCGGCGGGCTCGGCCTGATGAAGGTCGGCGGCATCTGGTTCGCGGTGAAGGACGCGGCAGTGCCGCTCGTGCTGGGCGCCGGGGTGATGTTTTCGCTCCGGTCCAAGACCCCGATCGTACGGGAGATCTTTTTCAACGACCAGCTCATGGACGTGCCGCGCGTCGAGGCCGCGCTGGCGGAGCGCGGCAACCAGGAGGGATTCCGGCGGCTGCTGACGACCGCGAGCTTCTGGCTCGGCGGCGCGTTTGTAATCAGTGCCGGCCTGAATTTTTCCCTCGCCCGCTACCTGCTGAAAAGTCCGCCCGGCACGCCGGAATTCAACGCCGAACTCGGCCGCATGCACCTGCTCAGCTGGCCCGTCATCGTCCTGCCCAGCATGGTGGTGATGATGCTCGCCTTCTGGCGAATGATGACCGGCCTCAAGCAGCTGACCGGCCTGACCCTCGACGAAATTTTCAAGGTGCAGGAGCCGAAGGCCTGACCTCCAGCAAGGTTAGGGTTTGAGATTGCAGGAGCGGCTTAACGCCGCGATCTGTTGTGCAGATGACCCCGATCATCGCGGCGTGAAGCCGCTCCTCCAGTTGGCGATTGCAAATCGACCGGGGCCCTCGCCGATGCCCGTTCGGGGTTCCTCAGCGCTTGTTCTGGTCCACCACGGTCACTTTTCCATCCGCGAAGGTTACCCGGATGACTTCGTCGATGTGCGTGCGGTAGACGTCCTGCGTGATGGGTTCGTGAAAAATCACATAGCCCCGGCCGCCGGGAGCGGGCTCGATCTCACGATGCCAGCCCACCCAGGCCGAGCCCTCGTATTGTTCCCAGTAGGTGCGGTAGATCCAGACGTTGCTGCTGCCCGAGGCCGTGGCTACGTCACGCTTTTCGTCAGGATCACCCAACGCGATGTAGACCATGTCCATGGTGTCGCCGGGATTGATCTTGCCCCGTTCCAAACGCTTCTGCGTTCGCGGGCTGAGCGCGTCGAAGACACCGGATTTTTCCTCGGCGCGAGACTTGAAGGTATCGCAACCGGTGAGACCAAAAGCGGCGGTCAGCGCCGCGCACAGGCAAAGGAGCGAGATGGGCTTCTTCATGATGAAGCCCATGGACCGTGGATTTTCAGGTTCGTTGCGTCATCGGCACGTAGTCCCGCTTGACCGGGCCGACATAGACTTGCCGCGGGCGGTAGATTCGCCCCTTTGGATTGGCCGCGACCTCGCGCCAGTTGGCGATCTCGCCCGGCGCGCGGCCGATGGCGAAGATCACTGTGAACATGTTCGTCGGGATGCCGATCGCCCGCATGATGATGCCCGAGTAGAAATCGACGTTCGGGTAGAGCTTGCGGGAGACGAAGTAGTCGTCCTTCAGCGCCGCCTGCTCGAGGTGCTTGGCGATCTCGAGCAGCGGGTCCTTGATGCCGAGCTTTTTCAGGACGTCATCGCAGGCCTTGCCGATGATCTTCGCCCGCGGATCGAAGTTCCGGTAAACCGGGTGGCCAAAGCCCATCAGCCGGTTGCTCTTGCTGCCGGACTTGGCCGCCGCGATGAAACGCGTGCCGTCGTCGCCCTCGTCGTGGATCGACTGCAGCATCTGCATGACCGCCGTGTTCGCCCCGCCGTGCAGCGGGCCCGAAAGCGCGCTGATCCCGGCGGAAAGGGAGGTGAAAAGATTGGCCGCGCTGGAGCCGACCATGCGCACGGTGGAGGTGGAGCAGTTCTGCTCGTGGTCGGCGTGCAGGAGCAGGAGAAGGTTCAGCGCCTTCGCGACCTCGGGCTCGGCCACGTAGTCCTTGTACGGCTCCGAGAACATCATGTGCAGGAAGTTCTCGCAGAACGGCAGCTCCTGCTTCGGGAAAATATAGGGCAGCCCCTTCTGGTAGCGGTAGATCATCGCCCCGATCGTGCGGATCTTCGAGATCGCCATGGCCGCCGCGAGGTCGAAGGTCTTGAGATCCTTCTCGAAATTGTTCGTGGCGAGCTGCGGGTAATGCGCCGCGAGCGAGCCGACGATCGACGAGAGCATGGCCATCGGCGGTGCGTCCTTGGGGAACCCCTCGAAGATCTTCTGCATCTGCGTCTCGACGGCAGCGTTCTTGCGCAGCAGCAGCCCGAATTCCTTCCGTTTGGCGGGGTTGGGCAGCTCGCCATAGATGATGAGATAGGCCGTCTCGACGTAGTCGCTGAACTGCGCGAGCTGGTCGATCGGATAACCCCGGTGACGGAGGACACCGTTGTCACCGTCGAGGTATGTGATGGCGCTCTCGCACGAGCCCGTGTTGCCGTAGCCCTGGTCGTAGGCGATATAGCCGGTTTCGGCCCGCAGCTTGCGGGTATCGATGGCCTTTTCGCCCTCGGTACCAACGATGACCGGCAGGGGGTATTCTTTGTCGTCCAGCTTCAGCGAGGCAGTGGCCATTAGGCGAGCGAAGCTAAATCCTAGCCGCTTGCAAAGAAAAGAAGCCCCGGAGCCGGAACATTTCCGCGGGAATAAGGCCGCTGCGCCGAATCGGTTAGGGGAACTGCAGGGGGTGGCGGCCCACCCACCCCCCATCTTTCTCTTTCCTCTTTATCTTTCTCTCGGGTCCAGCGATCGGCCGGCTGGATTCGGTCGGGGGAGAAAGAGAAGGATAAAGACGGAAGAGAAAGATTTCGGGCCAAACCGCGGGAAAGCCGGGCGCGGTCAACCGGCGCCCCTACCCTTTGGCAGCCACCGCCGCGAAGTTGCGATAGATCTGCAGGCCCTTGGCCTGGCTCTTCTCGGGGTGGAACTGCGTGGCAAAGCAACGGCCACGGCCAATGGCCGCGGTGAAGGCCCCGCCATAGTCGCACTCCGCCAGGACCAGGCTCCGTTCGGCCGGGGCGCAATAGTAGCTGTGCACGAAGTAGAAGGCCTCGCCTTCAGGCGCGAGGCCCGCGGCGAGGGGCGAACCGGGCTGGACGAAGCGCACGGTGTTCCAGCCCATGTGCGGGATCTTGAATTCGGACGGACGGCGGAAGCGCACCACCCGGCCCCGGAAAATACCGAGGCCGGTGACATTCCCCTCCTCCGAATGCTCGAACAGGGCCTGCATCCCGAGGCACACCCCGAGAAACGGACGGTCGGCCGCGATCCAGTCGCGCACCGTGGCGTCGAGCTTGGCCTCACGCAGCGCCGCCACGCAGTCGCGCAGCGCGCCAACGCCCGGCAGGACGAGCCCCGTCGCGCCACTGTCTGCGACCTCCGCAGGCGTGTGCACCACGCGCGGCGCGGCCCCGACGGCCTCAAGGGCCTTCGTGACGCTGCGCAGGTTGCAGATTCCGTTGTCGATGACGGCGATGGTGGACATGGCGAAAAGGTGGCCGCCGACCTCCGGGCGGCGGAGAAGAGAACAGTCGACAGTTAAATTCCCTGCGGAGTCAGACTGCCGCCGCCCGGAGGTCGGCGGCCACCCTAGATTTTACCCTTGGTCGACGGCAGCAGGTCGGCGGCGCGGGGTTCGATCTGGGTCGCGGCGTCGAGCGCGCGGGCCAGGCCCTTGAAGATCGCCTCGGCCGCATGGTGCGGCTCCTCCCCGTACACGAGTTGCACGTGCAGGTTCGCTCCGAGCGCGTTGCTGAACGCGCGGCAGAATTCCTTCACGAGCACGATGTTGAAGTCGCGCACGAACATCGTCGGCACCTCGGCCTCGTAGACCAGGTGCGGCCGGCCGCCGACATCCACGGCGATCCGGGCCAGCGACTCGTCCATCGGCAGCAGGAAAAATCCATAGCGCTTGATCCCGAGCTTGTCGCCCAGCGCCTCCTTGAAGGCCTGGCCCAGCACGAGGCCCACGTCCTCTACCGTGTGGTGATAGTCGACATCGGTGTCGCCCTTGGCCTTCACGGTCAGGTCGAACAAGCCGTGCTTGGCGAAAAGCGTGAGCATGTGGTCGAAGAACGCCACGCCGGTGTCGATCTTGCCCACGCCGCGGCCGTCGATCGCGAGGGTGAGCGCGATGTCGGTCTCGGCCGTCTTGCGGTGGACGGTCGCTACGCGTTGGGAGGTGCCTTTAGCCATGCGTCGAGGGTGTCGTTGAGAACCTGCATTTCCTGATCGGTGCCGACGCTGATGCGGAGGAACGGGGCGGTCAAGGCGTGGCTGGGGAAGTGCCGGACGAGCACCTTGCGCGAGCACAAGAAGTCGTACGCCGCCTTCGCCACCGCGGGTCCGGTCTCGCCGCGGGCGTTTTTCGGCTCGGTGAAGATGAAGTTCGCCTGCGAGGGATAGGTGAACCAGCCGCGGGTTTCGGCGAACCCGCGCACGGCGCGGTCCCGGGTGGCCTTAACCCTGGCGACGATCGTCTCGAAATAGGCCTGGTCCTCCAGGGCCGCGAGCGCGGCGGCCTGCGAGAGGCGGTTGACGTTGTAGCTGTCCCGCACGCGGTCGAGCAGGCCGATGACTCCGGGATCAGCAAGCGCGTAGCCGACACGGATGCCGGCGAGCGCGTAGGCCTTGGACAGGGTGCGCACGATGACCAGGTTCGGATAACGCGCCAGCAGGGACACGGTGTTCTCGCTCGCAAACGGGGCGTAGGCTTCGTCCACGACGAGCAGGCCGGCATAGGTCGAGAGTACGCGCTCGATCTCGGCATTGGCAAAGCCGACGCCGGTCGGCGCGTTGGGCGACGTGAGGAAAAACACCCGCGCCGGGGACGCCGCGAGGCGCTCCACCGGCAGGCGCATGGTGCGGTCGAACTCGATGATCGTGCTCGTACCATCCTGGATCCCGACCAGCACCGGATAAAGCGAGTAGCTCGGCAGCGTGAAGCCGGCCGCGGCATCCTGCGTGCAGAAACAACGCACGAGGAGATTGAGGATGTCGTCGGAGCCATTGCCGATGCACACGTTCTCCTCGCGCAGGCCGTGGAGCTGCGCGACCGCGGCACGCAGCGGGGTGCTTTTCGGGTTCGGATAAAGCCGCAGCGAAACGCCGTCCTCCCCGATCTCGCGGCGCAGCGCCGCCGCGACCCGCGGGCTGGGCGGATAAGGGCACTCGTTGGTGTTCAGCTTCACCCAGCCCGGCTCCGAGGGTTGGAGTCCGGGAGTGTAGGCATGGAGCTTCGCGACGTGCGGAAGAGCGAGGGAGGAAGGATTCATGGAGAGGCCTGCGGGCAGGCGATGAACGGCGGGGAGAAGCCTGCAACGCGAAAAATCGCCTGCAAGCAGGCTCCTACAAGGTCCGGATTTTCACGGAGCGACCGTGGGCGTCGAGCTGTTCCATCGCAGCAAAGGCGGCGACCACCGGTTCGCCGCGGCGCACGCTGGCGCGGCCGTATTGCACGATGCTGGTGCGGCGCATGAAGTCCGCGACGCGCAGGCCGCTGAAGAAACGGCCCGCCCGGCCGGTCGGCAGCACATGGCTCGGGCCCGCGGTAAAATCGCCCAGCGCCGTGGGCGTGAGGTTGCCCAGCATGATCGCTCCCGCCGTCGTGATCGCCTTGGTGAGTTTGCGGGCGGCGGAATCCTTCACCAGGAGCTCGAGGTGCTCGGGGGCGACGTAGTTGGCGATCGCGGCGGCCTGCGCGAGCGTCTGCACTTCAACCGCGAGAAATCCATCGGTCAGCACCCGCTGCGTCTTCTCCGACCGCGTGATGAGCTTGAGCTGCGCCTCCACCTCGGCGGCGATCGCGGCGAGGATTTTGGCGGAGGTGGCGACGAGATAGATTTTTTCCCGGCCGGAGCCGTGCTCGGCCTGCGCCAGCAGGTCGGCGGCGGCGAAGTCCGCCCGCGCGGTCTCGTCGGCAATGATCATGACCTCGCTCGGGCCCGGCAGCGAATCGACGCCGACCGTGCCGAAAACCTGGCGCTTCGCCTCGCAAACGTAGGCGTTCCCCGGGCCGAAGACCTTGTCGACGGCCGGAATGGTCGCCGTGCCAAAGGCCATTGCACCGACGGCCTGCACGCCGCCCAAGCGGTAAACCTCCTCCACGCCCAGTAGTTGGAGGGCCGCGAGCAGCCCATCGGCAATCCGGCCCGACGCATTGGAGGGCGTGAACACGGCAATCTCCGGGCACCCCGCGATGCGGGCCAGCGTGACCGTCATCAGCACGGTCGAGACGAGCGGCACTTGTCCGCCAGGCACATAAAGCCCGACGCGGCGGATGGGGTCGAATTTTTCACCGACAACGGCGCCCTGCCGGTTGGTGGACGTCCAGTCGCGCGGCAGGCCGCGGCGGTTGAAGGCGACGATGTTCTCGTGCGCCGCGACCAGCGCCCGGCGCTGCGCCGCCGGCAGTCGCTTGGCCGCGGCAGACAGCTCGGAAGATTTAACGCGAAAATCGCGCGGGCGCAGCTTGGCTCCATCAAACTTCGCCGCGTAATAGGCGACCGCCTCGTCTCCGCGGGCGCGCACGTCACCGAGAATGCCGGAGACGGCGTCGGTGATCTCCGCGGGCACGGCGGCCCCGCGGCAAAAATCCGCAAGTTCGGTGGTGAAGGCCTTGGACGTGTAACTCAGTGTACGCACGGAAAAACCCCAGCGTGGCGGTCCGCGGGCCGCGAGGCCAGCCGGAAGGCATCTCCCGCCGCCGAATTGATCGTTCTCGTTCTCTTAATCGTTCGTCGTTCTCGACTTGGTTCAGAGCAAGAACGAATTGGGACACAGCCAAGGGAACCCGGTCGGCCGAGGGCCGTTTGAGTTTGAAACTGTAGGAGCGGCTTTATGCCGTGAGGGTTGGGCCCGCAACGCGATCCATCGCGGCGTAAAGCCGCTCCTACAGGTTCAAACCGATACACCACCAAACCACTCCCGCCAACGGGGGGCGTTCGCAAACCTACTTGGCCGCAGGAACGGTGACGGCCTGCGCCGGCGGGGCGGCGGGGGCCGAGGACGAGTTCGGCGTAAAGGTCGGGACGGCGAACAGGCTGTCGGCAAACGCTTCGTTCAGCGTGACCTTGTCGAAGTTGACGGTCACGGAGCGCTCCTTGCCATCGGCCTGCTTGGTGGTGGTGATGACCTTTTTCGGAAACCGGATGCCGCCGGCCATGATCTCGCCCTCCTCGCGGATGGTGCTGCCCGAGCCGGTCTCGGTGAGAACGAGCCGGCCGGTGGCCTTGTCGAAATACCGCAGGAAAACGATGCCGGGCTCATGGCGGAACGCGAGTTTCTGGCAGTCGACCCCGTTGACGTTGATCGAGCCGAGGTCGTCGACCTGGCCGCCGTTGCCCTCGAGGCCTCGGTAGAAGGCGAGATTCTCCCACGTATTGGCGCGGAGCATCTTGATCTGGTCCTTGGAAAGCAGGTCGACGCGCCAGCGGGAGGGATCCTTGGGGTCCTGCACGCGACGCCAGGCATCGTAGGTATCCAAGGCCGTCACCTCCACCCGTTTGTCGGAAGTCGCCACGATGCGCTGCTGGTACGGCCGCTGGAAAATGATCTCGATCACGTAGTCCACCGGCTTGGCGCCCTCGGCCTGGTCCTCGATGGTGGACATGACGCCGGTGAAATGCACGGACTTCACCGCATTCAACGCGGCGTCCTGGCCCAGATAGGCGCGGGCCTTGCCGATCGTGGCGGCGGCATCGCCCCGGGCATTGGCCAGCGTGCTGAACAGGGCAACGAGGGCGGCAAAAAGGAATCGCGTGGTCTGGGTCGTCATGGAGAAAGCGTGGCGTGGGGTGCGGCTACTCTGAAATTTCGGTTCAGCATCGCAATGGCAAAACGGGAGGCTACTCCCACTCGATGGTGGCGGGCGGCTTGGAGCTCACATCGAAGACGACCCGGCTGACGCCGCGCACCTCGTTGGTAATGCGGCTGGAGATCTTCTGCACGAGGTCATGCGGCAGCTTCGCCCAGTCGGCGGTCATGGCATCGATGCTTTCGACCACGCGCAGGGCGATCACGTAGTCGTAGGTGCGTTCGTCGCCGAACACCCCGACCGTGCGTACCGGCAGGAACACGCAGAACGACTGCCACACCTTGTAATAGTAGCCGGACGCCATCATCTCCTCCTGGAGCACAGCGTCGGCATTGCGGAGGATCTCGAGGTTTTCCGGCGTGATGCCGCCCATCACCCGCACGCCGAGGCCCGGGCCGGGAAACGGCTGGCGCCAGACCACTTCCCGGGGCAGTTTCAGGGCGGAGCCGACTGCGCGGACCTCATCCTTGAAAAGTTCGCGGAGCGGCTCGACCAGCTTGAGCTTCATGCGCTCGGGCAGGCCGCCGACGTTGTGGTGGGTCTTGATGAGGGAGGCGGGATTGTTGCCGATCGAGACGCTCTCGATGACATCGGGATAGAGCGTGCCCTGCGCGAGAAACTCGGCGTGACCGATGGACTTGAGGGACTTTTCGAACACTTCGACGAAGGTGCGGCCGATGATTTTGCGCTTCTGTTCCGGCTCGGTGACACCCTTCAGCCGGCGGAGGAACGTGGCCGACGCATCCACGACCCGGAGATCGATGTGGAAGTTCCGCTGGTAAAGCGACTCGACGTAGGCGCGCTCGCCCTTTCGCAGCAGGCCGTTGTCCACAAAGACGCAGGTAAGCTGCCGGCCGATCGCCTTGTGCAGCAGGGCCGCCGCGACCGAGGAATCGACGCCGCCGGACAGCCCAAGGATGACGCGCGATTTGCCGACCTGTGCGCGGATGCGCGCCACCGCCTGCGCGATGAAATCGCGCGTGGTCCAGTCCTGCCGCGCCCCGCAGATGCCAAGCAGGAAGTTGCGTATCATGTCCGTGCCGCGCTCGGTATGAAAGACCTCGGGATGGAACTGGATGCCGTAGAAGCGGCGCTTGGCGTCCTCGATGCCGGAGAACGGCGAGTTCTCGGAGATGGCCGTGGCCCGGAAGCCGGGCGGGAGCTTCGTGAGCTTGTCGCCGTGGGAATTCCAGATGCGCAGGCGGCGCGGCAGGCCGGCGAAGAGCCGGCCGGGTTGCTTGATCGTGAGATGACCGTGGCCGTATTCGCGCTCCTTGCTGTGCGCGACCTTGCCGCCCAGGAAATGCCCCATGAGCTGCACGCCGTAACAGATGCCCAGGACCGGCACGCCCAGCGTGAAGATGGCGGGATCCGGGTGCGGAGCCTTCTTCGCGTAGACGCTCTGGGGGCCGCCGGAAAGGATGATGCCGATGACGCCCTCCTCCCGCAGTTTTGCCGCCGGGGTCGAATAATGGTAGATCTTCGAATAAACCTGACACTCGCGGATGCGGCGCGCGATGACCTGGGTGAGCTGGGAACCGAAGTCTAGGACGGCGATGGTCTGTGGCATGTGCGGCTTGGGAAGGGGACAGCACAACCCGGACCGCCAAACAACCGCAAGAGTGATTCTTGCGGTTGAGCACCCTGTGCCGGGACCGGTACAATCCGGCATGTCGTCGCCTTGTTGTGCCGGCCTTCTTGCAAAAAATGAGCGTGAGTTGGCGCCGGATGCTCCTAATGTCGCGCTCGTTTCCTCGATGCACGATGCAGCGCTCAAATCCATGCAGCGAAAAATGCGACGCGCGCTCCTCGTCGTTGTGCTGGCGCTGGGCGCGGGCGGTGCATCGCAGGCCCAAACCATCATTACCTACGGCAGCTTGAGCGGATTCAACACTGCCCTCGGCGCGGCGCCCATGACGGTCGAGGATTTCACGGGGACCAGCCACTTTCCGATTCCGAGCGGGGTGCTGAACTCACTGACCAACCTGCCGGGCATCGGCATTTTTCCCGGCACGATCCAGCCGGGGGTGACCTATTCGACCCCGGTCACCTCGGGTCTTTTCTTCAACATCGACGCCGGCGGCGGCTTCACCGGCGGTTTCCTGGATAACGCGGCCGTCGGTACTGGTCCGCTGACGATCACGTTCGATTCTCCGGCTGGCGCATTCGGATTCGACACCGACAACCTGATCGTCGCCCCCTTCACCATCACGATCAATTTCACTTCCGGTTCACCCTACAACAATTCGTTCAGTGTTTCGAGCTCCACCCCGACATTTTTCGGATTTCAAAGCACCAGCGCCAACATCACCTCCGTCGTGATTGGCGGCGGCAGCGGCCCCCACAGTTTCGCGATCGACAACTTCCGGTTCACCAGCGTGCCGGAACCAAGCACGTTCTGGCTGATCGGTGGCGGGCTGGCCGCGCTGTTGGGTTTGCGCCGCCGCCATCGGGCCTGAGCCGGAGTAATTCCGTTGCGGGAGCCTGCTCGGAATCCGCCGCCCGGAGGTCGGCGGCCACCGGGCCTGCTGGTATGAATTGGCCGGCAGGCTACTGCACAAAACCCAGCGGCCGTTGGTATTATTTGCCGCTCATGACCTGGCGGGCCATTTCCATGCTCTTTCTGGTTTGCTCCAGCCGGGTGGTCTGGGCCTGCCGCAACGCCGCGACCTGCTCCGGCGACAGAAAGGTGGCCGCCCGGTCGGCGATCTGGCTCTGCAGCTGGGCCTGCTCCTGGAAATAGGTGTCCATGGCGGGGCCGTTCATGATGGTCTGCGGATCGGTGTTGGTCGGGTCGGTGAAATTTCCGCTGAAGATGACGTTCTTGCGCGCGTCCGACATGACGGTGGCGAGGGCGTTCGACTGCTCCGCGGTCATCGGCTGGCCGGCGTTGGCCAGACTCGTCCCCAGGGCGGTCACTTGCGCGCGCAACGGTTGCTGCACGACATAATCCTGATAGGTGGCATAGGTCGCGTCATTCCCAAAAAAATCACGGATCTTCGCCTCGGAGGCGGCGTTCGCGTCCTTGATCTGCTGCACGACCGCGGCACGTTCGTCGGCGCTGAGGTTGCCGGACATCATCTTCAGGCCCGTGTCGATCGTGAGCATTTGTTTGTCCGACAGGAGGTCGATGAAACGGGTTCGATCCTCCGGCGAAAGCCCGAGCTGGTTCATCAAGTCGGCGAACCGGCGCTCAAGGCCCGCCTTCTGGGTGCGCACCATCATCTCGCGCATCACGGGGGTGTTCAGCATGGCGGAGGCCATCGCGCCGAACGACTTGGCCTTGGTCGGGTCGGCGGCCGGCGAGGATGGCGGCGAGGGTGCAACCGGCGCCGGGACGGCAGCCCGCTGCGCCTCCAACTCGGCCACGCGGGCGCGGAGGGCGTCGTTCCGGGCCTGCAAGGTCTCGGCCGAGACCGCTTGGGCGGACCGCACGCGCAACTGCGCGATCTCCGTCTCGGCCGCCATGAGGTCACGCCAGAGGCGTGCCGCCCAATACGCCAGCCCCGCGGTGACGAGCGCCAGGACGACCAGCGCAACATGGACGAAGCGGAACGGAGTGGCCTTGGGGGTATCGTTCATGGGGCGGGCAATCGGATGGAGCGGCGGACGGACAGGCAAAGAGTAAAAGCGGGGCCACACATGACCAAGCTCTTTCCCTCCAGATGGTACACGCCCCGCTCGCGGAAAGTTACAACCCGGGTCCGGAGAGGGCGCAGGCAGCCAGCACTCATCATCGCAGCGCCACCCCGCCTCTTATTTCAAGCTGGTTTCAATCACCCAGGCCAGCCTCCAGCCGGCGAGGAGCAATTCGCGCTGGATGAGCGGGGCGGCCCAGCCGTCGTAATCCTCGGACGGGTCCTTCGGCACGGCGGACCCATGAAAGGTGCGGGCAGGCCCCTTCTCTGCCGCGGGCGCAACGGGCGGGAACGGCACCTTGAATTGATCGTGGGCCTGCTGCGCGAGCGGCAGGATCTCGCTGGCCCAGGCTTCCCAATCCGGCACGGGCACGGCCCCAGGTGCCTTCGGCTTGGGCTGCCATTGAACGGGCTCGTATTTCGGATCGGCGAGCAGCGCAGCGAGCATGAGCGGATCGCGCGACTTGGCGCCCAATGACTTTTCCCAGGCAGCGAAAGCCCGGGCGGGAATGTCGTAGTCCCAGGCATGGTGCAGGTTGCCCGGCCGGCCAGAGTAAAGGGGCGATACTGAGACTGGCACATCGAGATCGTTTCCACCGGTGTCGGCGAGGACCAGATGCTGGTCCAGATTGGCCTGCGTCGGCACCACCGGCGTGCCGTCCGGCTTGAAATACTCCGAGCCCACATGCAGCGGCTGGTGGAGATCCCCGGTGAAATGAATGAGGAGCACCAAGGCCATGGCGGGCGTGATCCCGCGTCCGTCGTCGGCCGCCGGACCCTTCAGGCACTGTTCGCAATAGCGGAGGGTCTGGACGATGTCGTACTGATTCGTTCCGACCTTGCCCAAGGCATACGTAAGATCGGAGCCGGGACCGATCGGGATGTCGGTGAAGTGGTAGTTGTGATGATAACGGCCCGACGCCCGGTCGAGATTCTTGGCGTAGTAAGCCTTGATGTACCCGGCCAAACTGTCGGGCCAGCCCTTGAGTTTGACGAGTTCATCGGGGTTGGCGTGAAACTTTCCGGTGGGGAGATCCCAGTCCTTGATGTCATCGGGGATCGTGGCGGCGGCGGCGAAAGAAAGATTGCCGAGAAGCTGCCGGGCGGCGGCGAGCGCGGCGGACGCGCGCGCGGCCTCGACCTTGTCGGGTGACTTGGCCCGGGCAGCGAGCAGGTCCTCGGCGAGGGCGCCGACGAACTGGTGACCCGGACCACTGAACGCGGCCGCCGGCTGGAGGCAGGCCGTGGAAACCATCAGAATCGCAAGCAGGCGAAAGGAGTTCATGGACGCAGGAATAGCCGCAAGCACAGGCCGCCGGGCGCAAAAAGTCACGGTCGAACCCGGTCTTCACGCCGATGTCACCGTCGAACTGCCGCCTGCGGCGCCAGACGCCAGCAAAGGCCCGGCCCTTCCCGGCAAAGAACCGTCGGCCGATTCTGCAAACCGTGAAATTGGGCAACGCGCTACTGATGGCTCGCCGCGGCGCGTGAATTCCTTCAACTCGGGGGTCGTATGCCCCGCCCCATTGTCCGTCTCATCCGCGTCACCGGCCAGCTGGCGCTCCTCGGAAGCGCCTGTTACCTGCTCTGCGCCTCACCCCAGGTCAACGCGACGGCGAAGAGCCTGAATCAAATCTTCACGCCGGACCTCCAGCCCGCGGGACTCCTTTCGATCAGCCCGCTGGTGGAGGACAGCCGCATCGCCAACAGCGAGGAACTGCAGTTTGACCTGGGCGTGACGCGTTGGGCGGAAGTGGCGTTTTACCACGGACTGCGGCCACGGGAGGAAATCGGCAGCGTGGAGTTCGGCCTCCTGAACAAAGGTCCCCACCTGCTGACCGTGGGCGCGGTGAACTGGTCCTCGCGGGGCGGCGGGGTGCAGCCCCTGCTGGAGTACGGGTACTACCGGGAGAAGGACCAGTTTATCATCGGCGGCATCCATGCCGCGCGGCGCAACGAACTGGTGCTGGGGTACACGCACCAGCTCACGGACCGGCTCCAGCTGGCGTTCGACTACCAATCGGGCCCGGGCAATTCCGCCACGGCGGGCTTCACGTACAACCTGACGCCCACCCTGCAAATCAACCCCGCGGCCTACCTCACCAACACCCGCCCGCAGCGCGCCCTCGGCTACCTGCTCCTGACCTGGAACCTCCCGCTCTGGCACGAGTGAGCGTGGGCCACCGGCTCCACAACCACGCCACCACGCTCAAGGATCCGAGACATTCGCTCCCGGAAAGTTAGCTGGAAAGAGATTCCGCTTGGGATCAAACTCCAGATTCCGGTCGTTCGGGACGGGGTTGAAGTAGTAAAGGAACTGCATCGCACCATTCGCAGGAGAGAAACGAAAGTCGCCGATGACCTTCGCATAGTTGGCCGAGATGATGTTGCCGTTTTCGTCGAGTTTCACGCGCGTGCGCAAAAAGAACCCCACATTGTCCCGCAAGGTCGTCGGGGAATAGGTGTTCGCAGTGTAATGCCATGTCGGCTGATAACCGTCTACCGGAGCTTCGTGCGGCAATTTCATTTTACTGTAGGCTAGGAAGTGACCTGACGCACGCAAACTGAGCCATCGCTAATAAGAGACTGGGCATCCAAAAAAGGACCCAGATGCCAAAAGGAAAAGGAAAGCGACACACCCCGGAGCAGATCGTATCGATCCTGCGCCGGTCGGAGAGCGGCGAGAC
>CAIKHO010000057.1 GCA_903827245.1 uncultured Opitutia bacterium
CGATGCTCTTGCCGCCGTCGGCCTCCCGCAAAATGCGGATCTTCTGTTCCGTCGTGTGTCTTTTGCCTTTCATGGTCTGGGCTCCTTTTAGGGCCGCAGACTAACATTACAAGTGGCCCGGATTTCGGGGGATCACCGCAGCTGGCTTGGGTTTTGAGTGTGTTGTATGTCAGTGTTCCGGCTGCTGGCGCGTTCATTTATTCCCAGGAGATGCAGATGACATTCATGACATTCGCATGGCTGCCGGTCGTGATGTATGGCAATGCACGCTTACTCCAGCGCGAGGATTTTGCGGGTTGGATCTGGCTTTCGACTGGGCTAGCATTGGTCTGGCTGAGCCATGCACCCATTGGGGCGTGGGCCACACTCTGCACATTGGGTGTGCAGGGTTTGCGTCTGCTCACCCGTGATACCCAGTGGACGGCATGGCGGCGGGCGGGCGCCGGCAGCCTGCTGTTCGGCGGGTTGACCGCGTTTTATTTTTGGCCGCTGGCTGAGCTGTCGCAAACAAGCAGCGGCGGCACCGGTTACGTGATCGGTTACATTTTGCCCCTGACGGTTGGCCTGGCCGCAGTGATTCGCCATCTGGCGACAGGGCGGCGCTCATGGCTAGGCCTGGCTGTGCTGGCGACTGCCGGCCTTTGGTTCATGTCGCGCAGTCATGGCCGCTGGCTGGGAACCTCAGTGGTGCTGGCGGCAGGTGTAACGACAGCGGATATGCGCTGGCCGGCTTGGCGGGTACGAGAGCGCCTGCCCGAATGGAGTGTGGCCGTGCTGGTTCTGGGCGGCTTGCTGATGCTGCCGTTTGGATTGCCCGTGGACGAAATACCGGCACTCGCGGTGGTGCAGGGACTTTTTCCGGCCAGCCTTCAACCCGTTTCGGGATCTGGGAGGGGATTAGCCGATATACAGATTGGCTACGGATTATGGACTGTGCTTCTCTTGGGCTTGATTGCGGTGGCGATCCGCCCGACATGGGAGGGTCGACTATTCGGCCTCATGGGATTGGTTTTGCTGGCGATGTCCGTGCCCGTTCCGGGCCTGACGCATTTCCTGCTGGGAACCGTACCCGATCCGCTTGTTGACATCAGCAGTTCCACACTCTGGGTGAGGTACATTCCTCTGCTGGCGATGGTGGCGGTATTTTTAGGCTTCATCGGCGGGGCGGCCTGGCCGGTGCGTTCATCGCGAGCCATGGTCGGGTTGGCCCTGCTTGCAGGCCTAGCTCTCGGCTGGAGCCTGAGAGAGTCGGAGAAATTTGTCCGGCACGGTTACCGGGTCATCAATTCGGCGGAGGAGGTGAGTGCGTTCTACCGGCCGGAAAATATCCGCCTTTATAGCTTCATCCTGCGCAATCTGCCGGCGTCGCCCTACATGACCAATGGAGTGGTGGATTATCTGCTGGAGAGTCGTTTGCTGCGCGCCGCGGACCCGACGATGGAAGCCCGCCCGCCGGTGGATTGGACCAGGACTCGCGAGGTGACGTTTACGACCAAGGTCGATGACAGGACGCCTGGGCGACTGAGCCTGGAGCCGAAGCTTACCCTGGCGCCGGGAGAGCGGCTGCTGTTGCGCTTTGAATTTTTTGACAAGCCGTACACGGGCCGGCTGGTTTGCCAGGGGCCCAATGGTTTTTACCGCGAATATTTCCTGCCGGCCGCGGGGTTTTTCGCCAAAAGCTTCGGGGTCGCACCCGAACGGCCGAAGACAATTGCTCTCTGGAATACCAGTGATCGGCCTCAGCCGGTGGAACTGATCTTCCTGTGTGAGGAACTCCCCGCGGATGGGAGCCCGTTCGGGGATTTTGCCAAGGTTACAATGCAGCCTTACACCGCGGAGCAACTGGCGGTCAATACCCTCGGGCTAATTCCCTATCGGGCCAGAGCCCACGCGGATGAGCCGATGTATTTGGAAACACCCCGGGCATTCATTCCTGGGTACAGTGCGACCGTGAACGGCGCTTATACTCCGGTGACACGTTCGCCGAATAACCGGAGCATGGTGAAGCTTCCCGCGGGAGACAATCTCGTAGAACTGCGCTATACCGGCACGCCGGCATTGCGGCTGGCTTTCGCCCTGAGTGCGCTATGCTGGTGCGCCCTGCTCGCGGTTGGGATTCAGGCGTGGTGCCGTCAGGCGGCAACGCCGACCTGATTACTTGCGTCACGATTTGCGTCTTGCGCCTCCGTCATGGAATCCATTTCACGCTAGCCGGAGTCTGTGCACTCCTGTTTTAACGTCCCGGTCTCATGCCCGATCACCCCCCCGCCCGCGTTTCGCTGATTGAACGGGTTTTATGCCGCCGCGAGTTTCTCGGCCTCGCCCTGATCTTTGCCTGCATCACGTGGTTTTACGCTTACATCGGCATTCCTCCGCAATACGCCATTCGTTTCGCCAAGGATGATGGCGATTACTACAATCAGCTTGCAGACGGATTTCTAGCCGGCCGGCTGGGCTTTAAGATTGACCCGCCACAGGCCCTGATCGCGTTGCGCGACCCGTATGATCCGGTGCAGCGCCAGCAGACCGGAATCGTGGAACTGCACGACGCCACTTATTACAAGGGTCGGTATTACCTTTATTTTGGAGCAGCTCCCGCGCTCACGCTATTCCTGCCGTTCAAGGTGCTGAGCGGGCTGCATTTCCCGCAAAACCTGGCAACGGTCGTTTTCTGCGCAGGAGGTTATCTCGGCAGCCTTGGCCTGCTTTGCGGACTGCGTCGCCGATTTTTTCCGCGCACGACCACAGGCTGGGTGTGGATTGCCGCCATTATGCTTGGGCTCGGGAATTTTTGCGCGCCCATGCTTGCCCGCAACAGTGTCTGGGAAGTGCCGATCGCCAGCGCTTATTTTTATTCGGCTGGCGGATTCTGGCTGCTTTTTAACAGTCTCACCGGCCGGACCGGCCGCCTGTGCTGGCTGGCTGGCGCGAGTACGGCCTTCGGCCTCACTGTGGCCTCGCGGCCGCATTTTGTCTTTGGGGCGGTCGTGCTATTCGGATTGTGGGCGGCAAGATGGATATGGCGGTGGCGCCGGGGTGATGGTGGAGCCCGGACGCAGTGGCTGCGCGAGACCGGCGCGGTCGTGTTGCCGCTGGGCCTGATCGTGGGCGGGTTGCTGCTTTATAATTACGCGCGTTTCGATAATCCGTTCGAATTCGGTCAGAAATATCAGCTCGCCGGCAACCGGCAGGTGGATTCCCAGTTGGTCAGCTTCCGCTTTTTCCGCACGAATTTTTATCTCAACTTTCTGGCTCCGGCCCAGATCGAGCGTTACTTCCCCTTTTTTCAACTTGTTCGGGGGTATCCGGGCGTGCGCCCGGTGGATTATGGCGGTGCGGAAGATCCTTACGGCGTACTCCCAAACATGCCGGTGGCATGGCTCGCGCTGCTGGCTCCAGTCTGGTGGATGCTGGGATTTCGTCGCGAGCGCGCGCTGGGTGGCTGGTTATTGATTTTCGGCCTTACTTTCTTTGCGCTCGCGGCCGCGGTCATGTGTTTTGCCTGGTCCGCAAACCGCTACATGGTGGATTTCATCCCGGATCTGCTGCTGGTCGCGATGCTGGGACTGCTGATGGTGAGTCGCCGGGCTGAATCCTCCCGACCGTGGCGAATCCTTGGCCGGATCGGCGTGGTCGCGGCGGTCGCTTATACTGCGGTCTTCAATCTCTTGGTCACCATCCAGCATAATGACTTGTTTAAGTCTTACCGGCCGGAGACCTTTGCGGTGCTGGCGGACTGGTTCAACCAGCCGGCAAAATGGTGGGAGCGCAACCACGCCCCGCCATACGGCCCAGTGGAATTGACGGTGAAATTTCCACGTGACCAGCTGGGCAAGGCTGAGCCCTTGATGGTGACTGGCGTGTCCTATAAGTCAGATTTTCTATACGTCTTGTACTATCCCAACACCCACCAGGTGCGGCTGGCCTTTGCGCATACCGGCGGCCGGCAGTTGCTCAGCCAGTTCATCCCTGTCGACTACGGGCGACCTCATCGTATTGGAATCGCGGCCGGCTCGCTTTATCCGCTGGCTGCGAACCCTTTTTTCTCCGGCTGGTCCAAGGCTGACGTGCAGGCAGCCAAGCGAACGCTGTGCGTGACTCTGGATGGGGTGCCTTACCTGACGGCGGAGAGTGAATTCTACGAAACCTCTCCCGGCTTTGTCACGTTTGGCCAGAATAATGTCTCCGATTACATCGAGCGGAAGTTCACCGGAGAAATGCGCGAAGTGCGGCGGCAGCCGCTCGCTCCTGCGATCAATGGATTTTCGGGCGGGAATTTTGTCCGCCTCGGGCTCGAGTTACCCCGTCAGGCGGCGGGCCGGCGCGAACCCCTCGTGGTCACGGGTGCGGCCGACCAGCAAGATCTGTTTTTTATCACCTATATCAGTGATGAAATCGTACGCTTTGGCCTGCATCACGCCGGGGCTGAGCCGCTTTTGAGCCCGCCAGTAGCCATCAAGCCGGGCGATCTTCAAGTGCTTGAGGCTAGTCTCGGATCCTTTTATCCCAACCCGAAAAACGCCCGTGAACGTGAACTGGCGCAGCTACTAGTGGTCCGGCTCAACGGCCAGACTCTCTGGGTTGTACCACAGGCATTTTACCCCGCTGGCGGACAACGGCCGGTCATCGGGCGCAATCTCCCTGGCAGCGACGGTTATGCGGTCGCCTTTTCCGGCCGGATCGTCGCGCAGGAGGCCGCTCAGCCGTTCCCGGCCGCACCCCTTTCACCCTTCGTTTTGCCGCCCTACTGGCTTGAGTCGGCAGGCCAGCCGGCCTACGGCGCGATGCGGCTCCTCCTTGCGCTGCCGGCCCAGCCCGCTCCAAAGTTGGAACCCCTGCTTGTCACCGGATCCACGGCCATTCTCGCGGATTATGTGACCATCACATACCCGCTGCCCGGTCAGCTTTCCCTGGGTTATGTGCATGCCGGAACAGGCGGCCCGCAAAGTCCGCGCATGCGGGTGGACGCCACACACCGGCAAATTGTCGAAATCGACGTCCCTTCGCTTTATCCATCTGAAGGCGATGATTTTTTTGCCACGCGGACGCTGTCGGAAATCGCCCTTCTCAAAAGGAACCACGCCCGCATCAAGCTGAACGGGCGCATACTATTTGACACGCCGGTGCCGGCCTTTGATTCCGCTGCCGCACAGATCACAGTGGGGGTGGATCGGCTCGCGCAGGCTTTTGGTTCGCATTTTTCCGGCCAGATTTTAGCGGTTGAACGTATCAGCCTGCAGCCGCCGGAGGGCTTGACGAAAAATATCGGGCCGCTTGAGCTGACCTTCGTCTTTCCCGACAGTCCTTTGGCCGGTGACGAAACGCTTTTTGCGACAGGCGATGGCCGGACGATGGACTCGCTGCTCGTTCATTACGATCAACCCGGCCGGGTGAGATTTGCGGTCAAGACGGCCGGTGGCGCTTCGTTGACCAGCCCCCCGATACCAGTCGATTCGGCCACGCACGTATTGCGCCTGTTCTGGGGCGGTTTGAATCCAGACGAAATTCGACCCAAGGCTGTCTCCCCTGAGGACTGGCATCAGTCGCAGCGCACGATCAAGGTTTTGCTGGATGGGACAACCCTGCTGGAAGGGCAGGCCGAATTTGTGCTGGCGACTCCGCAGATCGTAATGCTGGAGGGAACCCCGCTTAATGGCGATGCCTTTAGCGGACGGTTGAAATCCGTGCAGCGGCTCCCGTGACCGGATTTGTATGCGTTTCCGACCTTCACTGAACCACGGTTTGTCCAAGGCTGGCGTTCTGTTTGAACAAGGCCGCACCCCTGCTGGCATTATTTTGTTGCCCCCGGGTCACCATGATCGGAAACGGTGGACTTGGCCAGGGCTGTGATCGATGACATGAGTTCGCCGCTGACTTGGAAATCATTGCTTGGGCAACCCGTGACATTGATGGCCTGCGCTGGCGCAGTCCTGCTGGTTGCGCGGATCAGAATCGGATCGGCCCGGGAGGGAGGTCTGATCAACTGGAGCTATTTTGCAAAAGCGTGGTTACTCGTGACGCTGGCCGTCTGGATCGGATCGCTTTGGTTCTCGCCCGCCCTGACAATAGCGGAAGCGGCCTATCTCGGCACCATGTCTGTGGGGCTGGGTACGATCTTTCGCACTCTGCGCCGCGCTCTGGCACCGAATGATAAAAGTTGGCAGGAGTATGTGCGGATACTCTCAATATTATTTGGTGCTGGATGGCTGTTTTCCCCTTTCTTCACTTCACGGATGTTGGGCGGGCTTGATGCACGGTGGTATGGCTATGTCATGGCCGATGCCCTTCAGCAGGCGCGCGCCGGGATATTTCCGGTCTTTGTTGGACAGGGCGAGTTTATGTACAATGGAGCCGTACATCCGTATCGGACGGCGCCCTATTTTGCCAATTTTGGAATTGTGATCGATTTCATGACAGGCCGGGTTTTGACGGCCTTGGCGGTGCAACATCTGATCGTGATATTGACCGCGATGATGGCGGGCCTGGTAAGCTACATCTGCTTTTCCCTGCTCGCACCTGGACGGCGCTGGATCGCATGGGCTTTGGCGTTGCTCTACGTCAGTGGTCCGGTAACGGCGCTCTACATGTACGCCAGCGAGATGTACATGACCTTCACGGCGCTGGCTTGGCTGCCATTGGTCCTTTATGGCAATGTCCGCCTGATCCGAAGGAATGACGATGCGGGCTGGCTGTCCGTTGGGGTTGGACTTGGCTTAGTCTGGCTCTGCCATGCTCCGGTCGGGCTCTGGGCGAGCTTTGTCACAGCAGGTGTGCAGGGACTCCGTTTGCTCACGCTTAATTTCGATGCGGCTTCATGGCGGAAGGCAGCCGGTGGGGGCCTGCTTTTTACCGGCCTGCTCGCATATTATTTCTTTTCCATTTACGAACTGCCGGGAGGAGGAAATGCCGATTCAATCAAGCTTTTGGTCTATGCAGTCGGGCTGGTGCTGGGTTTGGGTTCGCTGGTAAGATTATTGGTGTCGGGCCATGGGGGCTGGCTTGCAAGCGGCGCTCTTTCGCTGGCTGCCCTCTGGTGGACCAATCGGGCTCACGCCGCATGGCTGGCACTCTCGCTATTAGTGGGGGCCGTTCTGACCTGGTCTCAACGCAGGTTCCCCGCCTTTCGTTGGCGGGACCGGCTGCCTGAATGTTTAGGGGTGGTTTTGCTGGTGAGCGGTCTCCTGGCTCCGCGCATTATGCCGGAAACCAATTCTGCCCGAAATTACATGCATGCACAGGCGGTCAAATTTGTCCTCGAACAATTTCCCCAAAGATTTCTCCCTATCTCGGACGCGGCCACGGATTTGGGCGACTTGCAGCCTGGCTATGCGGCGCTGGGCTTGCTGGCGTTAAGCCTGGGCGTCGCTCTTTTCAGGCGTGAGTGGGAATTGCGCATCCTCGCGTTGGCGGGGGCGCTGTTCGTATGCATGCTTGCGCCCGTGCCTGCAGTGACTGCGTTTCTCTACAGCTTGGTGCCCGATCCGGTCTATGGTCTTTGCAGCGTGGGCTTATGGCTGCGGTTTCTGCCGGTGCTCGCGAGCATCGCTCCCTTTGCCGGTGGACTGGCCCTGATTGCCCTGACGAGCGGGCGCTGGCCGCGGCTGATGCAGGGGGCTGCATTTCTGGGGCTATTGATCGCGCTGATATGGAATTACGGTGAAATCCAAAAGCCCATTGAACGCGGACGCCGGGCCATAAACACGATTGCCGGTACAACGGAGTTTTATTTCACGGATGGCGCGGCACTTTATTATGCCTACGACCGTATTCCGCGGCCGCATTATATCACTTATGGCATCGTTGATTATCATCTGGAAAGTCACCTGCTGAACATTGAGGACCATAGTTTAATAGCGGATCCGTTGCTCGGTGGACCGGGAGAAAAGGTAGTGACATTTACAACGCATCCGAACCCATTTAACGCGAGTTGGCAGCAATTAGAGCCCCACCTAGAGCTTCAACCGGGTGAGCGCCTTTTACTGCGTTTCGAGTTTTTTGACCGTCCGTACACGGGTGTCTTGACCATGACCGGACAGGAATTCCAACGCGCCTATTATCTGCCTGAGGGCGGTGACTATGAAAAAAGTTTTGGCGTCGACGCCTCCCGGCCCAAGGTGATTTCGATATGGAACACCCATCCGAAGCCGCAGGACCTGCAGTTGGTATTCCGGGATAACGCCCCGCAGGCTGGTAACAAGCCCTTCGGCGATTTTGCCCGTGTCCTTCTGCAGCGATACAAGCCGGACGATCTTCAGATCAAGACACGCAGCCTGATTCCTTATCGGGCCGAAGTAGCACTTGCATCCGCTTCCTATTTGGAAACTCCGCGGGTCTTTATTCCAGGTTATCGGGCGACAATCAACGGGCAGGCGGTACCAGTTTCAGAATCACCCGATCATCTTGTGATGGTCCGGCTTGAACCGGGGAGGAACGTGGTCGAAGTGGTCTATCGTGGCACGGTGATGTCCCGGATACTTTTTGCGCTTAGCGCGCTGGTGTGGCTGGCGGTGCTGGGCTACGGAGCATGGCGGCTGCGGGACTGGCTTTCGGCCAGGCCGGTCGAGATGCATGGTCGAGCGGGGACTTGATGCTGCGCCCCTCACGCCGGAATCACCTGGCCTGCCTGCACTTCACCACTTCTGGCCGCGGTCCTCGGGGACGATGCGGCGGAGGGTGTAGATGTCGGACTTGGCGAGGGCGTCGCGCTTGGCGGCCAGATCCTTCCAGGGGTCCCACTGGGCGCTGAGGAGCTTGCCGGTGATGCCATTGCTTTCGGCCGAGGCCAGCCAGACGCAGAGGCCGGCGCCGAGGCGCGGGTCAACCGCCCCTTCCTCCGCCCACTTCTTGTTCTTCGCAAAGAAGGCCTCGCCGGCCCGCGCCGGCCCCGCGGACAGGACCTGCTCGGTCAGGCGGGTGCGCAACGCGCCGGGCGCCACGGCATTCACGTCGATCGAAAACTCCCGCAATTCCTCGGCCAGGGTCTCGGTGAGCCGGACGACGGCGGCCTTGGTGGCCGCATACGTGGCGAAGCGCGGCATCGGGTTGGTGGCACCACCGCCGGAAATATTGATGATCTTGCCCGCGCGGTGCGGTTTCATCGCCCGGATAGCCTGCTGGCAGACCAGCAGCGTGCCGTTGAGATTGATCTGCAGAGCCTGCATCCATTCCTCGATCGCAATGTCCTCCGTGGGGCCGATCGGCCCGTACACGCCCGCGTTGTTCACGACCGCATGCCAGGAGCCCCAGTCGGCCGCACGGAATAAGGCCGCGACCTGCGCAGGGTCGCCGACGTCGCAGGTGACGCCGTGGAGCTGTTGACCGGGGCGGAGCTGTGGTTGCAGTTCCGTCCGGGTCCGGTCGACGTCCGCGCGATTGCGGGCGCAGAAGAGCACGTTGGCCCCCTCGTTGAGGAAAGCCTCCACAATGTGGCGGCCGAAGCCTTGGCTGCCGCCGGTGATGATGGTGTTGCGTCCGATGAGTTTCATAGGGGCGAGCCGACGGAGATATACTGGACTTTGGGCAGTCCCAAGAGAGCTTTTTCCAGAAAACGGGCGGCGTCGAGGATGAGTGGCTGGCGCAGGCGAGGCACGAGGGCCTGCCAGTCGAGCTGGCGGAATTCCGGCCACTCCGTGCAAACGACGACCGC
>CAIKHO010000058.1 GCA_903827245.1 uncultured Opitutia bacterium
CGGTTTTGCTGCGACCGGGCCGTCCCAAACAAGTCTCCGCAATACGGACAACTGGAGTGTCCACGGATTTCCCCGAATGAACCTCTGGAATGGCACCCAAAGGCCTCGTCACCAATTTGCACGCGCAACCCAATAAGGTCGGTTAATAAGATTGGCCTGTTGAGGGCAGGCTGACAAAAAAAGCCACCATCCTGCGGATGGCGCGTCAGCTGAAGTTGTATGCAAGCCGGGTCCCCCACCCCTCCACTGCCGGCGACAAGAACGAGTGCGGCGAAAGCGCGCTCGTTCATGCGGATTGTCGCGCATGCCTCCCTCACGGGGTCGTGCCTGTTGCTCGGCTCGTGCATGCAGAACGCGGCCGACGGCAAGTCTCCCGCCCAAGCGTCGGCGGTCGCTTCGGCCGCCCGCCCGGGCGCCAAATGGGAGGAGTTTCACCAGACGGTGCAGCCGTTCCTGGCCCAGCATTGCTATGAATGCCACGGGCCGAAGGATGCGGAGAACGACCTGCGCCTCGATCTCTTCAAGGATGAAGCCTCGCTGGAAGCGGGCACGGCCAAGCTGAACAAGGCCCTCGAAAAGCTGAAGGGTCGCAAGATGCCGCCGCGGGACGAACCGCAGCCGGCCATGGCCGAGGTGGCCCCGGTGGTCAGCTGGCTGCAGACTTTCCTCGCTGGGGATGTGTCGGGCCCGGCCAATCCCGGCCGCGTCACGCTGCGCCGGCTCAATCGCGCCGAGTACGACAACACGATCCGCGACCTGCTGGCGATCGACCTGCGTCCCGCGGAAGGTTTCCCATCGGACGACTCGGGCTACGGCTTCGACAACAACGGCGACGTCCTTTCGATGGCGCCGGTACTGATGGAGAAATACCTCGCGGCCGCGGGCGTGGCCCTCGACAAGGCGATCCTCGCCGATCCTGTGCTGCCGCCGCCCGTCAACCGGTGGTCCGCGGCGGAGCTGGAGGGAACGATTCCCAAGAGCGACCCCAAGGCCACGGCCGGCCGCGCCCCTTACACCGTCCAGGTCGGCCGCGTGTACAATTATAACGGTGAGATCTACATCGACTGCGACATCCCGGCGGACGGCGAATACATGCTCCGCATGCATGGCTACGGCACGCAGGGCCCCGCCACGCACCAGCGACCGCAGGTGGCCTTTCTCGTGGATGGCGCGAAAGTGGAGCAGCCTTTCACGATCACCGACGACCAGCGCAACCCGACTTTCGGCGCCATCGACAAGCCCACCCCGCTGACCGCCGGCAAACACCGCATCAGCCTCGCCTTCCTCAATGGTCCCACCCAGGAGGAGTACGCCATCGCGAAGGTCAAGGCCGACGCCGAGTCCCCGCCCAAGGGAGTCGCGTCGGATCCGAACGCCGACGACAATGCCGATCCCAATGCCGATGCGCCCCCGGCGGGCGCCAAGGCCAAGCGTCGCGGCGCCGCCGTCGCGGCCGCCCGCCCGGCGGCCGACGATGCCAATGCCGCCGACCCCAACGCGGATCCCAATGCCGACCCCGCACCCGCCAAGGGCCGCGGTCGCTCCGGAGGGCCCGGTCCCGGCGGCGCCCAGATGGGAAAAGCGCCCGCGGTGGTCCGCGCCGGACCCGGCTTCTCGCCGACGGGCAAGCCGACCCTCGGCGTGATCGCGCTGGAGGTCGAGGGCCCCATGGCGCCCACCCCAGATCGCATGCCCGAAAGCTACCGCCGGGTGATGGTCGCCGAGCCGTCCGCGACGCTGTCCAAGCCGGCGGCCGCGGAAATCATTATCCGCCAGTTTGCCACCCGGGCCTACCGCCGCCCCGTCCGGGATGCCGAGGTCAGCCGGCTGATGGCCCTCTGGACGAAGGCCGACAGCGACGGACGTCCCTTTGTGCAGAGCATCGACACCACCCTGCAGGCCGTGCTGGTTTCGCCCGCGTTCCTCTTCCGCATGGAGCTCGACCCGCAGGCGGATGAGCCGTCGGGGATTCACACGCTGAACGAATATGAGCTGGCCAGCCGGCTCTCGTACTTCCTCTGGGCCAGCATGCCGGACGACGAGTTGTTCGCCCTTGCGGGCAAAGGCCAGCTGCGGGCGAACCTCGATGCGCAAGTCCGCCGCATGCTCAAGGACCCGAAGTCATCGGCCCTCGTGGAAAATTTCGCCGGGCAGTGGCTGCAATTGCGCACGATGCAGAGCGTCGCCCCCGACCCGAAGCGTTTCCCCGGGTTTGACGAGGCGCTGCGCGGCGCGATGACCAAGGAGACGGAGCTGTTCTTCAACGCCATCGTCCAGGAGGACCGCAGCGTGGTGGATTTCATCGACGCCGATTTCACCTACGTGAACGAGCGGCTGGCGAAGCATTACGGCCTGCCCGGCGTCACCGGCGATGAATTCCGGCGCGTCTCCCTGCCGAAGGACCAGCGCGGCGGCATCCTGACCCAGGCCAGCGTCCTGACCGTCACGTCCCTCCCCAACCGCACCTCCCCCGTGCAGCGCGGCAAATGGGTCCTCGAAAACCTCTTCGACACGGCGCCGCCCCCGCCCCCGCCCAATGTCCCCGCCCTCGCGGAGGGCGACAAGGCCGAGCTGACCGGGACGCTCCGGCAGCGCATGGAGAAGCACCGCTCGGATCCCAAGTGCGCCGTGTGCCACGAACAAATGGACGGCATCGGCTTCGCCCTGGAGAATTTCGACGCCATCGGCGCCTGGCGCACCCAGGACGGCGCCGACGGGAAGATCGACGCGCGCGGCACGCTCCCCGGTGGGGAATCGTTCAACGGCCCGGCCGAGCTGCGGCAGATCATCAAGGCGCAAAGCGACCAGTTTTCCCGCTGTCTCGCGGGCAAGATGCTGACCTTCGCCCTCGGCCGCGGGCTCGAATCCTACGACAGCCGCACCACCGACGCCATCGTCGGCGCCATGAAGCAGAACGGCAACAAATTCTCCGCGATGATCGAGGCGATCGTGCGGAGCGACGCTTTCCAGAAACGTAACGGCAAACCAGAAAGAGGTGACTCATGAGCCAGTTGATCATGTCCCGGCGGACCATGTTGCGCGGACTCGGCACGGCGATCGCGCTGCCCGTCCTTGATTCGATGATTCCCACCCGGCTCGTCGGGGCCGACGCGAAGGCCGCGGCCCAGGCCGTGCTGGCGCCCCGGCGCCTCGCGTGGCTCTATGTGCCCAACGGAATCGACATGCAGAACTGGACGCCCGCCGCGGCCGGTTCGGGCTATGAGCTCACCCCGATCCTGCAGCCGCTCGCCGCCTTCAAGGACCGGTTCACGGTGATCAGCGGCCTCGTCTGCGAAAAGGCCAACCCCAATGGCGACGGCGGCGGCGACCACGGCCGCGCCAGCGCCTCGTACCTCACCGGCGCGCAGGCGCGCAAGACCGAGGGAGCCAACCTCAAGTGCGGACTCTCCGCCGACCAGGCCGCCGCGAACAAGATCGGCCACCTGACGAAGTTTCCCTCGCTCGAGCTCGGCATCGAGGACGTCAAGCAGACCGGCCGCTGCGACAACGGCTACAGCTGCGCGTACTACCACACCATCTCGTGGCGCAGCGAAACCACCCCGGTGGTGAAGGACTGCGATCCCCGCTCCGTTTTCGACCGCCTGTTCGCCAATGGGGACCCGCGCGAGTCGGCCGAGAGCCGCGCCCGGCGCGAGAACGACCGCAAGAGCATCCTCGACTTCGTCCTCGATGACGCCGGCGGCTTCGAGAAGAAGCTCACCTACGCCGACCGGCAAAAAATGGATGAATACCTCACGTCCGTCCGCGAGATCGAGATTCGCCTGGAAAAGTCGGCCATGGAGCCGCCGGCCGCCCCACCGGCAGGCCAGGTGCGCCCCGACTTCGACCCGCACGGCGGCAAGGCCGCAGCCAGCAGCGACAAGTACGCCACCTGCCTGCCGCTGATGATCGACATGATGGTCCTCGCTTTCCAGACCGATCGCACCCGGGTCATCACCCTCCCGTTCGCGGACGAAAAGAGCAACCAGACCTATCCCTGGGCCGGCGCCAACGTGCCCCACCATGCGACTTCGCACCATATGGGCGATGCGGCCAAGAAAGCGCTCGTGGCCAAGATCAACACCTACCACGTGGAGCAACTCGCCTATATGCTGAAGAAGCTCGACGGCATCAAGGAGGCCAACGGCGCCTCGATCCTCGACAACTCCCTCATCAGTTACGGCAGCAACATCAGCGATGGCGACCTGCACAACCACGACAACCTGCCGCAGCTGCTCATCGGCAAGGCCGGCGGCACGGTCGGCACCGGCCGGCATTTGCGCTGCGATGGCATCCCGTTGAACAACCTCTGGCTCTCGATGCTCGATCGCGTGGGAGCACCCGTGGAACGGCTCGGCGACAGCACCGGCCGGATCGCGCTGGCGTAATCGCTCCGCCTCCGCCCGCGGCCGGATAAGCCTTTTGGCCGCTCACGTCGCCATCGGGCGAGCGGACGGGCCTGATGACAATTCACTGCGATACGCAATCGCGGGGCTGGTCGGGCCGGAGGTGACCGGATAACGGACAAAAAAACCGGGAAGCAGTCCTCTCAACTTCCTTTAGCACTCGAAAAATTTCCGGCGCACCGGCAAACAAAAGTCACCAATCATAGTGTCGGGCGTCTAGCGCCCGATACTCCATGACCAGGCGCTAAATGCGCCTGTGATACCCCCTAACTACATCCTCGTTGCCCATGGATCCTACACGGAATCCATGAGTTTCCCCTGGATCGTCACACCCTTCCGATACATGAAGACCCTACGCATCGCCCCAACCGTAAGTCCCGCGGCCCGTCTGCTGACCTCCGCGTTCTTGATTCTCGCCCTGCTCCATCCCTCGCCCGCCCGGGCGCAGGCGGGCGTCGACGCAGCCACGCTGCAAAAATATGACAAGAACCGCAACGGCGTGCTCGACCCGAGCGAGATTGCCGCGATGCAGGCCGACCAGGCCAAGGCGGCGCAGACGCCGGTCACGTCCTCATCCGCCACTTCCGGCAAGGATGTCGTCACGCTCAATCCCTTCGAGGTCGATGCCAGCAAGGACATCGGCTACTACGCGGAAAACACGCTCGCCGGCAGCCGGCTGAACACGAACGTCGGCGACCTCGCGTCCTCGATCACGGTGGTGACAAAGCAGCAGCTCGAGGACACGGGCGCGCTCAACATCAACGACGTGTTCCTCTACGAGGCCAACACGGAGGGCGCCGGCACCTACACGCCGATCTTCCTCGGGCCCTCCGGCGCGACGGATGAAATCCAGGGTTACAGCACGAACAACGGCCCGACCTTCGGCATCGCGCAGGCCAACCGCATCCGCGGCCTGGGCTCGGCGGACACGGCCGAGAACAACTACCCGACGCTGGCCCGCCTGGCGTTTGACTCCTACAACACCAACTCCGTCGAGATCAACCGCGGCCCGAATGCCCTGCTCTTCGGTGCGGCCTCCCCGTCGGGCGTGGTCAACCAGTCGACCGCCGAGGCGGTCCTGAACCAATGGAAATCCCAGGTGAGCGTGCGCTTCGGCAGCTTCGGCGCCCACCGCGAGAGCGCCAACGTCAACGTGCCGGTTGGCAGCAAGGTCGCCCTGTTTTTCGCCGCGCTGTACGATGACAAGGAATTCGAGCGCAAGCCCTCGAAGGACATCACCCGCCGCCAGTACGCCGCGATCACGTACAAGCCGTTTGCGAAGACGAAACTCACCGCGAGCTTCGAAAACTACGACAACTACAACGCCCGGCCCAACTACAATGAGCCGGTGGACGGCATCACCCCGTGGCTCAATGCGGGCCGGCCCGGCTGGGATCCGACGACGCAGACGATCACCTTCGCCAATGGGACCGTGACGGGTCCGTACCTGAACTCGACGCTCGATCCGCGCTGGATTGCGAACAAGACTCTTACCTCCAATGGAACCGGCGCCTTCAGCGGCACGACCTCGGCCGCCTATATTCCCGGCATCACGAGCGCCGCCGCCGAGGACACGATCTTCGTCAACAGCGGCCAATTCCAGAGTTTCTTCGTCAGCGTCGCCACGGAAGGCACGGGAGTGAACGGATCGACCGCCCTCCCCGCCGTCACCGCGCGGACTGCGCAGCAATGGATCAATTCCAGCATCGCCCGGACGCAATCTGCCTTCGCTCAGGCCCCGATCCCGCCGGCCTCCACGGGCGCGACGGGCTACGCGGTCTACTACAATACGGCCATCACGAACAAGGCCCTGTACGACTGGACGAAGTACAATTTCGCGGGCTCGAGCTACGGCACCCAGACGGACAAGAATTACAAGGTCGAGTTGAACCAGGAAATCACGAAGGGGCTCAACCTCCAGCTCGGCTGGTTCCGGCAGGAATTGTTTGAATGGGATCACTATGATGCCGGCGAAGGCAACGACGTCCCCGCCATCCTGATCGACACCAACACCAAGCTGATGAACGGGACTCCCAATCCGTTTTTCGGCTCACCGTATGCCGCCGGCACCCGGACGGACACTTTCTCCAGCCCGGAGACCAACAACAACCTCCGCGCCACCCTGGCGTACGAGCATGATTTCACCAAGACCGAGGGTTGGACCCGGTACCTTTCCTTCCTGGGCAAGGCCCGGCTGATGGCGCTCGTGAGCCAGCAGAAGGACGTCATCAACCGCGGACGCTGGCGGTTCACGATGGACGGCGGCGATCCCCGCTTCCTGCTGAACCAGAATCCCCCCATCGCGAACAACTTCACCTGGGGTAACAACAAGAACATGCAGCGCGACTACTACATGGGTTACAACGGCGTGGTCACCCAGGGGTCGGCGAAACTGGGCGAACCCAATTTTGGCGGGCCGAACAAGCTTCCGCTCACCTACTTTGACTGGAATTCGACCAATACCTGGCAGACCACCCAGATGAACATGGACGACAACCTGTTCATCGCAGGCGCGGGCCAGGGCGTGACCAGCAAGACGCTCAATTCGACCAGCTTTGCCTATCAGGGCAATCTTTGGAATAATCGCATCGTCCCGACCTTGGGCACGCGCTACGACAAGGTCAGGGTTTTTCAGGCCGCCCTCGCGGCCGGGGCGACCGCGGCCATTCCCGTGCCGGCCTACACGACGGCAGGCTTCGCCGATTATCGGGCCCTGACCATCATGAATCCCACGCCCTTCGATATTGGCGGCGATACCACCACCCAAGGCGTGGTGTTCAGGCCGTTCAGCGGCTGGAAGTCCATCGATGCTGCCGCGGAACGAGGCGGCATCGTGGCGGATTTTGTCCGTGGCCTGAGCTTCCACTACAACCACTCGGATAACTTCCAGCCCCCGCAGACCATCCAGACCGATTTCTTTGGCAAGGCCCTGCCCAAGCCATCGGGCAAAGGCGATGACTACGGCATCGGCGGCAGCATCTTCAACAACAAGCTGTCCTGGACCTTCAACTGGTACAAATCCACCGCCGAGAACGCGATCTCCGACGCCGCCAACCTGGCGATCGGACGGGCGCAACGCATCGACACCAGCAGTGCCTTCACCTGGGCCCGGGAAGTGGTGCGCATCCGCAATGGCGAGGATCCGACGGGCCAGTTCTTCGACAACAACACCACCAATCCCCTCACGACGTCGGAACAGATCCAGGTCAATACGCTGCTGGCCGGACCCCAGGTTAACCAGGCCGGGATCCAGTTGGTGAATGAGTTTTCCGTGGGCAATAACATCGCGTGGCCGAACACCGACACCGAGGGCACCAATTCCCAGGTGTCCAAGGGCAAGGAACTCACCCTCATTTACAATCCGACCCGCAACTGGAACATCAAGCTGACCGCGGGCCAGCAGGAATCCAGCTACAGTCAGGCGTCGAGCCAGATCACCGCCTGGCTCTACGGCACGGGCAACGCCACCACGGGCAACGGCCGCCTCAACTTCTGGCAGAATGCGGCCGCGGCCGACCTGCCGACGGTCTATACGAGGTTCAACGGCAATAAGCTGTACCTCGGCTCGTTCTGGAACAGCTACGGTTACACGGGCGACGCCAATTCCAACACCACCGGCGCCACGAGCACGCCGAACAGCACGTACAACAGCATCGTCAACTCGCAGTTGTACACGTTGTTTGGACTGGCCGGACAGCGGACTCCGGGCCAGCGCGAGTATTCCTCCTCCCTGATCACCAACTACGCCTTCCAGCAGGGCCGGTTGAAGGGCCTCGCGGTCGGCGGCGGTCTGCGTTGGGCATCCAATGCCGTCGGCGGCTACTACGCCAACCTGAATCCCGCCACGTTCTCGCAACCCACCGCGACCCAGAACCTGATCTCGTACCCGGACCTCACGAAGCCCCAGTACGTCCCGGCCATCACCAACGTGGATGCTTGGATTTCGTACACGACCCGGCTGCCGGCGTTTGGCAAAAGCGTCCGGGCGAAGTTCCAGCTGAACGTCCAGTCCCTGACGGAGAGCGGCGGCCTGACGCCGATCGTCTACAACTCCACCGGCCAGGCGGCCAACTACCGTATCGTCGACCCGCGGACGTTCTTCGTGACGTCCACGTTCGACTTCTGATCCACGGGTCGGCTTCGGCCGGTCCGGTTTTTTCTCCCGGCTCCCCCGTCCTTCCGTGCGGGGGAGCTTATCTCTGTCCGACCAACGCGACCGAAAGGCTCATATGAACAGCACCGAAAACGACAGGAATCCGATTTCCCGCAGGGACTTTGTCCGGACCGCCGCCATGGCTGCGACCGCGGTGGGTTCCGGACTCGCCCTGACCTCGACGGCCAGCCGGGCCGCGTCCACCGAGGCTTCGAGCGCGGCGGTAACGCCCATGATCGGCTTTCAGGCCGAGGTCACGTACCTGATGCAATACGGGATCACGAAGTTCCTCGACGACGTCCAGGCCCGAGCGAGCGTCAACACCCTCTTCCTGCACGCCGGCACCTTCGAGGCGTCCTGGGCCGGCCTCAACCAGGCGACCAGCCCGAACGGCAACTTCGCCACCGCCCACCCGCAATACTACCGGGACATCGCGATGAAGCCGCAGCCGCTTGCGGCGGGCGACTTCAACCTGCCCGATGCGATGCAGCAGATCACGGCGGAAACCCGGAAGCGGGGCGTGAAGGTTTATCCGTGGATGGAGGAAGACAATCGCGCACCCGCGAAGATCGCGGGCATGGACCAGCTCTACGAGATCGACCTTTACGGTCGGAGGACGAACGGCCATCCGGGTGGCCCCTGCCTAAACAATCCGTATTTCCGGAACCTGGTCTCCGGCATGGTTGAGGATTACATCAAGGCCTACGATGTCGACGGACTCCAGCGCGGCTCGGAACGCCAGGGTCCCCTCGGCAACGCGCTCGGCGCGTGGCATCACGGCTCGAGTAGCGATCCCGGCCACACCTCCTGCTTCTGCGAGTTTTGCGCGGCCAAGGCGGCGAAGCAGGGAATCGACATCGCCCGGGTCAAGAAAGCCTTCCTGGCCCTCGAGCCCTACGTGCGGGACGGCCGCGCCGGCAAGCGCCCGCGCGACGGCTACTACGTGGAATTCTGGCGGATCCTGCTGCGTTATCCCGAGCTGCTCGTCTGGGAAAACTTCTGGGCGGAGAGCATGCGCGAGACGCAGCGTGAGCTTTACGCCAAGGCCAAGGCGCTCCGGCCGGGCGTCGAGGTCGGCTTCCACATCTGGCACAACGCCTCCTTCAACCCGATGTACAAGGCGGAGCAGGATTATAAGGTTTACACGGAGTATGCCGATTTCCTGAAGCCGGTCGTCTACGACAATCCGGCCGCCGAGCGCATGACGTCCTACGTGTACAGCATGACCCAGAACATTTACGGCGACCTCAGCCGCCAGCAGATGCTCGATTTCGAGTACAGCATCATGGGATTTAAGGAGAAAAGCTACGACCAGATCATCGGCCAGTCCGAGGAGGCCTACGAGGCCCAGCTGCGCGAGCTGCCCATCAACGGCACGCCCAAGGGCAAGTTCGAGATCTTCTCCGCCGACTACGTCTACCAGGAGACCAAGCGGGCGGTCGAGGCCGTGGCCGGTACCAAGACCCGGATCTGTCCCGGCGTCGGCATCGATGTCGTGCAGAAGAACAGCACCCCCGAGAGCGTGCGGAATGTCGTTCAGGCGGTCTTCAAGGCCGGCGGCACCGGCATCGTGCTTTCCACCAGCCACGCCGCGATGCAGCCGCAAAACCTCAGCGCGGTCGGCGCTACCCTGCGCGAGCTCAAGCTGGTCTGATCGCGTCCGCTCGGGCAGGGTCGGGCGATTGGATCGAGGTGGACCGCGACCTCCGGGCGCGGTAGGCCTGCGATCGATTCAATCCGCCGCCCGGCCACCTTCGCCAAGGCTACGGTGCCCTCGCGAATCCATTGCAGCCCGCCATAGCGAAAGCGACGGCGGGAGGTCGGCGGCCACCTTCTGTAACGGCATGATTCCGGCTCAGGCCCGCTTCACCCCGGGCCGCCGGCGCAGGGTCCACGCGATGACGAGGAGATCGCGCGCCGGGCGCCAGAGCAGGCGGCGAAGGCCGTACTTGGACTGTCCGCCGCGACGCGGGCGGTGCTGCACGGGAAATTCCGCCACGCGAAATCCACCCGACACCGCGAAGGCCGGCATGAACGGGTTCAGCATGGGCACGGGCAAAAAGCTCGCCACGACTTCACGGCGGAAAACCTTCAGCGCGCATCCGGCGTCGTTCACGCCGTCGCGTAGCAGCCGGCGACGCACGCCGTTCGCGAGCCGCGACATCCTGCGGCGCAGCCAGGAGTCGTGCCGCGGCGTGCGCACGCCGACGACCAGATCGGCCCGCTCCAGCAGGGGCAGCAGCCGGCCGATGTCGGAGGGCACGTTCTGCCCGTCGCCGTCCAGCATCGCGATCACCGGGCCGGACGCCCGCTCGATGCCGTGGAGCAACGCCGCCCCCTGCCCCGCGTTTTTCGGCAGGCGGAGGATCCGGCAGCCCGGCCAGCGCGCCGCGGCGCGGGTCAGTTCCTCGAAGGTGCCGTCCGTGCTGCCGTCGTCGACCAGCAGCGCCTCCCACGTCAGCCCGAGCTGCGACAGATCGCGGCCGAGTTCGTCGACAAGGACGCCGGCGACTTCCTCCTCGTTGTAGAAGGGAATCACCACGGAGAGCGCGGGGATCGTTGAAGGGGCGGGTGCCATGGATCAGCCGGGTCCGCCCTTGCTTGCCGCCAGGTTCTGCTCGATCTGGGCTGGCAGGTCCGCCCCCGACTCCGCCGGAGGACCTTGCAGGGCCTTGGCCAGATCCGCCTCGGTGAGGCGATAGACGAGGACGGAATAGTTGATGGTGTCGTCCGGCTCGCGCTGGCGCAGCCAAGCGGTCAGGCGGGCAAAACGGAAGGCCTCGAACCGCGTGAGGATCTGCTCCCACTCGGGCGGCGTATGTTCGCGCAGTCGTGCAAGACGGGCGTCCGCGTCGTCAGCCAGGAGCGGCCCCAACATCCGCGAGAGATCCTGGTAAACCTCCTCGAAGCGGGTGTTCCACGCGCCGATCGGCCCGGAGAAGACGTAATTGATCGGCTGGAGCATGGTGGCGCTGATCAGGTAGGTGCCGGCTTTCCAGCGCAGCGCGGCGGGAGTCTTCAGCATGACGACCTGCAGCGTGTTGTCGGGTCCCGGGACCACTCCCGCCACGTCAAAGCCGGGATGCTGGCGCCGCACCTCGGCCACGGCCGCGTCGGCCCCGTTCACCGGCACGGAAATCGTGAACAGCGGGGGCGGCAGATCCTGGCCCGGCGCCGAGTAGAGCCGTGCCGCGGAAATCGCATACGACGCCGGATCGCCAATGCCGAAATAGGACAAGTAGGCCGGACCATCGGCAGCGTGCCGGTCGAGATAGGCTTTCACAGCCGGGAGTTCCTGTCCCCAATCGAGGGAACTGTCCACGAGGTGCCGATAACCCTGGGACGGACCACCTGCGATCACGTTGAAATAAGCCAGATAGTTGGGGAAGCGGTACGCCATCTCCGCGCCCAAGACCAGGAGCAGGCCGCACACGGCGTAAGACGCCATCCGTCCGGCACGACCCGGGTCGGCGACCCAAAGACCGGCGGCGCCGGCGAGCACGAAGAGCGGAGGGTAGGTCGCGAGGATGTGCCGGTGCCCAATATTCAGGTGGCTGAAAAGCACCGCGACCCAATAGAGGCCGAAGAGGAGCAGCAAGGGGAGCAGGTCGTAGAGCCCGGGCCCGGCGCCAGGGAATTTTCGCGCGAAATAAATGGCCGCCGCGAGCGCGAGGGCGCAGAGGGCGAACATCGCCAGCGGCGTCTTGACGAGAAACGCATAGGGGAAAAACCAGCGTTCGCCGGTCGTGTTATATTCGCCGTTGAGGAAGGCGAAGCGCGTCTGTGAGTAGCGCCACGCGTAGGTCTGGCCGTAGATGTAGGCCTCGGGCAGCAACCGGTGGCGCCGGACGAACCCGGCCACCCGCACCGGCCACTCGCCCGATGGTGCCTCCAGCCGGCGTTCAAGCTCGCGGATTTGCCCGGGGGAAAGGATGTCGTGCCGGATCTCCGGCAGCGCATCGACCCGCGCCTGCGCCCACAATTCCGGCGGGGCGTGACGCGCCTGAAGCACCTGCAGGACCTGCGCGCGCTGCGCGGCACTCAGGTCGAGCTGCAGGACCACGTTCACCGGATCATCGCGACCCAGCACCACCTCCCACCGGCGCTGAAACTGATCGCGGCCCGGATCCACCTGCGCGAAGGCCGAGTAGCGAAAACTGTAGCAGGCCCAGAGGACGATTCCGGCGATCGCGACCTGAATCAGCCCGGCGGCGAACAGCACCAGCGCCTGGCGGCCGCGATCGGAGACCTCGCGCAGCGGGCCAATCGCAACGACCAGCGGCCGTCCGTCGCCGAGGCGCGCCGTCCAGAGCAGGACGGCGAGCGGCAGCACCAGCAACGCGGACATCTTGGCCGCGAACAGCCCACCGAGGCAAAGGCCCGCTACCAGCAGTCGGGCGACCGTGATCCGGTGGGCCACGGCCCAGAGGCTCCAAGCTGAGGCAAGGAAGAAAAACGCGGCAGTGGTGTCGGACGTCATCAGCGCGCCGTTCGCGAGCACGATCGGGCTCAGGACGCAAAGCAGCAGCGACAGCATCCCGCCCGCGGGCCCGAACAGTCGCCGCGACCAGAGCCAGACCAAGGCCGCGAGCGCCACCGCGACCAGCCCCATGACCGCGCGGCCGCGGAACAGCATCGCGGTCACATCGTGGCCCATGTGATGGAACCAGGTATCGCCGACAGCCCATTCGTCCGCCGTGTGCCAGGCCGGCGTGTCGGGCGCCGGAAACTCAAACTGGCTGCCACCGAGAAGCAGCGGCAGCGCCATGAGGCGTTGCGGCAGGTTGCCATTCTCCGGATTGAGCCGGTAGTCGTTGAAACGCCAGTAGCTGTACCCTGCCGTCGCGTGGGCCATTTCGTCGAACGTAATGCTCTTCTGGCGCAGGCTGCCGATCAGGCCGCACCAGAACAGCACCAGCACCACGCCCGCGGCCACCGGGCCGGTCAATCGGCCAAGCCACGCGTCACGCGGCGATGAATTCGCTTGGGCCGGAGTCATGGAACCGTAGGGGCGCACTTCAGGTGCGCCCGCCTGGACGCCGCCAAACCGGGCGCACGTGAAGTGCGCCCCTACGCCAGCCAAGCTGTTGCGAGTTAACCATCCGATGAGGTGCCAATCAGGGTGTGAAGCGCGCGGGATCGCAGCCGGGGCACGGCCAGCATGGTTTTATTTCCACGTGGCCGACCACGGGAAAAGCAAGGCTCACGGCGTAGGCGGGGTTGCGCACAGGGTTGGGGCTCCGGACTTCGGCAGCGCCATGGTTTGTGCTGAACGCCATCCGGCTGCGCCAGTTTTTTCGGTGGCGGGAAACGGGTTCGCGCGCCGGCCACGCGAACGCAAAAAAGCCGGCCCGTGGGCCGGCCGTCCAACTGCAGGAGCGGCTCTCAGTCGTTGCGCCGACTGTTCCCAGAGAGGATGAGCAGCAGGTAGAGGAGATTGCCCATCGTCGAGACGAAGGCGGCGACATAGGTGAGCGCCGCTGCATCGAGCGTCTCGTTCACGCCGGGCATCTCGTCGGCGTCGAGGATGCCAAGATTTACCAGCTGGACCTTCGCCCGGCGGCTGGCGTCGAACTCGACCGGCAGCGTGACGAGCTGGAACAGGGCGATGACCGAGAGGGCGATGATGCCGAGCTCGATAATGTACATGCCGAACACGCGGTTGCCGAGGATGGCGGCAAGGACGATTCCGAAGCTGAGCACGAACCAGCTCACCGGCGCCGCGAACTGCATCGCGGGCACCAGGGTCTGGCGGAAGTTCATCAACTTGTAGCCGACCTTGTCCTGAATGGCGTGGCCGGATTCGTGCGCCGCCACTCCGAGGGCCGCGAGGCTGGTGCCGCGGTAGTTGTCGCTGGAGAGCGCCAGCCGCTTGTGGGTGGGATCGTAATGGTCGGAGAGCTGGCCCTCGACCTCGACGATCTCGACGTCACGAATGCCCGCACTCTGCATCACGGCCTCGGCAGCCTCGCGACCCGTGATGCCGCCGCGCGACGGAATTTGGATGTTCTTGGTGTAGGCGTGCGACACTTTGTACTGCGCGTAGAGACCAAAAAACAGCGGGACGGCGATAAGGAGGAACCAGATGAGCATGGAGATAAGGTTGAGTTGAAATTATTCCGACGATGGCGGAGGCCGGTGAAACCGGCCGCCAGCACCGCACAACTTAATCAAAACGTACAATTTGCCAGCGTAAATTGAGCGTTTGGAAACGGGCGGGCGGTTTTACACGCGCAAGGTGGAGCGTGTTGACCCCAACACGCTGGATCGGGCGGCTTCGCCGCAATGCGTTGAGGTCAACGCATTCCACCTGGAGACAAACCCGCCTCACGCCAGTTTCGGCACATCGACCCAGCGGCGCTCGGCCCACGATTTCAGGCCGAGCTCGGCGAGCTGCACGCCCTTGGCGCCCTCGAGCAGCGTCCAGGGGAAGGGCTCGTTCTTCACCACGTGCTTCAGGAAGAGCTCCCACTGCACCTTGAAGGCGTTGTCGTACGTGTCGTTGTTCGGCACCGTGGTCCAGCCGTCCATGTACTTGATGGGGCTGTCGACGTCCGGATTCCACAGGCAGCGCGGCGTGGCGGAAAAATGCTGGGCCACGCAGTTGCGCAGGCCGGCGACCGCCGAGCCGTGGGTGCCGTCGACCTGGAGCGTCAGGAGATCGTCGCGGCGCACGCGGACGTCCCACGAGGAGTTGAAGTGGCAGACCACGCCGTTGTGCAGCTCGAAGGTCGCGTAAGCGGAATCGTCGGCGGTGCACTTGTACGGTTTGCCGTTCTCGTCCCAGCGCTGCGGGATATGGGTGGCGCCGAGGCAGGTGAGCGACTTCACCTCGCCGAAGAGATTCTGGATCACGTACTGCCAGTGACAGAGCATGTCGACGATGATGCCG
Organism: uncultured Opitutia bacterium; assembly: GCA_903827245.1. Classification (GTDB taxonomy): domain Bacteria; phylum Verrucomicrobiota; class Verrucomicrobiia; order Opitutales; family Opitutaceae; genus CAIUWA01. The sequence continues at coordinate 15,452 of CAIKHO010000058.1, forward strand.
CCGTCATCCTCCTTGCGGTAATTCCACGACGGACGCTGGAGCTTCTCGGTCTCGCCGGTGAAGACCCAGTAGCCGAACTCGCCGCGGACGGAGAGGATCTTCCCGAAGAAGCCTGTATCGATAAGATAGCGGAGCTTGAGCAGGCCGGGCAGCCAGAGCTTGTCCTGCACGACGCCGTTCTTGAGTCCGGCCGCGGTGACCTCGCGGGCCAGCGCCAGCGCCTCGGCGGAGGTCGTGGCGGTGGGCTTCTCGCAGTAGATGTGTTTCTTCGCCGCGATGGCCTTGCGCACGCCAACGGGGCGCTGGCCGGTGAGCGTGGCGTCGAAATAGACCTGGTTTGCCGGGTCGGCGAGAGCGGCATCGAGATTGGTACTGTACCGCTTCACCCCGGCGCGGGCCGCGAGGGCGGCGAGCTTGGACTCGCTGCGGCCGATCAGGATCGGGTCGGGCATGATCACCTCGGCGTCGCCGAGCTTGATGCCGCCCTGGTCGATGATGGCCTTGACCGAGCGCAACAGGTGCTGGTTCGTGCCCATGCGTCCGGTGACGCCGTTCATGATGATGCCGACTTTGTGAATGGTCATGGAGTGGAAGGAATGAAAACGCCCCCAGTCTAGGGTGAAAGCGCGCGCTTGTGTTAGGAGGAATCCGACTTTTGATAGCACGAATCCGACCCATGTTCGCCTGGAGCCCCATCCTCATCCAGAAAATCGAGATCCACGCGCTCGGCTTCGTGCTGCGGAAGCTGCAGCTCAACCGCCACCGGGAGGCGGAGGTGGTGCCGCACGCCCACCCTTATGCGCAGCTGATCCTCTACCTCTCGGGCGAGGGCTGGCAGACGATCGACGGCCGCCGGCGGGCCGCGCGGGCCGGCGATCTCTTCCTCATCCCGGCAGGCACGGCCCACGGCTTTGCAGTGCAGCAACGAAGCCGCCCGCTCTGCCTCGTGCTCGATTACGAGGTGGAGGGTGCAGCACGGACGCGCCCCGTCCACCGCCATCTGCCCCAGGCCACGCTGAACGAGCTGCACGCCCTGCTCGCCCGTTTGCCCGCGAAAGGCCGCCTAACCCTCGCCGACTACCCCGCCATCCTGACCGTCGTCGCCCGCCTGCTTGGGCAGGCGCCTGCCGTGCCGGAGCCGGCCGCAGAGCCGAGCCTGTTTGAAAAAGTGCGCGGACTCCTCCGCTCCCCCGCCCCGCTGGCCCGGGTCGCGCGCACCGCGGGTTATCATCCGGACCATCTCAGCCGCCGGCTCAAGCGCGAGTCCGGCCTCGGCCTGCGCGCCCTGCGCGACCAGCTCCGGTTGGAAGCGGCGCAAAACGCCCTCCGCCGCGCGCCGACCATCGCCGAGGCGGCGACGCAGGCGGGCTTCGACGACCCGAACTACTTCGCCCGCTGGTTCCGTCGGCAAACCGGCCGGACACCCAGTCAGTGGAAAAGGTAGGGCAGCATCTCCGACCCGCCCCGAGATTTCCCGCCGGGAAATCAGCCGCTGGGACCACGACAGGCAGGGAATATCACGCATGCGTCATCTGTGATATCCGTGGCAAAAAGCGGATTGAGATCAAAAGGGCGGGTCAAAGACCGACCCTACCCGAATGCCTTCGGGCTTGGAGCGGAAGCAGGCCGGATTTGTCCGGAAGAATTTTTCGCGACAACCCAGGGGGATTTGTTACTTCTCGTGGCCTCCACCCCGACCATGATTACCTCCCAACGTCACCCCTCGCGGTCCGCCAAGTCGGGCCTGCTTTCCGCCACCTTCGGCTTTGCCTTCGCCCTCGCCGTCGTCGCCGCCCCTCTCCATGCCCAAAGCCCCGTCTTCTCGGAGGACTTTGAGTCGGGCAGCCTCAATAAGGCGGTCTGGAAAACGCTCGAGGTCACCAACGCCACCATCACCGTCCAGTCCGCGCAGGTGGCCCACGGCAAGTCTGCCCTGCAGATCCACTACCCCAAGGGCGAGAAGAGCTTCGCCTTCATCGTCGCTTCCCACCTGCCGGACTCAGTGCGCTCGCATTTCTTCGGCCGCGCCTACGTCTATATCAGCCCGTCGGTCCCGATCGGGCACGACGTGCTGCTGAATGCGGGCACGGCCGGTTACCCGATCTCCAACTTTCTCGAAGTCGGGGCCTCCCGCGGCAAGAACATCATGGTGTCGTACCAGCAGAACGCGGCCGACATCCCGCGCAATGAAACCACGCTGCCCGGCGCGGTCTACCCCCTGGGCCGCTGGTTCTGCCTCGAATGGGAATTCCAGGATCACCCCGACCGCGTCACCGCCTGGATCGACGGCGAGCCCGCGGCCGACCTGAAGGATTTCGTCGTCAAGCCGCGCGCCCCTCGGCCCACCAAGGCCGACCCGGCCGCGAAGGCCGATCCCGCCGCAGCCCCCGCGGCCGCACCGGCTCCGGCGCAGCCCATCGTCCCGGGCACCGACCTCGTCAAGGGCTTCGTCGATTTCTCCTTCGGCTTCCACGCCTGGGGCGCCGGCGCCGCGGACGACTTCGACATCTACTACGACGACATCGCGATCGACACGAAGCGCATCGGGCCGGTGAAGTGACCGCTGGGCGGCGCTCCCGTCTCTTTCCCGGAAACTTCGGCGAGCCATGTCATCGGCGGGCGCGGAGCGTGCTCCAGAGCGGTCCGCGCCCGGCCCGGCAGTCAGGCCCGAACGTGAGGCAGACGCCGAGCCGAGGGGCCAGCCCGCCAGAACTGTAATCCATGCGGACCATGCTGATCGGCTCGGCTTTCACTAGGAAGGCCGATGGGGTTGGGCCGCTGATTGTTGATAATGTGGGCGGGACGGCAGAGTGGTTCGGGTTTTCAACAATCTGCGGCCTGACCCCATCGGCTCCGTCGGTGACGATGTCACCGTTTGCACTGAGGATACACACCGCATGGCGGCGGTCCCCGAGATCCATCCCGATCGTCAGTCCAGTGGTTTTATTCGGCGGGTTCATAAGACGCAGTTTGACGAATTTGGCCCGCATGGGCGATCAGTCATCTACGCCTTCTCATTCCGACTGGTTAGGCGTTTTTCTTTCGCTCACTTGGTGGAGAGCAATTCAGAATTCTTCGCTTCTAGCTCCGCTACTCGCTTCTCGAGCGACTCGATCTTTGCTTCCAACGCTGCGGTCTTCTCTTTCCGGCCGACGAGCTTCTTCAGGAAGTCATCAAGACCGGTCAGGCTAGTGAGTAGCACCCACGCGACGCCGATCGCTAACGCCCAAGTGACAATCTCGAATGGATCTTTCATAGGTGTGAGAGATAAGCTTTCTTTGCCGAACGTTGAGGTCAGCCACCCGTCGCACGGGTTGGCTGCGAGGATTGGTTCGGCTCGTTCATTCTTACTAGATAATACTTTGAGTCAGAAAAAGCAGGAAAAGGCCCGAGAGAAAACCGACGATTCCAATGGTGGTGCATCGCTGCAAAAATCTTCCTCGAAGAGTCACGTCACTAACGCTCAAAGCGGCAAGTAAGGCGAGCCTCTTAGGCCTTAGCTGTCCATTCACTTCTTGAAGCAGTAGCATCGTTCCGACAGCCGCGAGCAGCCAGAAGCCTACGCAAACGCCGACGATCAAATGCAGGACCAGATCTTTCGTTTGATGCTGCATGCTATCGTTTGCCGAACGTTTTAATGAACCGCGCCCGGCGCCGGTTCGGGAAAGTGGTTCGGCATGTTTTATGAACCGCGCGCCACCTCTACTTTGCGACGACCGACTCGTGCGCGTAGATAATCCGCCAGCCTTCTGAGCGCTTTTGCCAGAGTGCGGGTATCCCAAACCGCATCTCAACGGTGCTACCGTCCGGCCCTGAGCTCGCTGACTTCAAAAAGTATGTCGTCATGACCAGACCGGGCGCGGGCATGCTGAAGTCGGTTTCGCCGACCTGGGTGTAGGTGACGTCTGTCTTTCCGTAATTCCACCATTTTCGCTGCTGCTCAAGGAGTGGCTGCCAATCGACAATCTTGTCGGAATTAATGACGAAAACGAGTGACGTGTCCTTTGCGTAGTAAGCAACGTGGCGATCCGAATCATGCGCGTTGGCGGCGGCTTGCATCGCGGCGATCGCCTGCATGATTTCAGATCGTGCCGCTTCGAAAGTCTCCGAAGCGGCGGTAGCCATGGTGGAGAGCGTGACTCCGAATGTCATAACGAGCAATTTTAGCGAAGCATTCATGGAGGGCGGAGAATTGGTCTGCCGAACGTTGATGTCAGCCGGGGCCGGGTGAAACGTGTCAGGCCATTAGAACTTAATTTCATGCCGGGTTGTTGATAGAAAGTTTGGAAACCCGGCGTCCAGCTGGCCCCTCAAGGCTTCTTCGTGCACTGCGGCGCGGCGCCGGCGGGCAGCGCAGGCGTCGGACCCACACCGGCCGGGGGCAGCGTGCCGTCGAGCTCCTGCCGCCAGTGCGCCACGTCCCCGCCCGGGCAGTAGATGTACATCATGTGCAGCGGGGTCTCGCCGATATTGGTCAGCTGGTGAAAGACCGTGGGCGGGAGGAAGACCGCCTGGCCCGCCGTGATCTCGCGGCGCTCGGACCCGACGCAGATTTCCCCGCGCCCCTGGATCACCATGTAAATCTCCTCCTGCTCCTGGTTGTGCCACGGCACCTGACCGCCGTTCGGCTCCAGCACCACGTAGCCCATGGCAAAGCCCTTGGCCGGGATCGGCTGGCCGGCCTGGCCCACCATGCCGCGGGTCCAGCGGCGGGCGGGAAACGTTCTTCCGGGGATACTCGAGAGGTCGGCGATGATCATGACCCGCTTGCTTACGCGGGCCGCGGCCCCTTGGGCGACAACAAATTTTCCGGCCGTGGGTCCGTTTGAGGAATCGTGGCAGGCCGCGAGCTTGCTCGCGCTCTCATCGCGCCTGCAAGCAGGCGGCCTACGCGGCAAACGGACCCACGACCTATTGGTCTCGCGCATCAGACTGACGAATGGACCAAGGAGTAGCGCGGTGCTTTTAGCCCGCGCCTTGCGTCCCGAAACGCGGGCTGAAGCACCGCGTTACCTCGGACCTTCGTCGTCAGTTTAATGCGCGAACCTCAATAATTTTCCGCCCTTCCCCGCTCAAAACGGAAAGCCGATCGAGAACGACACCGTCCCCGACGGATCGAGCGGCCGGGGATTCAGGTTCCGACCGTACTCCAGCCGGACCGGGCCGATCAGGGTCTGGTAGCGCACGCCGAGCCCCACCGCGAACAGCCGCTCATCGAACGGGTAGTGCGCCATGCGCGCCGCCATCCCAAGCGAGTCGCTGAAGACCACCACCGACCACTTCGGCGTGACCGCCTGCTCGAGCTCGAGATTCAGCAGCGTCATCGTCTTGGCCCCGAGGAACAGCCCGGTCGCCGCGCGCGGCGACGCCTCGCCCTCCGGGTAGCCTCGGATCGTGTTGTCGCCCCCGGGATAAAAGCGCTCGTTCACCGGCAGCTGGCTGTCGTTGAGCGATCCGAGCGTCGTGACCACCGCATGGGAGAACCCGACGTGGAACCATCGGGACGAGCCGAGGGGCGTATGGAACGACGCGCCAAATTGCACCCGCTGGTAATCCACCTGGCCGCCGAGCCATCGGCTCGCCTCTTCCAGTTGCAGCGAGACCTTGTAGCCGCGCCGCGGCTGGAGCGGGTTGTCGCGGCGGTCGCGGACTAGCCCGAGGTTGAGGCTGGCCGCGGTGGTCTGCACGAGGTCGACCGAGCTGGTCGCGAGGGAACTTTCGGTGCTGCGCAGGCGCTTGAACGTGTAGCCGGGCGTCGCCTCCAGCCCGAGCCGGGGCACCGGCCAGGTCGTCGACACGTTGGCGCCGTACTCCTCGCGCAGGAACGACCGTTCCTGACGCTGGAGGCTGAAAAGCTTCGCGGTGCCGTCAACCGAGCTGCCGAAAAGCTCGGGCACGGTGTAATCGTATTCCGCGCTGGTGCTCTTCATCGACTGCACCAGCTCCAGCGTACCCTGATGCGCGCGGCCGAAGAGGTTGTAGTCGCGCAACTCGAAGCCCCCGCGCAGCTCCTCGTAGCTGCCATAACCGAACAGCAGGCTGAGGTCCCGCCGCTTGCCCTCGGCCAGCTGGTACACCGCATCGCGCACCGGTCCGTCCGCCGGCTCGTAGCGGAGATCGACTGCATTAAACACACCGAGGTGCGAGATGCGAAACTGGCCGTTTTCCGTTTCCACCGGGTTCAACGGTCCGCCCTCCTTCGCCGGGACCAGCGGACGCAGGATGGATTCGCGCGTGTGCTCGTTGCCGATAAAACGCACGCGGCCAAGCGTGACGGCGGGACCGGGCGCGATGACGGCGATGACGGTGACAGCCCGGACGCCACCGTCCGCCGCGGCCGGCTGCGGGGTGAGCGTCACTTTCACATCGGGATGCCCGCGTTCGTAGTACCAGTGGCGGAGCGCGATTTCCATGTCCTGCCGCCAGAGCGCCGACCAAGGCTGGCCGAGCCGGCTCGTTTCCAGGCCCACCGGCATTTCCCCCTCGTTCGCCGGGTCAAATTTGAATCCGGTCACGCGCCAGGGCGCTCCCTCGGTCACGGCGACCCGCACGCGCACCCCGCCGGTGGCGTGGTCGATTTTCACGTCGCCCGCGTCCACCTGGGCCTCGGCATAACCGCGCCGGCGCAACTCCTCCGCCAGGTTCGACGTCGAGCGCTGCAACCGCGCGGGCGAATAGGCGCGCTCCGCCCCCAGCGAGAACAGGGCGTTTTCCCCGCGGAAAAAAACTCGCGCGCCCTTTTCCGGCAGGGCGGTGAGTCCCTCGAACGTGACCTCGCTGAGAATAAAACGCCGGCCGGGTTTGACGTGCAGGATGACGTCTCGCGACACGAGCGGCCGGGGCAGCGGCTGGTCGAGGCGGGGATCCAGCGTGTGATGCACCCACGTCCCGTCGGATGTCTTCGCGTCCACCTCGATCAAGGGCTCGAGATATCCGGTTTCGCCCACCTTCGAGAATACGATCATGGCCGCATCTTCCATCGCATTGGCATCCATGGTCGGTCCGGCGACCTGCCCCAGGAGCAGTAGAAGCGTCTGCTGCATCTGCCGGTCGCCCAGCCAGCCCAGTCCATCGACGCGCAGGCGCACCGGTTCCGCCGGCTCGATCTCCGGCCCGGCGGCACGGAGTTGCAGCATGGCGGGCGTCAATGCCAGCGCCAGTACGATCGCCCAGGTCCGGGCCCGGCGGGCGGCAAGGCAAAGCCCCTTATTTGTCCGCATGCTTGGCCCCCTCCGTGTAGATCCGCCATTTCACCCCGGCATTGTAACCGTCAAACTGGTCGTACTCGCCGACCAGCGACCAGCGGTCGCCGAGCTTGTACTCGAACTTGTAGGTCTCGCGTCCCTTCTCTGAGATCTGCTCGCCCGCAGTGATTTCGAGCCGGTCGGTCGGAACCCCGAATTCCTGGAAAAGACTCTGGCCGAGATAAGTGCCGATCCCGCTGAGCCTTTGCTGGCTTCCACCGGCCGCCACGTCGCTGGCCGGAACCTGCCCCGCCATCACCATCAGGAGCACCTGCTCCGAACCGAGCGCGGGATTGGACGTGAAGGTGATCACCGGCCGGTCCACGGGCCCGCGGGCCTCCATGCGCAGGTCGTAGCCATAGCGGCGCGCGGTGGCATTGAGGGTCAGCTGCGGGTGATAGGGATCCGCGTCGGTCAGGCGCACGGCCCCGATCTGGACCTTGAACGACACGAAGGAGGGAAACAGCACCTGGCCCTCGTCGATGCTGGCCTCGCCCGTCGCACGCGGGTCGCCGAGCGTCCCGCCCAGTTGGAAGCGGGCGGAAGCCGTGCCGCTGAAGAGCGCGGTGCGGATCCGCACGGTGCGGATCGCCCGCACCTCCACCGCGAGGGGCCAGCGGTTGAACGGCGCCAGTCCGACGCTGAAATACGGCGGCGGGCGCACCACCCCACGCTCCCCCGTCGGCAGGAGCGCGCGCAGATCGGAAAGGATCAGGCAGTCGGTCACGTTCACCAAGCCCGACAGGCGCGTGATTCCCGCGGGGTCGGTCTCCGCGCGCAAATCAAGATCGCTGCGCACCAGCATGCCGGCCTGGCGCACGAGCGGCACGCCCTCCCCCTTCAGCGTCAGCGCGAACTTGGGCGCGGCGCCCACCGGCAGCTCGATGCTGCCCTGCAGCGTGACCGGCTGGCCGCCGAGTTTGCCCGCGAACGAACGGAGCGTGAGCGTGCGCCCATTCAGGGCAAAATCGCCCGCGATATCCTGCACGATGCCCAGCGCCGGCAGCGGGCGCGTCGCCGCGTCGCGCAACTTGAGTTGGCCCGACAGATTTCCGCCGGCCAGCGCGACGTGCGCCTCGAGCTTTCCCTGCGTCGCAAGGTATTCCGGGGCGTAGCGCGCAAAGGGCGCGAGGTCCGCCTCCGCAATGTCGACCCGCCCTTCCGCGGCCTTCCAGTCAAAGGCCGACCGGTCGTTATAAAGCTGGCGCCAGAGGGTGTCATTCATGGGCAAGCGCCCGCTGGCATGCACCGGCTGGCCGTCGAGATTCGCCGTCAGGTCGTCCAGCGTCAGCAGTCCGCGTTCGGCATGCACCGTGAGCGCTAGTTTCTCAACCACCGGCAGCGGGAACGAGGTGTCTCCGGATTCCATCGCCAGTCGATCAACCGCAAGGTGAAGTTCGCCCGACGGATGACGCACGGTGCCCGTCAGGCGCACGTTCGCCATCGGCCCGGACAGGTTCAGGCCAAAGCTCCTGGCCAGCGCCGGCCAAAGCGGCGAGGCGGGCTCGGTGCTGGCCTGAAACTCGAGGGGCGCATCGGAATTGATCTGCAGATGCGGCCGGGCCCGCGCGTCCCATGTGACCGGCAGGCGGCCCTGTACTTGAGCGAGCACGTGCCCGTCCTCAATGGCCTTCAGCGCGGTCAACTTCACCCCTTCCCCGTCACCAGTGGCCGAAAGCGCCAGGTTCGCCGGCTGCGGCGAAAGTTCGATCTGCCCCTGCGCCTCCACGGCAAACTTCAGCTTCCCGTCCACCCACCCCCCGTTGAACTGCAAATGCTGGAGCTGCCAGTCGGGCCCGGGCAGCTCGATCGCATCGCGCCACCAAGCGGCGTTCAATTGGTCGATCACGACCTGCAGCGCACCGTTCTCGCCGCCCCGGCCTTCCACGGAAACCTGGCCCGCAGGGCCCTGCAGATGCAGCGCGGCCACGTGCCAGTCCGGGCTCCACTCGAGGCTAGCAGGCGCCGCAAGCCGCCAGACTTCCTCGCCGCCCGGTGCGAAGCGCAGCGACTGCAACGTGGCGCCTGACGGCTGCACCGAGCCGGCCAAGTCGAGCGTGGTGGTGCCCGCGGCCAGATGGACCGCCGAATTTTCCAGGACGTTGCCGTGACCCTGCCAGGTTGCACTGGCCTTGATGGGTTTCAGCGAGGCCAAGTGAAGCGCCGCGACCCGCAGTTCACCGGAATGCTCAAGGTCCGCGACCGGTCCCTTCGCAGTGACCCTGAATTCGGTCCCGTCAACCGCGACCCCGGCCGGCAGCCAGCGCTGCAGCCAGGTTTGGGCCAATTGGCCGCTCGCCACGGCCGCGTCCACGCGCTTGGCTTGGAAATCGTAGCCGCCCCGCAGGGTGGCCCGGCTCGTGGCGTCGGCGACAAAGTCGAGGTGTTCCAATTCAAGCCGCGGCCATGCCAGCGTCCCGGCGACCGACACCTGCTGCACCGCGATGTCGTTCCAGCCTGCACCCTCGATTTCCCCGGTAAACGCCGCCGCCACCGGCTCACCGGCCCCGGCCGTGAGTCGGATTTCACCCGTGCCCTGTCCACGGGCCTGAATCCATGATTGCCGGGCGAGATCCGTTTGAAACGACATCCGGGCCGGGCCCGAGCGCACGCGTCCGTCGTAGCCAACGGCCACTGGGCTGCTCAAGTCCGCACTGGCAAAGGGAGCGGCGAGGTGCAGCGCCGTGATCGAGAACCCCTGCCGGTCGCCCTGCGCGTCCGCGCGCAACGTCACCGCCGTCGCCGCGTCGAGTTTCAACGGAGCGGCCGAGGCCATGATCGAAATCTGAAATAACCCGTCCCGCCAGACGACATGGCCCTCTCCCTGCAGCGCGCCATACAGGGCGTCAAGCCCGACGACCGCCGGGGGCACGGTCCATTTCACCGCATCGGCCTTCGCTTCCGCCGGCAACCATGCCTGACCGGCAAAATGCGCGCTCACCGGCATGGTCTGGTCCCACGCGGAAAAATCCCCTGAGGCCTCCGCCCCGGTCCAGCGAAGCCGCGCGCGCAAATTGCCACCCTGGTTCGCGCTGATCGAGATGAGGCGGTCTTCGCCCACGGCGATCACTCCGTCCACACTGCCATAGCGCCAGCCCAGTCCGCGGAACCGCAGGGCCCGCCCCGCCCACTTGCCCTCGGCCAAGCGCAGGCCGCCCCCCGGCCAGCGCACGATCCCGTCCCTCGCCGTCGCGGCGGGCAGCCACCGCTGCAGGGCCGGGGCGATGCGGTTCAGCAGTGCATGCAATTCCAAGGGACCAAAATGCCCGGAGGGGCTTTTTACCGGCTGCTCCGCGACGATGACCGACCAGCCATCGACGGTCGTCGCTGCGCCGTTCCCCGACATTTTCCGCCATGACCAGAGCAAGGGCGTATCCGTCTCGATCCGCGACGCACTGACCCGCACGCCGTGGCCGGCGTAAGTCACGTCGGTCAGCCGGAACCTCGCATAGCCGACCCGCTCATATCCGCCGATCTGCAATCCCCAGGCACGCCCGGCCGGCCGCAAGGCCGCGCCCAGCCACCACGGCAAGGTGACAAGCGCCACGCCGAGCAGGACGGCGACGGCAACAAGGGCTTTCAATCCACGGCGCATGCCAATGCCAGACCGACGGCCTACCAAGTGGTTGCACCCAAACTCATGCCGCCAGACCCGACCTCACCAGCAGAGCCTTGGGATCGGGTTCGCGGCCCATGAAACCGCGGTAGAGCTCCATCGGATCGGCTGAGTTGCCCTTGCTCAGGATGTGGGCGACAAACTCCGCGCCGGTCCGGGCGTTGAAGATGCCTTCCCGCTTGAAACGGCTGAAGGCATCCGCATCGAGCACCTCCGCCCACTTGTAGGAATAATAACCCGCGGCATAACCGACGGGATCGGAGAAGATGTGGTTGAAACGCTTCACGATCGTCCGCCCCGGCGGCTCCGTGGGGATCATGCAGTCGGCCACGGTCGCACGCACCTTGGCCTCGATGTCGCCCTCGATGAACTCCGCCGTGCGCATGTGCATCAGCAGGTCCATCCTCGCGAACTGCACCTGCCGCATCACGGCGCAGGCCGACCGGAAGTTTCGCGCCGCGGTCATCTTCTGGAAAATCTCCTCCGGGATCGGCGCCCCGGTCTCGTGGTGCCGCGCGAAAAGATCGAGGCTCTCGCGCTCCCACGTCCAGTTCTCCATCATCTGCGAGGGCAGCTCGACGAAATCCCAGGCCACGTTCACCCCGTTCAGGGACTTGATCTCCACCTCGCCCAGCAGGTGGTGCAGCAGGTGACCGAACTCGTGGAAGATCGTCTCCACCTCGCGATGCGTGAGCAAGGCGGGCCGGCCGTCGGCCGGGGGCGTCATGTTCCCGCAGATATATCCCAGATGCGGCGCGCGGCCGCCGGCGGCGGTCGGTCCACCGGTGATCAGGTAACCCATCCAGGCCCCGCCGCGCTTCGACTCGCGCGGGTGCCAGTCGGCATAGAACGACCCAAGATGCCGGCCGCGGGCATCGTGCATGTCGTAGAACTTCACCTCGGGATGCCACGCCTCGAAGCTGCCTGCCGGGCGCTCCACGATGCGCAGGCCAAAGACTCGTCCCGCCAAGTCAAAGAGGCCCGCGATAACGCGATCCATCGGGAGATAAGGCCGCAGCGCCTCGTCATCGAAGGCGTAACGCTCTTGGCGCAGCTTCTCGGCCCAGAAGCCGACTTCCCACGCCTTCAACGCCGTGGCGGGCTGGCCGAGGCGGCGCGCCTTGAATGCCTCGAGTTCACGGCATTCGTTCGCAAAGGCGGCCTGGGCGCGGCGCTTCATGTCCTCCATGAAGCCGAGCGCGCGCTCGCCGCTCTTCGCCATGCGACGCTGCAAGACGAGATCCGCAAAGTGCGGCCGGCCCAGCAGGGCGGCCTTCTCGGCGCGGAGAGTGAGAATGCGGCGGATCAGCTCGGTGTTGTCATGCGGCGGCTGCGCCCCGACCGCCGTGGCGGCGGTCCACATCTCGCGCCGCAGACCCTCGTCCTCCGCATAAATCATCACCGGCTCCTGCGAGGGCTGGTGCAGGGTGAAACGCCAGGCCGGCCGGTCGGGCGAGCCGAGGCCCTTGCCCTCGGCGTTGCGGCGTGCGGCGGCCTTCGCATGTGCCGGCAGCCCCGCTAGCCGGGACTCGTCGTCGATCACCAGCTGCCAGGCATTGGTCGCATCCAGCACGTTCTCGGAATATTTCTGGGTCAGTTGCGCCAGCTCGCTCTGCAGCACCTCGAGCCGCGCGCGGCGGTCCGGCGGGAGATCCGCCCCGGCCTGGCGGAAATCGGCCACGGTCTCGTCGAGAAACCGCCGGTGGATGCCCGCCAGCGCCCGCGCGCCGGGTTGTTCCGCCACGGACTTCAGCCGCCGCCAAAGCTCGGCGTTCAAAGGAATCTTGGCGTAAAAGGAGGAGACCCGCGGCAGCAGGGCATTGTGCGCCTCGCGCAACGCCGGCGAATCGGCGACGGACTGGAGATGCGTGACCTTGCCCCATGCCAGGTTAAGTTCCTCGGTGGCGCGCTCGAGCGCGAGAAAGGCACCTTCGTAGTCGAGCGTTGCGCCATCGCGCGAGGCAATGGCGTCAATCGCCGCCTGCGCGCGCTCCAGCGCCGCGTCGATGGCCGGAGCGATGAGATCGGGCGTGAGCAGCGACCAGCGGATCTGAAACGAGGAATCCAGGAACGGATTGGTGGACATGGGGAAACTTGCAACAGAACGCCAACCACCGCCGCGCGCAAGCCCCACCGTGGCCCGGTACGTTTTGTGCATCCCGTGAGCTCGCCACCAAAAATCATGCCTATCTCTCCGTCCGTCCCCACCGGATTTCCGTCGGCCCGGGACCTCGTCCACCTGCGCCAGGTCATCGCGCTTTCCGCCGTCGCAAGGGCGGCCGGCAAACATCCTTTTGCCGCGATGGTCGTGGACCGGGATGACCGGGTCGTGGCCGAGGCGGGTAACAACTCGCTCCCGCCGGAGGGCGATCCGACCCAGCACGCCGAGCTCGCGGCCGTGGCCAAGGCGGCGCGCCTGCTGTCATCCGAAGCGCTGGCCGGGGCAACGCTCTACACCAGTGCCGAGCCGTGCTGCATGTGCGCCGGGGCGATTTACTGGTGCAACCTCGGGCGGGTCGTCTATGCGCTTTCCGAACAGCGATTGCTGGCGCTCACGGGCGCGCATTCGGAAAATCCGACATTTTCGCTGCCGTGCCGGGAGGTGCTCTCCCGGGGCCAGCGCGTCATCACGGTCCTGGGCCCGGCGCTTGAAGACGAAGCCGCCGCCGTGCATCGCGGGTTCTGGTATCCATAGTGGACCGGAAGGCGGGGTTCGTCACCGACCGTGAACGACGAATACCTGAAGCTCGGCTCGGCATCGGGCCGCTCATTCCATTCCTACCCCGGATCCGGCGGAATCAAATGCCATCCATCACCACATGTACGTCGCACTGGCGGTGGTCTGACGCCCGGCTGCGGACACGGAGGGCACGGCCTGAAAACCGGAGTTCCAGAGATTGCCAGCCTGGAGGGCCAGGGTGAGCCCGTGGATCTGTGGCGGGCGGTAGTAGACGCCCAGCGCGCTCAGCAATGCGCTTTTGCCGCCGATGGTGCGGAGGAAATTGTCGGCCTGCACGCGTGCATCGTTGTCGAGCCGCAGCTCCCAGCCGCCACCCAGCCGCGCGATGAATGCGGCCGTCAATCGCTCCCGGGGGTAGTTGAGCGCATAGAAACTGGCGTTCACCTTGGCGGTGCCGTAATCGGCGTCCTTGGCCAGCCATGTGCCGCCGAGTACCACGTCAAAGCGCGCAAAACTACGGCGGGCGAAAACTTCCACGCCCGTCGTGTCGACATCCACGGCGTTCGCCGTGCGGGCGGTCACACCCGTCTGATAGGTCCAGTCGACCAGCCCGTCGTCGCGCCGGTAGAAAAATGCCCCGGAGGTGGTCCAGCCCAGCCAGGTGCCGCCGGCCCCCAGTTCGAGGTTGTGGCTCGTTTCGCGGCCGAGATTCGGGTTACCGCGAAACAATCCCGAGGCCGGGCTGGAATCCAGCGCGGTGTAAGTCGGAACCTGCGTGGACTTGGCATACGAGAAATAAACTCGTTGCAGGTTGGCACCCGGCCCGTGGTATTCCTCGGCGAGGGTAAAGACCGGCGAGACCGCGGACCCGTCGCGATTCGTGTCATCAAGCGTGGCCCCGGTGGTCACCACGAGGGTCCGGTTCGGATCGATCGTCCAGCGCTTCTCCGGGAAGAGCCCCGCCGTCGCGTACGTGCGCGAATGAAAACTGCCAAACGTCAGGGAGGTGGACTTGAGGTCATCGCGCGAGACACCCGCCTTGTAGCCAAGGGCGATGTCATCGATCATGACCCGGCCGTCAACCGAGGTGCCGCTGACCCACGTGGTATGCTGGAAGGGGTGCACGGGGCCCACCGGGGCAAAGCGGTTGAACGCATAGTCGTCCTTGTTGCGCCGCCAGTAGGCGCCGAATTCCACATAGTCGACGCCGGCGAATTGCTGCCGGTGGTTCAGCGCGACCAGAACGGTCTCAAGGTTTTCGGTCTCGTCGGAGTTGAACGGCGTGTAGAGGTTGGGCCACCCGAAAAATTTCGCCTGGTAGCCGTACACCAGATCGGTCTGGGAATCCTTGTCCGCGAGCTGCAGCCGGGCTCCCACCCGGTCGAAGTGACTGTCGCCAAAGGCCACAGCCCCATCCGAGGCCGAATGAGCCACCGAGGCGTCGGCCGAGACCTGCCGGCCGGCAATGCGGGCGTCGCTGCGATAGCCCTGGTAAAGTTCCTCGTGGTCCGTGGCATACTGGCCGCCGCCCGCCGTGACAAAGCCCGTGGTGCGCACGGGCCGCCAGCCATACGCGATCGTGCCGGCATTAGCGTTCCAGCCCTGGGATGAATTCTCCGCCCCGGTCAGCACCGAGGGCGTACCCAGCATGGCCGGTGCCACCGGAATCTCGGCCAGGTAATGCCCGGTCTGCGGATCGAAGAGCGAAAGCGCGCCGAGGCGGATGCCCGTATTTTCAAAAATCCCGCCGCGGACCGCCATGTCCGCCTGGCCCTCGGCCTGGTTGCGTGCCTGCACATCCACGCGCGGCTCGAAGCTCAGGGCCGAAACCGGCATCGCAAACGTTCCCACCGGCTCCTGGTTAGCCACGGCGGGCGAATAAACCGTGACGTCAGGCAGACTGACGGCGCCCGGCTGGGCACACAGCAGGGCCGGCAATAGGGCGGGAAACCAAACGAACGCAGAGGAGATTTTCATCTGCGCGAACGGCTAACAAGGCCGTCCGTAAAAACAAGTTAATACTTTTTGTTTTTTACATTAACAAGAACGGGGAATCAAACGGGGCCGATGCACCCCCCTGCTGCGCATTCCGGAAACCCCGAGACGGGTTATTCCTCGCCGTCGTTGCCGATCGCCTCGACCGGGCAGCCTTCCAGGGCCTCCATGCAGAGATCGATTTCCTCCTGCGTGGTGGGCTGCTTGAAAACATACGAATAGCCACCCTCATCGTGCCGGGTAAAAAACGCGGGCGCGGTCTCACGGCAGAGGTCGCAGTCAATGCACTGCTGATCGACATAAAATTTACCGATGATGTTCGGCGCCCATTTGTCAGCTTTATTGGCCATAGTTTTTTGTAAACAAGGAGCCAAGGCCGAGTCCTGTCAAGCGGCCACCGCCCGTGACGGCCGCCGGACTTTCCCGGGATGTGTTCCCCCGGACAAATCGGTGGACTCCCGGACCTCCACCATCCCTCAAGCCACGGCCGACAGAACCGGAAGACGGACCAAAATATTTTAGTGAACCGCCGCTCAATTTGCACAGGAGCTGGCTTGTGTTTTCCAGCAGGCTTTCTAGGTTCTGGACGATGCTTTACGACCGGCCCTACATGCGAAGCGACTACCCTGGGGAAAAGACGCCGTTTCTGGTCTGGCTGCTGTCCGCGACGATCGCCGGCTTCATCCTGCAGAACATCTTTGCGGTCTGGATCGGGCCTTCGGTGGTCGATTTCGAAACGCTGGCCGCGCTGACCGTCACGGGCATCCGGCACGGGTATGTCTGGACGCTCGCCACCTATCCCCTGCTCCATCGCAATGTCCTGCACCTGCTGGTCGTGATGCTCAGCGTGTTTTTTATCGGGCGCGAACTGCGGCCGCATCTCGGCGACAAACGGCTGGGCTGGCTCACGCTCGCCGCCACCCTCGCCGGTGCGCTGGCCTGGCTCGCGGTGAATTTCCACGGTGGCGCCGGCTCGCTGATGGGGGCCACGCCCATCCTTTGCTGCTATTTCATCGTCTTTGCCTGCCTGTTTCCCGACCGGGAGATTTCGTTCCTGGTTTTTTTCATTCTGCCAGTAACAACCCGGCCGAAATACGTCCTGTGGATTGCACTCGGCATCGACTTGTGCGGCCTATTTTTCAGTGAAATCCCCGGGGGCAAATACCAGACCGGCGTTCCTTACTCGGCCCACCTCGGCGCGATGCTGGCCGGCTGGATTTACTTCCGCTACGTCCATGACACGGGCTGGCCGTCGTTCAAGCGGGCCGAGATCGAACTGCCCCGTTGGATGCAGCGCAAAACCAACGTCCCCGCAGCTGCGCCATCCTATCAGGTCAACTTGACCAGCCGCCACGACCTCCGGGCCGAGGTGGACCGCATTCTCGACAAGATCAACAGCCATGGTTTCGGCTCCCTCAGCGCTGCGGAAAAACGCCTGCTCGATGAGGCCAAGGATTTGCTGAGCCGCCGCTGAGCGTGACGAATGAGCCCGGCCGCACAAAACTGTTTCAGCGCCATCAGGCACAAACCCCGGGTCAACCGGTCTTGAAGCTCTCCCAGGAAAATGAAACCTTCGCACGTTCCCCCTCCTCCCATTTCCCAATGATCCCCTTCCCCGCCGCCTCACGTTCCGCCCTCCGCCGTTTTGCCGCCGGAGTGCTGGCGTCCCTGCTGTTCCCGGCCGGCCTTGCCCTCGGGGCCGATCTCGGCCCGTCGCCCGCCAAACCCCAGGATCCAACAGCGCTCATTGCCACCCCGCCGCGGGCCGCGGACCGCAAGTTTGAGACCTCCCCGACATTGCGCACCGAGGCCCGCTCGCTCGTCGACCTGCTCGAGCAGGTGAATTACAACCGCGATGCCGTGCGGGCCAGCGACTATGAAGGCGTCATCACCGACTTCATGGGCGAACTCGACGGGCAACGCCTGATGTTCCTCGGCAGCGACAAGGCGGGGTTCTCCACCCGCTACGGCAAAAACCTCTATTGGAATATCAGAAACCTCGGCAACCTTGATGCCGCCTACGATATTTTTTCCATTTACCTGACCCGGACCGAGGCGCGCGTTAACTGGATCCTTGATGAACTGAAGAAGGACATTGATCTCTCCTCCGACGAGTTTTACCCCGCCGACCGCTCGAAAGCGGAGTGGCCCACCGATGCCGCCGCTGCGGACGACCTTTGGCGCCGGCGGCTCAAGTACGAGCTGCTGGGCGAAATTCTGAACAAAAAAGCTCCCACTGCTCCCAGTGTCGGCGACAAGACGAATGCCTCCGGCAAGCTAAAGGCTCCCCTGGTCGTTGGCCAGCCCTACGCGGAAGGCGCGACCGGCACCGCGGCCGCAGGGAATACCGCCCTCCAGGGTGACGACTCCAAGAAGCTCGTCGAGGACGCCAAGACCGCCGTCCGCAAGCGCTATGAGCGCATGCTCAAAAACGTGGGTGAAATTGAAAACGGCGAGATCGCCGAGATGTTTCTCTCCACCATCACGCAGCTCTACGATCCGCATTCTTCCTATTTCTCCGCTGAATCGTTTGAGGAATTCGGCATTCAGATGAAACTCCGGCTCGTCGGCATTGGAGCGATGCTGAGCCTCGAGGATGATTACTGTGTCGTTAAGGAACTCATCCCGGGCGGCCCCGCTGACCTCAGCAAGCAGCTTCACCCGAATGACAAGATCATCGCCGTCGCACAGTCAGGCGGCGAGCCCGTCGAGGTCATCGGCATGAAGCTGCCGAAGATCGTCGAAATGATCCGCGGCAACAAGGACACCCAGGTTCATCTGATCTTGCAACCGGCCGCCGCGGCGGATGCCTCTACGCGTAGCGAGATCGTCCTCACCCGCGACTTGGTCAAGCTCGAGTCCCAGCGCGCCCACGGCGCGATTTTTGACGTTCCTGACGCCGATGGCCGGATCACGCAACTGGGGGTGATCACCTTGCCCAATTTTTACAACGCCAACGACGGTGACACCGACAGTGGCGAACAAACCAGCGCCTCGAAGGATGTCGCCGCACTGCTGAAGCGGTTGCAGGACGCCGGCGCGAAGGGCATCGTCCTCGACCTTCGCCACAATGGCGGCGGCCTGCTTTCGGAGGCGATCGATCTCACCGGGCTGTTCATCGGCAAGGGCCCCGTTGTCCAGGTGAAGGATTACCAGAATCGCATCACGGTGGACAGTGACGACAATCCGACTGTCACCTATGCGGGGCCGCTCGCGGTGCTGGTGGATCGTTTCAGTGCGTCCGCCTCGGAGATCGTCGCCGGCGCACTGCAAAACTACGGCCGAGGGATCGTCATCGGCGACACCTCCACCCACGGCAAGGGGAGCGTTCAGCAGATCATCGAAATGCGCGAGTTCGTCACCCAACTGGCCCGGTCGCCTGTCAAGACGGGCGCCGCCAAGGTGACTATCCAGAAATTCTACCTGCCCAATGGTTCCTCGACCCAGCTGAAGGGCGTCGTGCCCGACATCATCCTGCCTTCGTTTGACGATTACATGCCGCATCTGGGCGAATCCGATCTGCCCCATGCCCTCGCGTGGGATGAGATTCCCGCCAGTTTTTTTGACGGCAAGCCACTCGACTCCAAAGTGCTATCGCCCTTGCGCGAAAGCAGCCGCCAGCGGCAGGGCAAGCTGGAGGAATTCAGCTACCTCAAGAAGAACATGGACTGGTTCAAGACCCGCCAGGAGCAAAAGATGGTTTCGCTCAACCTCGGCGTGCGCCAGAAGCAGAAGGCCGAGGACGATAATTTCAGCAAGGAGATGAAGGCGGAGCATGATCGCCTCGCCAAGAATGACTTTGCCTTCAAGGAGATCCGCCTCGGGCCGCCCCTGCCGCCGAAAATCAAGGCGCCCAAGAAGTCCGACGCCTCCGACAATGGTGATGCCGCGAATGACGATGACGAACTTAGCACAGATGAAAACGACTCCTATGGGAAAGTTGACATCGACCTGCGCGAAGCCCTGCGCGTGATCGGTGACGCCCTAGTGCTTGGCAAGAGCCCCGATTTCGTTGCGAGCGGTCATGCTCCGCTCACGGTGCAGGATTCAAAGAAGGGCTAAGAGAAACCGGTCCCGACCGGTCAGATCCTGCTTCGACTCGACGGACGCAAAGCCGGCGGACGTGATGGCCTGCATGAGCAGCCCATGCTGGGCGATCCCGGTTTCGAGCGCGAGCAATCCGCCGGGCGATAGATAATCAGGGGCACCGGCAATGATCGCGTGCAAGTCGCCGAGGCCCGTTCCATCCGCCGAGATCAAGGCCCCATGGGGCTCGAATTGCCGGACCTCGGGCTGGGTCGCCGCCGCCTCGGTTTCCGAAAGGTAGGGGGGATTGGCCACAATCAGATCGAAACGCACCCCGGCGGGCAGCTGCCCGAACCAATCCGAGCGCAAAAACTCCACCCGGGAGGACAGGTCGGTCGCCAACGCATTCTCCCGCGCGAGGGCCAGCGCGTCCTCGCTGCTGTCCAGGGCGGTGATCGCGGCGGCGGCATAATGCTTCGCGAGCGCCAGCGCGATCGCGCCACTGCCCGTGCCGAGGTCGAGCACCCGGCCCGGGGGAGCGGCGAGTTTCTGGATCACCCGTTCGACGAGCAGTTCGGTCTCGGGCCGCGGAATGAGCGCGCGCCGGTCAACCTTGAGGCGCACGCCATGAAAATCCGTCGCGCCGATGATGTATTGCACCGGTTCGTGCTGGCCGCGCCGCCGGACCAAAGGACGGATTTTTTCCAGCTCCGGCTCGGTCAACAACCGCTCAAACTGGAGATAGAGCTGCATGCGCTTGAGCTCCAGCGCGTGCCCGACCAGCAACTCGGCGTTGAGGCGCGCCGATTCAATGCCTTTGCCTGCGAGGAAATCGGTCGTCTTCTTGATGATCTCGAGAACCGTAAGCATCGCGTGCGTCAGTCCTCCTCCCCGGAAGTCCGCGACCGGGCCGGCGGCTGCACACCCGTCAGCTCGGCAAGTTTTTCCGCGAAGTCAGCCCGCTGCAAGGCGGTGATGATGGCATCGATCTGGCCTTCCATCACCTGCGGGAGATTGTACAGCGTCAGGCCGATGCGATGGTCCGTCACGCGGTTCTGGGGAAAATTATAGGTGCGGATGCGCTCGCTGCGGTCGCCCGAGCCGATCTGGTTCCGCCGCTGCGCCGCATAGCGGGCGTGCTCCTCGTCCTCCCGTCGCTTCAACAGGCGGGAACGCAGCACCGTCAGTGCCCGGCCCTTGTTCTTCAGCTGCGAGCGCTCGTCGGCACACTGCACGATCAGCCCCGTGGGTTTGTGCAGAATCTGCACGGCGGAGTCGGTGGTGTTGACCCCCTGTCCCCCGGGACCGCTGGCCCGGCTGACGGTGATCTCGAGGTCCTGCGGATCGATCTGGACGTCCACTTCCTCGGCTTCCGGCAGCACCGCCACGGTCACGGTCGAGGTATGGATGCGGCCGTTCGCCTCGGTCACCGGCACGCGCTGGACGCGTTGCACCCCGCTCTCGAACTTGAACTGCTTATAGACATCGGTGCCGCTGATGAGAAAGATCACCTCCTTGAACCCGCCCCGTTCCGACACGCTGCTGCTCATCGGCTGGACCTTCCAGCCGCGGCTGTCGGCGTACTTCTGGTAGAGCCGCGCGAGCTCCGCGGCGAAAAGCGCCGCCTCCTCGCCGCCCGTGCCGGCGCGGATTTCGATCACCGTGTTGCGCGAGTCGGTCGCACCGGGCGGGATCATCGCCAGCAGGATCGTTTCGCGCAGCGCGGCGTGGCGGCGCTGCAGCTCGGGCAGCTCGGCAGCCGCGAGTTCGCGCAGGTCGGGATCGGCCCCGGCATGTTTCAACAGGGCCTGGGCCTCGCCGATCTCGCGGCCGAGTTTTTCCAGGACCTGGTGATCGGCCACCAGCTGGGTGAGCTTTTGATGCTCGCGCGCGACCTCGGCGGCATGGCGCGAGTTGGCGTAGAACGACGGCGCAGCCATCTGCGCTGCGAGTTCATCGAGGCGGCGTTGAAACGGGAAGATCTCGGGAAGGACGTCCATGCGGGGAAGGGCGCGCGGCGTGATTTGCGAATTGCGCGGGCCGCGGGTTGCGGCTTGTGTGAAAGGCAAAGCAACGCCCGGCGGCTCGCCTAGCGGTGCTGATCAGCAATGGCTACAACGCTCTTCACTCAAAACACCATCGCCTGCATCTGGGATTTCGACAAGACCTTAATCCCCGACTACATGCAGTCGCCGCTCTTCCGGCGCTACGGCATCAACGAGGCGAATTTCTGGGAGGAGACCAACCGGCTGGCCGCCCGCTACAAGGAGCGGGGCTATCACCTTTCCCCCGAGATCGCCTACCTCAACCACCTGCTCACCTACGTGCGCGCCGGGGCGCTCAAGGGCCTGAACAACCAGATCCTGTTCGAGTGCGGCGCCGATATCAAATTCTACCCCGGCCTGCCGGAGTTTTTCGATCGCGCGAAGACGTTTGTCCGCGAAAAGCCCGAGTACCAGAAGCACGAGATATCCCTTGAGCACTATATCGTGAGCACGGGCATCGCCCCGATGGTGCGCGGCAGCGCCATCGCGAAGCATGTGGACGGGATCTGGGCCTGCGAGTTCATCGAGAATCCCCTCCAGCCCGGTTTCCTCGGGCAGAAGGAGCTATCCATCGAGGCCGATGCCGAGATAGCCCAAATCGGACTGGTCATCGACAACACGACCAAGACCCGGGCGATTTTCGAGATCAACAAGGGCACGAACAAGAACCCGGCCATTGACGTGAATTCAAAGATGGCCGCGGAGGACCGCCGCATTCCGTTTCAAAACATGGTCTACATCGCCGACGGACCCAGCGATGTCCCGAGCTTCTCGGTCGTCAAGGGCAACGGCGGCAAGGCCTATGCGGTCTATAATCCGGCCAAGCCCGAGGAATTCGCGCAAAACGACCGCCTGCGTCAGGTCGGCCGCATCGATCATTACGGGCCCGCCGATTACACCGAGGGCAGCAACACGCCCAAGTGGCTCCGCATGCATATCCACCAGATTTGCGACCGCATCGTGGCGGATCGCGAGGCGGCAGTGGCACAAAAGGCTTCGCGCCCGCCCCGGCACTTGAATCCTACGCCGGAAGAGGAAGCGGCACGGCGCGCCGTGGCCGCCGCGCCCAAGCAAGCCACCCTGTTTTCCTAGCCCGGCGCGCTCCTCAATGCAGGTCCGCGACCTGCTGTTGCCGGCTGCGAAGCTCGAGCGCGATGTTTTCCACCCGGGTGGCATAGTCGCGGCTCACCGCCGGAACCCGGCCGCTGACCACGGCCCCGATGCCCGCATTCCAAGCCAGCGCGATGTTGTAGATCGTGGCTTCGAGTCCGTTCCTTTCCAGTGAAGTTTTCAGCCAGTCGTAGTGCCGCACGGCCACCTCGTCGGACCGCCGGCGGTCAAGCGCCTCGTTGAACGCCCGCCGTGAGTACATCCTCCAGGTGTCCTGGCGGAACTGATAGGCCCCCAGTTCGCCGCAGGGTCCGGGCTCCTGGCGATCACGGGGATTTTCCACCGTATGGATCGCTTCCAGGGTTTCCCAGCGGGTGGAGGCGCGTGCCTCAGTGTCCAGCGCGACGAAGGTGCACACGGCTCCGGCCAGGAACAATGCGCGTCTTCCCAATCCATGCTTGAGGTCGAATGTAGTCTTCACGCGCGCCACTGACTGGGCGCGGGACTCCGTAGTTCGGTTATGTTCACAACTATTTCGGACAAATAGCCGGAACCAGCGCCGTCGTGCAAAATGCGTACCAGCGCCAAAAAGACCCCCGGCCTCTGCCCTACTCCATCGATTTCTCGATGAGGCGTGTCACAAGTGCCGTCCAGCCAGTCTGATGGCTGGCACCAAGCCCCTCGCCGGTTTCACCGTGGAAATACTCGTGAAACCACAGCAGATCCCGCCAGTGCGGATCATTCACGAATCGTGACTCCATTCCCATCGCCGGTCTTCGCCCGCCTCCGTTGGGCAGGAACAGGGTTGAGAGACGCCGCGAAAGCTCCTGCGCAATCTGCGCGAGGTTGAGCCGGCGTCCGCTTCCAGTCGGAAACTCGAGCGTGAAGCTGTCACCGTAGAAATGATGGTAGCGCTCAAGAGCCTCGATCAGCAGGTAGTTCAGCGGGAACCACACTGGCCCGCGCCAGTTGGAATTCCCCCCAAAGAGCCCGCTGTCCGACTCACCGGGCACGTAGTCCACCCGCCATTCGCCGCCATGGGCGCGCAGGACAAACGGCTGGTCACGATAAACCCGGGAAAGCGAACGCACGCCATGGGCCGATAGGAATTCCCCCTCATCGAGCACATAGCGCAGCACGCGCTCGAGCCTTTCCCGCGAGGGAATCGCGAGCAGGTAGCGCCCGCAGCCGCGGTGCTCGAGATAGGAAATCTGCGCCGCGAGGTCACCGCGGTTTTTCAGGAA
This sequence comes from uncultured Opitutia bacterium, assembly GCA_903827245.1. GTDB lineage: Bacteria > Verrucomicrobiota > Verrucomicrobiia > Opitutales > Opitutaceae > CAIUWA01. The sequence continues at coordinate 39,412 of CAIKHO010000058.1, forward strand.
CCAGCGCGTGCGCTTGGCGAAGCCGGGCAATCTCGCCATCCGGCCCTCGTCGATCAGCTCCACCGCAAACAGCGGGATGATGCCCACCATCGAGCGCAGCCGCAGGGGCGACGCGCGTTCGTCGATCAGCAGCTGGTCATAGTAAAAGCCGTCCTCCTCGTGCCAGAGCCCGGAGCCGCCGAGGTGGTTCATCGCGTCCGCGATGGCCACAAAGTGCTCGAAGAACTTCGAGGCAATGTCCTCGTACGCCGGATCGCCCTCGGCGAGTTCAAGCGCGATCGAGAGCATGGTGCCGCAGTAAAACGCCATCCAGGCCGTCCCATCCGCCTGCTCCAGCGAGCCACCGGTCGGCAGCGGTTTCGAGCGGTCGAACACGCCGATGTTGTCCAGCCCGAGGAAACCGCCGCTGAAAAGATGCCGGCCGCCGGGATCCTTGCGGTTCACCCACCACGTGAAATTCAGCAGGAGTTTTTGAAAAACCCGCACCAGCCACGTGCGGTCGCGGGCGCCGCGCACACCGGTCATTTTATAGACCCGCCAGCAGGCCCAGGCATGGACCGGCGGGTTCACGTCGGAAAAATTCCATTCGTACGCCGGGATCTGACCGTTGGGATGCATGTACCACTCCCGCAGGAGAAGATTGAGCTGGTCCTTGGCGAACTGCGGGTCGACCCGGGCAAACGGGATCATGTGAAAGGCCAGGTCCCAGGCCGCGAACCAAGGATATTCCCACTTGTCCGGCATCGAGATGACATCGCGCGCAAAGACCTGCGGCCAGTCGCTGTTGCGCCCCGTTCGGCGCTCGGGCGGCGGAGCCGGCTGGTCGGGATCGCCCTCCAGCCAGTCCTTGACCACATAATGGTAAAACTGCTTCGACCAGAGCAGCCCGGCGTAGGCCTGCCGCGCCACCCGGCGGGCTTCGTCCCCATCCATTACACTCGCGCCGGGCCGCGCCTTGACGACGGGTGTGAATGGAACCTGGGTCTCGAAGCGGTTGGCTCCGCCGAGCAATGCCGCATGAAATTCATCGGCCTCGCGCGAGCGCGCCTGCATGACCTCCGCAAAGTTTTTTCCAAATGCTTCCGCCGGCTGCACCTTGTCGCCGTGGAGTCGCAGGCGGAACACCCGCTCTTCGCCCGGGGCCAGCGTCATGGCGTGGTGCGCGGCGCATTTGGTGCCCGTGTGCGCGGGGTTCACCGCGTCGTCGCGGCCGTCCACGATGTGGTCATGAAACGCATCCTTCACGTAGGGCGAGGCGTTTTCCGCGGCGAACAACTCCTTGGCATTCGTTTCATTTTCCGTGAAAAGCAGGGCCGGCGCCCCCTCGGTGCCCGGCTCCACTTCGAGGAAAAACCGCCCCAAGGTCACGTGATCGCACTGCACGCGCCCATCGGCCACCTGCCGAAGCTTTGGCTTTAATTCACAGCCTTCATGCCGGCAGCCCCACGACCAGGTGTTGCGGAACCACAGGGTTGGCAGCAGGTGCAGCCGGGCCGGGTCCGGCCCGCGGTTGGCGACCGTGATCCGGATGCAAATATCGTCCGGCCCGGCCTTCGCGTACTCGGCAAACACGTCAAAGTAGCGGTTGTCGTCGAAGACACCCGTGTCGAGCAGCTCAAACTCGGGTTCGTTGCGCCCGCGTCGCTGGTTTTCCGCCCGGAGCCGCTCATAGGGGAAGGCTGCTTGCGGATACTTATAGAGCGCCCGCAGCCACGAATGCGTCGGCGTCGCATCGATATAAAAGTAACATTCCTTCACGTCCTCGCCGTGATTGCCCTCCGGTCCGGTCAGGCCGAAAAGCCGCTCCTTCAGGAACGGGTCCTTTTCGTTCCACAGCGCGAGCGAGAAGCACAGGCGGCATTCGCGATCGGTGATGCCCAGCAGGCCGTCCTCGCCCCAGCGATAGGCCCGGCGTCGCGCGTGCTCGTGCGTGAAATAGGTCCAGCTTTCGCTGTCCCGCGAATAGTCCTCCCGCACTGTGCCCCACTGCCGCTCGGCCAGGTAGGGACCCCAGCGTTTCCAGTTCTGTTCGCGCCGGTCATCCTCGTCCAGCCGGGCCTGTTCCACCGTGCGCCCGCCACTGCGGACCGGTCCGGCCGGAAGGGGTGGCTTGGCGGCAGTCCGGAGGGGCTCGGTGCTCTTCGGGGGGTTCTTTGGCATCGGGGTGTTTGCTTCTCTAGCACAGATTGTCCCTCCACGCGAAGCGAAGAATGAATCTCCCACTTTCCCTCGAGGCCCGTACCAGGGCAGGATGCACGACCCACCATCGGGTTGCCGGCGGCGGGAAAGATTAGGCGCCGCCGGTGGATGCTTCCTTGTTCAGGCCCGGCGCCGGCCCGGCCAATTTTCCGGCCGGGTCCAGAACGCGTCCTCACGGCCGCCATAGTAGGCGGCAAGCACCTGGTCCATGACCCGCGAGGTCCGCCGGGCCGACTCGCCCGTGCTCGGACAGATTCCGCGGCCCAGCAGGTCATCGACCACGCTTTGGATCAGCGGTTGGGCCACATGCGGCGGGTGCGGCAGGTCGAAGGTTTGCACGCCGTTCGCATTCTCGAATTTCAACGGCTCGGGCCCGAAGACGGAAAATGTCAGCTCTCCTTCCGTGCCGGTGATCCGGAGCGTGTCATCCCGCGTCGCACTCGCAAAATTGCATGTCATAGCACCCGGCACCCCTGCTGCGGTCCGGAAACTGAGGGCCACGGTATCCTCGACCGCATAGGACGAGGCCAGGTTCGCCGCGGTGCCTGCGACCTCCGCCAAGGGTCCCAGCAGGTAGTCGATCAGGTCGAGGGCATGCGAGCCGACATCGAGGAAATGCCCGCCCCCCGCGGACGTCGCGTCGATGCGCCACTGGGCGTCCTTGCGATGATGCGGCTCGGCCAGCCGGTAACTCACGCCCGTCAATGGTCCGAGTGCGCCCCGTTTGAGCAGTTCCCCGGCCTTCACGAACCGGGGCAGGCACCGACGGTAATAGGCCACAAACAGCGGCAGCTGGGCCCGGGCAAAGGCGGCGACCATGCGATCGCACTCGGCCGCATGGCGGGCCATGGGTTTTTCCACGTAGGCCGGTTTGCCGGCCGCCGCGACCTTGAGCGCGTAATGCTCGTGCGTGTCCGGGGAAGTGGCGATATAGACGGCATCCACCTCCGCATCGGCGATCAGCTGGTCCGCGTTATCATACCAGCGGGGCACGCCGTGACGCCGGGCGTAGTCCGCCGCCAGTTCCCCATTCCGCCGCATCACCGCGACCAATTGCGAGCCATGGGCCTTGCGAAAGCCCGGGCCACTTTTCACTTCCGTCACGTCCCCGCAGCCAATGATGCCCCAACGCACGGTGTCGCGCCCTGCAAAATGTTTTGAGACAGCCATGCACCAGCCTGCGGGAAAACGCCGGCTTTGTGCAATCCAGGTTTTTGGCTTGGCCGCTCCAGATCGATTTCTCGCTACAGCAAGTGCCGGATGGCCTCCACCCCGGCGGCGCTCACCAGCACATAGCGGTGCGCGGTATCGACCCAGGAGGCAAAGCCCATGCCGTCACGAGTGCCTGACTCCGTGCCGGCCGACGCCGGCAGGCCGGGGAAATCCGCCGATTGCAGGGCATACAGGTGAAAATCCGCGCCGCCACGGGTGAAGCAGATCTCGATCACGTCATGCCCCGCAAAACTGAGGGTGCGGCAGCCGGTCGCGCGCAGGGTCGCAAAATCCACCGGCAACTGGCCGCCGAGGTGCGTCGTCGGCTGGCTCAACATCACGTTGAGCGCATTAGCTGCATCGCCATGGCTGCCATGCCGGCCATGCAAGGTGTCGTCCACCGCAAAGGCCTCCAGCCGGTCCATCTGTGCCGGGCCGCTATGCCGCCAGAGTGCCGTTGCCGTAACGCCGATCATGACCGCCACGCTGGCCGCCAACGCCATCCATCCCGGACGCGTCCACCACGAACGCACCGGCATGCCACCGCTGGCCCTCGCCCCGGCCAGAATCGCCTCACGCAGGCCCGGGGGCGGCGCAATTTCGCGCAAGCGGGCGGCTACGCCGGCCGCGTGCCGCTGCTCGGTGGCGAACCACGCACCGAGTGCGGGATCCCTCTGCGCCTGGGTCAGCGCATCGCCGAACATCGGGTCCCCGGCATCGCTGCCCCCCGGCCGATAGGCACTGAGAATGAATTTTGCCTCCTGGTTCGTCATGATCGTCCTCCTCCTTTGGCCGCGGAAAATGACACCACCTTGGTGCGGCCCGTGGATTCCTCGCGCGCGAGCGCCGCGCGTAGCTGGGATTTGCCGCGCGACAGGCGCGACATCACCGTGCCGACAGGCACCTCCAGCGCGCCGGCAATTTCCTGATACGAGAGATCCTCAAGGTAAAAAAGGGTGAGCGGGGCGCGAAACACCTCGTCCACGGACTGCAGCGCGGCCATGACCGTGGCCGCGTCGAGTCGTGCCACGCGGTCCACTTCCTCGGCGGCCACGTCTGCCTCGCCCGGCGGAAGATCCTCCAAGGACGTGGCGCGTGCATCGCGCCGGCGGCCGCGGAGGAATTCACGGTAAAGCGTGGTCAACGACGATCTGAATCCGGCAACGACGACAATCTGATTTCGACATTGTCGTTGAGGGGTGCCGCAACGCGGCACCTGGGGTGAAGGTGCGACGTCCCTACGTGAGGTGAGTGGTTCATGGGAAAGGGAC
>CAIKHO010000059.1 GCA_903827245.1 uncultured Opitutia bacterium
CATGCATGCCGATCTGTCCCGGATGGTCACCGGCGCGGATTGCCGGGTGGCCAGCGAGCTCGTCTACGCGGCTCCCCTCCTTGCGGCGCAGACCGGCCTGCCTTGGGTCTCGTACTCGCTCGCGCCGATCTCCCTGTTCTCCGTCTTCGATCCTTCCTTGCTGCCGGGACCACCGGGAACCCATCTGGTGCAATCGCTCGGGCCCGGGGCCAACCACCTGCTGCGCCTGGCCGCTAAGGCAGGCACCCACTCATGGTGGCAGCCCGTCCGTGCTCTCCGGCGGGAACTTGGCCTGCCGCCGGGTGGCCATCCACTGTTCGAGGGGAAATACTCGCCGCGCCTCGATCTCGCCCTGTTCTCGCCCGTCCTGCAGCCGCCGCAGGCCGACTGGCCCGCCCAGACCGTGCAATGCGGTTTTCCCTTTCACGATGAAGTTGCACCAGAGGATGCCCTGCCTCCCGCCGTGACAGAGTTTCTCGCCCGGGGCGCTCCCCCCGTCGTGTTCACCCTCGGATCCTCAGCCGTGCACATGGCGGACGATTTTTACGTCCGCAGTGTCCAAGCCGCACAACAGCTTGGCCGGCGGGCCCTGCTGCTTGTGGGAAAGAACCTTCCGCCGCCGGATCTGCCGGATTCGATCCTTGCCTGGGACTATCTGCCTTATGCTCAAATTTTCCCGCACGCCGCCGCCATCGTGCATCAGGGCGGAGTCGGTACGACGGCCCAGGCGCTGCGCGCCGGGAAGCCCATGCTTATCATGCCTTACGCTCACGACCAGCCGGACAATGCCGCGCGCGTCACCCGCCTGGGCGTCGCACGGACCATCGCGCGATCCCGCTATAATCCGGCACAGGTCGCGCATGAACTCGCCGTGCTCCTTGCCATGCCCACCTACGCCCTGCGGGCCGTCGAGACTGGCCGGCGGGTCCACGGTGAGCGCGGCGTCGCGGCGGCCTGCGACGCGATCGAGCGGCAGCTACGCTGAGCAAAGTTTTCGGGTGGACCGGGCGACCCCGACACGCTGGATCGGAGCGGCTGCGCCGCAATGCGTTCGACCGGTTGGGACGCGCTGCCAGCGTGCGCTCAGCCTCGGGTCGCGATCCACGCCATCGTTTTGTCCGCCAGCCGGTCGAAGGCCCGCACGCACAGCTCGAGGTGCTCTTCCTTCGTGTCCTCGATCTTGTTGTGGCTGATCCCACGCAGGCTCTGCACGAACATCATCACGGCCGGCACCCCCGCGCACGCGACCTCGGCCGCGTCATGCAGCGGGCCGGACGGCAGTCGGAGGGATTTCCCCGCCGTCTCCTTGATCGACTCGTCGCACAGGTTGACCAGATCGGGGTGAAAGGGCCGCGGCGCAATCTGCCAGACCCGCTCCCATGCCACTCCAACATTGCCCTCCTGCGCGAAACGCTCGCTGGCTGCCTTCGCATCCTCCAGCATCCGCGCCAGTGCCGGGGCGTCGAGATGACGCTGGTCGAGGGTGAGGCGACATTCCTCCACGACGCTGGTGAAAAAGCCCGGCTTCGTGATGCAGGAGCCGATCGTGCAGACGCCGCCGTGTTTTTCGGCAATGCGGTAGATTTCCGGGCTCATCTTCGCGGCGGCCAGGAACGCGTCCTTGCGCCGGTTCATCGGCGTGCTGCCCGAGTGCGCCGCTTGGCCATGAAAGGTGATGATGTGGCGCTCCACACCAAACGTGCCCAGCACGGCACCGAGCGGGAGGTCCAGATCGAGCAGCACCGGCCCCTGCTCGATGTGCAATTCGAGATAAGCCGCGGCATTTTTCAACTCCACCCCGCTTTCCTTCACGCGCTCGAAATCCACGCCCACCGCCTTCAACGCATCGGGCAGCCGGACGCCATCCTTGTCCTTCAGGCCGCGCGCCTCGGCCATGTCGAGATTGCCCGAGCAGGCCGCGGAGCCGAACAGACTCTTGCCAAAACGTGCCCCTTCCTCGTCCGCCCAATCCACCAGCCGCACCGTCAGCGGGGGCTTGCCCGCATATTGCGCATTGATGCGGCGGAGAATCTCCAGACCCGCCAGCACGTTCAGGCATCCGTCCAGCCAGCCGCCGTTCGGCACCGAGTCCATGTGCCCGCCGATCAACAGCGCGCGCTCGGATGCGCCGGGCAGGGTCGACCAGAGGTTGCCGGCCGCGTCGGTGTGCGTTTCCACGGGCAGCGCCGCCAGTTTTTGCCGCAGCCAATCCCGGGTGGCGGTCCACACCGGGGTGAAAGCGACCCGCTGGGCGCCGTTTTCGTCCGACGTCAGCTGGCGCAGCTCCTTCAGTTCGGCGATGGTCCGGCCTGGATCGATTGGCATGCTTGTTCGTGATGGAGCGGGTTGACCTCAACCCGCTGTTTCCGCTGTGCCCGCAAACCAGCGCCCCGAGGTCAGGACGCTCCGGCCCATTCCCGGCATGGGGCCTGCTATGAGAGACCGGTCAGCAACAAACAAGCCAGTCGGCGACACCGCCAGCATTCTTTCCACGCTCCGGTCCCGTTCGCGGGACGCGCCCGCGGAAGGCGATGCCGGGGGCGCGGCTGGTTCGTTTGTTTTCGGCGGCCACCCGGTCGACCGAAAGCACGCGGCGCCCTCCTTTTGCAGAGTTGCGAATCCATGCCTCTCTTCCATTCTCATCCGAACCCCCAGGGGCTCCAAGCCGCCGTTCGATCGGGAGCCCAGGCAACCGCGCAACACCCCGTGTCCTATTGGCCAAGCCCTGAATTTTAATTCCTGAATTCAAGCCCCCTCGTTCTCCCATGCCTACACTCGCCACGACCGTTGACGGCCTGAAGCTCCCGAATCCCTTCATCATCGGCTCCGGTCCGCCGGGCACGAACCTCAGCGTCATCAACCGCGCCTTCAAGGAGGGCTGGGGCGGCGTCATCGCCAAGACCGTCAGCCTCGACGCCTCCAAGGTCATCAACGTCAGCCCGCGCTATTCCAAGCTCCACGCCCTCAGCGGCGAGGTCATCGGCTGGGAGAACATCGAGTTGATCAGCGACCGCCCGTTTCACCTCTGGATCGACGAGTTCAAGCGGTGCAAGGACGGCCAGCCCAAGGGCGCGCTCATCGCCTCCATCATGGAGGAGTACAACAAGGACGCCTGGATCGAGATCGTCCAGCGCTGCGAGGCCGCCGGCGTGGACGCCTTCGAGCTCAACTTCTCCTGCCCGCACGGCCTGCCCGAGCGCAAGATGGGCGCCGCCATGGGCCAGGATCCGGAAATCCTCGAGGTGGTCTGCGGCTGGGTGAAATCCGCCACGTCCAAGCCGGTCTGGGCGAAAATGACGCCCAACATCACCCACATCGAGGAGCCCTCGCGTGCCGCGCTCCGCGGCGGGGCGACCGGGATCAGCGCGATCAATACCATTCGCAGTGTCACAGGCGTGAACCTCGACACGCTCCGGCCCGAGCCCACCGTCGAGGGCTACACCACGCCCGGCGGTTATTCGTCGAAGGCGGTCAAGCCCATCGCTCTCCGCATGGTGATGGAGATCGCCACCATGATCCGCGCCGAATTCCCCGGCCGCACGCTCTCCGGCCTTGGCGGCATCGAGACGGGCGAGGACGCCGCGCAGTTCATCCTCCTCGGCTCCGACACGGTGCAGGTCTGCACCGGCGTCATGAAGTTCGGCTACGAATGCGTGAAGCCGATGCAGGACCAGCTCCTGGCCTTCATGGCGAAGCACAAGTTCGAGACCCTCGCCGACTTCAAGGGCAGGAGCCTCGACTACTTCACCACCCACGCCGACCTCGTGAAACGCCAGGCCGAGCGCAAGGCCGCGCAGAAGGCCGCGACCGCCAGCAAGGTCGTGAAGAGCGACGGCGAGTGGAGCGGCGACGAGTTTGTGAAACAGTCCGATGCGTTATCGCGGGGATGATATGAAGCTCCAAATTCCAATCTCCAAGCTCCAGAGAAACTTCAAGATTCAGGAAAACCTGAATGATCATGCTGAAATTCGATATCCTCAGGCGCACGGCGCGAACACCCGGCATGGCATGCCACCCGGGTACGACGATCCGTTCTCGCCTGCCGGGCGATGGATGGTGCGGGAGGAATTGCCGGCAAAAGACGCCAGGCATCCGTTCGACCTTGAGGAACGAACTGCGCGTTTCGCCGAGGCGATCGTCCGCTTTTCGAAACGGATTCCACGCGGGCCCACCAATAATCGGCTGATCGACCAAATCGTCGGCTGCGGGACCAGCGTCGGCGCAAATTATTGCGAAGCGAATGAAGGCGTTTCGAAAAAGGACTTCCGCCACATTATCGGGCGCTGCGTAAAGGAGGCGAAGGAAACAAAATTCTTCCTGCGCATGATAGCCGTCGCCGAACCCGATCGGGCTGAAGAAGCCCGCCTGCTCTACCGAGAGGCGAAGGAATTGCACCTGATCTTCGCCAGTATCTACCGGAAATCCTCATGACGGGGGAAATCCCAAATTCCAACATCCAAGCTCCAGTGAGTTTTCAATCATCCAATTACCAAGTCCGACCGTTCCATTTGAGGCTTAAAGTTTGGTGCTTCATTGGAGCTTGGATGTTGGAATTTGGAGTTTTCCCATGACCCCTTTCCCCTGCCCTAACTTCATCGGCGGAGAATGGCGCACCCCGGATGGCGCGACCACGCCGGTCTACAATCCCTCCACCGGCGATGTGATCTCACACTGCCCGTCCGGTGGGGCGGCCGAGGTCAATGCCGCCGTCGCCGCCGCGCAGGCCGCCTTCCCCGCCTGGAGCGAGACGCCCGCCGTCGAGCGGGCACGCGTCTTCTTCCGCTACCGCCAGCTGGTCGAGCAGAATTTCGACCGGCTCTGCCAGACCGCCTCGCGCGAGCATGGCAAGACCCTCGCCGAGGCGCGGGGCAGCGTGCACCGCGGACTCGAGAACATCGAGTACGCCTGCGGCGTGCCCACGCTGCTCTTCGGCGACACCCTCGAGAACCTCGCGCGCGGCGTGGACTGCGAGACGCTCCTGCAGCCGCTCGGCGTGTGCGCGGGCATCACACCGTTCAATTTTCCCGCCATGGTGCCGCTGTGGATGTTCCCCCTCGCCCTCGCCTGCGGCAATACGTTCGTCCTGAAGCCGAGCGAGAAGGTCCCGCTCACCGCCAATCTCCTCGGCGAACTGCTCGATCTGGCGGGCCTGCCCAAGGGCGTGTTCAACATCGTGCATGGCGGCCGCCCCGCCGTCGATGCGCTGCTGACCCATCCCAAGGTGCGGGCCGTCTCCTTCGTCGGCTCCACGCCCATCGCGAAATACATCTACGAGACAGGCACGCGCCACGGGAAACGCGTCCAGGCCAACGGCGGCGCAAAGAACTACATCGTCATCATGCCCGATGCCGACGTGCCGCGGACCGTCGAGGCGCTCTCCACCGCCGCCTTCGGCTGCGCCGGCGAGCGCTGCATGGCCGGGTCCACCGCCATCACCGTCGGCGCCGCCGCCGAGCGGCTGCTGCCGTCGCTCGTCACGGCCGCACGCGCCATCAAGGTCGGCCCCACCGACCGCCCCGCCCAGCCCGACATGGGCCCGGTCATCACCGCCCAGCACCGCGACCATGTGCTGAAGCTCGTCGCCAGCGGCGAAAAGGAAGGCGCGAGCATCCTCTGCGACGGCCGAGGCGTGAAGGTGCCCGACGCCCCGCGCGGCTTTTACCTCGGCGCCACCATCGTGGACAACGTGCAGGCCGCCATGACCCTCGCCCGCGAGGAGGTCTTCGGCCCCGTGCTGAACGTCATGCGCATGGACGACCTCGACCGCGCCATCGAGCTCACCAACCAGTCCGCCTTCGGCAACGGCGCCGCGATCTTCACCAACAGCGGCAAGGCCGCGCGCGAGTTCAAGCACCGCGTCAAGGCCGGCATGGTCGGCATCAACGTCGGCGTTCCCGCCACCATGGCCATGTTCCCCTTCACCGGCTGGGACGACTCCTTCTACGGCGACCTCCACATCCAGGGCCGGGAGGCCGTGCAGTTCTACACTCAGCAGAAGGTCACCACCACCCGCTGGTTCGGCGAAGGCGTGGGCGATGTTTGGAAGAAGTAGAAGCTCCAAATTCCAACATCCAAGCTCCAATGAAACTTCAAGCCTGCAAACAACAACGCCCGCATTGGCCATTGAAAATTGAAGCTTGGAGCCTCACTGGAGGTTGGAGCTTGGAGCTTTCCCCTCATGAGCCTCCTCATTAAGAACGGCGAAATCATCACCGCCGACTCGCGCTACACCGCCGACATCTATTGCGAGGGCGAGACCATCACCCGGATCGACCGGAAACTCAAGGCGCCCGCCGGCACCGAGGTCATCGATGCCAAGGGCAAGTACGTCTTCCCCGGTTTCATCGACCCGCACGTCCACATCTACCTGCCCTTCATGGGCACGTTCTCCAAGGACACCTACGAGACCGGCAGCCAGGCCGCGCTGGTCGGCGGCACGACCACCCTGATCGAGATGTGCTGTCCCGCACGCGCGGACGATGCGCTCAAGAGCTTCGAGCTCTGGATGAGCCAGGCTGTCGGTAAATCGGCCTGCGATTTCTCGTTCCACATGGGCGTGACGAAATTCGACGGCAAGACGGAGGCCCAGCTCCGTGAGATCGTGCAGCGCGGCATCAGCTCCTTCAAAATCTTCCTCGCCTACAAGGGTGCCTTCGGCATCGACGACACGGAGCTCTACCGCACGCTCAAGCTCGCGAAGGAACTCGGTGTGGTCGTCACCGCCCATTGCGAGAACGAGACCCTCGTGGCCGAGCGCAGCAAGGAACTGCTCGCCGCCGGCAAGACCGACCCCGGCCAGCACCACGAGAGCCGGCCGCCCACCGTCGAGGCCGAAGGCGTGCACCACCTGATGACGTTCGCCGAGCTGACCGGCGCCGCCACGTACATCGTGCACCTCAGCTGCAAGGAGGCGCTCGACCAGGCCATCGCCGCCCGCCAGCGCGGCGTCCGCGTTGGCATCGAGACGCTCATCCAGTACCTCACCCTCGACAAGACCTACGCGGAGAAACCCAACTTCGAGGGCGCCAAATACGTCATGTCACCGCCCCTGCGCGACGCGCGCAACCAGGCCGTGCTGTGGAACGGCCTCCGCGACGGCTTAGTTAACACGGTCGCGACCGACCACGCCCCGTTCGACTTCAAGAAGCAAAAGCCGATGGGCAAGGCCGACTTCACCAAGATTCCCAACGGCATCCCGTCCCTCGAGGAACGCATCCACCTGCTCTACACCTATGGGGTGAAGACCGGGAAGATCGATCTGCACACGTTCGTCAACGTCGCGAGCACCGCCGTGGCCAAGCAGTTCGACCTCTTCCCACGCAAGGGCTCCATCCAGCCGGGCGCCGACGCCGATCTGGTCGTGTTCGACCCAAAGTACCGGGGGAAAATATCGGTGAAGACCCAGCACATGGCGGTCGACTACAGCGCCTTCGAGGGCTGGCCCATCGAGGGCCGCGCGAGCGTCGTCACGGTCCGTGGCCAGGTCGCCGCCCGCGACGGGAAATTCACCGGCACCCTGGGTCGCGGAAAATTCCTGCAGCGGACGCCAAGCCATTTTTAACCACGGATTTCACGGATGCATACGGATGGGAACATTCAAGCCAATCGGGCGGTGATCTCTTCCGATCCATCCGCGAAATCCGTGGTTAAATAGGATTCCCATGGCCACGCCCTCGCTTCGCGCCAACGCCCCGGATGTCCAGGTGGATATCCAGACCAGCTATCTCTACAATGAGGACCTGGCGCCGGTTCCGGCTTCGCGCCGCAAGTGGGGCGTGCTGAGCTTCGCAGCGCTGTGGATCTCGATGTCGGCGTGCATTCCCACCTATATGCTCGCATCGTCCCTCATCGGCGGCGGCATGAACTGGTGGGAGGCGGTCGCGACCATCTTCCTCGGCAACCTCATCGTACTCGTACCCATGGTGCTGAACGCCCACGCCGGCACCAAGTACGGCATCCCCTTCCCCGTGTTCTGCCGCGCGTCCTTCGGCACCACCGGCGCCAACATCCCCGCGCTCCTGCGCGCCTTCGTCGCCTGCGGCTGGTTCGGCATCCAAACGTGGATCGGTGGCGAGGCCATCCACAAAATCCTGGGAGTCTTCTTCCCTTCCCTCGCCGCCCCCGGCGCCGCAACGGCCTTTGGGATCACGCTGCCCCAGTTCGCCTGTTTCCTCTTCTTCTGGGGCATCAACATGGCCGTCGTCTACAAGGGCATCGATTCGATCCGTCTCCTCCTTAACATCAAGGCACCGCTGCTCCTCGTGCTCGGGCTGCTGCTTCTCCGTTGGGCCTACCGCGCAGCAGGCGGCTTCGGCCCGATCCTTTCGCAACCGTCCGCCTTCGATCCCGGCCAACCCAAGGCCGGTCAATTCTGGGGCTTCTTCTTTCCTGCCCTCACCGGCATGATCGGCTTCTGGGCGACGCTTTCGCTGAACATCCCGGACTTCTCCCGCTATGCCAAGTCGCAGCGCGACCAGATCGCCGGCCAGGCACTCGGCCTGCCGCTCACGATGGCGCTCTATTCGTTCATCGGCGTCGCGGTCACATCCGCCACGACCATCATCTATGGCCAGACCATCTGGGACCCGGTCGATGTCCTGACACGTTTCAAAAATCCCGTCCTGCTCGTCGTCGCCATGCTCGCGCTCTGCATCGCCACGCTCGCCACCAACATCGCCGCCAATGTCGTCAGCCCCGCCAACGACTTCGCCCAGCTCGCGCCCCGCCACATCACCTTCCGCCTCGGTGGACTGCTCACCGGGCTCATCGGCATCGTCATGATGCCGTGGAAACTGATCGCCGACCCGAGCGGCTATATCTTCACCTGGCTCGTCGGCTACAGCGCACTGCTCGGCCCCATCGGCGGCATCATGATCGCCGACTATTTCGCCTACCGGCATAAACAGCTCGATGTGAACGCGCTCTATTCGCCAGCCGGTGAATACCGTTACTCCGGCGGTTTCAGCTGGGTCGCGATCGTCGCCCTGCTCGCCGGTGCGCTGCCCAGCCTCCCCGGTTTTCTTGTCACCGTGAAGCTGATTGCCGGAACCGGCCTGCCGCCCTTCCTGCTCGGCCTGTACGATTACGCCTGGTTCGTCGGCTTCGGCGTGGCCTTCGCCGTCTATCTCGCCCTGCGCAAACTCGCGCCGAAGGCCTGAATGCTGCCGGATTGGTTGGCCACAGATTGCACGGATGGGCACCAATATGGGCGTATCGCCTGAAGCCTTGGTTTTTATCCGTGCCCATCCGTGAAATCTGTGGCTAAAGAGTCTCCTTCCATGAAGTCCATCCCCCTCCCGCCCTGTGCCCACCAGCCCGTGCCTTACACCGGTCCTTCCGCCGAGAAGGTGCTCGCGTTGCGCAAGGAGTACCTCAACCCCGGCCTCTTCCTCTATTACAAGAAGCCGATCATGATCGTGGAGGGAAAGATGCAGTATGTCTGGGACGAGACCGGCAAGCGTTACCTCGACGGCCTCGGCGGCATCGTGACGATCAGCGTGGGGCACTGCCACCCGCACGTCGTCGCCGCGGCGAACAAGCAGAACGCCACGCTCCAGCATTCGACCACGATCTACCTGCAGCCCAACATCGCCGAGTACGCTGAGAAGCTCGCTGCCAAGCTGCCCGGCGACCTCAAGTGCGTCTACTTCGTCAACTCCGGTTCCGAGGCCAACGACCTCGCGCTGCTCATGGCGCGCCTCTACACCGGGAACTACGACATGATCGCGCTGCGCAACGCCTACCACGGCGGCAACGCCTCCGGCATGGGTGTGACGGCGCACAGCACGTGGAAATTCAACGTGCCCCACTCCTTCGGCGTGCACCACGCGATCGCGCCCTATCCCTATCGCGGCACCTACGGCTACGACGACCCCGAGGCCGGCCGGAAATACGCCGATGACGTCAAGCAGGTCATCGATTACACCACGCCCGGCAAGGTCGCCGGCTTCATCGCCGAGTCGATCCAGGGTGTCGGCGGCTTCGTGGTCTTCCCCGACGGCTATCTCCAGCACGCCTATGCGCATGTGCGCGCGGCGGGTGGTGTCTGCATCGCGGACGAGGTGCAGACCGGCTTCGGCCGCACCGGCACGCATTACTGGGGCTTCGAGACCCAGGGCGTGATCCCCGACGTCGTCACGATGGCCAAGGGCATCGGCAACGGCGCCCCGCTCGCCGCCGTCGTCACCACGCCGAAGATCGCCGCCGTGATGGCGCAGAAAATCCACTTCAACACCTTCGGCGGCAACCCCGTCGTCTCCGCGATCGGCAAGGCCGTGCTGGAGGTCATCGACCGCGAGAAGCTGCAGGAAAATTCGCTCAAGCTCGGCGCCTACATCCTGGCCGGACTTGAGAAACTCAAGGCCAAGTACCCGGTCATCGGCGATGTCCGCGGCAAGGGCCTCATGCTCGGCATCGAGTTCGTAAAGGATCGCGCCACGAAGGAGCCCGGCAAGGAAGCCTGCGCCCAGGTGGTCGAGAACGCCCGCGAACTCGGCCTCCTCCTCGGCAAGGGCGGCCTCTGGGGCCAGACCATCCGCTTCGCCCCGCCCATGAATATCACCCAAGCCGACGCGGACTTTCTGCTGGCCGTGCTGGATGAGTCCCTCGCGGCTCTCTGACGCTCTCTGGAGTAGCGCGGTGCTTCGGCATCGCGCTACTTTCTGAGCTTCAGCAGCCGCTCACCGGCGGCGTGAAGCGTCACCGGCTTGCGCGCAAAGTGTAGGCGCACGAAGCGGTTTTCCGGATAGGCGAAGAAGCTCGAGCCCGGCACCGGCGCGACGCCGATCTCGCGCGCCATCCAGTGCGAGAACTCGATGTCGCTCGCATGGCCGAAGTGCGAGATGTCGATCATCACGAAATAAGCCCCCTCGGGTTTCGTGTAGGCCAGGCCGGCGCGGTCGAGATAGCCGCAGAGGATCTCCCGCTGCACGAGGTAGTTGGCGGCCAGCTGCTCGTAATAGCTGACAGGGAACTTGAGCGCCGTGACCACCGCATGCTGCAGCGGCGCGGCGGCCCCAATGGTGAGAAAATCATGCACCTTGCGCGCCTGGGCGATCACCGCCGGCGCGGCACGCAGATAACCGAGCCGCCAACCGGTGATCGAAAACGTCTTCGACAGCGACGAGCACATCAGCGTGCGGGCCGCCATGCCGGGCAGCGTCGCGAAATACACATGCCGGTGCGGCGGGTAGACGATGTGCTCGTACACCTCGTCGGTGATGACAAAGACGTCGAATTCCTCCGCGAGCGCCGCGATCTGCAGCAACTCAGCGCGCGTGAACACCCGGCCGGTCGGATTCGACGGGTTGCACAGGATGAACGCCTTCAATCCGCTCGCGAACGCCCGGCGCAATTCCTCCGGATCAAACCCGTAGTGCGGCGGATGCAGCCGCACATGCACCGCCTGCGCGCCCGTCAGGATCGCATCGGCATTGTAATTCTCATAGAAGGGCGAGAAGAGGCCGACTTTGTCGCCGGGGTCGCACACCGTCATCATGGCCACCATCATCGCCTCGGTCGCGCCGCACGTGACCACGAGCTCGCCCTCGGGCTCGACCGGCACGCCCATGTCGCGGGTGAGCTTGGTCGCGAGGGCCGCCCGGAGTTCCGGCGATCCCCACGTGATGGCATACTGGTGGCGGCCCGCATCCATCGCGTCCTTGGCCGCCTGCACCAGCTCGGGCGGCGGCTCATTGTCCGGAAAGCCCTGCGAAAGGTTGATGGCGTCGTACCGCAGCGCGACCCGCGTCATCTCGCGGATGAGCGACTCGGTGAAGACGGCGGTGCGTTGGGAGGTCTGCGGCATGGATTTCTTTAAAGCGAGGGGCGTCAGGCGGTAGGCAAGACAGGGCTGGCAATGGCCTCAAGCGAAACGAAGGAGTTGCACCGGCCGGTCTTATCAAGCTGATCCACGATAAGCTTCATCATCGTTCCGATCCGGGCTTTCCGCCTCACGCCTTCCGCCTCCCCTCAGGGAATCTTCAGCTCCACGCCGGGCTTCAAGTCGGTTTTGGTTTTCATCACGTCGCGGTTCGCCTGGTAGATCGCCTCGGTCCGGGCGCTCACGCCGGTGGAGCCGTAGAAGCGCTGGGCGATCTTAAAAAGGTTGTCGCCCGCCTGCACGGTGTACTTGCGGCCGGTTGCGGGCGTCGGGGCCGGCTTGGCCGCGGAGGGACGTGCAGCGGCCTTGAGCGGGGCGCTTTGCACCGGCGAAGGCCCCGCAAGAGAGGCGGATTTCAAAGGCGCGGGCGAGATCGGCGAATCGTTCGCCATGGGGGCCAGGGTGATGAGCGGGTGGCCGGGCGGGGCCGCACCGGACGGTTCCGCCCGGGGCGGGACGGGACGGGAAACCGGAGCGCCGGAAGTCAGCGCCGCCAGATCGGCCTTCAGCCGCTCGTTCTCGCCCTGCAGGCGGGCAAGCTGGTCCTGCAGCTCCATCCGGTCACCGGCGCTCTCGAGCGGCTGCGGCCGGAGCGTGCGGGCGAAATCACGCTTGGCGGCGTCGATTTGCTGCCGCACCAGCGCGGCCTGGCGGGAGTTGGGCTGCAATTCGAGGTACTTTTCAAAATGATAAACCGCCCGGATCGGATCCTTGATATGCTGCAGGTATATGACGCCCGCCTCCAGGTGCGACTCCGGCGCGTCGTCCTCTCCGCGCCGCGCGATCACTTTCAGGTAGGCCGCGAGCGCCTCCTGCGGACGGTCCTGCTTCTCCAGCCGCAACCCGCGCTGGTACTCGGACTCGTTCGTCTCCTCGCCCGCCGGCGTGCTGTCGCTGCGCGCGCAGCCGGCGAGAAACACCAGCGCGGCAAGCATCGGCGGCACGAGCGGGCGGAGACGGTTCCTCATCATCAACGGGAATGGGATTGAACGCGCAATGGTTGACCTTAAGTTCCGCAACCTAGTTCGACGACTCAAACCCTAAATGGCCCTCGCCCCGAAATCCGCCCTGGCCCGCGCCCGCGCCTGTCTCCGCATCGAGACCGAGGCGATCAACGCCACCGCCCGGCACCTAGGCCCCGATTTTGTCACGGTCGCCCGCGCCGTCGAGGCCACCATCGCCGCCGGCCGCAAGCTCATCTTCAGCGGCGTCGGCAAGTCCGCGCATATCGCAGGGAAACTCTGCGGGACGTTCAACAGCACCGGTGTCTCGTCATGCTTTCTCGACGCCACGCAGGCCCTGCATGGCGACCTCGGCCTGGTGGATGAGGGCGATCTCGCGCTGCTCCTGAGCAACAGCGGGCAGACGGAAGAAATCGTGCGTCTCGTGCCGCTGCTCAAGCGCTTCGGCCTCCGGATCGTGGCCTTCACCGGCAACCCGTCCTCCGACCTCGCCCGCGGCGCCGATCTGCAGCTGATCTACCAGGTGCCGCGCGAGGCTTGTCCCCTGCGGCTCGCCCCCACGGCGAGCACCACGGCCGCCCTAGCCCTCGGCGACGCCCTTGCCATGGTGCTGCTGGAAAGCCGCGGCGTGACCCGCGACGACTTCGCCAAGTACCACCCCGCCGGCAATCTCGGCATGCAACTGCTCCTGCGCACCCGTGACATCATGCGCGCCGGCGAGCGCCTGCCCGTCGCGCCCGACACCGTCACGACACAGGAAGCCATCCTGCGCATGACCAAGGCCCGGAGCGGCAGCATCGCCCTGGTGGACAAAAAATCCGGCAAACTCACCGGCATTCTCACCGATGGCGATTTCCGCCGCAGCGCGCTGACCGGTCCGGATTTCCTCCGCCAGCCCGTGGCGGTCTTCATGACCCGCCATCCCAAGACCATCCGCGAGGACGCCCTCGGCGTCGAGGCGCTGAAGCTCTTCGAGACCCACAAGATCGACGACCTCATCGTGGTCGACGCCCGCGGCCGCCCCGTCGGCCTGATCGACGGCCAGGATCTCCCCAAGCTCAAGATCGTGTGAGACCCTTCCCCGTTTGGTAGCGTCAACTATTAGCTGACACTACCCTTGGCTGAAGCAGGTCCGATCCCGCGGTGAAACGTCCGGCCCTTTCTTTACTTGCCGGAAAAATCCACCAACTTTACCCCATGCCCACGCCCCCATTTGTTTACCAGGATCCCCTGCCGCTCGGCGCCGACGACACCGAATACCGGCTTCTCTCGAAAGAGGGATTGAGCACCGCCACATTCGAGGGGCGCGAGATCCTGAAGGTTGCGCCCGAGGCGCTGGCGTTCCTCGCCCAGCAGGCGTTCCATGACTGCTCCTTCCAGCTGCGCACGAAGCATCTCCAGCAGGTGGCGGCCATCCTGGACGATCCGGAGTCGAGCACGAACGACCGCTACGTGGCGCTCACCCTCCTGAAAAACGCCGAGATCGCCGCCGAGGGCATCCTGCCCATGTGCCAGGATACCGGCACCGCCGCCATCTTCGCGAAGAAAGGCCAGCAGGTCTGGACCGGGGCCAATGACGCGGAATGGCTCTCGCGGGGCGTGTATGAGGCGTTCACCAAGGAAAACCTGCGCTACTCCCAAGTCGCCCCGCTCGACATGTGGAACGAGGCCAACACCGGCACCAATCTCCCCGTGCAGCTCGACCTGCTGGCGACGGAGGGCGCGAAATATGAGTTCCTGTTCGTCGCCAAGGGCGGCGGCTCGGCGAACAAGATGTTTTTCTTCCAGGAGACGAAGGCGCTGCTCAACCCGAAGAGCCTGGAGAAATTCGTGGCCGACAAGCTGCCCCTCCTCGGCACCGCGGCCTGCCCGCCCTATCACCTCGCATTCGTCTTTGGCGGCACGAGCGCCGAGGCCTGCATGAAGACGCTCAAGCTCGCCTCGACCCGGTATCTCGACTCGCTGCCGACGACCGGCAACGAGCACGGCCGGGCATTCCGCGACCTGGCCATGGAGGAAAAAATCCTGCAGGCCGCGCGTGCGACCGGCATCGGGGCGCAGTTCGGCGGGAAATATTTCGCGCTGGATGTGCGGGTCATCCGCCTGCCGCGCCATGGCGCCAGCTGCCCGGTGGGCATGGGCGTGTCGTGCAGCGCCGACCGCAACATCAAGGCCCGCATCACCAAGGACGGCATCTTCCTCGAAAAGCTCGAGCTCAAGCCCGGCCAGTTCATTCCCGCCGCGCATCGCACCCTAAAGGACGACCACATCGTCCGCATCGACCTCAACCGGCCGATGAAGGAAATCCTGGCCGAGCTCTCGCGCCATCCCGTGACCACACGCGTGTCGCTCACCGGTTCCCTGATCGTCGCGCGCGACAGTGCCCACGCCAAGCTCAAGGAGCGCGTCGATGCCGGCCTGGGGCTGCCGCAATATTTCAAGGACCATCCCGTCTACTACGCCGGCCCGGCCAAGACGCCGAAGGGCTACGCCTCGGGTTCGTTCGGCCCCACCACGGCGGGCCGCATGGACAGCTATGTCGACCTGTTCCAGTCACAAGGCGGCTCGATGATCATGCTCGCGAAAGGCAACCGCAGCGCCCAGGTCACCACGGCCTGCAAGAAGCACGGCGGCTTTTACCTCGGGAGCATCGGCGGCCCCGCGGCGATCCTCGCGAAGGAAAACATCAAGAAGGTCGAGGTCCTCGAATACCCCGAGCTCGGGATGGAGGCCATCTGGCGCATCGAGGTGGAGAATTTCCCGGCGTTCATCCTGGTTGACGACAAGGGCAACGACTTCTTCGCGAATGGCTGCGCCGCGTGCCTGCCGGCGAAAAAATAAGGAACGGTTGATTTTTGGGATGCGACCTCCCGGTCGCATCCTCGGTGACCGGGAGGTCGCCGTTCCATCGTTTCACTCGCCAAGCACCGTCACCACGACCTGTCGGGTGTCCGCCGCACGGCGGTGCTCCCACAGGTAAATTCCCTGCCATGTGCCGAGCAGCAGGCGGCCTTCCGCGACCGGCACGGTCTCACTGGTGCGGGTCAGCGCCATCTTGATATGGCCCGGCATGTCGTCCGGGCCCTCGAGTGTATGCGTGAAATGAGGATCATCCTCGGGCACGAGCCGGTCGAGCCAGGCCTCGAGATCGCGCCGGGCCGAGGGATCGGCGTTTTCCATGATGACAAGGCTGCAGCTGGTATGCCGGCAAAACACCGTGACGACGCCACGCTTGATCCCGCTGCGCGTGACCTCACGGGCCACCGCTTCGGTGAACTCGTGCAGGCCGGGTCCACGCGGATGGAGCGTCAGGGTGACTTGGTGAACTGGCATGTTTCGGATTTTTTCCTCGCCCTCCGTTATCGCGGCATTTCCTCCCCTGCACAAGCGGGCGATCGGTTGTGGTACACTTTGTTGTAGCCGGGGTCGGCGACCCCGGCCCGGCCTCAGCGAGGCCGGCTACAACTCGCCTTAAAAACTGGGATCAAAACAGTGAAACGTACCGCTACCGGGTGATCGCATTCGGTCAGCCCCGCTGAAAACCAACTCGCAATGACAGTGGCGCCTTGTTCGATTTGCCGGAGCCAGCTTCGGGCCATCGGACCCATTGCCAATAAAAAGACCCCGTGAACCGGGGTCTTGCTTGCCAACGATGCTTGAGCCGGAGTCCCGGGCCAGCAAATGGCGGTCAGAACAGCTTCAAATTGAAGCTGCCACTGTCATAGCCGAAACGGCTGCCGGTGCTGTCATCGAGCAGCTGGCGTTCCTTCACCCGGCTGCGAACCGTCTCGGCGGGGCGCGCGGCGGAGGCCTCCAGCGCATACCCGACCGGCAACGCTCGGGCGAGATAGCGTTCGCTCATCCGGTCCTTGGGCGTGGACATCTGGGCGAGCGGCTCGGACTCGACCGGGCGGGCCGGCAGCGCCCGGGTCTCGAAGCCGCGGGCGTTCGCGAAGCGATCCATCACATCGGGCTCGATCATCTGCGCCATCGCGCGGTTAGCGGCGATGAAACGGGCGGAAGGCGTGGGATCACGTTGCGTGCTGTTCGCCGGTGAATCGGCGCCGAGCATGGAGATCACTTGGGCGATTTCTCCGGGCCGGACGTTGGAGACAACCATCGGTTCCCCTGTCGCCTGGCCCGCACCACCCGGCTTGACCGCACTGGCCTGCACAGTGACAGGCAATGTCTCAATGGATTTATTTCCCGCGACAGGCATTGCGGCCGGCGTGACCGTGGAGCCGGCGGTTTCGAGGCCTTCCGCCGGACGGCGGTATTCGCGAACGACAAAAATGGAAAGGGCGAGGACCGCCGTGGCGCCCAGCGGTAGGTGTAGGCGGGCCGTACCGGCGAGGACGCGGGATGCGGCGTGCCACCACGGACGCTTCTCGACAATGGCGGCCAGCTGCTTGGCCCGCAGCTCCTGTTCGAAGCGCACCCAAAATTCAGCGGGTGGACGCTCAGCCCGTTTTACCCGCAACAGGTCCTCAACGGTAATTTTCGGGCGAGGCTGGTCGTGATTCATTTGCGCAAATAGGGCTGAAGTTCAGCCTGGAGGAGCTGCTTCGCGTAGTGGAGGCGGGAGCGGACGGTGCCGACAGAGCATTCCATCACGTCGGCGATCTCGTCATGGCTCAGGCCATCAATTTCAAATAAAGTAACCACGGTGCGATGTTTAATAGACAATTTCATCATCGCTTCGTTCAATTTTTCCTGGAGCTCTTTTACAAACTCACCGCGCTCGACGCCCGAGGAGTCATCGGTCAATGCCGCCAACACCTCGGCGGTGGGCTGGTCGTTGGCATTCACCTGCTCGAGGCTGAAGAACGTGCGCAGCCTGCCTTTGCGCAGGTGGGTAAGCGCGGAGTTCACCGCAATGCGATAGAGCCAGGTGAAAAAGGCCGACTGGCCGGCGAAGCGGTTGATGGACTGGAAGGCCTTGATGAAGGCGTCCTGCACGAGATCGGCCGTGTCCTCGCGGTTGGAGGTCATGTTGTAGATGACCGCAAAGAGACGCTCGCGATATTTCAGGATGAGCTGGTCGAAGGCCGCAACATCCCCGGATTGCACGCGCTGCACCACCACCCAGTCGGCATCCGCCTCGCGCTGGCGCTCCGGCGACGCGATGAGCGTTTTGCCGAGTGCCTTCGAGACATTCATAAACCCAAGGTATGGCCGGGTGCCCAAATCAGGCAAACGCAAACTGTGTTTCGTCGGGTGGCAAACGGCGCAGCTTCACGTCCCGGCCGGTGTCTGCAGCGCAGCCACCTGCCCTTGCAGCACATCGCAAAGTCCGAGCAGCAAGGGCGTCGGCGCGAGCTGCCCCCACGGAGCCAGGGCGGCCGCCGCGCTCGTGATTTCGGCCTGAACCGCCTCGGCCACAATGGGAAAGATCCCCTGCTCGACCATCTGGCGCAGGCGGAGCGCCAGCTGGGGGGCATGGGCGCCACGGATTTCCTCCTGCAGCGCCACCCGTTCCGAACCCGTCAGCCGGTCCATCAGGGTGAGGAGCGGGAGAGTGAGCTTTCCGCTCAGGAGATCCGTCCCCAGGGTCTTGCCGATCCGTTTCTCCTGGCCGAAGTAGTCCGCCAGGTCGTCGTAAATCTGGTAGGCGATGCCCAAGTGCCTTCCGAAACGTCCCGCCGCCTCGGCATACGCGGGCGGATTTCCGCCCAGCTGGCTACCGAGCTGGCACGACAAACGGAAAAGCTCCGCGGTTTTCAAATCGATGACCCGCCAGTAGTCCGCCCGCGTGAAGTCAGTGGAGCCGCGTCGGAGGGTCTGCACGATTTCCCCCGCACAGACGCGGCGCGTCGACGCCGACACCGCCAGGCAGATTTCCGTCGTGGGGAATTGCGCGGCCAAGTACAGCGCATGGGAGAAAAGCGCATCGCCCAGCAGGACCGCCGCGACGGGCCCGTAGGCGCGCGCGGCGGTGCGGCGGTTGCGGCGCACCTCGGCCTCGTCCATGATGTCGTCGTGCACCAGCGTCGCCAGATGCACCAGCTCGACCACTGCGGCCACGCGCACGAGGTCGTTTGACACGGCCGCCGGCTCACGCCAACCGCTGAGAAAAACGAGGGCCGGCCGGATGCGTTTGCCCGAGGTATCGATGCAGTAATCCGCCATCTCGCGGATCTCGGGCTCGAAGTCCGACACCTGGCTGCGCAGAAAACGGTCGAGTGCGGCCATGTGCGGCTCGAGGCGCGCGAACACCCGGGAGAAGGGTCCCGCGACTGGCGCGGGGCGGGCGGGTTCGGCAAAACTCGCGTTGCTCATGGAATTCTCGAAGCTAGGCGCAAAATCCGAAATGACCAACCAATACTCCGGTCATTAGCCCATGAACCACCCCTTGCTCCTCCTGCTCATGACCGCCGGGGGCCTTTACGTCGCCTGGCTCTGGTTCCGCGACCGACGGGTTGCGCGGCGGGGTCCGCCGGCCGCCCAGGCGCTGCCTGGTGCGACCGACGCGCCCTGGCGAGCGACGTTCATCGCCGTGGCCGGCGCGCTCCTCCTCTTGGCGGTGGAGACGTTCGGCGAAAATGCGCTTGGGCTCTCCGCGCAGCAATCGAGCATGACCTGGCTTTTCGGACTCTACTCCGTCGTCGCCGCGCCGGTCATCGAGGAAATTATTTTCCGCGGTTAACCGCTCGTTAATCGCCATTTACCTTTTCTTGAAGGCAAACGCCAGCGTTTCGCCGAGCAGGATGGACGCCTTCGTCGAATAACCGGGGCAAATCGGCCATGGCCGGCGGCACTGGGCGACAAATGTCATCGGGCGCGTCGCAGTATCCTAAGCCTCAAGGCATTAAACGACCCCGGAAACTTGGGCCGAAGCCGGGATTGTGTTCTCCCGTGGCCGACTGCTCACAACAGCGGGAACTGCGATCGCACCAAAAATAAAAGCCCGCCGCAGATGCGGCGGGCTTTGAAAAGGGGGATGGCAGGGAGCGCGCGGCTTATTTCTGCCACGTACGCTTCTTGTGCCGGTTCGACTTCAAGCGCTTCCGGCGCTTGTGCTTGTTCATCTTCAGACGACGTTTCTTTTTCAGGTTGCCCATAGTGAGAGGGGAAAACGTGCGTGCGGCCCGTCGCGCTGTCCAGCCAGAATTTAAGCGACCGGCACGTCTCTCCATGAACCTGTCGCCGTGGAGAAAACCAGCAACCGGATCGCGCAACCCGGGAAAAAGGCCGACGCGCAGGCACCGTACGCACGCAGTTGTGGCGCGTATTCCCCGACCAATCGCGCGAGGAGCTGGTCATCACCCTCTCCGGAAAATCGTCGGTTGGTCTTCCAGTCCAGGATCCAGACCGCATTGACGGCGGGATCGTGGATCACCAAGTCCATCACGCCGTCAATCCACGCATCCGCCCGCAACGGCGCAAAGACCGCAAGTTCGGCCAGGCGCGTCCAGCGGGGCGAACGCAATTCCTGCCATGCCCCGCTCGCCAGCAGCCGCGTCCATTCCTCCCCTCCCCGCTCCCCGAATCCCTGTGCGGCGGCCGCGGCCACCGCGCGTTCACCATAGGCCCGCACCGCCGCGTCATCACCCGTCCATGGGATAAACTCCATCGTCTCGTGCCACCACACGCCGTAATCGAGCGGATCCCCGCCGCTGCGCGCCGGCCGCGGCTCGTCGAGCCCCGACTCGTGTCGCGTGGCGCGGACCAGGTCGGGCTGGTTCGCGAGTTGATGCGGCAGGACCCGCGCGGGCAGCCGTGTCGCAGCTTCGAATTTCAAGGCGGGGTCGGTTTTGGGCGCGGCCATTTTCACGGGTTCACCCGCATTGGCCGGGGAAAGTCCGAAGTCCTCCGCCTGGACCGGAGGATTGGCGGCCAGATCCGCACCCCACAGATCAAGGAAACTCCCCTCACCCACCGGTGCGAAGTCCGCCCCCCACGGCAGCACGAGCACGCGTCGCGGCCGCGTCAGCACCACGTAGAGCAGCCGCACGTTTTCCCGCAGCCGCTCGCGCTCGCGCGCCTCCCGCGTGTCGG
Organism: uncultured Opitutia bacterium; assembly: GCA_903827245.1. Classification (GTDB taxonomy): domain Bacteria; phylum Verrucomicrobiota; class Verrucomicrobiia; order Opitutales; family Opitutaceae; genus CAIUWA01. The sequence goes on from CAIKHO010000059.1 coordinate 20,842, forward strand.
CGGGCAGGCTGTCGCTGTCGAAAAACACCTGCGCCGGTCCCGCCGTGTCCGGCACCAGGCGCAGCCCGGTCTCGGGTGCCTTGCCGATCGTCCGCCAGAGTCCGATCGGGATCACCACGGGCCACTCCAGGCCTTTCGCGGAATGGGCGGTGAGGAGATTGATCGCGTCCTCGCTCGGCTTGCCTGCCGGGCGGCCCTCGTCGATCGCCGCCAGCAGTTCGTCGCGCCAGGCGCGCGGGCCGGCTCCCGCGAGTCCCCGCTCCGCGGCGTGGGCGTGCAGCCGCTCCAGCTCGGCCGCGAGCGCGCCACCCGGATCGAGCACCCGGGCCTTCTCCGCCAGGCCGCAGGTCCGAGCGAGATCCGTGAAAAACCGCTCCAGTGGTTCGCCTTCGGCGTCCACGCGCCCGACGAAGGGCTGGAGCACCTCCAGGGCCGCGCGGAGCGGCTCCTCGTGCCGTGCGGGTTCGTCCCAGTGAAAACGTTTCTCCGCCCGCAGCGCCGCGGCCAGCTGCGCATCGCTTACCGCAAAAATCTCTCGGAGCACACCGGTCCACTCGAACGCGTTGTCGGGGTCGCACAGCGCCGCCAGCAGGCCGGAGGTCCAGGCGTAGACCGGGTTGTCGCCGTTGCGGTTGCGCCGCATCTGCAGCGCCGCCTTGAGGCCGGCCGCCTCGAGCTCCTTGCGCGCCGTGATGAGCCATTCGTTGCGCGGCGCCAGCAGGCAGATCTCGCCCCAGTTCCGGGCGCCGACCGATCCCGGTCCGCCCGCGCGCAGCCGCGCCGCAATCTGCCGCACCTCGCAGGCCAGCTGCGCCTCGACCTTCATCTTGCCTGGCCCCGGCGCCATCAGCGGCAGGACGCCGACCGCGCCCCCGGCATTGCCGGGGCCCGCCACGAGCGGCTCGTAATTTACTTGGAGCAGCGGCACCGGCGCTCCCTCGGCGGGCGGCAGCCCGCAGTTGTGCTCGCGCTCGCGGCTGAAGGCCGCCGGCAGCGTGGCGTTCAGCCGCTCGATCACCCGGTGCGGCGCGCGGAAGGTGACGGCAAACGTCAACAGTTCGCCCCCGCTTCCGGCGGCAAACGCGGCGATATGCCGCTGGAAGTTCCGGATGTCGGCCCGGCTGCTGTAGATCGCCTGCTGGCCGTCGCCCACCATGCAAAAATGCCCGGCGCGCGGACCCGCGCCCGGACCGGGCCAGGTTCCGAGCGGGGCGCCCGGCGGCCGCGCGATTTCCGCGAGCACGGCGAATTGCTGCGGATCGGTGTCCTGCGCCTCGTCGAGGATCACCCGCCAGCCCTCGGCGCGGATTTTTTCCAGCGTCATCGCGTCGTGCAGCACGGCCAGCGCCGCCTCGATCTGGTCGGCGTAGGTTTGCACGCCCCGGTCGAACCGCCACGCGCGGTACCGCAGCGCCAGTTCCGCCGCCAGCACTGCGCCCGCCCCGGCCAGCCACGCCTTGACCGGCGCAAAGTAGCGAGGGAAGAGATCCTTGATGCCCGCCGCCGAGCCCACCGGCCGGGGCATCGGCAGGTAACCCCGTTCGTCGCGGAAGCGCCGGAGCCATTCGACCGCCGTGTCCTGGTTGCCCTTCAATGCGAGCGCGCCCTTCCCCTTGCTCGTTGCGGCGAGGATTTCGCGCAGCACGTTCTCCGCCGGGCCCGCCGGCGCCGGCGCGGGGATTTTTTTTTCGAGGCTTCGAGCCATCGCGAGATCGAGACCGCGGGCCAGTTCGAAAATCGAGTCGAGCGGGGCATGCCGCAGGAAGGCATCGGTCTGCGCCGGCGCGAGCGAGGTGAACTGCATGGGATCCTGCTCGAGGAACTCCTCCCACAGCGCGTCGTCGTTCTCCGGCACGACCGACGGGTTCAGGTTGATGCCCAGCGTCTGGCCGTGGCGCTGCGCAAGCAGCAGGCAGAAACTGTGGATCGTGCCGAAGAACGCCCGCTCGAGATGGTCGAGCGGTGCCAAGTCGGTGCGTCCCTCTTCCGCCAGCCGGCGCAGCAGGACGTGGCGCGCGCGCTGGCCGATCTGCGCGGCGGCCTTGCGGGTGAACGTGACGACCGCCGTCTGCCGGAGCAGTTCGGCACCGGCGGGTGCCATCGCCATGGCCGCGAGGCGCTCGGAGATGGCCGTGGTCTTACCCGAGCCTGCACTGGCACTGACGGCAAAGTTGCGCGTCCATTCGTCGCGGAACCGCGTGCGCGCTGCCTGGTCGACCGGCTGTTCACTCATCGGCGGCCTCCCCGTCTTCCATGGCCGCGGGCGCATGGAACGTCGCGGCGAATTTCTGCGCGAGCACCGCGTGGCGCACCGGCGCGCAGGCGAGCGGCCAGTCGAAGCCGCGGGAAAAATCCGACCGGTCCGGGGTGAGTGCGCCGTAACAGCCCGTGGCCAGATGCCGGCCCAGCTGCCCGAGCGCCGCCAGGGCCTCGCCCAGCGCGGCCATGTCGAGCGAGCCGGGCGTGCTGGCATCGGGCTTGATCATCCAGACCCGGCCGCCCGCGGCGCCGAGCGAGCGGACTGCCTCAAGATAGACGCCCAGCTGGAGCGAAGTGCCGCGCGCCATCCGCGCGACGGAGAGACCGGCGTCGGCCCCGGTCTTGAAATCCACGATGTCCACCTGCGCCCCGTCCCACGCGGGGCGGTCGAGCAGGGCGAGATCCATCCGGCCATGCACGGCCAGGCGGGCGCCGTCGCCCACGGGAATGGTTGCGCCCCGCGGCAGCCCCGCCTCGACGGCCACGAAGTTCCCGCCCGCGAGCGGGAAGACCTTTTCCAGCAGCGCGCGGGCGATTTCCCCGAGCTCGGCGTGAAACGAATCCCAATACCGGTCCTGCGGCCAGCGGCCGCGCAGTTCAGCGAGCGCAACTGCGAGCGCGGCGCGGGCGGCGGCAGGAGCCGGCTTCACCATGAAAACGCCCTCAGCGCGATCGCCGTGCAGCGCCGCGGCCAGGAGCCCGTGAGCCAGCGAGCCGAGGGATTTTTTCCTCGCCCGGGCCAGCGGCACCCAGTCGACGCGCTTCACGCCCAGCACGGACTCGAACCACAGCACGGCCGGATCCCCGATGCCGCGCTCGATCAGCCGGGCCGCGAGCGATTCCGGCCGGATGAGCGCCGGCGGGGCGGAGAAAAAATATTCATCGAACGGCGCGGCGGGATCGCGCCGACGCCGCCAGATGTCCGCCCATCCCGCCGGGACCGGCGCAACCGGCACCGCCATCGTTTGCGCGAGCCGGGCAAACGCCGCCTCGATGCCGCCCTCGTTGTCCTGCAGCAGTCCGCGGGAGATCATCACGCGCTCAAGCCAGGCGTTCGGTGACAACCGCAGCTCCGGTTCCTCCTCGTCGAACAGCGCCGCGGAAAAAATCACCTGCCGGCCGGTGTCGCGCACCAGCGCGGCGCAGGCCTGTTTCTCGAGGGCCGCGCGATCCTCGCCGGTGAACAGGCCGAGCGAGAAGCGGCCGGCCTCGTTGAGTGTGCGGCGCTGGTCGTCGGTCAGCCAGCAGCCCGGGTCGGCGCGCTCCGGCCAGACCCCGGCGTTGGCCTCGACCAATATGAGATGCGACCAGGCCACCCCGGCCGCGCGGCGGCGGGTCGTGAGAGTCACGCGGGCAAAGCGCCCACGGCCGGGCGCCGCGGCAGCCGGACTTTTCTCGGGCAGGAACGAGGCCAGCGCGGCAAAGATCACCCGCGCCGGCAGCGGCTGCACGGCCCGCGCCGCGAAGGCCGCCAGCGCCGGCCAGCCGGCGGGCGGGGCCAGGTGAAATTTTTCGCCCACCGCCTCGAAGCGCGCGAGCGCGTCGGCCAGCGTGAGCTCGGCGGGCCAGGCCGGCAGCAGCAGTTCCACCACGCGGCCGACCTCGCGCCAGGCCGGGCGTTCATCGGCGCCGAGCTGGTCGCGGTAAGCCGCGAGCGCATGCGTCTGCGCCCCGTCGAACAGCCGCTGGCACACGTCGCGGGCGGCGCCCGGCGGCTGCTTCACGAAGTCGAGCGACCGCAGCAGCGGCCAGAGCGCGAGCAGCTCCTCGATCCGTGCCCCGCGCTCGTAGAACGCGAGCAGCGCGCGCTGGATCTGCCCGTCGATCGCGAGTCCGCCGGCGTTCTCCAGCAGGTCGGCGAAGGGCACGCCGCGCTCGTCCAGCAGTCGCACCAGCCGCAGGTGCGCGGCGTCGGCCCGCGGAAAAACGACCGCGATGTTCTCCGCCCCCGCGGTGAGGAGCCGTGCGATTTGGTCAGCCACGAGTACCATCTCGTCCGTGCGCGTGTGGCCGACGAGAAATTCCGTTGGCCCGGCCGAGCCGGAGTCGGCCGTCCACAGCGTGCCGACCGCGGCGCAGGAGCCGGCGGGATCGGGGGCGTCGAGGGGCTGCGCTTCGACCCCGAGGATTTTCTCCCAGAGGTCGATCCATTTTTCATCCCGCTCGTTTTCCGGGTGCGGCAGCACCACCGTGAGTTCGGCGCAGCGGCGGGCCAGCGCGGCCACGTTGAAAAACTCGCCCCACGACTCGGCCCCGAGCCCATGCACGAGCAGGCGCCCGCCGAGGCGGGGGGCACCGGGTGGAAGCGCGGTGAGCGCCGCGGCTTCCGCCTGGAGCGGGGCGAGCGCGTAGCCGAGCGATTCGGTCCAGGCGGTGAGTTCCACGAAGATCCCGCGCAGCGGCGCGAGCGGGAAGTCCCCGGCGCGGAAGCCGGCCTTCAGGAGTTCGTCGAAATCGTCGAGCGCCCGTCCCGGGTCGCTCTGGAGGCTTTTCCACAGCCCCCACTCCTCATCCTCCGGCTGAAGCGGTGCGAGGCGCCGCTCGATCAGCGCGCGCAGCCCGAGCAGCAGCAGTTCGCGGCCGAGCGCCGGCTGCGCCGGTGCGGCCAGCGCGAGCCATTTCTGCCGCGCCAGGCCCGGGGAGAGAAACTCGACGCCGAGCAGCGCCACGTTCTCGACCAGGCAGCGCTGCTTGAGGGCATGGGCCTGGCCGCGCGTGGGGACGACGACATGGCTGCGTTCCAGCCGCCCGCGTCCGGCCTCGAGCCACGGCCGGATCACCTCCTGCCACGCGGTGTCGGCGTGCCGGGCGAGATGAAGGGCAATGCGCGGGGAATCCACAGGAAACGCGCATGATGGGCGGGAGGCCGGGCCGCCCGCAAGGAGAGTCGTGGTGTGGAGCAGAGGTCGGGAATCATGACACCCACTGCATCAATCTTTCTCTTTCCTCTTTATCTTTCTCTTTCTCTTTCTCCCGCCGTCCGGCCCTCCTCTCAGTCCAAGAGTGAGCGGGAAGGATTATAGACGCTCGCGGATCAGACTGACGAATGAGCTTGGGAGTAGCGCGGTGCTTCAGCCCGCGGCTTGCGTCCCAAAGCGCGGGCTGAA
>CAIKHO010000060.1 GCA_903827245.1 uncultured Opitutia bacterium
CCCAAAGCGCGGGCTGAAGCACCGCGCTACCTTGATCTCGGTCGTCAGTTTAATGCGCGAGCCTCAATAGGCCCATTCGGCTCCCATCCCCGCCTGATGAGTTGGTCGCCGAATGATTTAGCGCATCTTGCGATCCCATCGGGAACGGATTGAGCTTTGGGACAAACAAGTGGCCCATCAAACGCGTCTCAACGTTATGTTCGGATCATGAACTGCTCGCCCATATTCTGTCTAAACATAATCTTTCGCCGTCTCAAAGTCTGATGGTCGGGGATCGCCGACATGATATTTCCGGCGCCCATGCGGTCGGAATGCGCGGCCTTGGCGTGCTCTGGGGTTAGGCGCGCCGATGAGGGAAGCTAAGCGCCGACTGATTCGATCCAGCCAATTCTAGCGAAGGGGCTTGCTCCTGGCTAATGCTTCCTTGCGCAACCATCCGCAATTCTTGCAGCAGACGCATGACCGAGTTGGACGAAGCGAGCCGGCATGACACCGCGCCCGGTAGACATCACAGAGCCAACGCGACGAGCACGCGCCTCCCCGATAGGCGCGAGGCCGAAGGACCAACTCAGTTGGATTGAGGGCGATTTTTTGTCACTCGCGCTCAAGTATGGCCGCTCTCAGAGGTAAATGGCAGGTTTCTAAACCGCCGCCACAGCCGCCCAGCGCTTCAGCGCCTGGCCGGTGAGTGAACGCTCCGCCTTCTCGATCCCTTTGCGTGGACCCGCGTAGAGCAGGTCGCCACCGGCACTGCCGCCGCCGGGGCCGAGGTCGATGAGCCAATCGGCCAGGTTGATCACGTCGAGGTTGTGCTCGATCACGATCACCGTGTTGCCCTGGTCGCGCAGCTTGAAGAGCAGGTCCATCAACTTCTGGATGTCCACCCAGTGCAGGCCGGTCGTCGGTTCGTCGAGGATGTAGAGCGTGGCACCCTGCTGGCGCTTGCTCAGCTCGAGCGACAGTTTGAGCCGCTGGGCCTCGCCGCCGGAGAGGGTCGTCGCCGACTGGCCGAGCGTGAGGTAGCCGAGGCCTACGGCGTCGAGCGTCGCCAGCTTGTCGAGCACGCGCGGGATGTTCCGGAAGAGCACGATCGCCTCGCGGACGGTGAGGTCGAGCACGTCGGCGATCGACTTGCCGTGAAACAGGATTTCCAGGGTCTCGCGGTTGTAGCGCCGTCCGCCGCAGCTCGGGCATGGCGCGTAGGCGTCGGCCATGAACTGCATGTCGAGCTTGATGGCCCCGTCACCTTGGCAGCGCTCGCAGCGGCCGCCGCGGATGTTGAAGGAGAACCGGCTCGCCTTGTAGCCCCGCACCTTGGCCAGCGGCACCTGCGCGAAGAGATCCCGCAGCAGGTCGAGCAGCTTGGTGAACGTGGCGGGATTGGACCGCGGGCTGCGCCCGATCGGCTCCTGGTCGACCTGCACCAGCTTCTCGAAGAAATCGAGGTTCTCGATGTGGCGGTGCCGGCCGGGAAAGGCTTTCGCGCCGTTCAGCTTCTTCGCCGCTGCCGCGGCGAGGATGTCGTTCACCAGGGTGCTCTTGCCGGAGCCGCTGACCCCGGTGACGCACGTCAGCAGCCCGACCGGAAAACGCGCATCGATGCCGCGGAGGTTGTGCTCGCGCGCCTCGCGCACCGTCAGCCACGCGTCGTCCGGCACCTTCGTCTTCGCATCCTTCACGACGCCCAGACGGCGCGCGAGATAGGGCCCGGTGCGGGAGACTTTGTCCGGCAGCGCCATGCACTCCGCCGGCGTGCCCTGAAACAGCAGGTGTCCGCCTTCGGTGCCCGCCTCGGGGCCCAGCTCGATGATCTCATCCGCGAGGCGCATCGTCTCCTCGTCGTGCTCCACCACGATCACCGTGTTGCCGCGGTCGCGCAGGGCCACGAGTGTGTCGAGGAGCTTCTGATTGTCGTGCGGGTGCAGCCCGATACTCGGCTCGTCCAGAACGTAGATGACACCGATCAGTCCCATGCCGAGCTGCGTCGCGAGCCGCACCCGCTGGGCCTCCCCGCCGGAGAGCGTGGCATAGTCGCGCTCCAAGGTCAGGTAGCCGAGCCCGGTCTCGAGGAGGAAGTGCAGCCGCTGCTCGATGCCGGTGACGATCTCGCGCACCGCCTCGTTTCCCCCGAGGGCGGCGACCAGTTCCCGCGCAAACGCGTGCGCGGCACCGATGTCGAGGGCCATGAAGGAGGGGAAGGTGAGCGCATAGCCGAGAGTCGAGAGCTGAGAGCCAGGCATTGCAGTCGCTGGCCCTGGACTCTGGACTCTTGACTCTTGACTCGTCCGCCCGGTCCGCAACACCACCGCGCCGCTGCGCGCGTTCAGTCGTGTGCCGTGGCATTCGGGACACTCGCCGGCGATCATGAAGGTCGTGAGCCGGGCCTGAAAGCCCTCGCTGTCGGTGTGACGCCAGCTGTCCTCGAGGTCAGCGATCACGCCGGCGAACGGCATGACCTTCGCCTCGCGCATGCGGCGGAGCTTGAAGGCGAACTGGCGCTCCCCCGCCCCGTGCAGGATCGCGCGGCGGGTTTCCTCGGGTAGCTTTTTCCACGGCACGTCGGCGTCGAAGGGCAGTTGCTCGGCGAGCTGCTTGAGCAGGGCGTTGTGCTTGATTATGAGGTTTTTTCCGCCAATGCGCCAAGGCTTGAGCGCGCCCTCGCGCACGCTCTTGTCGGGGTCGGGCACGATGAGCTCGGGCACAAACCGCAGCTTGCGGCGGAGGCCGCCGCAGGTGGCGCAGGCGCCCTCGGCGTGATTGAAGGAGAAATGCCGCGGCGTGAGCTTGTCGAAGATGTCGCCGCAGATTTCGCAGGAAAGAGACTGGCTCAGCGGCACCTCGCGCCAGCCGGCTGTAGCCGGGCTCGCTGAGCCCGGGCCGGGGTCGGCGACCCCGGCTACACCCTGCTTCTGCGCGAGGACCACGACCCGGTCGCCGCCCTCGCGGAAGGCCAGCTCCAGCGAATCGGCCAGCCGGCTGCGCTGGTCGGCCGTGGCGACGAGGCGATCGATGACCAGCTCGACCGTGAGCTCCTTCGTTCCCGCGGGAATAAGGCGGGTGTCATCGAGCGGCCTGATCTCGCCGTCGATCCGCACGCGCTGGAAGCCGCGCTGCCGCAGGCGGGGCAGTTCGTCGCGCAGCACGCTCGGCTTCGCCCGCATGAAGGGGGCGAGCAAGATGACGCGTTCCCCGGCGCAGGCCGCGAGGACGAGCTGGACGTTGTCGTCCAGCGAGCGCTGCACGACCCGGCCGCCGTCCTTGGGACAGCGCTGTTCGCCGCGGACGGCCCAGAGCAGCCGGGCGTAGTCTGCGATCTCCGTCGCGGTGGCGATCGTGCTGCGGGGCGAACCGCCGCCGGTGCGCTGCTCAATGGCGAGCACGGGCGAGAGGCCGTGGATGAAATCGACGTCGGGGCGCTTGAGCTGCTCAATCACCTGCCGCGCCTGGGCAGACAGGCTCTCCATGTACTTGCGGTAGCCCTCGGCGTAGAGCGTGTCGAAGGCGAGCGACGACTTGCCCGAGCCGCTGGGGCCCGTGATGACGACGAGCTTGCCGCGCGGGATGCGCAGCTCGAGGTTCTTCAGGTTGTGCTCGCGGGCGCCTTTGACGTGGATGTGGGTCGCAGCCTGCATGGGTGGAACACGCAACTTACGCAAAAGCCGCGCGGGTCAAAGCCCGAAGCGTGTTTTCAATGCAGATGAGTTTCGCGCAGAGGCGCTGAGACGCAGGGGAAACCATAGGAGCGGCTTTACGCCGCGATGATTGCGCGAACCTTCGCGGCATAAAGCCGCTCCCACAGCCAATTGGGAACCAGCCAGCCAAACGGTCGAACCGCGCGGCGACAAACAGGCTGGCGCGCGGCCGGGCTTTTCTTCCTCATCGCCGCATGCCGGCTGAACCAGAGAATCTCTTGAGCGCCAGCCAGCGCCGGATCGCGGGTTTTGCGCTCACGCTGCTCGCCCTGCTCGGCTCGGCGGCGCTGCTAATCGGGGCTCTGATCCTGCTCGGACGGCTCGTCGGTTATTTTTCCGCGGTGCTCTGGCCGCTGGCGGCCGCGGGTGTGCTCGCGCTGGTACTCCGGCCGGTGGTCGAGGTTTTCGAAAAACGCCTGCGGCTGCAACGCCCCGCCGCCGTGGTCCTGCTGTTCGGCCTGTTTCTGCTGATGGTGGCCGCAACTTTCCTGCTCGTGGCGCCGCCGGTCATCGACCAGGTGCTCAACTTCATCGCCTACGCTCCGACGCTTTGGGATGACGCGCGCAATTACGCCGCGCGGCATTATCCCATGTGGACGCAGTTGCTGAAGCAGCAGATGGCGCACCCCACGGCCCAGCGCATGGTCCATACCCTGACCGACCAGCTGCAGGGCATGGTCACCCGGGCCCTGCCCTCCCTGCACGAGGCCGCGGGCGGCCTGTTCGGCCTGTTCGCCTTTGCCACCCATGTGGCGATCGTGCCGGTCTACCTTTTTTTCTTCCTCCTGTCGCGACGTGACCCCACGCGCAAGCTGCGCGGGCAGCTTCCCTTTCTCAGCGAGGACGTGCGCGACGACATCATTTTTCTCATCCGCGAGTTCATCGCAATCGTAGAATCCTTTTTCCGCGGGCAGATGGTCATCGGCCTGATCATGGGCGTGTTGCTCGCGCTCGGCTTCACCCTCATTGGGCTGAATTTCGGACTCATCATCGGCCTCGTTCTGGGTGTGCTGAACATCGTACCCTACCTCGGCACCATCGTCGGCGTGGGGGTCACCCTGCCGCTCGCTTTTTTTCAACCTGATGGCGGCTGGAAACTGGTGGGGCTGGTCCTGCTCGTCAAAGTGATCGTGCAATGCGTCGAGAGCTGGATTCTCACGCCCAAGATCATGGGGGAGCGCACCGGGTTGCATCCCGTGGCGATCATCGTCGCCATTTTCTTCTGGGGCACGGCCTTCGGCGGGGTCGTCGGGATGCTGCTGGCGATTCCGCTGACCGCGTTCTTTGTCACGGCCTGGCGGCTCGCGAAGCGCAAGTACTTCCACGCCGGTCCGACCGGGTGAAGGGAAGCGCATGAGCCGTCCCCCACCACCCGCCTCTTGCGCCCAGTGTGGCGCAACGGTTCCGCGCCAGGCCCGGGCGTGCCCGGAGTGCGGCGCCGACGAGCGCACCGGCTGGCGCGAGGCCTCCGTTTACGACGGCCTGGACCTGCCCGAGGCCGCCTTCGATGAAGACGCCGGTGTCAGATCTGACCGGCCCCGCTCCGCGAGTGAGCTAAAATGGTACTGGATCGCCGCCGCTGCGCTCCTGCTCCTGCTGCTGGGCTTGGGTGCGCTGGGGTTGCGCTGAGCCCTAACCATGCAATCGAACGGCACAATGGGGGTAGCAGCCGAGGTAACGAGGCTGGGTTTGGCGAATCACTTCAAACCAGCCTCCTCACGTCGGCTGCGCAGATCCGGCTGCTCCGGATTCGCACAGGGAAGATCAATTTGCCGATGAAACCCACGAAACGGATCAATCGGTGCAGGGGCGTTCCTTGCGGACGCCCGGCTGTAATTCGAACCGGGCGTCCGCAAGGAA
>CAIKHO010000061.1 GCA_903827245.1 uncultured Opitutia bacterium
GATGCTCTTGCCGCCGTCGGCCTCCCGCAAAATGCGGATCTTCTGTTCCGTCGTGTGTCTTTTGCCTTTCATGGTCTGGGCTCCTTTTAGGGCCGCAGACTAACATTACAAGTGGCCCGGATTTCGGGGGATCACCGCAAGGCCGAGCAGGAAACAGACGGCTCCGGTGAAAAACATGGCGACAGCGATGAGTGGCAGCGGGGTCTGGATGAAGGATTTTTCACCGAGGATTTTGTAAAGCACGGCTGCAACCGTGGCCAAACTGCCGACGGCCCAGCTGAAGAGGCCGCAGAGGCCGAACACGTAGATGGGCTTTTGCGCATAGCGGTGGAGGAAGAGGACGACGCCGAGGTCGAGGACGACCTTCACCACGCGTTCGAGACCATAATTGGAAACGCCATCCTGGCGGGCGTAGTGCATAACGGGCACCTCGGCGATGCGGGCGCCGTTCCAGTAGGCGTAGACCGGGATGAAGCGATGCATTTCGCCGTAGAGTGCGATGCCTTCAAGTACCTCGCGGCGGTAGGCCTTGAGCGAGCAGCCGTAGTCATGCAAATGGACGCCGGTGGTACGCGAAATAAGTCCATTGGCGACACGGCTGAGAAAGTTGCGCTTAATGGGATGATCCTGTCGGTCCTTCCGCCAGCCGGAGACGAGATCGTAGCCCTCGTCCAGCTTGGCGAGCAGCTTCGGGATGTCCGCCGGGTCGTTTTGCAGGTCGCCGTCCATCGCAATGATAATGTTGCCGTCGCATGATTGAAACCGGCCTGCATGGCGGCGGTCTGGCCGGAGTTGCGGCGGAAATGGATCGCCTTCAGATGGCGATCGGCGGCGCAGACTTCGCGTAAACGCGGACCGGTCGCATCCATGCTGCCGTCATTGATGAAAATCACCTCATATTCCCGACCGATTGCACCGAGAGCAGCGGTCAGTTTGCCGGCGAGGATGGGGATATTCTGCTCCTCGTTGCGGAGGGGGATAACCACAGAAATCATAAGGCTAGCGCCGGAATTTTTTGCCACGAAAAGGCACGAGATGACACGATAGGAGCCATTCGGAACGGATTGAGGACTCCGGCAACAAACCGTCGTGATCTATTTTGTGTCATGTTGTGCTTTTTCGTGGCCAAAACTGGATTGGGTGTTGGGTTTGGAAAAGTTGAGTTTGTCACGGGGCGGGCTTCGGGAAGATTTCGGTTAGCTGCACGCGGCGCGAGTTTTCTTTGAGGGAGAGCGACGCCGCCTGTAGCGCTGCCACGACGTTCCGGCCGCTTTCCGTGCCGCTGCGGGGCGGGAGTCCGGTCGCGATGGCCTCGACAAAGGCGCGGGCCTCCTCACGCAACGGTTCGACGGCGGGAAGCTTTGGCACGTGGCTGTCGCCGGAGCGGTAGACCAGCTTCATCCCGGCTGCGGTCTGGTCAAAGGGGAGTTCGGCCCCCGGTGGAATGGGCGAGTCGATGCCTTTGTCGTAGACGACCAGCTTGTCGTCCGCGACATCGTCGTAGACCACCATCTTCCGGCTGCCGACCAATGTGACCTTGCGCACCTTGTTCGGATCGAGCCAGCTCACATGCAGGCTGGCGCGGACCTGCCCGGGATATTCGAGGTGGGCGAAGACGACATCCTCAATGCCCTTTTGGAGATAGTCAGTCCCATGAGCGACGACGGCGGTGGGGGCGGAGCCCAGCAGGAAATTGAAAATACTCACGTCATGTGGCGCGAGATTCCAGAGGGCGTTCACATCGGAGCGGACCACCCCGAGGTTCAACCGCTGCGCGTAGAGGTAATAGATCCGGCCGAGTTCCCCGGAGTCGATGAGCTGCTTGAGAAAGAGTACGGCCGGGTTGTAGAGGAACGTGTGGCCGACCATGAGTGTGAGACGCTGCTTTGCTGCCAGTGCGGCCAACGTGTCGACTTCGGAAACGGACATGGCCAAGGGCTTTTCAACGAAAACGTGCCGGCCGGATTGCAGCGTCTGGAGTGCGAGTGTGAAGTGGGTCTGCGCCGGGGTGGCGACGACCACGGCCGTGACCTCCGGGTCGCGGTAGATGGCATCGATGGATGAAACCACCTGGGTGGCGGGATAGAGGGTTTCCACGTAACGCCGCCGCGTCTCGCTGGTCTCGACCACATATTTCACCCACGCCCCGGGTAACGCGCTGAAGTTCCGGAGCAGGTTGGGCCCCCAGTAGCCGCAGCCGATTTGGGCGAGGGCGATCATTCAATCCGGAATTTAGCCACTGATTGCACGGATAACACGGATGATTTCGGAAGGACCGCTTTGATCATAGCCGGACAAAATAACAGGAATTCATCGGTGCACATCCGTGTAATCCGCGGGGAAATCC
>CAIKHO010000062.1 GCA_903827245.1 uncultured Opitutia bacterium
CGGACCGCCAAGCCGGTCCGTCCCTCCGCTTAGGATTGCCAACCACAACCGAAGTCAGCACATCAAACCAAGCCAAAGACTAACACTCCACCTGGCCCAGTTTTCGGGACCCGCTCAGGGTGATCCGGTGGGACAGCGATCCACCGTTTTCAGTCAAACCCCGGATTTTTTAGCACTAATTGCACAGATAGATCCAAATATCCGGAAGCGGTTCGGCCTGCCTTTGCTGGCATTTGTGGCCAGCTGTGAAATCTGCAGCAAAAATCCGGTGCCTTGCTGAAACGGAACCCTGGGCTGATTTTTTTGATTCGCGCCCATCGGCACCGTGGCGTTTTCTCGGGGTCAGTTACCATCACCTCGATGAAAAAAATCCTTGGCCTGTTCTTACTGACCGCCGGCACCCTGCTCGCCCAATCGCAGGAGCTGAACCTGGGGGCGCACGGGAAGATATCCCTCTACCTCCTCGATGACACCTGGAAATTCAACGTCTCGGATTTCGGCGATCGGATCATGGTCACCGTCACGCCCAAGGGGGATGTCAATGCGAACTGCTCGCTGACGGTAACGTTCCCGGAGAAGGACAAGCTCGATACCAAGAGCCGGTTGCGGGAGAAGGTGGAGACGGACGGCGAAGAGATGGCGAAGCACGCGGTGGAGGGGCGCGCCGTGGCCAAGGAATTCGCCCTGCGCACCGGCTATGGTTTCCATTGCGATTTCACCGATCCGGATTTGGTCGGGAAACCGCCCGAGAAGGACAATTTCAAGACCATCAGCCTCGGCCTGATTCACGTTGCGCCAGATGTACTAGTGGAGGTGGCGATCTCGGCGGACGGGTTCAAGAGCGAACCCTATCAGACCCTGCTCGGGATGATCGAGGGCATGGAGTTCACGCCGGCGTCCGGGAAGTAGCAGACGAGATGACGGGGCTGTGTTCGGGGCGCGTCTCAATCCAGCCTCGGGTACTGCATCAATTTGCCGATGATTGGAGGTAGGAGCGGCTTTATGCCGCGATGGGGCGCTCGGCAGACCCAAGCCTCGCGGCATAAAGCCGCTCCTGCATTTTCAAGCTGATACATTCGACTGCGTGATCCCGGCTCAGTTGGCGGTGGCCTTGGGCGTCGCGCCGGTAATGAACCGGAAAACGTAGTAGGTCGCCATCATGCTGCCGACGTTCTTCATGCCGTGCAGGTCATTGGAGGAGTAGAAGAAGATCGAGCCGGCGCCGGCCTGCTGGGCGGTGTCGTTTATGGTGACCTCGAGCGTGCCCTCCTTCACGACGATGAGTTCCTCGTCTGGATGGCGGTGGGGAAGATGGGCGATGGCGCCAGGATTGAGGGAGGTGACGTGGCACTCGAAGTTCTCCAGGGTGTTTGTCGGGCCGTCGAAGAAATCGCGCCGGGCGCCGGTTCCGGTCGGCTTTGGGGCGATTTTGGCCCAGTCATAGACTGCGGACACAAGGCGGGGCTTGGCTTTCGGCGGGGTGAGGGCCTGTGTCTGGGCGAAGGCGACCACGGCGAGTGTAGTGAAAGAGGTCAGGACTACGACGATCAGATCGCGGCGGGGCAGTTTCATGATGATTGGCGGGGGAAAAATTTCTCGATGAGTGGGGAATGACCGATGATGGATCGCCTCTGAGCCGGCAAGCTCGCGCGCGTACGGTTCAGAGTGGATGCGTGGGACGCCGGATATTTCCTTGTTTTAATTTGTGGCGACAAAAACATTCTGGGTGTCGCCCCGTCACCCCAGCTCCGATTTCCCCTATCATGTCCCTCTTCATTGGCATCGACTCCGGCACCCAGAGTGTAAAGGCCGTGGTGCTGGACCTCGAAACGCGGCGGATTGTTGCCGAGGCCCGTGCGCCGCACCGGCTAATCGACGGCCTGCCACCCGGGCATATGGAGCAGCACCCCGCCGACTGGACGGCGGCTCTCGACCATGTGATGCGTGATGTCGGCAGCCGAATCGACCGCGAACGGGTGCGGGGCATCGGCGTGTCCGGCCAGCAGCACGGCTTCGTGCCGCTCGACGCCGAGGGCCGGGTTATCCGCCCGGCGAAGCTCTGGTGCGACACCAGCACCGTGAAGGAATGCGCAGCCCTCACCCGCAAGCTCGGCGGCCCGAAGGCGGTGATCCGGCAGACCGGGAATCTTATGCTTCCGGGGTTCACAGCATCGAAAATTCTCTGGCTGAAGCGACACGAGCCGGCGAATTACGGACGGCTCCGTCACGTGCTGTTGCCTCACGACTACCTGAATTTTTACCTCACGGGGAATTATTCCATGGAGCCGGGTGACGCCTCCGGCACCGCACTCATGGATGTGCGCAGAGGCACGTGGTCGAAAGCCGCGATGCAGGTGATCGACCGGAACCTCGCGGAATTCCTCCCGCTCATCTCCGCTTCGCATGCGGCTGCTGGAACGCTGAGTCCGCCGATCGCGAAGAAATACGGGCTCAACCCGGAGGTCGTCGTGAGTGCCGGCGGCGGCGACAACATGATGGGCGCGATCGGCACGGGCAATGTGATGCCCGGCGTGGTGACGGCGAGCTTCGGCACGAGCGGAACGATCTACGCCCATGCCAATGCCCCCATGATCGATCCCCAAGGGGAGATCGCCGCGTTTTGTTCCTCCGACGGGGGCTGGCTGCCGCTGCTCTGCACTATGAACGTGACCACCGTCACGGAACAGGTGAGCGCATTGTTTGGCTACGACCACGCGGCGCTGAATACCGCGGTCAGCGCGGCGCCGGCGGGTGCAGGCGGACTGGTATTGCTCCCCTATTTTGCCGGCGAACGGACGCCGAATGTCCCGGACGGCTCCGGGGTGCTGCTTGGTCTGAGCGATCGTACGTTGCGCGCCGGCCATTTGGCCCGGGCGGCGATGGAAGGCGTGACGATGGGCATGAATTACGGGCTGCGCCGGCTGGCTTCGCTGGGAGTGAAGCCGAAGGAAATCCGGGTGACGGGTGGGGGAGCCAAGTCGTCCGTCTGGCGGCAGATCATGGCGGACATCTTTGGTGTCCCGGTGGTCGCAATGGTCCACGACGAAGGCGCGGCGCTCGGCGGTGCGCTGCAGGCGGCGTGGTGTGTGTCCCTGCGCGAAGGGCAGCGGACCAAAATCAGCGATTTCACGAACAGGATTGTGGAACTCGACGAGTCGGCCCGCTGCCGGCCGGACCGGAAGAGCGTGGCGCGCTACCGGGAACTCCAGGCGGTGCAGGACAAACTGAGTCTCGCGCTGCGGGATGTTTTTCCACGGCAGCGCGCGCTGGCGGGAAAATAAATGGCGATTCTACCGGCCTGTCTGCCGGGCAACGCGTCGGAATATGCAGGCTGCCTGCTTGCAGGCGCTCCAAGACGGAAAGATTTGTCGCCGGTAGCAACCAACGCGAGGAGGCTGGTTTGAGGTGAGTCACCAAACCCAGTCTCGATACTCGGCTGCTACATCGATCGTTGCGGTTCAATTGCATCGTTCCGGCTGAGGGCGCGAGCAGGCTCGCGGCCTACGGAATATCCCAACCACCCATTACCGTCTACTGAGGGCGGTGATGAAACCGGCCCTACTTGATGATCGTGGGCGCGGCCTGATGCTTGCTCTGCTCATAGGCGATCATGGCCTTGGGCAGCTCATCGGTCAGGTTCTGGATGCGCTCGGGGGTTGACGGGTGGTTCGACAGGAACGCCTGCTGGACCGTCTGGCCGCCAGTCACTTCCTCCAGCCGCTCGAGGACCTTGATTGCCTCCTGCGGGTTAAAGCCGGCCTCGGCCATGTAGATCATGCCGATATGGTCGGCCTCGCGTTCCTTGTCGCGGTCGAACGTGAGATCGCTCTTGGTCGCGCCGGTGGCCTGCTGCACGAGCGTGACCGGCGCGATCACCACACCGAAGGTTTCTTTCGCCATCTCGCGCGAGAGGCGTTCCTGCACGTGCTTGGCCGTGACGTGCGCAATCTCGTGGGCGAGCACGGAGGCCAGCTGGTCGTCATTCTGGACCACCTTGAAGAGGCCCGTGAAGATCCCAACCTTGCCGCCGGCCATGGCGAAGGCGTTGATTTCCTGCGGGACGTCGAAGACCACGAATTCCCAGTCCGCATCGGGCATGTCCCACCATGGGATCACGCGTTCGAGCCGTTCGCCCACACGCCGGAGCTGGTCGATCCGCTCTTGGTCGCGCGAAATGGGGAAATGGCCCTTCATGTCGTTGAAGGCGGCGATGCTCATCTTTGTGACCTCCTTGTCGCTGACCAGATTCAGGGCGGTGCGCCCGGTCACGGGGACGGAGTAGCAGCCGCCCAGCAACAGGATGAACGGGAGAAGAAGGAAGTGACGGACGTGGGCTTTCATACGGCGGGTCATGGCACTTTGGGCTTGGGGGCGATCCGGACGGGAGGAGAATAGCGCCGCCAGAAACGTTGGCAAGCATGAGACCGATCCAGACTGGCAGGGTTCATGCAACACAACTGTTACGTTATGTCCGTTGCTTTTTTTCGCAGCTGCATCAAACTGGGCGGCAGTTTCAGGAGGAATGTTCGGGAACGCCCGAACGTCCCGCTGATCGCCAGCCTGAGACGTTCCCTCCCAGATCAGTCTTTCCGCCCTTTACCCTTATGGCCGAAGAATCCGAGCTGACCACCGGCAAGAAACGCCGCATCATTCACTGGAATCCGGACGCAGGCAAGGAGCCGGTGCGCCGCCGCTGGACGTGGGGTCGCATCACCCTTTGGAGTGTAATAGGATTCTTTGCGCTGCTGTTTGCGGCCGGCGGAGTGATCCGCCTGATCAAACTCGTGCGCCCGGAGGTTTTCCAAGGACCGGCCATGGCAGCCGAGACCGGGAGTACAGATCCGAACGCGGCGTTTGTCAGCCAGACGAAGGCGGATTTCACCCACGAGAACACGGGGAAGGCGCTCGCCGAGCTCCGCAAGCTGCCCATGACTAATCCGCAGCAGGTGGAGAAATTCGTGCTGATCGAGAAGGATTTCCTCCTGGCCGAGTCGGTACTGGCGTCGCACGATTATGCGCGCGCCTTCGCAAGCTTTGATGCGCTCAACCACCGTATCGAGGAGTTCAGCCAGTCGATCAAGATGCGGGACGAAGCTCAGCTGGCCTATGATTCGATCCTGCTGAAGATCAAGGCCCTTGAAATCGCGCGCAGCCTCGCCCCCGAGGCGCTGGAGGCGGCGACCACGGCGGCCAGCGGCGGGCGCCAGTTTTTGGGCGATGGCGATTTTCTAAACGCCAAGAAGACCCTGGATGACGGCTTTGCCGAGCTGAAGAAAGCCGAAAAAGCCCTCGATGACTACGTGTCCGGCAACATCTGGCGTGGCCAGCAGGCGCTGGTCGCCGGCGATCGCGAAGGGGCGGACACCGCGTTCAGGGCCGCGCTGGAAAAATCGCCGGGCAACGAGATCGCCCTGCAGGGGTTGAAACGCGCGGAGACGATCGATCGGGTCCACGCGCTGCTGGTGCAGGCGGCGGACCTGGAAAAGAGGTCCGAGTACGCCCAGGCGGCCGAGGCTTACCAAAAGGCCTTCGCCCTCGACGCCTTTTCGGCCGCCGCGCAGGAAGGCCAGTCCCGGGCCAGCCGGCTGGAGATCGAGACCCGGTACAACACGGCCTATGCCGCGACCCAGGCGGCGTTCAAAGCGAAGGAATGGAACCGCGTGATGGTCGAGGGTGCGAATGCGCTGAAGGTCTATCCCCAAAAGACCGAGGTGCAGCAGATGATCAAGCAGGCCCGTGAGAACGCCCATGCCGAGGCCGTGCAGAAGGCGCTGAACAAGGCCTATGCCTATGAAAACCAGCACGAGTGGCTCGAGGCACGCGACGCCTACAGCGAGACGCTGCGGCTGGAGCCGAACATGGCGGATGCGAAGGAAGGCTTCGCCCGCGCCGGGACGATGATTCGCGCGCTGTTGCAATTCAACACGCTCATCGATGCCGCGGAAAAACTCGTCGCGCACAATGATTTCCAGGGCGCCACGCGGCGGTTCAACGATGCGATGGCCATCAAGCCCTCCTATCTGGTCAATAATGACCGCATCCAGCAGCTCCACGCCACGCTCCAGGCGCAGAGCACGCCGGTGGACGTGATCTTCCGCTCCGATGGCAAGACCTGGGTCTCGATCAGCAATTTCCGGATGCTGGGCCAGATTGATTCAAACACGATCAAGATTCTTCCCGGCGAATATGAAATCGTCGGTCGCCGCAAGGGCTACAAGGACGTGCAGCTGCTGCTTCAGGTACGCAACGGTACGCCGCCGCCCACAGTGAACGTCATCTGCCAGTATACGTCGGAAAAAAGCTGAACGGGCGCCGTCATGCACCTGATCCGTTCCTTTCTCCGGCTTGGCGTCGTATGTTTCTGCTCAACGGTGTTCGCGGCCTCCACGCTGGATAACGAGCGTGAAATCAGCCGGTCACCGAAAGGGCCGCTGCCCGATCCCGCGTTGCTGGATGGCTCCGCGCAGCAGGCGGAAAAACGACAGGATCGCGGAATGCTCGGCCAGTTTGACATTCCCGGGGACGACAAGAGCGATTCCAAGGACGGCACGGTGGGACCGCAATCCAGTCCGAATGGCGGCGGTACCGCGGCACCCGACGACAAAAACACCCAGGCAGGAGGCGCAGCGGCGAGCCCGGCCGCCCAGGAGCAGGACAAGAACTCCCAGGGAGGGGGTGGCGGCCAGACGGCGGACGCGAAGAAGGATGGGCAAAGTGGCGGTGGCGGAGGTGGCCAGCAGTCGGCCAGTAGCTCCAAGACAGGTGGCGGTGGCGGCGATGCACAAGGCGGGGCGGGGTCCCAAGGCGGGGCCGACGCCGGTGGGCCGTCAGGCGGTAAGCCGGCTTCACAAGGCGGGGCGATGGGCGGACCGCAGGGTATCCAGGTGGGCCAGTTGCTCGGCGATGGCCAAGGGACGGCCCAGGGTCAGCAGGGGGCGCAGACCGGTGGCGGCAGCAACAAGCCG
>CAIKHO010000063.1 GCA_903827245.1 uncultured Opitutia bacterium
GGGTCGATCCCCTTCAGGGCATCAAGACCAACCTGGGCTTTGAACTGGGCACTGTGCTGACGTCGTTTCTTGGACATGGATCGTATTGTTCGGGTTTGGACTTAACGATCCGTCCTGTCCAACTTTTGGGGTCCACCTCATACTTGGGCTATTCGCATCCACCCAGTGTCGACCGTCAGCTTTGGAACGTGCAGGTGCTCATTTCAGTCACGCTGACTGCTTATTTTGTCCTGCTTGG
Organism: uncultured Opitutia bacterium; assembly: GCA_903827245.1. GTDB lineage: Bacteria > Verrucomicrobiota > Verrucomicrobiia > Opitutales > Opitutaceae > CAIUWA01. The sequence goes on from CAIKHO010000063.1 coordinate 239, forward strand.
TATCCGTAGAATTTGGGTCGGCCCAAGAGACCGCTTTCTGCTTCTGTTGATCGACGACCTGGAGATGAAGAAGACGGAGTAAGCCGAGAAAATCTGGTGAACGGGCGGGCAACTTTGCTCCCATCTCGTCAGAGGGGCGGTTTGAAACTGTCGGAGCGGCTTTATGTCGCGAGGATTGAGTCCTCCGAAGGCCCATCGCGGCATGAAGCCGCTCCTACAGTTTTATCAGGCTTCGATCCCGAGTTTCTCCAGCAGGCGCTGGAGGTCCTCGTTGCCGCGGTATTCGATCACGATGCGACCTTTTTTCGCCGAGTGCAGCACCGCCACCCGGGCGCCGAGGTGCGTGGTCAGCTTTTTCTCGATGCCGGCCACCGTGGCGGCGTCCTTGCTGGAAATTGTGCGGGCACCGGGCTTCGCCTTCCCCGGGCCGGGGACGGACCGGCCGGTCTGCACGAGCTTTTCGGTGGCCCGGACGCTCAGCCCTTCCTCGATCACGCGGCGCGCGAGCAGCGCGCGCTGGGCGGCGTCCTCCACGCCGAGGAGCACCTTGGCGTGGCCGACGCTGAGCAGGTTCTTGGCGATGAATCCCTGCAGTTCCGCATCAAGCGACAAGAGCCGCAGTGCATTGGCCACGGTCGCGCGGCCCTTGCCGACGCGTTCGGAAGCCGTTTCCTGGGTCAGGTCGAAATCGCGGATGAGGCTCGCGTAACCGTGGGCCTCCTCGATCGCGTTCAGCCCTTCGCGCTGCAGATTCTCGATCAGGCCGAGGGCAGCGGACGACGCATTGCTCGCCTCGACGACCCGGGCGGGGATGGCCTTGATCTTCAGCTGCTGGAAAGCGCGCCAGCGGCGCTCGCCGGCGATGAGTTGGAAGCGGTCGCCGTGCTTCCGCACCACCACCGGCTGGAGCAGTCCCTCGGAGCGGATGCTCTCGGCCAGCTCCGTGAGCTGGTCGGCCGGGATCTCGCGCCGGGCCTGGTAAGGGCTGGGCTCGATCAGGTGCACCGCGATTTCCATGTAGCCGGGCGCGCCGGCGGCAGCGGGGGCCGGCGCCACGGCGGCGGCCTCGGGTACGGTGGGGGCCGCGGGCTTCGCGGCGGCAATCAGGCCGCCGAGTCCGCGGCCGAGTCGGGATTTGGGAGCTGCCATGGGGGAATTATTTGCCGCCGGGGATGAAGAGCGTCTGCCCGGCCTGGATCTTCGAGGCATCGCCAATCTTGTTGGCGTTGATGATGTCCTGCTGCTTCGCGCCGGTTTTCTTGGCAATCACGGCCAGTGTGTCGCCCTTCTGCACGGTATAGCTCACACCCTCCTTCGAGTAGTCGTCCGCGAACGTGGTCTGCACCACCGGCCGCGTCGCCATGCCCTTGGCCAGGGAGTCGAGCGCGGCATTCGTCGCGTCGCCGAGCTTCTTGATCTGGCCGGCCGTGCGCTCCGCGTTCGCCGTGTCGCCCGCCTTGATCGTCCGGGTGAGATCGGCGATGGCATCGTTGAGCTGCGCCAGCGTCACGTAATTCTTGTCGTTGCCCCCGAGCTTGGTCTGCAGGTCCCGGTTTTGCTGCTCGAGCTGCTCCACGCGCAGCGACAGCTCGGCGACCTTCTGACTGAGGCCGCGCACGTCCTCGCGCAGGTTGGCGAGGTCGATCTGCGGATTCTGCGCATGCGCCATCGCCGTCATGAGCAAACCGGAAACGACCCAGCGCAATTTCGTCATGCGCCCAGCTTGCTGAAACCGCCGCGCGAAAACAAGCGGCATGTCAGCGCGTGGCCGTGGTGCGTTTGAAAACTGTAGGGGCGTTCCTTGCGGACGCCCGGCTCGATGCCCTGCAAACCGGGCGTCCACAAGGGACGCCCTACGCTCACGCACGCGTAGAACAGAGGGGAGGCATCGGCTGTGAGGCCAGCTGCGTGCCCGCCGGCACCGGGAACCCCCGCAGGAAATCCACCGCCTCCAGCATGCGTCCGCCGGGGCGTTGCAGCCGCCGCAGGCGCAAGATGCCGCGACCGGTACCCACGAGCAGCCCGGCCGCATCCGCCCCCATGACGACACCGGCCGGACGCTGCCCTTCGACCGCGTCCGCCAAGCCCAGCTTCACCGGCTGGCCATTGAGCTCCACGCTGCACGCCGGCCAGGGGAAAAGCCCGTTGATCCGCGCGGCCAGTTCCGCCGCCGGGGCGTTGAAATCCAGCACGCCATCCTCCTTTTCCAATCGCCGGCAGTAGGTCGCCGCCGCTTCATCCTGGGCCGTAAACGACGGCGAGCCATTCGCCAGCCCCGGGAGCGCGCGGGCCAGCAGCGGAATGCAGGCGGCCGCGAGCTTCCCCTCGATCTCCATCGCGGTGTCGAGCGGCGCCACCGGCACCCGCTCCACATCGGCCACCGGCCCGGCATCAAGACGCCGAACGATTCGCATCAGCGTCACGCCTGTCTCCGTTTCGCCGCTGGCGATCGCCGTCTGGATCGGCGATGCGCCGCGATAGCCCGGCAAAATCGAGGCGTGCAGGTTGAGGGTGCCGAGGCGGGGCGTGCCAATGAAGTCGTCCCGCAGGATATGCCCGTAGGCCATGACCAGCGCCACCTCGGGCGCGAGCGCGGCGTACGTTGCGCGCACCTCCTCGTTGAGTTTTTCCGGCTGGAAAACCGGCAGGCCGCGCCCGAGCGCCCAGGCCTTGATCGCATTCGGCCGCACTTTTTGCCCGCGCCCCGCCGGACGGTCGGGCTGGGTGAAGACCGCGGTAACCGTCGCCAGCGCCGCCCCCTCCCCCGCCAGCCAGTCCAGTAGCGGGCAGGCGATGGCATCGGAACCGAGAAAAACCAGGCGCAGCGGGTTCATCGAAAATTCAATTCAGGCCGGACCAAACGAGTATTTCGCGCAGAGGCGCAGGGACGCGGAGGCCAAAATCGGGGATTGGTCGGCATCAGGCAGAGGACAAATCCTGCTCAGCGCCTCCGCGCGAACCATTCCGGGATCATTTCAGTTTCTTCAGCCATGCGCCGACCGCTGGCACGAGCTCCTCGTTGAATGCCTCATCGGTCGAGGGCCTGGGCAGCCCGTCGAGCATGCCCCAGTATTCCACGTGCGTAGTGCTCCGGCCCGGCTCCAGCTTGGCGAGCGGTCCCATCGTCTCGAACTCAAGCACCGCCCCGTTGGTAAAGGTCTCAAAGCAGCTGCCGAGGTCGGGGTACGACGCGCCGGGAATCGCCGCCGCGTATTTCACAAACGTCGATCCTTCGACCCAGCAGGCGGACCAGCCTGGATAGTTCGTGATCCCGAGCTTCTGGGCTGACTTGGCCTTCGCGGCGTTGATCCCGACAAAATCACGGTGCAGCTCCCACACCGGCAGCGCCAGATCGGTAAAGGTCCAGGGCACAAGGGCGTAATTCGGCAGCAGGTCCCCCTTGGCGTGGTCGCCCTTCGGGGGTAGCGGCAGCACGCCATAGCCGCTGCGCAGCATCGTAATCGCCCAGGGGGCGCATTCCACCGCCCAAAGCCCGCGGTTCGTCAGGGTGTGGGTGACCTTCACGGTGCGCGTGCCCGTCACCTCGATCTTCATCGCCTTTTGCAGGCCCGTCAGGGCCTCGGTCGGCTGCGTCAGCGCCACGCCCTTGGGCAGCAGCTTCACCTCCAGCGGCTCGTCATCGGGCTGGTAGGTCCGCACGATGTGCTCGGGGGCATGCCAGAGGCGGTGGCCGCCGCGCAGGTAGAACCCGTGGTAACGCTGCTCGTCGGCCGGGAGCTGCAGGAACACGTTTCCGGCCGCGCCCGCCAGGGACCGCAGCGACACGACGCGGGGTCCGACAGAAGTTGTCACCACCAGCTCAAGCGCCGGGGTCGAGAGCACGAGCGCGCCGCCGCCGCGATAATCAGTCTTCGAGAGTTTCATGTTCGGATTTGTATTCGGCCGACGCATGGCCGCCACCACGGCTGCCGCGCGCCTCGTCCTTCTTTTTCCCGACGAGGTCAAAATAAACCGGGCAGCCGTTCAAGCCGAACTCCTTCACCAGCCCCGCCTCGAGGTAACGGCGGTACTGCTCCGTGAGCTTCTCCTCGCGGTTGCAAAATAGCTTGATGCGGAAGGGCCGATTGCCCGTCTGCGTCGCGTAGTAGATGCGGAAGCGGCGCCCGGCGATCGCTGGTGGCGGCGTGCGTTCCGCGAGGTAGCCGAGGGTCTGGTTGAGCTTCGCGGTCGGCAGTTTCTTGTCGAGGGTGCGGTTGAGCTGCACCGCAGAGTTCAGCATGCGGTCGATCTCGAAGTCGCTCATCGCCGACGCAAAGATCACGGGCGAGCCCGGGGTGAAATACAGCCGCTCGAACAGCGCGTGCTCGTATTTCTCGCGGTAGTCGCGGTCGCTCTTGTAGGGCTTGAAGCCGCCCTGCTGCTTGAACGCCGCCTGCACCAGGTCCCACTTGTTGACGACGATCACGATCGGCTTGCGCTCCTTCAGCGCCTCGCCGGCAATGGCCTTGTCCTGCTGCGTCACGCCTTCCATCGCGTCGAGCACGAGGAAAACGACGTCGGCCCGCTGGATCGCGTCGAGTGACCGCAGCCGGGAGAAATACTCGACCGGCGAGGCCAGCTTGGTCGCCGCCTTGATGCCCGCCGTGTCGATCAGCCGGAAGGGATAAAGCTTCTTGTCGCGGCCCTTGAACTCAAACGGGAGCTCGATCGCATCGCGCGTCGTGCCCGGCACTGGGCTCACGATCAGCCGGTCGCTTTGCAGCAGGCGGTTGCCGAGCGAGGACTTGCCGACGTTCGGCCGCCCGATGAAGCAGAAGCAGAGCGGATCCTTAGATGTCTTTTCCGCGACCACGGCATCGGCCTCCGGGAGCGGCGCGAGGCGCGCCAGGATGGCGGCGCGCAATTCCGACTCGCCATTGCCGTGTTCGGCGGAAATGCGCAGGGGTTCGCCCAAGCCAAGCTTGTAGGCGTCGGCGAGCTCGACCTTGTGGTCGTCAAAGTCCGCCTTGTTCACGACCAGGATAACCTGCTTCTTGCTCCGGCGAAGGCGCGTGGCGATGCGCTCATCCAGCCCGGTCAGGCCTTCGAGCCCGTCCACCACAAAGAGAATCACCGCGGCGGTTTCCATCGCGAACCCCACCTGCTCCTCCGACGCCGCCGTGAGGGCGGCGGGGGTGTCGACGCCCTTGTAGCCGATGCCGCCGGTGTCGAGCAGGGTGTAGGCGCCCTCCGCAATCTCGGCCGAGATGACGTCGCGCGTCACTCCCGGCTGGTCGTGCACGATGGAGATGCGCTTCCGCGCCAGCCGGTTGAAGAGCCGGCTTTTGCCGACATTGGGCCGGCCGACGATGGCGACGGTGCGATTCATGGTGGTGGTCTTACAGGAGGAAACGGAGGCAACCGAGAACGAAAGCTCCGTTCCCGCGCCGCCGGGTCAGGTTTACTTGCCGATCCCCTGCACAAACCGCTCGATCCGGTCGCAGGCCTGGATGAGCTGCTCGTAGCTGGTGGCGAAGCAGGCGCGCACGTGGCCGGCGCCGTTGGGGCCGAACGCCACGCCGGGCACCACGGCCACCTTTTCCTTCCCGAGCAGGCCGACCGCAAAATCCTTCTCGCTCAGGCCGGTCGCGGCCACGCTCGGGAACGCATAGAACGACCCGCGCGGCGAATGGCACGCCAGGCCCGTCTCGTTGAAGCGGCGCACGATCAGGTCGCGCCGGCGGTGATACTGCTCGCGCATCTTGAGCACGCTGTCCCAGCCGCGCAGCAGCGCCTCGAGCGCCGCCTCCTGGGCGATGATCGACGCGCACAGCATGGTGTACTGGTGCACCTTCATCATCGCGTCGATCAGGACCGCCGGCCCGCACGCATAGCCGATGCGCCAGCCGGTCATCGCAAACGCCTTCGAGAAACCATGGAGGAAGATCGTCCGTTCCGCCATGCCGGGCAGGCTCGCGATGCTGGTGTGCGTGCCGTCGAACGTGAGCTCCGAATAAATCTCGTCCGTCAGCACGAGCAGGTCCTTCTCGCGGCAGAACGCGGCGATCTTGTCCAGCTGCTCGCGGCTGCAGGTGCCGCCCGTCGGGTTGCAGGGCAGGTTGAGCATGAGGATCTTGGCCCCGGGCTCCCACGCGGCGCGCAGCGCCTCGGCCGTCAGCGCAAAGTTGTCGTTGGCATACGTCGGCACCGCGATGGCCTGCCCGTGCGCCAGCGCAATGCTGGGGTTGTACGACACATAGCACGGCTGGTGGTACATGACCTTGTCGCCGGGGTTCACGAACGCCCGGCAGGCCAAGTCCAGCGCCTCGCTCACGCCGACCGTCACGATGACCTGGTCCTCCGGCCGGTAGCTCACGTTGAAATGCTCCGCCACATAGTCCGCGATCGCCCGGCGCAGCTCGATCAGGCCGAGGTTCGAAGTGTAGTAGGTCTTGCCCTTCTCTAGGGCGTAGATGGCGGCCTCCCGGATGTGCCACGGGGTGACGAAATCGGGTTCGCCCACGCCGAGCGAGATCACGTCCTGGCCCTTCATCTTGGCCACGAGCTCGAAGAAGTCGCGGATGCCGCTCTTGGGCAGCGCGGCCACGTGGCCCGCCACCCATGCTTTCGGGTCGGTACTCATGGGAGGTGCCTCCGGTCAGGGGGCGACGTTGAGCCGCGTGCCGTGCGCCTCGCCCAGCTCGAACTGGAAGCCTTGGTCCTTGTAGCAACGCAGCATGAAATGGGTGGAGGTCGACAGCACGCCCTCGACGGTCGAGAGCTTCTCCGACACGAAACCGGCGACCTTCTGCAGCGACGGGCCCTTGACGAACAGGAGCAGGTCGTAACCGCCCGACATGAGGTAGCACGACTCGACCTCGTCGAACCGGCTGATCCGGGCCGCGAGCCGGTTGAACCCGCCCCCTCGCTCCGGGGTGATCTTGACCTCGATGACCGCGCGGACGGCGGCGGCCTCGTGCGAAAGATCGAGCACCGGACGCCAGCCGAGGAAGATTTTCTCCTTCTTCAACTGTTCCAGGTGCTGGTTAACCTCCGCCTCGGACAGGCCCGCGACCTGCGCAAGTTGCGCCGTCGTGAGCTGACCGCCTTCGATCAACAGCTTGAGAACAGGGTTCATAGGGACCGCCAGCGTCGGGGGTTTGCGCGGCTTAATCCACACTATTTTTGGTTCGGAAGGGGTTTCGCGCAGAGGCACAGGGGCGCAGAGAAAGGCATTTTCATGAAAGATTGGGTTCCTTGCATCCGTTTTATCTTCGGCCTGCTGCAACATTAACCCACTCCATCCGCTTATGTCCGAGAACGAAATCACTGCCGTCGTCATTGATTCTGCCTTAAGAATACACCGCTCCCTTGGACCCGGTTTGCTTGAATCGGTCTATGAAGAGCTCCTGGCTTATGAACTCTCGCGCCGTGGCCTGCAGCTTGAGCGGCAGAAATCAATCCCCATCACTTACGAGGATCTGGTTTTGGTGGATGCATTTCGGGCTGACCTGATCGTTGATCGACGCGTGCTGATTGAGCTCAAATCGGTGGAGGCGCTCCAGCCGGTCCATTCCAAGCAGACCCTCACTTACATCCGTCTGGCCCATCTCCGTATCGGGCTGCTCATCAACTTCAACGTTCCGCTCCTAAAGGATGGGATCAAGCGCCTCGTTAATGGGTTGCCCGAATAACCATGAAAACCGCCTGAAGGAATGGATCGCCCCTGTCTTGCTCTGCGCCCCAGCGCCTCTGCGCGAACCCAATCCGGAAAATTAGCATGGATTAGGTCCGGCAACCGGTTTCACTCCCCTCTCCCATGTTTGAATCACTGACAGACAAGCTCGGCAGCGCCCTCCGCAACCTGCGCGGGGTGGGCAAGCTCTCCGACGAAAACATGCGGGAAGCCCTCAAGGAGGTGCGCACCGCCCTGCTCGCCGCCGATGTCCATTTCAAGGTCGCCCGCGATTTCGTCGAACGCGTGCAGGCCCAGTGCGTCGGCCAGGAAGTCGTCAAGTCCGTCACCCCCGGCCAGCAGGTCGTCAAGATCATCAACGATGAGCTCGTCCGCCTGCTCGGCGAGGGCTCGACCGCCCTCTCCACCGCCCGGCCGCTCAAGATCCTGATGGTCGGCCTCCATGGCTCCGGCAAAACCACCTCCACCGCCAAGCTCGGCAAGCTGCTTAAGAAGCGCGGCTACCGCCCGCTCGTCGCCGCGTGCGACATCTACCGCCCCGCCGCCATCGACCAGCTCGAGATCCTCGCCAAGCAGGAGGAACTCGACTTCTACGCGGACCGCACCTCGCGGGATGTCCCCGCCATCGGCACCGCAGCGCTTGCCGCCGCCTCCGCTGCCGGTTGCGACTGCATCATCTTCGACACCGCCGGCCGCCTGCAGATCGACGCCGACCTGATCGAGGAAGTGAAGCGCCTTCACGCCAAGGTGCAGCCCGACGAGGTGCTGCTCGTCGCCGATGGCGCTCTCGGCCAGGAGGCGGTCAACGTCGCCAAAACTTTCCATGACGCCCTGGCGTTGACCGGCCTCGTGCTGACCAAGCTCGACGGCGATGCCCGCGGCGGCGCGGCGCTCTCGATGAAGGCCATCACCGGCGTGCCGATCAAGTTCATCGGCACCGGCGAGAAGACGGGCGACTTCGACACGTTCTATCCCGACCGCCTCGCCTCCCGCATCCTCGGCATGGGCGACGTCGTCTCGCTGGTCGAGAAGGCGCAGGAGAACATCGACCAGAAGGAAGCGGAGAAGATGGCCGAGAAGATGCGGAAGGCCGACTTCAACCTCGAGGACTTCCTCGCGCAGATGCAGCAGGTCAAGAAAATGGGCTCGATGCAGAGCATCATCGGCATGATGCCCGGGATGAGCGGGATGCAGCTCCCCGAGGGCGCCGACAAGGAAATGGCCCGCACGGAGGCGATCATCAAGTCGATGACGCTGCAGGAACGCCGCAAACCCGACCTGCTGAATGGCAACCGCCGCCAGCGCATCGCGAAGGGCGCCGGCGTGAAGATCGTCGATGTGAACCAGCTCCTGAAGCAGTTCCAGCAGATGCAGAAAATGATGAAGATGATGAAGGGCGGCGGCGCGAAGAAGATGATGCGCCAGATGGAAGCAATGAAGGGCAAGGGCGGCTTTCCCGGAATGTAGTCCGGAAGGTTTCACGCCGAGGCGCAGTGCTCGCGGATCAGACTGACGAATGAGCTTGGGAGTAGCGCGGTGCTTCAGCCCGCGGCTTGCGTCCCAAAGCGCGGGCTGAA
>CAIKHO010000064.1 GCA_903827245.1 uncultured Opitutia bacterium
AGTAGCGCGGTGCTTCAGCCCGCGTCTTGCGTCCCAAAGCGCGGGCTGAAGCACCGCGCTACTCCCCGCCTTCAACTTTCAACTGCATGAGTCCGGCTCAATCCAGTGGATTATAGGACAGACGGCCTGACTCCCTCGGGCTGGTTGACCCCGCCCGGGCTGCTCGGCGGCCCAATGGCTAGCTTGACGCATTGTAATACATGGACAGGATGCTGTCCATATGAACGCCGTTACCTACACCGCCGCCCGTGAGAATCTCGCCGCCACCATGGACAAGGTCTGTGAGGACAGCGAACCCATGCTCATCACGCGCAACCGCGACCAGGCGGTCGTGATGATGTCGCTCCAGGAATACAAGTCGCTGGAGGAAACCGCCCATCTCATGCGCAGCCCGGCGAATGTCCGGCGGCTGCTGGGGTCCATCCAGTCGATGGAAAAGGGACGGGGCAAGGTGCGGAAGCTGATCGAAGCCTGAACGGGTGATGAATCTGGTTTTTACCCCGGAAGCCTGGGAGGACTACCTCCACTGGCAGGCGACCGAGGCGAAGCAACTGAAGCGGATCAACCAGCTGCTGAGGGAAATTGCGCGGGAGCCGTTCACCGGAATCGGCAAACCCGAACCGCTCCGGCACACGTTGCAGGGCTGCTGGTCGCGCCGGATCGACGGTGAGCACCGCGTGGTTTACAAGGTAAGCGGGGAGAACGTCTGGCTGCTCCAGCTGCGCTACCATTATTGAGCCTGCCCTGAGTCTGACCATTGCGCTGATCAATTATAGTTCTGGCGGCCTGACCCCGTGGCTCGGACCGATGAAATCCGCAAATCAGCGGCCCGACCACTTTTCCGGCCCGGCTCAATCCGTGACGTCGTGGTACGTGGCGGTTTGCATGTAGGGGGCGAACTTGGCCACCATGATGTACCAGTCCTTCAGCAACGCCTTGTCCGTCGTCGCATCGATCAGGTCCGTGAGGTAGGCCCGGTTCGACAACGAGAGCACGATCATGTGGGTTAAGGTGGTGCGGCCGGCGACCGCGTGTAGGAGATTCACCTTCACGGAATTGTAGCCCGCCGCCACCAAGGTCGCCTTCAGGTTGTCGGCGGCTTTCACTGCGTCGTCGTCGCTGCACGAGAGGGTCAGGTTCAGCACGGCCCCGGCGTCCATGATGCCGTCGTAACGAAGGGTCTTGTAGAGGACACTGGGCCCGGGATGGCGGATGGCCTTCAGCTGGGCGTACAAGGCCGCGATCTGCTGATTGGCCTCCAGATTCGTCTCGAGATCGTTCATCGCGGTCGCGGAGGCATACTGGCTCGCCTCGAACATGGCCGCGGTGTTTTCCCCGACGCTGTCCCCGATCCAGATATGGCGCAGGTTGTAGATGCCGGTCTGGGCCTTGATCAGGGCATTGATCTGGGACTGCAGGCGGATGTAGGCGTCGAGGTCGTCGATGACGACCGTCTGGTACAGCAGCGTGGGCAGGAATGGGGCGGCTGGGAAGACAGCGGTCAGCTTGGCGGACAGGGGTGTCGTGGGGGCGGGAGCGGCGAAGAGCGGACCGATCGCGATCGCGAGGAGGCTGGGTAATACTAGCAGTCTCATTTTTGCATTCATGGGCGTGTCAGTTGTCGCCGGTGCCGTCCGCGGTGGGCGTGGTGCCGACCTGCAGTTGCGTTATACCGGCGGGTGATGGGGTGGATTCGTTCGCCGGCCGGGAAGACAAGAAGGCCGGACGTGCGGCTGGATGGCGCGTTGATGATATCGAACGCCGCGCGTCGAACACAAGGTTCAAGCCCAAACCCATCCGAATCGGATCCGAGATTGGCGTTCCAAAACGCCCCGGCCCTCACCTCAAGAAAACAGACCTGACCCCGTCGGCTTGACTCCACCCGGTTGCAGGTTCTCTCAGACCTCAATAAGATCGGCCTGACCCTCGCACCATTTGAAACGGTGCGAGCTAACCGGATCTTTCAAATTTCTGGATATTTGACGTCGATGGGTTCGTGAAAGGGACATCCGCCTTCGCTAAAGCTACGGCGTGACGGGATGGCGTGACAAGGGCGACGGGAGACTGGGGACAGGTTGAGCGGTCGGATGATCCGATGGTCTGATGGTCAGAGCGTCGGATGGCGACCTCCTCACATCTCGCGCCGATCGACATTCGGGATCTTTGTGTCCGGCAATGGCGTGCAATCACGGGCTGTGAAGTCTTTGACGTTCTTCAGCACGATCGTCGGAACATCGGCGGCCTTCTGCGCTTTGACGTGCTGGAAGTCCGCGCCGCTCACGTCGTCGAGGACGAAGGCCGGCCGGCGGTCCTCCTGCATGAATCTAACCTCGACGTTGTTCAGCTCGATCCCCTTGGCGTGGCGGATGAAAAACCCGTAGGCGGGCAATAGGCCGAACATGGATGGCTCGGGATACTCCTTCTCTTGCTCTGGGGTATCGAACGGCTCCCGCGTCGGCACGACACTACCGCGACCACCGCGGCGCCCGCCGAGAACGAAAAAGAAGGTATTTATCAGATCCGCCGGCTGCTTGGCCACCTGATCCAAAGTCAGGCCGCCGCGACTGAAGATGCGGATGTCGCTGAGCTTGATATCCTCCACGTCGTGGCCGGGAATTCCGGTGATGATCGACGGATAACGCGGGTCGGCGTTGTAGACGACAACGTTGCTTATGCTAATGCGGCGCGCCGTGCCGATCGGCGTCCCCTCCGTCGCCCACATCATGCGGCTGCCCAGCCGGATGAAGATCGGGCTGTTCGTGATGTCCCTCATGGTGATGTTGGAAATCGTGATGTCTTCCATTTGACCGCCGTCCACGCATTCGAGGGCCAGCCCGCGGCAGCAGTCGAACACCACGTTGGAGATCGTGATATTTTTGAAACCGCCTGCGCTTCCCGTGCCCATCTTGATGCGACCGGTGGCGCCATCGCGATCCGGCGCCAGCTTAAAGGTGCGCTTGAACGTCCCATCGAGCAGCGAACCGACTTCGTAGCCGCTGACCAGGCAATTGGTGATGGTTATATTCTCACAGGTGTACGCAATTCCTTGGTCGCGGTCGGATTTCAGGCAAATGCCATCGTCGATGGGCGAGTTGACGCTCGTGTTGGAGATTCTGATGTTAGTGCCACCGACATCGATCCCGTCGCGGATGGTGTCCACCTTGACGTTGTCGATCGTCAGATTGTCCATTTCCAGAACCGTGATCGCGGAGTGCCCGCCGTCCGCGACGGAGAAGTCGCGCAAGGTCACGTTGCGGCAGCGTTTCAATCCGATCGCCCTGTCGCCATTCAGGGTGCCGGGCGCTTTTTGCCGGGTAAGAACATCCGTGCCGGTGATCAGGCCGCTTCCCACGATCGAGACGTTTTCGAGGCCTACGCCCCAGATCAGGGCGCTCATGGTTTGGTCGATGGTGGAGGTATCCTTCGACGCTTTGATGACGCATCCCGAGTCGAGCTGCAAAGCGATGTTGCTGCGCAGGCGGATCGAGCCGGTAAGGTAGGTCCCGGCGGGAAAGTACACGGTTCCGCCGCCGGCCGCCGCCGCCGCGTCGATCGCCAGGTTGATTGCGTCCCGATCGGGCGTCGTACCATCGGCCTTTGCGCCGAACGCCTTGACATCGAAAACTGCGGCGCGCCCTTCGAGCGGCGCACCCAGTGAAAGCGCCACAGCGGCGCAGCAAACGAGAAAATTATTCTTCATTTTTAGACTCCTAAGATTACTGGCTCGGTATTTCCACGGCGTAGACGTTGTTGGCGGTGCCCTTGAGGTGCACGGTCAGCACGATCCAGTGGAAATCGGGCGTCAGGTGGGGATTGGGTTCGATGTACTCGGCTTTCGGGTTTTCGTAGGTCCCGGAGAAATCGCATATGCGCACGACGGGCACTTCCAGGGTCTGGGGGTTCCGCTGGTCGAGCCGGTAGATGCAGAGCCACGGGTTCGTATGCTGGAATCCGTCGCCGACGGCCCATTTGCCTCCCGGCCCGATGGCATAATGGATGGAGCGATTGTTGGACCGGTCCAAGGGAGCGACGGTCGCACCGCCATAGGAAGCGCCGGCGACCTTCTCGCCGCCGTAGGAATAGCGCGTCTCCACGCCGGTCTTCAAATCCAAGTGGGCGAGGGCTCCCGCGCTGCTGATGTCGTACCAGACGGATTCGCCGTCGCGGTCCCAGAACTCATGCGTGATGCCCTCGGCCTCCAGCGCCGCGCCCGTTCGCGGCATCGTCACCTGCGCCGTCTTCAGGTCGAGCAGGCGCAGGCGATTCTTGATATGCACCGTGACAAAGCCTTCGTGGATGAACAGCGCCTGGTTCGGATTCGTGGGCGAGCCCTGCACATGTCCCAGCCAGTTGTTGTCGTTGTCCTGGAACACCACCGCGACCTTCCCCGAGTCGATGTCGACCGAATAGATGGCGTTGTGCCGCTGCATGTGTTCATACGCCGCCACCCAGTCGACCCGCCGCAGATGGGGGTCTTCCATCACCGGCTTGGCCTTCACCAGCGCGGCATGCTCCTCGGCGAGCTGGTCGCAATAGGCGAAAAGCAGTTTGCTTTCATCCGCGGTGAAGCCGAAGCCCGCGCCTTGTTCGAGCCGGCCATGCGGGACAGTCGCGATCTTGCGGGTCTCGCCCGTGTCCAGGTTCAGCAGGAAGATGTCGTCGCCCCGGTCGAACGCCGCGCTCCGCCGATGGGGCAGCACGACGAGGTGCGCGCCGGTCTGTTGGGTGAGCTGGCGGATCTCGCCGGTCCGGAGGCTCAGGGCGAAGTAACCCTGGTCCTTGCCGCGCTTGCCGCTGAAGAGCATCAGGTCGCCGTCGGCGGTGAAGATGTTCTGGTGGAAATAGAACACACTGGCGCTGTCGAAGCCGCTCGTCAGGTTGACGACCCGGGTGTGGCTGGTGGGATCCCGCCAGGCCACGTCCGGGTCGTTGGAATGCTGCTGCCAGATCGCACCGATGGACCCGGACGAAGGCTGGTCCGCGGCGGACATGGCTCCTGCTCCGGTGAGAACAGCCCCGAAAGCGAGGGCGAGGCGCGCGAGAAAACGGGTGGGGTTTGGGGTCGATTGCATAAGCTGGATAGGTAGACGCGCGGCCCGGGAAAAGGGTGTGCGATCAGCCGGTCGCGGACGGGGGCCGGGGGACAGGCGACAGGGGACGGGGGTAGGCCTGGCGTATCGACGGGCGATCGCCCGGCAAGGGACCGGGGCGCGCGGATTCAACCCCTGGGTAGTGGGTCGGTTTGAGGAATCCTGGTAGGCCGCGAGCTTGCTCGCGCTCTGAGTGCGCCTGCAAGCAGGCGGCCTATGGGAAGACGGACCCACGACCAACTCGCGCGGCCTGCGCCCTTTTGAACATTGTTGAGGCTCGCCCATCGGACGGACGACAGAGGTCAAGGTAGCGCGGTGGTTTAGCCCGCGCTTTGGGAC
>CAIKHO010000065.1 GCA_903827245.1 uncultured Opitutia bacterium
ACCACGCAGACCTTCGATGTCGGCTTCGCCTGCGCGTTTCTCTACCACATGGTCGAGCCGGTCGAGGTGCTCGCCCTGCTCGCCCGCTGCTGCCGGCGCATTTTTCTCTGGACCGTGTTTTACGACGAGTCGCTGTTCGTGTAGCAGCCGGAAATGGCCCCGCGTTTCGGCCCGGGACGCGACCATGAGTTCGGCGGCTTCCGGCACACCTTGTACCCGCATTATTACGGCAACGGCGTCGACTACCGGAAGTTTCTCGGCGGCACACAGCCCTCGTGCTGCTGGATGAAGGGCGCCGAGGTGATCGCGGCCCTGCGTCATTTCGGTTTTGCCTCGATCGCGAGCCACGAGGAGGAAAATCCCTTCGGCAAGGCGATCTCCGTGGTGGCGGTGAAAGCGTGATTTTCCCCTCGGTTGCGGCGAGGGCGGCTGCGCCGGTAATTGGAAATTTGGAATTGGTTTCAGAAACACCGAAGCCAGACCACCGGTCGATTCCGGACCAATTCCAAATTCCCAACTCCCAATTCCCTCCGCCGGCGGCCGGCGGCAAAGAGTCTTGCCCTGACCATTGCCGTCCGCGCTAATGCGCTTTTGTGATGAGAAAGTTTGTCCCCCCCTTGGCGCTGCTGTTCGCCGGCATTTTTTCCCTCGCCGCCAGCCTGCCCATCCTCACCACCGCGAAAGACCGGCCGGGATCCTATTTTTTCGAGGCCGAGCTCACGAGCAGCAGTCCCGGCAACGTGCAGCTGTTTTTCGACATCGGCCGCGGGATCAACGAGGCCGACTCCGTCTCCTTCCCCCTCATCGTGCAAAAGGAGGCCGCGCTCTACCGCTTTCCCCTGCCCATGGGCACATGCCGGAACCTGCGCTTTGATCCCACCGACCGCGAGGGCGTGGTGACAGTGGCGAAGGCGCGAATCGTGGATCAGGGCGGGCACGTGGTGCGTGATTTCAAGCCGGGTGATTTTCACGGGGGGCAGCAAGTGGCGAGCGTGACGGAGGAAAACGGGCGGTTGAAGATTGTGACCACGCCCGCCGCGTTTGATGCCATGACCACCATCAGTCTGGGGAGTCCGGTCAAACTTGCCCTGAACTGGATTTCGGTCCTGCACACCCTTGTTCCCATCTGGATCGGCATTCTACTGGCCACCCTTCTCGTAAATCTGGTGGTGACCAGTGCCCGCGCGGCCCAAGTCTTGACCCGGTTCGCCGCCTGGGCCGGCCTGAATCCGGTCAAGGCGATCCTGGGCGCCGCTGTCGCCGCCGTCACGGTGCAATGCCACCCAGTGTTGTTTTTCGGCAAGAGCTTTGTCTCGCCCAACAACAATGTCTATCTGCTCTACGACACTTTTCCCACGGTGCCCGGCTACGACAGCACGGACCTCGAGGATGCACGTGGCGCCGACGTGGGCGCAATGATGTGGCAGCACCTCTACTATCCCGTGGTCGCACGCGAGGCGCTTTTCACCCATGGCGAGCTCCCGCTCTGGAACCGCTACGATCTCTGCGGCATTCCGCTGCTGGGCCAGGGCCAGTCCATGTTTGGCGACCCGCTCAACTGGCTGACAATCGCCGCAAAGGGCGCCACCTGGGCCTGGGACACGCGGTTCCTGATCATCCGCGTGCTTTTCGCTTTTGGCACGGGGCTCGCCGTCTGGCTCCTCGTCCGCCACCTGGGCGCGGCCCTGCTCATCACCGCCAGCAGTGTCTTCATTGGATTTTTCGCCTTCCGGTTCAATCATCCCGCCATCCTGTCGGTCTGCTGGTCGCCGTGGGTGCTCGTGGCCTGGTGCTGGCTGCTTGAGGCCCGAACCCCGCGCGAACGCAACCTCAGCCTGCTGGCCCTCGTTGCCAGCCATTGGTGCATGATGACCAGCGGCACGATCAAGGAAGGCTACATGCTCGCAGCCTGTCTCGATCTCGCCGGCGTTCTGCTCGTGCTGACGGCCGCGGGACCGTGGCACGAACGAACCGCCAAGCTGGGCGCCGCACTGGCGGCCGGCCTTGTGTTCATCCTGCTTTCCGCGCCCCTCTGGACCACGTTCCTCGATGCGCTGGGTAAATCCCAGACCCGCTATGACGTGCCGGGGGCCTCGCAACTTTCCCCCTGGCTGCTGATCGGCTTTTTCGAGGATCTTTTCTACCGGCAGTTGCGGCCGGGCGAAGCCCACTTCGAGCCTTCCTCCAATTTTGTCGTGCTGTTTGGCGTGCTCTGGGCTCTCGCGAGCCTCCGGGAAACCGGGACCAACCGGCGTTTCACCGCCATGCTGCTCGCCACGCTGGTCCCGCTCGCCCTCGTGTTTGGCGTCGTGCCCGCCGACTGGATCGTGCGGCTGCCGTTTATCGCGAACATCATTCACGTCGACAACACCTTCTCCTGCCCACTGCTCATTCTTACCGCGGTCCTGGCGGGATTCGGGCTGGCGTCGGCCATCCGCCGGCTGCGCGAGCCGGGCTGGATCGTCGATTTTGGCTTTTTCTGCCTCCTACTCGCGGCCCTCACGGCGCTTTATTTCGGGTCGACCGGGCAAGCCCCCAAGAGCTCGTTTTTCCATGGCTACGTCCCGGCCCTTTTCCTGGCCGTCCTCGCCTGCCCCGCCGGCGCCTGGCTTGCCGCCCGACGGCAACAACGCGGGGCGCTGGCCGTGATCCTGGCCGGAGGTTTTGTGCTTCTCCTGTGGCGTCATGGACAATACCTGGCCACACCGTTCGACGCCTACGTCTTGAACCCCAAGGTGCGCGTCGATCTCGCCGCCCCCTCGCCGGCGGTGGCGCTGGTCAATTCGCAGATGAAGGATCCGTCGCGCACCGTCGGCCTGGGCTACAACCTTTTCCCCGGCTTCAACCAGATGTACGGCTGGGAATCCATCTATGGCGTGGATGCCGTGCGCAACAAATACCTCGAGGAACTGGCCGACCTGACCCCGATGAAAAAGGTGGTCGACTGGATCGACGGGCCCATCGCCCAAGAAGATATCAAGGAGGCCCTGCCGATGCAGGACCTGATGAATGTCCGCCACTATCTGGCCTCCCACCGGCCGGCCGCACGCGATTTGCCCGGACGACGCTGGCTGGCCAGCCTTGACCTCGACGTCTATGAAAGCCCCACCGCCTGGCCCCGGGCGTTCTTCACCGACACCCTTGCAACGTACCCCGCCGCCATCGATTTCGTGCATCTCACCTTGAACGGCGACCGGCGGCCTTTCGCCGCCGTGCAGGAAAAAGACCTGAAGGCCCTGCCGGCTTCAGCACGGCAACTGCCACGAAATCCGGGCACGCGGTCGGTCGCTCCGGCGTATGACTATCACCTGACTTCCAACACCACTAGTTTTACGGTCGCCGCCACGGAGCCGGGCGTGATTGTCCTGTCCGAGTCCTATTATCCGGGTGATTTCGAGGTTAAGCTCAACGACGCACCTGCCGACTACTTCCGGGTCAACCATGCCTTCAAGGGCGTCTACGTCGATCATCCCGGCATCTACCACGTCACCTTCCGCTACTGGCCCGAACACCTGACCCTCGGTCTCTGGTTGTGCGCCGCAGGCATCGTGATCGGCGGCGGCGCACCGGCACTTGAATGGTACCTGCGGCAATCCCGCGCCTCGCGGGCCTGACATGCCGCCTTCCCCCAAGCCGTGGCTGGACTTCCGGGCCGCCCTCCTGGCCCTTCTCCTCGCCGTGGCGGCGGCCCTGCCGCTGGTGACGACGAGCGCCACCCGCCGCGACTTCTACTTCTTTGATGTCACCCTGACCTCGGATGCGGCGGGCATGACCCAGTTTTTCTGGGATCTGGGTCATGGAAACAATGAATCAGACTCTTCGGTCCAGCCTTTGCGGATTGAACGAAAGCCCGTCGTTTACCGCTTCATGGTCCCGCCGGGTGTGATTCGCGGCTTCCGGTTCGATCCCATTGACCGACCCGGCCGGCTTTCGATCAGCCACGCCCGCATCGTCGACATTCACGGTCACCTCGTGCGGGAGTTCAAGCCGGGTGAGTTCAAGCCGAACGCGCAGGTGCGCGAACTGACAACCCAGGGAGATACCTTAACCTGCGTGACCACACCCGACGCGTATGATCCGTTTCTTGATTTGGCTCTTACCGAGCCGCTTTTTCTCCCGATCCTGAGCTGGATGAAGTTTCGGGCCGCGTTGCCGCTCGGTCTCTCCGTATTGTTGTTTGGCCTTCTGCTAAGCAGTCCCCGCCTGACCGGTTTGTTGCGGCCGCACGCGGCATCGCCGGCGCGCTGGCTGGCCGCCCGGCCCCGCACCACGGTCCTGCTGGTGGCGACGCTGGTCGTGGCCGTCCAGTCTCACCCTGTGATTTTTGGCGGACGGAGCTTCGTGTCTCCCAACAACGGATCGCTGATGCTTTACAGCAATCTGCCGACGCTGCCCAAGTCCACGGACGCGGAGTATGCCGATACCATGGGTTCGGATGTCGGGGCCATGCTGTTTAATTTCATTTATTATCCGATGGTGCAGCGGGACGCGCTGCTGCATCACGGCGAACTGCCGCTGTGGAACCGGTACGACATGGCCGGCGAGCCCCTGCTCGGCCAGGGACAATCGATGTTCGGCGATCCGTTCAACGTCCTGACCATTCTCGCCGACGGCGCAGGATGGGCGTGGGATGTGCGCTTTTTGATCGCACACTGGCTGCTCGCCGCGGGGATTGGCCTGACCGTCTGGCTGCTGACGCGGCATTTGGCGGCGTCGGTCCTTGTGACCATTGGCGCAGGGTTCATCGGTTTTTTCACGTTCCGCATCAACCACCCGGCCAACTTCAGCGTAGGCTACGCGCCGTGGATTCTCGTCGCGTGGGTGGGGCTCATTCAAACCCGCACCACGCGCGGGGAAGCGGGCTGGCTCGGCGTGCTGCTGCTAGCCAACTGGATTGAATTTTCCAGCGGGACCATGAAGGAGGCCAGCATGCTCATGGCCTGCCTCAATCTGGCCGGCGTGTTGCTGGTGCTTTTCACACCCTTGGCCGCGAGCCACCGCGCCCGGCTGCTCCTCCTCGCCACCGCGACGGGTGGAGTCTTCCTGCTGCTCGCGGCACCCCTCTGGATGTCGTTTCTTTCGGCCCTGCGCCACTCCGTCACCGCCTATGACGTCCCCCAGGCCCAGACATTCTCGCTGACGCAGTTCATCGGAATATTCGACGACATATTTTACCGCCAGAAATGGACAGGCGAATGGGTGGTGGCACCGGCGCTCAATGCGTTGCTCCTCCTGGGCGTGCTGGCTTGGCTCACCAGCCCATCGGCCTGGCGGCGCGACCGCACGGGACTCGCGCTCCTCCTTGCCGCAGTCGTGCCATGGGCCTTCGCATTTGGCGTCGTGCCACCGGCTGTGATCGTGAAGATCCCCTTCATCGGCAACATCTGGCATGTGGGCAATACGTTCTCCTGCCCGCTGCTCATCCTTTTCGCCGTGCTGGCCGGGTGCGGTTTCCGCGAGGCCCTGACCCAAGCCGCCCAGCCGGGCTGGTGGTGGCGATTCGCCATCGCCGTGGGGCTGGCTGCAGGGCTGGCCGGAACATTTTTCCGCGCGACCCGCGATTTCCCCAAAAGTGCCTTTTTCGCAGGTTATGCTCCCGCCCTGGCCTTGGCCGCGCTGGCCCTGCCGCTGGGTGCACGTTGGGTGGCGCGCTCCAAGTCGACCAATGCCCTGCATGTCGTGCTCATTCTCGCGGTTCCCCTGCTCCTCTGGCGCCACAGCCAGTATCTATGGTCGTCCTTCAACCACTATGTCTTCACCCCGGGCGCACGAGTCGATTTTCACGCCCCTTCGGCCGCCGCCGAGGTCGTGGACCGGCAGGGTGCCGCGGAGCCATCCCGTGTGATCGGCCTGCAGAACAATTTGTTTCCTGACTACAACGTGGCCCTGCATTGGGAAAGCCTGTACGGGGTCGACGCGGTGCGCAGCGGCGTTTACCTCGAGTTTGCCGCCGCCCTGCACATGGGCCGCGTCTGGCAGTGGGACGGAGGCACCGCGGAAAGCGATGCGATCACCCTGCAGCCCGTTCACGACCTGCTGAACGTCAGCCATTATCTGGCCGACCACACCAGTCCGCCGCACAACATTCCACGGCTTCAACTGCTCGCACAGCGCGACCTGGATGTTTACGTCAGCCCGTCAGCGTGGCCGCGGGCCTTTTTTACCGACCGGCTTGCGATCTACGACAAGATGCTAGAGTTCGTCACCTTGGTGCATACGGGTGACGGCCGGCCTTTCGCCGCGGTGCAAGCCGACGAGAATAACCCGCCGGCCCTTCCCGCAGATCTCACGGACCGCACGGTCCACGCGGCCTCCGACTACCGCCTGACATCCAATACCACCTCCTTTGTCATTGATGCGCCGGGGCCTGGCGTGGCGGTGCTGACCGAGACGTTTTACCCCGGCGACTTTAAAGTCACGATGGACGGACGCCCGACGGACTATTTCCGGGTCAATCACGCCTTCAAAGGTGTGCGTATTGACCGTGCCGGGCGGCACGTCATCACCTTCGCCTACTGGCCAGAGCATTTCACGCTGTCATTACTGCTGGCGGCGGCCGGTTTTGTACTCGCCGCCTTCGGATCCATCTGGCTCTGGAGGCGCGATGGAAAAAAGAGTAGCATTCAGGCTTTCTCCGCAGCATGACGGTGGGTTCCAAATTGATGAAACCTCTCTCCCGTCCGATCAGCGGAACCTAATTTCGCATGTACCACCGGAGCTGCCCGATCTGCTCGGGCAAACGCACTGCCTATGCCTTTTCACACGAGGGTTACCGCATCTGCCGGTGCGACGATTGCACGTTCATGTTCGTCAACCCGCAGCCCTCGGACGAGGTGCTGGCGAAGATCTACAACGAGACATATTTCATCGGCTCCATCTCCGGCGAGTCCGACATTGCGCAGGACGTCAAGCGGGCCACGGCGCGGCATTACCTGCGGCTGATGGAACTCTATGCCGGCAGCCCGCTGCGCGGGCGGGTGCTCGAAATCGGCTGCGGCCGGGGTGAGTTGATTTTCGAGGCAGTGGAGCACGGGCTCGAGGCGGTGGGCGTGGAATATGCCGAGGCCTCGGCCAGTCAGGCCCGCGCCCTGGTGGACGGCCACGCCAAGATCCTGACCGGGGACATCGATTCGGCCGATCTGCCGGCCGCCTCGTTCGACTACTGCGTTTTTGCCGACGTGATCGAGCACGTGCGCGATCCCGCCGCCTTCATCGAGCAGGTGTGGCGGATCCTCAAGCCCGGCGGCATGGTCTTCATCGCCACGCCCTCGATCGATTCCCCGACTGCCCGGTTCATGCGGGAGAACTGGATGGAATTCAAACTCGAGCACCTGTCCTACTTCAACCGCCACACCCTCGACCAGCTGCTGCACCGGCATCATTTCTCCGACATCCAGACCGGCGCCGGCTACAAGGTCCTGACCCTCGATTACATTGGCTCGCATTTCCAGCGCTACCCGGTGGGCGGCGTCCTGGGCCTCGTCCCCAAGGCTCTCCGGATGCTACCGGCCGGGATGCGGGAGGAACCGCGCTTCTTCCGTTCCAGCGGCATCATCGCCTGCGCAACCAAGGGCCCGCGGCATCCCGTCCGCCGGCTTTCCATCATTGTGCCGGTCTACAACGAGGCCGCAACCGTCACCGAGCTCCTTCAGCTGCTGGAGGCCAAGGTCCTGGACGGCTTGGAGAAGGAAATCATCCTGGTCGAAAGCAACTCCACCGACGGCAGCCGGGAGATTGTCCAGCGCTATGCCGGTCGCGAGGGCTGGAAGGTCATCCTGCAGGACAAGGCCCGGGGCAAGGGCTTCGCCGTCCGCGAGGGTCTGGCACAGGCGACCGGCGATTACGTCCTGATCCAGGACTCCGACCTCGAATATGACCTCGAGGATTACGATGTCCTGCTGGAGCCGCTGCTGGCCGGACGCGAGTCGTTCGTTCTGGGCGCCCGGCATGGCAAGCGTCCGTGGTGGAAGCTGCGCCGTTTCAGCGACCGGCCCGCCTCGGCCCTCCTGCTCAACTTCGGCCACTACCTCTTCGCCACGGCGATCAACGTGATGTTCGGCCTGCGGCTGCGCGATCCCTTCACCATGTACAAGGTCTTCCGCCGCGACTGCATTTACGGCCTGAAGTTCGAGTGCAACCGCTTCGATTTCGACTACGAGTTGCTGCTGAAACTTGTGCTCCGGGGCTACCGCCCGATCGAGATCGCCGTGAACTACCGCTCCCGCTCCTTCTCCGAGGGCAAGAAGGTCCGTTTCATCCAGGACCCCCTGCTCTGGATCAAGGCCCTTTACCGTCTGCGCTTCCGCACCCCGCGCTCCGACCTCAGCAGCCTCGCCCGGGAGGCCCAGCGCGGCATCCTTTGAACCTTCCTTCCTAACTGACCATGCCCAAGATTCTACTCGTCACCGGTTCGTCGGGCCTGATCGGCTCCGAAGTCTGCCAGTATTTTGCCCGCGAGCTCGGCTACACGGTGCATGGCCTCGACAACAACCAGCGTGCCGTCTTTTTCGGCCCCCAGGGCGACACCCGCTGGAACCAGCAGCGGCTCGCCCGCGAGCTGCCCGGTTTCGTGCACCATGAGCTCGATATCCGTGACCGCACCGGGGTCCTCGCGCTCGTCAAGTCGGTCCGGCCCGACGCCATCGTCCATACCGCCGCGCAGCCGAGCCACGATCGCGCCGCGGCCATCCCGTTCGACGACTTTGATACGAATGCTGTCGGCACGCTCAATTTGCTCGAGGCGGCCCGGCAGGCCTGCCCCGAGTCGCCGTTCGTGCACATGAGCACGAACAAGGTTTACGGCGACGCGCCCAACCGCATCGCGCTCCAGGAACTCCCCACGCGTTGGGACTACGCCGATCCGTCCTATGAGCATGGCATCGCCGAGACCTTTACGATCGACCAGTCAAAGCATTCTCTTTTCGGGGCGTCCAAGGTCGCCGCTGATGTCATGGTGCAGGAATACGGCCGCTACTTCAATCTGCCGTCCTGCTGCCTGCGCGGCGGCTGCCTCACCGGCCCGAACCACAGCGGCGTCGAGCTGCACGGTTTCCTCAGCTACCTCGTGAAGTGCAATCTGGAGGGCCGTGAATACAAGGTTTTCGGCTACAAGGGCAAACAGGTGCGCGACAACATCCACTCGCTCGATGTCGCGCGGTTCATCGCGGCGTTTGTCGCCGCCCCGCGCCCCGGCGAGGTCTACAATCTGGGTGGCGGCAAGGCCAACAGCACCTCGATCATCGAGGCATTCAAGCTGGCGGAAAAATTCACCGGCCGGCCGCAGCTCTTCAGCTACCTCGACCATAACCGCCTCGGGGACCATATCTGCTACTACAGCGACTTGCGCAAAATGCGCGCCCACTATCCCTCCTGGGACATCACCCAGTCGCTCGAGGAGACGGTCCGCCAGATCGTCGCCGCCTGGCGGGAGCGGCCGCCCGGCCCGTAATCTCGCCGGGGTGGTTTGACGAGAGTTTGACGTATCCTTGGGTGGCGTCCACCGTCTCCAGCAACATGCGGGTCTTCCGGCCGAGTATCTTGTATTTTTTCGTGGCTTTGGCTCTGCCCTGCGGATGTCCGTTTCTCTCCGCGCAGACCACGCTGCCGGATTCTCCTTTTCTCACGGCTGGCGCGCCTACCGGCGGCCAGCCGGACGCGCCCGCGGAACCCCACCAACTGACCGGCATCAGTGTCGTGGGCCAAAAGACGTTCGTGAGCATTTATGAAACAGCCGAAAAGCACAGCCGGTGGATCGCGGTCGGCGAGAGTGCGGGCGACATCCACGTTCTCAGCTGCAATGTCGCCACTGACCAGTCCGTGATCCGGGTGGGCGGTGAAGTTAAGGTGCTCACCCTGCGGAAGCCGTCCGTCTTGTCGGCCGTCCTTCCTCCATCGTCCGCGGGAACCGTCTCCGTTGCCCAGCCCGGGGCCGACAGCGCCACCACGCCCACCACTACGAATTCCAGCGACGAAGAGCAGGCCCGCGAGGCCCGTATGCTCGTGACCGATCTGCTCGAAATCAGCGTGCAACAACGCAAGGCTTACGAGGATGCCCAGAAAAAGGCGGCTGAGCAGGCGGACAAGCCCTAGGCGGTCCGGACGAGCTGCCCAAGGCATCCGGTCTTCGTCTCCAGGTCCGCGGCAAAATCGCACTTCCCGCGCCCACGGTTTTTCACAAGGCTGGCCAGATGCGAATCCTCCTCTCGGGCGCCTGTGGTTTCGTCGGCAGCTCGCTCGCGCGTGCCTTCGCCCAAGGCGGAGCCGGACATCAACTGTGCGGTTTCGATAATTTCATCCGCCCGGGCAGCGAAAGCAACCGGTCCGAACTGGCCCGGTTAGGCGTAAAGCTTTTCCATGCGGATCTCCGATCCACCAGTGATCTGGATGCCCTGCCGCCATGTGACTGGGTCATTGACGCCGCGGCCAATCCGAGTGTGCTGGCCGGCCTGGACGGCCGGACCAGTTCCCGCCAGCTCGTGGAGCACAATCTGGCCGGCACCGTCAACCTGCTCGAATACTGCAAGCTCCACCGGGCCGGCTTCATCCTGCTCAGCACGAGTCGCGTCTACAGCATCCCGCCCCTTGCGAGCTTGCCGGTGGAAGTGGCGAACAACGCCTTCCGGCCCGCGAGTGATGTCAGGCTGCCCTCAGGCCTCAGCCCGGCGGGCATTGACGAAACCTTCGCCACCACCGCGCCCATTTCGCTTTACGGAGCCACCAAGCTCGCCAGCGAGGCCCTCGCCTTGGAGTACGGCGAGGCGTTCGGCCTGCCCGTTTTCGTCAACCGCTGCGGCGTGCTCGCCGGCGCCGGACAGTTCGGGCGGCCCGACCAGGGCATCCTCGCCTACTGGATCAACAGTTACCTGCGCCGACGGGCCCTTAGATACATCGGATTCGGCGGTCAGGGACACCAGGTGCGCGACTTCCTGCACCCGCGCGACCTCGTGTCTTTGCTCGAGCAGCAGTTTGCCGCGCCGAAACTCGGGGCCGACGAACGCCTGGCAAATATCTCTGGCGGCCTCCCCTCCGCCCTGTCCCTGCGGCAACTCTCGGATTGGTGCGCGGAGAAATTCGGCCCGCACCCGGTGACCGCCGATCCGGCCCCGCGACCTTTTGACGTGCCTTGGATGGTGCTCGATCACGCCCGTGCGGCAGGGCAATGGAAATGGCGGCCGCAGACGGCTGTGCGGGATATTTTCGACGAGATCGCCGCGCATGCGCTGGCGCACCCCGGATGGCTCGACCTGTCCGCTCCGTTCTGACCTTCTGCAGCCGTGATGCCCGCCCCCATCCCTGCTCCCCTGACCCTCTTTTCCGTCGTCATCCCCGCGCGCGATGAGGAGGCCTCCCTGCCCTCGGCGATCCAGGAAATCCACCAGGCCTTGTCGGCCGAGGGTATCCCGCACGAAATCGTGGTGGTCGATGATGGCAGCAAGGATCGGACCTGGTCCGTCCTCCAGGAATTAAGCCGGACCTATCCCACCCTCGTCCCCGTGCAAAACCCGGGGCCGCATGGCTTCGGGCGCGCGGTCATCTTCGGTTTCGATCACAGCCGCGGCGATGCCGTCGTGATCATGATGGCCGACTCCTCGGACGCGCCGTCCGACGCGGTCAAATACTGGCGTCTCCTGAACGAGGGTTATGACTGTGCCTTTGGCAGCCGTTTTATCAAGGGCGGCCAAGTCATCGACTATCCCCGCGTCAAGCTGCTCGTCAACCGCCTGGCCAATTTCCTGGTGCGCATTGGCTTCAATATCCCACTCAATGACACGACGAATGCCTTCAAGGCCTACCGGCGCACGGTCATTGACGGCTGCCGGCCTTTTCTTGCGCCCCATTTCAACCTCACCGTGGAAATACCCCTCAAGGCCATTGTCCGCGGTTATAGCTGGACCGTGATACCCATCACGTGGCGCAACCGCAAACACGGCGAGGCCAAGCTCAAGATCAAGGAAATGGGCAGCCGGTACTTTTTCATCTGCGCCTACGTGTGGCTCGAGAAATATTTCAGCCGCGGTGATTACCGTCGGAATTGATCCCTTTCCTCCCGTCCGGCGACGCGCCGGTTCGGGCGGCGCGTCTCGAAGTATTCCTGCACCCAGGCCCCGGGTGAGAAAACCCTTGTTCATCGCATATCCTGTCCCTTTCAATCCTCCTTTATGATTTATCTGCTCGGCGGCTCCGGATACGTGGGCCACGCTTATCAGGAGCTGCTCACGCGCAAAGGCATCCCTTTTCGCAATTTGAAGCGATCGGAGATCGATTACAGTGACGCTTCCATGCTGACGGCGGCCCTCAAGGCCGACAAACCGGAGTTCCTGATCAATGCCGCCGGTTACACCGGCAAGCCCAACGTGGACGCCTGTGAACTGCACAAGGCCGAGTGCCTTTTCGGCAACGCCGTGCTGCCCGGTCGGATCGCCGAGGCCTGCTCGGCTGCCGGCGTGCCGTGGGGCCACGTCTCGTCCGGGTGCATCTTCACCGGCGCCCGGCCGGATGGCTCCGGCTTCACGGAGGCCGACGCTCCCAACTTCACGTTTCGCCAAAACAATTGCTCGTTCTATAGCGGGACGAAAGCCGTTGGCGAAGAGGTGCTCGCCGGCCAGTCCAACCTCTTCGTCTGGCGCCTGCGCATTCCGTTCAACGAAATCGACAATCCCCGGAATTATCTCACCAAGCTCCTCCGCTATAATACGCTGCTCGAGGCGACCAACTCGATCTCCCAGCTCGAGGAATTTGTCGCCGCGACCTTCGCCTGCTGGGAGAAACGCGTGCCTTTTGGGACTTACAACGTCACCAATCCAGGGCAGGTCACGACCCACGACGTCGTGGACCTCATCCGTAAAACCGGCGTCTCGAACAAAAGCTTTGTCTTCTTCAAGGACGAATCCGACTTCATGGCGAAAGCGGCGAAAACCCCCCGCTCCAACTGCGTGATGGACTCGGCCAAGCTCGCCTCCGTCGGCATCCGCCTGACCGAGGTCCACGAAGCCGTCGAGCGCGACCTCCGCCGCTGGGTCCGCGCTGACTGAGCCGGCGACCCAGGTCCTCCGCTGCCTTCGATCTTCGCTCCACTCATGAACCTTCTCGTCACCGGCGGCTGCGGCTTCATCGGCAGCAATTTCATCCGCCAGCGCTTGCTCGAAAAAACCTCGCCCCTCGCGAGACTCGTCAACCTCGACGCCCTCACCTACGCCGGGAATCCCGCCAACCTCGCCGACCTCGCGTCCGATCCGCGCTACGTTTTCGTCCACGGCGACATTGGCGACGCCACGCTCGTCCCGCGCCTGCTCGCGGAGCACCAGATCGACGCCATCGTCAACTTCGCCGCCGAGTCCCACGTCGACCGCTCCATCGACTCACCCGAGCCTTTTATCCAGACCAATGTCGTCGGCACCCTGAGGTTGCTCAACGGCACGCGACTCTATTGGTCAAAACTGCCTGAGCCGAAAAAATCCGCTTTCCGGTTCCTGCACGTGTCAACGGATGAAGTCTACGGCACGCTGTCCGCCACCGATCCCGCGTTCACCGAGGAAACACCCTTCGCGCCCAATTCGCCCTATGCCGCCTCCAAGGCAGCCAGCGACCATCTGGTGCGCTCCTACCAGCACACGTTCAAGCTGCCCACCCTCACCACCAACTGCTCGAACAATTACGGCCCGTATCATTTTCCGGAAAAACTCATCCCCCTGGTGATTCTCAACGCCCTTGAGGGCCGGCCGTTGCCCGTTTATGGCGACGGCCAGCAGATCCGCGACTGGCTCTTCGTCGAGGACCATGCCGCCGCCATCTGGCTCGTGCTGCAAAGGGGCCGCATCGGCGAAACCTATAATATCGGCGGCCTCAATGAAAAGCCGAACATCGAGATCGTGCAGACTATCTGCGCCCTGCTTGATCAAAAATCACCCCGCCCCGACGGCCGGCCTTACGCCGCCCAGATCACTTACGTGGCCGATCGGCCTGGCCATGATCGGCGCTATGCCATCGACTGCACCAAGCTGCAGCGCGAACTCGGTTGGGTCCCGCGCGAAGATTTTAACACCGGCATCGCGAAGACCGTCGACTGGTACCTCCGACACCGCGACTGGGCCGCAGACATCACTTCAAAAAAATACGCCCGTGAGCGGCTTGGGGTGGCGAAGTAGTTTTAAGCTGTAAGCCCGGACGCTTACGCCCTTAAACCTTACCCGCTTACCACTCATGCAACGCAAAGGCATCATCCTCGCCGGCGGCTCCGGCACCCGGCTCTTTCCCCTGACCATAGCGGTGAGCAAGCAGCTCATGCCCGTCTACGACAAGCCGATGATTTATTATCCGCTTTCGGTCCTGATGCTCGCGGGGATCCGGGAGATCCTGGTCATTTCGACGCCGACCGACCTTCCGCTCTTCCGTCGCCTGCTGGGCGATGGTGCCAATCTCGGGCTCAAGCTCAGCTACGCCGAGCAACCCAGCCCCGACGGGCTCGCCCAAGCGTTTCTCATCGGCGCCGATCATGTCGCCGGTTCGCCTTCCGCGCTGATTCTCGGCGACAATCTTTTTTACGGGCATGACATCGGCCGCTCCCTCGCGACCGCCGGCGCGCGCACCAGCGGCGCCACCATCTTCGGCTATCATGTGGCCGATCCCAAGAGCTACGGCGTCGTCGAGTTTGCCCCGGATGGCCGGGTGCTCTCGCTCGAGGAGAAACCGGCCCAGCCAAGATCGAACTATGCAATTCCCGGACTCTACTTCTACGATCAGGACGTCGTTACGCTCGCCCGCCGGCTGAAGCCGTCAAAGCGCGGCGAGCTTGAGATCACCGACCTCAACCGCCTCTACCTCGAGGCGGGGCGGCTCCACGTCGAGCTGCTGGGGCGCGGCACCGCCTGGCTGGACACCGGCACGCACGATTCCCTCCTCGATGCGGCCCAATTCGTCCACGTGATCGAAAACCGCCAAGGCCTGAAGATCGCCTGCCTCGAGGAGATCGCCTTCCGCCAGGGCTGGATTGATCGGGCCGGACTCGAGGCCAACATCACGAAGCTGGGTAAATCGAGCTACGGCGCCTATCTCCGGAAGGTCCTCGATGAGATCGCCTAGAATTGCCCGCCCCATCCCTGGTCCCCGGCGTTTTCAACCCGCCCCACGGTGCAGGTTTCGTTCATCATCCCGCTTTTTGACTGCCTGGCGCTGACGCAGGCAATGGTCCGGAGCCTGCAGGCCACCCTGCCGCCGGCGCTGGACCACGAGATCATCCTGGTCGACGACGGCAGCACGGACGGCACCCGGGCCTGGCTGGCGACGCTGCAGCCTCCGTTTCGCGTCGTCCTGCATGAACGCAATCTGGGGTATGCCGCCGCGAACAATCATGGCGCGGCCATCGCGCGCGGCGAAATCCTGGCCCTTTTGAACAACGACCTGGTGCTGAAGTCCCGCTGGCTTGAGCCCATGCTCGCCCTGCTACAACGGCTTGGGCCTCAGGCCGGACTCGTCGGCAACGTGCAGCGCGTGGCCGCCACCGGCGCCATCGACCATGCGGGCATCTTTATCAACTCCAAGGGCAAGCCCGAGCATGAGCGAACCCTTCCCTGGTGGGCCTGGCTTCCGGTCGCCCAATGGCGGCAAGCCGACATGGTCACCGGGGCGTGCATGCTCATCCCGCGCGCCTTGTGGCAGCAACTCGGCGGATTTGACGAAGGCTATGTGAACGGTTGCGAGGACGTGGATCTCTGCCTCCGCGCCCGCCAGGCCGGCCGCACCAACGCCGTCGCGCTCAACAGCGTGGTCTCTCATCACGTGAGCTCGTCGCCCGGCCGCAAGGCACGCAACGAGCAGAACACCTTCCGCCTGACGCGCCGCTGGCAGCGGGAACTCGCCGCTTGCGCCACGCGGCGCTGGTGCCGGGACTATTGCGAAGGCAACCTGTTCCTGCCGCGGGATCGTGCGCCCCTTCTTACGCTGAAAATCTGGGCCTATGCCGCCAGTCTGAGCCGCACACCGCCGTCCGTGGCCACCGCCGCCGTGAACGCCGCCATCGGCCAGGAGCTGGCGCGCTGGCAGGAAATGTTTGCGCCTTAGCCGGAGCCGATGCCGTTGAATCGCAGCGATCGGTGTAGCAGCCGGGGTAACGAGGCTGGGTTTGGTGACTCACCTCAAACCAGCCTCCTCACTTCGGCTGCTACCGGCGACTGCATCGTCCCGGCTCAGGCACCTCCCGCTTGCGCGCTATTTGCTGCGGACCATGTCCCGCACCACGGCCTGGGGGCGCTGGTTTATGGTCAGAAACATCCGGCCGATGTATTCTCCGATCAAGCCGAGCATCACCAGTTGCACGCCGGAAAAAAGCACGAGGGCCGACATCAGCCAGCCAAAGCCGTATTGCGGCCCGCGGTTCGTGAGCCAGAGGCAGACGACCACGCCAAACGCGATCAGCCCGGCCAGGGCCACCACCAGCCCGAGCAGCGTCGCCACGCGGAGCGGAAAAACGGAGAAATTCACCCACGAGCTCAGCCACAACCGGAGCAGGCGGCGCAGGGTGTAGCCGCTGCTGCCGGTCTGCCGGGCTTCATGCCGCACCTCGATCGATCCAATGCGCTGGGTCATCTGCAACAGCAGTCCGTCGATGTACGGATAAGGGCCGGTGTAGCCTGACACCTGTCCCGCCACGAACGCGCTCACGCACCGGAAGCTCGAGAGATAAAATCCCGCCGGCTTGTCCAGCGCCCAATCGGTCACGCGGTTCGTCAACCAGCTGCCGGCATTGCGCCAAGCCGAATGCTGCTTCACCTCATAGTGGCCGAAAACGACATCGAGCCCGGTCTCCCGCGCATGCCGCCAGAGCCGCACGGCCTCCGCGGGGGGATTCTGCCCGTCGTCGTCCAGATTGACGACGTAGGCGCCGCGAGCCTGCCGCCAGCCCGTGAGCACCGCGTTGTGCTCGCCAAAATTCCGCGCATGCTCGATGTAGACGACCGGCACCGCGGCCGTGCGCACCAGTTCGCGGCAGACCGCCGCCGTCGCATCGGCACTGCCGTCGTTCACTAGCACGATCTCGTGTCCGCCCTCAATCGCGAGGCTTTCGATTTCCCGCACCAGCGCCGCGATCGTCTGCGCGCTGTTGTAGAGGGGAATGACAAAGCTGAGGGCGGGGCCGGACATCGCGTTTTAATTAGCCGTAAAACCGACCCGAGGCGCAAGCACTCCTTGGGTCCCCTCATTCCAGCCGATTCATAGCCAGCCTACCGAGGCGGATGACTCAATCCGGATCACGGATTGCGATCTCAACGGATCGAGACCGGAAGCAACTCATACCAACGTCTGCGAGGTTTTGTGCTTTAGCCTACTGGCCAATTCATGCCAGTAGGCCCAGGTGGCCGCCGACCTCCGGGCGGCGGCCACCCTATAAGACATAAGTCCAAAACCAACCGGACGTTGGTATCACACATAGGCCGGCAATTCCTGGCGGTAAAATGCCAGGGTCTTGCCCAGCGCCTCCCGCAGGCTGGTCCGCGGACGCCAGCCGAGCTTTCGGCCGATGAGCCGGTCGTCGGCATAATAATCGCCAATGTCGATCTTCTTCCGGTCATCCGGAAATTTGCGAACGACAAACGTACCGCCTCCATTGATTTCAACCAGGGTTTCCGCGAGCTGTTTCAGTGTTACCGGCCGCGGCCCGCCGAGATTAAAGACCTCGCCCTCCGCCTCGCGCCGGCTCGCCGCGAGCAGGAAGGCCTCGACCGCGTCGTCCACGTAGGTGAAGTCCCGCAACTGGGCGCCACCCCAGACCTCGAACGGGCGTTCCTCGATGAGCCGGCGGATCCACACGCCGACAAAGGTCTGGCGGGCATCCTTGATCCTCATGCGCGGGCCGATCGTGTTGGTGAGGCGCAGCGCGGTCGCCCGGATCCCGTGCACGCGCGAATACAGCAGGTGAAACGATTCCCCCGCGACCTTGTTGATTCCGTTCACATCGACCGGCCGCAGCGGGTGGCCCTCATCCACCGGCAGATAATCCGGCCGGCCATAAATTTGCCGCGTGCTCGCAAAGACGATCCGGATGCCGGGGTTGTGCTGGCGGCAGGCCTCAAGGATCGCGAGCTGCGCGCGGCAGTTGATATCGAGATCGGCCTGGGGGTCACTCATCGAGTCCATGTGGCTCGTCTGGCCCGCGAGGTTGAAAAGATAGTCCTGCCCCTTCACCATGCTCGGCAGCCGCGGCCAGTCGCGCACGTCGGCCACATGCACCCGGAGACGCCCCGTAATGCCCGCAAGATTGCGCCGGTTGCCGCCGTACTCCGGGATGAGGCTGTCCACAATCGTCACCTTCGCGCCGAGCGCCACCAGCGCATGGGCCAAGTTCGAGCCGATGAAGCCCAGGCCACCGGTCACAAGAACTCGCTTGTCCGCGAAGGCGCGGCGAAAATTGGTCCCGGTGGGCATGTCACTCACAGCAAACACCGCCCGCGCGCCTTCCGCCAACCCGAAAAACGCCCCGGTTCATCAGGGCTCAGGCGGGGCGCTGTCGGGCTGCACCTCGATCGCGAGGTCATAGACGGCGAAGCCCAGCGGCCGGAGATCCTTTGGGTTCGCAAAGGCCGGCGGCAGGTTGGAACGCAGCTCGAGGATTGCCCCACCCGGCGGAATCGTGACTTCGGGCACCCGCACCTTGGCCAGCTTGGTGCCGACTTTCACCGTCCGCATGAGCTTCCCGCCCATCCACACCTGCATTTGCCGCGGCACCACGCTGCGCACCATGAGCTCGCACACGATGCGGCGCGGCCGGTCATGGGGGTTGTCGATCCGCAGGGTGGCGTCCCCCTTCGTCCAGTGCCAGAGCGTGCTCATCTGATACGGGAGCCGTTCGGCTTCGTACCAGCCGTCACCCAGGTTCGCCTTCAGGTAATAAGGGCTGTCCAGCCTGACGATCGAATAGTTTTCGCTCAGCACATTGTAGTCCGCCCGGTCCGGCAGCGTGATCTCGATCAGGCCCGCGTTGAGATCCCACTCGCCCTGCAACGGCGTGTTTTTTCTCCCCTCGTAGGTGTGCGTTACGAAATACTGCGGCTTGCGCAGCAAAAAGGCGTTGGCCCAGAGGCGCTGCCACATGTCCGGCACCAGCATATTGAGCGAGGCAACGTTGGGCATGGCCTCGACCTTCTGGAGGTTGGCCAGTTCCGCATCGACCATGAGCGGCGGCCGCTGCATGCGCACGCTGAAGCGATAGGCCGCGTTGAGCGTGCCGGCCGTCACGACCAGCGCGAGAGCCCATCCGGCGAGCCGCAGGGCCGGAAAACGGCTGGCCATCAGGGTCACCCAGAAACAGAGGGCCGCCAGGACGCCGGGATAAAACACCGAGAGCACCTTGTAGGCGTCATAGCTCGCATTGGTGCCCAGCTGGATCCCGCGCAGGTTGAGGTACCCGTAGCCGATCAGCACCGGGACGGAAAGGGCGAGCGCCACGAATACGCCGGGCCGCTTGCTTTTCGCTCCCTCGAGGAAAGCCGTCGCGAGCAGTCCCACCACGGCAAGCGACAATGCTACGTGGAACCAGCCGGACAAGCCGGACAGCTGCGGATCCGCCACGATCCCCAGCCAGCCCTCGGGTGAGAGTCCGGGGATGCGCCAGCCGAAATCATATTGCTGGAATAGCATGAACCGCTCCGCCATGCCCGCCACACGATCCGCATAGATCGCACCGCAGACCACCAACGGGAGGATCATCATCAATGACCAGCGGACCAGGCGGCGCCATTCGCCCCGCCACTGGGCGATCCCACCCGCGTAGGCCAGCGCGGGGACAAAGCAGATGACGAGGATGAAATTATACCCGCCCAGCACCAGGGTGTAACCCACCGACAACACTCCGGCCATCATGAGTCCGCGGCGCCAGGCCAGCCGCCCGCGCCAGAGGGCCACCCCGCCCCACGTGATCAGGACAATGCCGTGGACTGCCACCAACTGCCCCATCGCCACGTGAAAGACCGCATACCAGGTGACCGGGCCCAGCCCGTAGAGCAGGGTGATCCACACACTGACACCGCGGCGATAACCCATGAGCGCCCGTGCCATCCAAAATACCAGCGGGAGCGACGTCACCAGCAGCACCATGGTCATCAGCCCCGTGATCTCGTGGGGCGCACAATGCAGGATCGTACCGTTCAGCGCGATGAGCGCCGACGGCGTGAAATGATTCAGGATCAGCCAGAAATCGAAAAAGTTATGCACCGACATGACCGAGACCACCTCGGTCAGCCCAAGGAACCCGCTGCGGTCCGGGCGGGCGAATTCCATCAGGACGCGCGCACCCGCCGCATAGTCGGCCGCATCGCAACTCCCCAGTGAAATGGTGGTCAGCCCCACGTTCTTGGCCGCCAGCGCCAGCGGCAGCACCAGCGCCCCGAGGCAAAACACCATGCTCACCCAGATCCAGCCGAACCTGGCCAGATCCTCGCCGAAACGACCGCCATCCCGCGAGAGCGCCACGATGAGCAGCGCCGCCGGCAGGACTTCCGTCCACCCCGCGTAGCTGTTCGTGCCCGGCAGATTCGCGTAGGCTCCCAGCCAGACGACGAGGGACTGCAGCGCGAGACCCGCCGGACCCGCCAGCACCGGCCAGAAACGCCGCCACGGCCGCGGCATCACGAGCATCGCCAGGCCCACGCCCCAGAACAGGACGTGCAGCAGCAGGCCAAATGCGACCAGGAAAAAGACCATCTAGAACGCGGGGGTAAGGTTGGACCGGTTGAAAACCGTCCTCATCCCTGCCATCACCCGACCGTGGTTTAAAGTCATTTGTTGCCCGGCTTGACCGCCACGGCAAAGACCGAGCAACCAAAGGGCAGGCGCCCGACCCGGCTGATCCACGCCTGTTCGACCGCCATCATGGCGTTGAAGGCTGCCTCCAGCGGCGGCGCATAAAGCCTGACGTCACTGCCCTCCTTTGGCGCCGGCAGCAGTTTGCGACGCATGACAATCAGCGGAAACGGCAGCGTGTTCCAGTAAGTCGCCTGACCTTCGCCAAAGCCCGCGACCCGCAACTTTTCCAGCACTTCACCGCGGCCGTAGCGCCGCCGCGCGTGCACCGCGATGTCGTGATACGACCACAGCCAGCGGTAGGCCGGAAGGTTCAGGATCACCACGCCGCCCGGGCGCAGCACGCGGAAAAATTCAGCCAGCGCCGCCGCGTCGTCCTCCACGTGGTAGAGCACATCTGCCGCGATCACTGCGTCGCAGGTGCCGTCTGCCAGCGGCAGCGCCGTCACCGAGGCCTCCCTTAAATCCGTGCCCGCGGGACAACGCTGCCGCGCGAGCTCGATCGCCAGGGGCGAGAGATCGACCCCGCTCCATTTCCATGGTGCCGCGCCGGCCGTCAGGCGCCGGATCAAACCGCCCGTGCCGCAACCTGCATCCAGCACCGCCGCCGGTCCGCGCAATCGCTTCGCCAGCTCGCGTTCCACCTGAGCGTGGAGTGATCGGAAATACCACATCTGGTCCTCGACGGCGGCGAGCTTGAGGTATTCTTCGGTTTGCATTCGACGGACCGGAATTGACTCTGCGGCATCAGGTGCCCTCTGCAAGCAGCCTCGCTCCACGGTGGCGTCCCGCCCGTCCCGCCCGTCCCGCCCGTCCGGCCCGAGCCGGAATCGGCAACCGCCCCGCGTCCCGGCCGCACAAAGGCTTTGCCATGGCCGCGGCAAGGGATTGTCCTTCGCAAATTCATTGATGGCTCACGCACGCACGCACTTCTCGGGCAGCCCCGCCGGCCGGCGCTGGACCAGTTTCACCGGGTTGTTCTTCGACGAGTTTGCGCCTGACTCCGCTTGGATCCGCGACGGCGGACGGGTGCGCCTTCCTCCCCTGGAGGAAGTCGACCGGCTGCGCGTGCATGGTGAATTCCTCCCGCACCCGGAGGCCCGCGGCATGGAGTCCGCCCTGCCCGCCCTGGTTTGCAGCGTGAAGGGCGGCCGGGCCCAACATGTGAGGGCGGACCGGCCGGGCCCATGGGAAATCACTCTCGAACTCGCGCCGGCGGCCGCGCGCAAGGGTGCGGAGGTGCGCTTCCAACTGCAGGGTGTGGCCTTCACCAACCTGCTGGCCTGGCTGGGCCGCATCACTGGGCTCGGCTCGCTGCAACGCTTCCGCCAGCAGCGAAAAAACCGCCAACTCCGCGTCACCCGCATCGAGACCGGCGCCGGCGAGGTCATCTACGATTTTTCCCAGCGGCAGGCGCCCTACTCCGTCGCATTCGCGCGCCGGCACATGCATCTCGGCCTGAATATCGTCGGCTTCCTCACCGCCGACCTCGGCGTGGGCGAGAGCGCCCGCTGCATGGTCCGCGCCGCCGATGCGGCCAGGTTGCCCGTCGCCTTGGTCCCGCTCAAACTCAACTGCAAGAACCGCCTGGGCGACCAGACTTATGCCGGCCGCCTGCAGGACGCGAACCCGTACGACGTGAACGTCATTCACCTCGATCCTCCTTCATCGCACGATATCGACCATCATCACGGCCGGGCCTTCCGGGCCGGCAAGCACAACATCGCCTACTGGGCGTGGGAATTGCCGGAATTTCCCGATGCCTGGATGTCGGCCTTTGATTATTTTGACGAGGTATGGTGCCCGAGCGAGTTCACGCGCACGGCGATGGAGATGAAATCGCCCGTGCCCGTGATCCGGATGCCCCATGCCATCGCGTTCGCCCGGCCCGAGGGTGACTTCCGTCCGCGCTTCGGCCTGCCCGCGGATAAATTCCTCTTTCTTTTCGTCTACGACCTCAACTCCTACTCCGAGCGCAAGAACCCGCGCGCCGTCATCGAGGCCTTCCGCCAGTCGGACCTCGCCGGCTCCGGTGCAGCCCTGGTCATCAAGGTGCAGAACGGCGCCGCCAATCCGGCGGACTTCGCCGCGCTCCGGCTCGCGGTGGCCGACCTGCCGGGCACCGTGCTGATCACGGACACGCTTTCCCGCGCCGAGGTCTACGAGTTGGAGAGTGCCTGCGATTGCTTCGTCTCGCTGCATCGCGCCGAGGGCTTCGGCCTCGCGGTCGCGGAATGCATGTATCTCGGCAAGCCCGTCATTGCCACCGACTGGTCCGCCACGGCGGAATATGTCACCCCGGAAAATGGCTGCCCGGTCAACTGCCGCGTCGTGACCCTCGCGCAAAACCACGGGCCGTACATGAGGGGATCCGCCTGGGCGGAGGCCGACCCGGCCCACGCCGCCGGCTGGATGCGGAAGCTCTTTTCCGACCGCGCGCTCGCCGCCCGGCTCGGAGCCGCCGCCCGCTCCACCATCGAGACCCGCTTCGCCCCGGCCGTGATCGGTGAACGCTACCGCCGGCGTCTCGAGTCCATCGCCTGGTTTTGAGCCAAAAGCTCATTCAGTTGCTCCACTGCGGAACGGGAAGCCGTTCCGCTACGCTCATCGCCTGCTTGCAGTCTCCTACATGGAACCATCGAACGATTTTCCATTTTCAGCCGTGGCAGGAATCATCAACGGCACGAGTCCGGCCGAGACCATCGTATTGGCCGCCGGCGCTGACGACGCCCGCGGCAGTCAGGCTGCGCCTCTTCAAGGTTTCACCGTCGGAGCCGCCGGCGCTTCCGCGCGGCGGGTCACCTTGATTTCCAGGTTGCGCAGGCTGAAGGCCACTTTGCGCAGGTCGCCGTTGGGTGGAAATTCCGCGTCC
This sequence comes from uncultured Opitutia bacterium, assembly GCA_903827245.1. Lineage (GTDB taxonomy): Bacteria > Verrucomicrobiota > Verrucomicrobiia > Opitutales > Opitutaceae > CAIUWA01. The sequence continues at coordinate 23,663 of CAIKHO010000065.1, forward strand.
TGGTCCGTTTCCAGCCGCCAGACCGTGTCGCCGGGATCAAGGCGCACGTTGGGCACCTTCACCCCGCGTAGCGTGCGCACGGTGTCGCCCGACCACAGGACGCGCTCACCGGCGCTCACGGTGACGTGGCGCTCGTCGTTGCTTTTCAAGTCGAAGCTGATGTCCGCCATGACCGGGAAAGCCTGCGGATTATGCAGCGTGAGCGAGGCGTTGCCTCGGCTCCAGCGCCAGTAGTCAAAGCGCGAGCGCTCGGGCAGGAACCACTCCTTGTCGCTGAAAATTGCCTCCACGGTGTGCCCCGTCTTGGCGATCATGTAGAGCTCCCGCGCGCCCGAGATGTGATAATCCTCCCGGCCGGGTGGCTTGAGGAAATCCGAGGAAAACACCACCGTGAGGTTGCCCAGCAGCAGCAGGAGCCACCATCTCGGGCCGCGCGGCACGAGGATATTGAACGCCAGCGCCATCGGCAACAGCACGCGCGAGGCCGCGCCGGGATAGCCCTCCCAGACGGCGTCGCCCAGTGCTGCCATCAGCACCGCGTAGGCCACGCCGACCCGCCACCAGGGCTCCTGCCATCGCGGCCGCAACACTAGGAACAGCCACTGTGCCGTCAGCGCCACGAGCATGAGGACGCTCCACTGCGCGACCGAGCCGACACCTTCCGACTTCAGCTGCCCGATCGTATTGACCCATTTCGTATAATAGGCGCGAAAGGGCCACGCGAAGTTGTTGCCCGCATGCATGCCGTCGCTGCCCACCCACCACCGCAGCACGTAGAGCCAGAGTGCCAGCGGCAATATGGCCAGCACTCCCCGCAGCACGAACGCCGCCCACGCCTTCACCGTCGGCGCGGCTGGCCAGACCGGCGCACCGGCGGCCAGGATGTTCGTTTCCCGGCCCAGCCCGGCCACGCCCATCATCGCCGCGGACCACCAGGGCCGGCCGGTCTCGGCCAGGGCCACCGCCGCCGCGATGAGCAGCAGGCTCGGGCCGTCCACCAGCGAGCCCCGCACACTCAGGCAGAGGCCGGAGGAAAACAGCACCCCGAACCAGCGGGCAAAATTACCCCAGTTCACGGGCGGAAACCACCGCAGCATCAGCGCCGCCAGCGCCAGCCAGCAAACGATGTTCTGCACGGCATAAATTTGCAGCGCCCGCGATGGATCGCCCAGCGCGAGCCCATACGCGGTCCACGCAAACAGGATGCGCCGGGCGCGGTAAGGCAGGCTGTCCACCGCGCGTTTCAGGGCCGGATTGCCCAACCACGGCCGCATCGCGATCTGCGCGTAATACTGCGCATCGTAGCCGTACGAATCCTCTTCCTCGTAGTGGTTGATCGCACCCGGGCCCAGCGCCGGGATGACCGCGGGCACGTTGTGCTGCGTGCCAAACCGGATGAGATAGGTGAACCCTTTCCCCGGGATGTAGAACTGCGTGCAAACCCACAGGAACAAACCGACCGTCGCGGCATAAGCCAGCCGGTGCAGCAAGTACGGGTTGCGTGGAAAAAAGGGTTTCAGACTGGCCACGTAAATGTCAGAAGCCAGTGTTTCAAGGCTCACAACGCAAGTATGGATTCATCGCCCCCGACCCCAGCCCTTCCCGCCGTGCGCCAACGGCGATGGCTTGCCCTGGGGGCGCTTGCGTTGGCCTTCGTCGCCTACGCCGTCTTGCTCGGATACCATATGGGAGCCTATGCCGGTGGCTCCGACTCGTCGGGCTACCTGAACAACGCACGGCTGCTCCGCAAGGGCCTCGTGCATGTGCCGCGCCGGACCATTGATGGGCTGTCACCCGAGACGCTTTCGGCTTACGCCTATGTGCCACTGGGCTTCAGTCCGGTAGGCCAGCGCGACATGGTGCCGACCTACCCCATCGGGCTTTCCCTGCTCATGGTGGCCCTGTCGCCGATCACGGGTGCATCGGCCGCGCCGCATGCCGTGATGTGGCTGCACGCGCTGCTCGGCATCATCCTGATGTTCGCCCTGGCGCGCCTCGCGGGATTGTCCCTCACCGCGACCACGCTGGGCGCGCTGCTGCTCGGGGCCTGTCCCCTTTATTTGTACATCTCGCTTCAGGCGATGAGCGATACTCCCGCGCTCGTCTGGACCACCGCGGCTGTGTATTTTGCATGGCGGAGCCAGCGGGCCGCGCCTTGGGCCCTCGCTGCCGGCGTGTCCGTCGCCGTCGCGGTGCTGGTGCGGCCCACCAACCTGCTGATTCTGGCGCCGGTCGCCGTCTGCCTCGGTTTCGCCTGGCGGCGGTGGCTCGGGCTTGCGCTGGGCGGCGCGCCCGGTGCGGTCCTGCTGGGTGTTTTTAATCACGCGCTTTATGGCAAGATCCTGACCACCGGCTATGGTGATGTCGGGTCCGCGTTCAGTCTGAAATTTGCGCCGCTTTCGCTGGGCAATTACATCCAATGGCTGCCCGTCTTGCTCACGCCCGGCCTCCTGCTCGCCTTGGCCGCGCCTTGGGCCATGCCCCGCGGCCAGCGCCGGTTCCTCGCCGTGCTGGCGTCATGGATCCTGGCCTATGTCGGATTCTACACCTTCTATTATCACACGCATGAAACGTGGTGGTACCTGCGTTTCGTGCTCCCGGCGTTCCCGGCGATCATTCTGGCCATGCTCTTCACGGGTCGCGCCATCGCCGCCCGCTGGCCGGCCCGGGCGGCGGGTGCCACGGCCGTATTAATCGCTGTCGGCGTCCTGGGCTGGGACGGATGGTGGGCCAGGCATTTTCATGCCCTTGATTCCGGCCGGGGCGAGGCGGTCTATCCCCAGGCCATCACCTGGGCGCGCGCGCATCTGCCCCCCAATGCCGTCATCGCCGCGATGCAGACGTCCGGCGCCCTGCTCTATTACAGCAACTTCACCTTTATCCGTTGGGATACGTTGTCGGAAAATAAATTCGCCACTGTCGCCGCCGCCTGCACGGCCTCCGGTCGACCGTTTTATGCGATGCTGCTGCCGTTCGAGATCGAGGATCAGGGTGCGCTCGCCCGCATGCCCGGCCGCTGGACCCAGGTCGGCACCGTCGATAACCGATATGGACACGTGACCATGTTCAAATGGGAGCCGCCACCACCGGCGGAAGCCCGCTGAACCGGCATGCCGACGCTAACCCCGGCGCGGTCGTCTCAGCTCGTCCGCATCACCGGCGTCGCCGCTGTCGCGTTGTTTCTCCTGCTCGTCGCGCGGTTCTGGCACCCGGTCTACGGCTTCACCCGCTTCCTGCAGCTGGATGCGTCCAATGACACGGTCAAGATCGCGGCCTTCCAGACGGAGCCGGTCTACGTTTATCGCAACACGGGCGGCTACGACGGCCTTTATTACGCGCAGATTGCCTATCACCCGGGCCTCGGCGACCCCGAGCTCGCTCCAGCGATGGACAACCTCGCGTACCGCGCCCGGCGCATCCTGCCACCCGCCCTGGCGTGGCTGTTCGCCGGTGGCCAGACCGCTTGGATTGCGCAGGTTTACTCCCTGCTGAATGTTGCGGCCTGGCTCGCGCTGGCAGTAATGCTCTGGCGGCCGCTGGCATCAACCGGCCCGCGCGGCCTCATCGCGTGGCTGGGCGTGCTGTTTTCCGCCGGGGCGCTCGGCAGCGTGCGGTTCGCGCTGACCGACCTCGTCGCACTTGCGTTCATCTGCGGCGCCCTGCTGGCCGTCGAAAACCGCCGCAGCCGCCTGGCCGTCGGACTGCTCGCCGCGGCCGGGCTCGCGCGCGAGACTTCCCTGCTCGCCCTTGCCGGGCTCATGGAACCGGCATGGTTTTCCCGCCGTAACCTCGCCCGGGCGCTGTTCGTAGTCACGCCACTGGCGGCCTGGCTGGTTTACATTCACTGGCGGGTCGGTGCGGCTGATCCCGGCTGGGGGAATTTTGCCCCGCCCTTCACCGGATTTATGCAGAAGTTGCTGTCCGGTGCGGATACCTCCCTGCATCCCGATCCCGACCACATGCTCCTCACGTGGGCGTCGTTCCTTGCCACCATTGGACTCGCCGTGCAGGCCGCTTTTATCCTCACACGCTGGCGGCTGCACGATCCCTGGTGGCGTGCGGGCTTGGCCGCCATCTGCCTGATGGTTTTTCTCGGCACCGCCGTCTGGCATGGTTTTCCCGGCGCGGCCACGCGCGTGCTGCTGCCGCTCACCCTAGCCTTCAACGTGCTCGCCACGCGTGACCACGCCGCCCCGGCCTGGTTACTCGCGGGCAACTTCGCCGTCTTCAGCGGCCTGCTCATGCTCCTGGATGTCCATCACGACCCGCGCGAGCTCGCGGCCGCGCGCGTGGCGGGCAGCGGTGTGGTGGTCCGTGCGGGAGACGGTTGGTTCGATGCGGAACACAGCCTGCGGCACCACTGGACTTGGAGCAGCGGTCACGGGCCGCTGGACATCGAGTCCTGGCCGCACCAGACGCACAGGCTGCGGCTCGAGTTCAACCTGCGCAGCCTTTCACCCCGCAACGTGACCGTGACACAGAACGGCGTCCTGCTCTGGAGCGGCCGGGCCGGAGTTGAACGTGCGGCAGCCGCGATTGATTTTCCGCTCGTTGAGGGCCACGCCCGGCTGGAGTTTGCCAGTGACCCTCCCGTTGCGTCCGGCGCCTCGGGCACCGACGCACGGCCGCTTGCGTTTGCCGTTTACGACCTCCGGGTGACGCTGCCAGAAAGTGAACGATGACGGCGCCCCTGCTTCTCGACCTCACGCACACCAGCCACACGGGGGCCCGCACCGGCATCCAACGCGTGACCCGCACCCTGCACGCTGCGCTCGGGTCGCGCGCCATTGCCATTTGTCACGATCCCTACGCCGGCATCTGGCGCGAACTTGAGCGATGGGAAAAGGCAAACCTGTCCCTGACCGGTACCGCCGGAGGAAAGCGCGGAGCCCACTGGCCACTCGGCGCCCGGCTCCGCGGCCGCCTACGCCGTTGGCTCGCCCTTCACCCTTCACCCGCCACCCGTCGCCTGCCAACGGCCGAGGGCCTGCTCGTCCCCGAGGTCTTTTCGCCGGCTGTGGCAGCCGCCCTGCCCGCCCTCCTCGCTGCAACCGGCGGCCCGCGCGTGGCGCTGTTTCACGACGCCATCGCCCTGAAATTTCCCGAGCTCACTCCCGGCAAAACCGTCGCGCGCTTTCCCGCCTATCTGCGCCAGTTGCTCTGGTTCGACGGTATCGCGGCCGTTTCCGAGGATTCGCGCCAGTCACTGCTGGACTACTGGCAATGGCTGGGCGTCGCTGACACTCCTCCGATCGTCGCCATTCCACTGGGCATCGATGTGCCTCGTTCATCGGCGCCGGATACTTTGTCCGGCCGGGATCAACCGCCTGTCATCCTGAGCGTGGGCAGCATCGAGGGCCGCAAGAACCACCTCGCCCTGCTCGAGGCCAGCGAACAGCTCTGGGCCGCCGGCACCCGGTTCGAACTGCGGTTGATCGGACTGGCCCAGCCGCAGACCGGCCGCGCCGCGCTCGAACGCCTGCGCGCGCTGCAGGCCGCCGGCCGGCCGTTGCGCTACGACGGGCCGGTGGATGACGTCGCGCTCGAGGCTGCCTATGCCGGTTGCACGTTCACGGTTTATCCTTCCCTCATCGAGGGCTTCGGCCTGCCGGTGCTCGAAAGTCTCGCCCGGGGCAAACCGTGCGTCTGCTCCGCGCACGGCGCACTCGGCGAATCCGCCCGCGGCGGTGGTTGCGTGAACCTCCCGTCGGTCGACTCCGCCAGTCTCGCCGCGGCGATGACCCGCCTGCTCGCCAACCCCGCCGAGCGCGCAGCGCTCGCCCTCGCCGCACAGGCCCGGCAGTTCAAGACCACCTCCACCTATGCCGCCGAATTGCTCGGCTGGATGTCGGGTCTGCCGCGCCGCAACCCGGTTTAGCGCTGCTTAGTCAGGGGACAATCGAGTTCGTCCCAGTGCTGAACCATCCCGTTGCCGGCTGTATCACGGCGCAGTGAGAAATTGCTTCGCGGGTTCGGCTCCGAGGACGCCGGCACCGTGACGGACACCTCGTCTCCCTGCCTTTCCGTTTGCCAAGCTTCTTCCCCCGCCCTTAGCCTGATCGCTTCCATGGCGTTCTCTCTCTTTACGAAAAGTAAAAGTGCGATTCTGACCCGCTGCCGCGACGACTACGCGACCAAGATGCGGCACAAATACGCACCGTATTATCATGCCATGGAGGCCCAACAGGGCACCAATATCCGGCTCGATGGGCGCGACATGATCATGCTTTCGAGCAACGACTACCTCGGGCTTTCCTTCCATCCCAAGGTCATCGAGGCCGGCCGGGCAGCCATGCTCAAGTGGGGCACCAGCACCACCGGCGCCCGCATCTCGAACGGCTCCCGGGTCTTTCACCTGGAACTCGAGGAAAAACTCGCCGCCTTCCTCGGCCGAGAGGCCTGCCATGTCCACGCCGCCGGTTATCTCTCCTGCATGTCGTCCGTCGCGGCGTTTGCGCAGAAGGGCGATGTCATCCTCGCCGACAAGAATCTCCATTCCTGCCTCTGGGACGGCATCCGCCTTTCCCATGCGACGGTCGAGCGTTTCTCCCACAACAGCCCGGATGACCTCCGTTCTGTCGCCTCCACTCTCAGCGGCTCGACGCCCAAGCTGCTGGTCGTCGAGGGCGTGTACTCCATGGAGGGCCACATCTGCCGGCTCCCTGAAATCAGCGAGATCGGCGAGGCGAACGGCTGTTTCACCGTGCTGGACGACGCCCATGGCTTCGGCGTGCTCGGCCGCCAGGGGCGCGGCACCGTCGACCACTTCGGGCTCAACGACAAGGTCGACCTCATCTGCGGCAGTCTTTCAAAATCACTCGCCAGCACCGGGGGTTTCGTCGCCGCGTCGAGCGATGTGATCGAATACCTCCGCAGCAATTCGAAGCAGACCATCTTCAGCGCCGCCCTGAGCCCCTGCCAGACGGCCGTCGCGCTCGCTTCCCTCGAGATCATGCAGACCGAGCCGCAGCACTTGGAGCGCCTCTGGAGCAACACGAGGAAATACCGCGCCATGCTCAAGACGCTCGGCCTCGACGTCTGGGAGAGCGAGACTCCCGCCGTGCCGATCGTGCTCGGCGCGAAGGAGCGGGTCTATCCGTTCTGGAAGGCGCTGCTCGAAAAAGGCGTCTTCACCGTCATGTCGATCGCACCCGCGGTCCCGCCCGGCAAGGATCTCATCCGCACCGCGATCTCCGCGATGCACAGCGAGGAGCAGCTCGAGAAAATCGCCGAGGCCATGGCCTATGCGGTGAAGAAGCTCTGAGCGGGTCCGCGGACTGTCGTGGATCGCGACGGTTTCGGTTCGCCCGGGCTCACGGTTGCGCGGAGGGATCGCGTCAGGCCAGCGCGGCGCGCAGCACCTGCGCGGCTTCGGCCCATGTCGGCAGTGGCCGCGTGAGCGCCTCGACCCCGAGGCGCACGTGCAGGGTTTCATCCGTCAGCACCCGCCTGAGCGCCACCGCCCACGCCGCCGTGTCACCGGGCGCCACGGGCAGGCAGCCGCCGAAGTCGGCATTCTCGCGCAGCACCGGCAGGTCGCTGCACACACAGGGCACGCCCATCCAAAGCGACTCCAGCAGCGGCAAACCGCAGCCCTCCGCGATCGTCGGGAAAACCGAGGCCCGCGCCTTCGCGTACAACTCCAGGACCTTCCCGTCATCCGCCGCCTCGTGGTAATGCAGCCCGCGGCGGGCCGGGCGCAGCGCCTTTATTCCCGCGATCACCGGTGCGCCGAAATGCGGGTTCACCCGGCCGACAATATGAAGGTCAAACGCGAGGCCTTCCCCCCATAGCTGGTCACAGACCTCGAGCAGGAACAGCTGGTTCTTCCGCGGTTCAAGAATCCCCACGCAAAGGAGGCTTGCGGCGAGAGGCGACAGGCGCGAGGTGACGCGCGGCCCACCGCTGAAATCGGCGCCGAGCGCAAATACATCGACTCGCGGGGGCCTTTCCACGCCCTGCCACTGCCAGAATCCCACCAAGTCCTTTCGACTGGACTCCGAGACCGCCCAGACCCGGTCAAAGCCGGCCAGAAGCTTCATATAGGACGGGTGCCGCGCGACGCTCTGCGGCCAGGTGATGTCCGGGTGCCTCAGCGGAATCGCGTCATGGAAAATCGCCGCAATCCGGCATCGTCTCGTCCGCAGAAATTCGCTGAACCCCGGACGCTCGTCCTCCGAAAAGAGTTCCGCCGTCAAGATCCAGTCATTCGGTGCGGGCATGACCGGGACTCCCTGCTTCAGCTCCCGCCAGCCTTCGTCCCAGCGAACCAAGGCGGCCGCCGTCCCGAGTTCCTCCGCCAGCCGCGCATTGACCCGGGTCAGTCCCGAGCGATGCCCCGCCTTGCCGGACTTCGTGACGTCAAGGTAGATCATGCCGGAGGGAGGAGATTTGGAAAATCGATCGCGGAACCACGGAGAGACGAAAGCGCGGAAATATTCGGCCAAGAATCAGGGTTCGCGGTCTTTCCGCCCTTTCGCGCTTTCGCGATCCTCCTGAGTCGGAAAAATTGCCCGTTGGTTTCATCCATTGCCCGGGTTCCTTTCGCGTTCGCCGATCGTGGCCCGGAACAGTGTTAGCAGGCGTGCCGCATTGTCGTGGGCATTATAATTTTCCTCCACCCACTTGCGCGCCTCCCTCCGCATCCGCTCGGCGCCCGTGTCATTCACGGCGAGATTTTTCAACGCTTCCACCCACGCCGCGGGCGCGTCGACTGGCGCCACGATGCCCGAGACGCCATCCGTGACCGCTTCCGTTGTCGCCGCCGCAGGTGAGGTCACGACCAGTACGCCGACGCACATCGCCTCCGGAATCACGTTCGGCAGGCCGTCCCGGTCTCCGCTTGGCGCCACCACGCCCGTGTGCAGCAGGACGTCCGCCCACGCGAGCTGGTTCCAGACCTCATGGTTCGGCAGGTGGCCGGTGAAGGTCACGCTGGCCGCGATGCCGAGTTGCCCGGCCAGACGTTCCAGCTCGGCCCGCAGCGGACCCTCGCCCACGATCCGGGCCTCAAACGGCAGCCCGGCCGCGCGCAGCGCCGCGTGGATGCGCAGCTGGTGGCGCAGTCCTTTCTTCTCCACCAGCCGGGCCACCGCCACGAGCCGCAGCGGTTCACGCGAGGGACGCAGCCGCTTGAGGGGCGGCAGCCGGTCGAGCCCGCGGCGGATGCAGTGGATGCGTTCCGCCGGCAGGCCGAACCCGATGAGCGAGCGACGGCCCATCTCCGTCGAGGTGTGAATGAAGGCCGCGTGCTCGAGTTTCTCCCGCAGCCACCAGTCGCCACCATGCTCGTAGAGGTCGTAGGCGTGCGCCGCCGCGCTGTAGCGGTGGCCATCGAGGCGCCACAGCATCCACGCCGCGGTGGCCGGCGCCCCGCCCCAGGCCGCGTGGACCAGCGCGGGGGGATCCTGGCGGAACTGCCCCGCGTACAAGCACGCAAAACCCGCGCCCAGCATGTTCTCCCAGAAGTTCAGCCAGGACGGTGCCGGGCGCGTGCACAGCCCGTGCAGCACCTGCCGCAGGACCTCCGGACGCCGCCATGCTTCATACGGGATCATCCAGGGCAGGGTGAGCAGTTTCCACTTGGGGAAACGCGTGACGGACAGTCCCCGGAAGGTGCCACCTCCGCCCCACAGCGAATACAGCCGGAGCCCGATCTCCTGGGCCTGCATCGCGACAATCTCGCGCTGGAGAAACGTCTCCGTGTTCTTGGGAAACGTGGTGAACAGGTAGGCGACGACGGGCTTGGAGTCAGGCAAGGTGCCGCAAGCTAGAAGGCTCCCGGCCCCGCGGCCAAGCGGATAAGGCTGATGTCGCCGGCTGCGTTTCCTCCTCGTGTCCCATGTACCGGTTTGGGGTCGTTTTTAGGAATTGGAACCCGGCGCAGTTGGTCTTTGATCCTTCCCGGATGAAAACCTCGGTAGCCCTCATGGGTGCGACGGCGGCCCTTTTTCTCGCCGGGTGCGCTGCTTCCCCGGGCGGCGATCCGCTTCAGGTCGAGCGCATCAACCAGATCATGCGGGCGCCCGCGCGCGTCGAAAACGAGACCCCGGAGCAGCAGGCCACGCGCGGGGCCCGCGAACAGGCGTTCGGGCAAAAGATCGGCCTGCTTTCCGTGAAGGACACCTATGAGCCCCCGCGGCTTGTCCGGATTGTTGCGCCGGTCAATCCCCCGGGGGCGGCCGAGGCCGGGAAATCGGGCCAGGTCAGCGTGGGCGTGGGCGTGATCATCGATCCCGCCGGCCGCATCCAGGACGCGAGGGTCATTTCCTCCACCGATCCGGTCTTCGAGGCCGCGGCCCTTGCCGCCGTGAAACAGTGGCGGTTCACCCCGGGGCGCAGGAACGGCCAGTTGATCAGCATGAGCTTCATCTTCCCCGTGGATTTCCCGGCCCCCTGAGCCGGAACAATGCAATTGAATCGCGGCGATCCATGTAGCGGCCGAGCAACGAGGCTGGGTTGGTCACTCACCTCAAACCAGCTTCCTCACGTCAGCTGCTACTGGCGACTGCATGAGTCCAACTGAGTCCGAACAGCTGACTCCAGGCGGGAAATGGGGGCGTTCGGCGGTATTTCCCGCACGCATCTCCGGGCTCCCGACTTCAGCTACACGAATTCGCCTTAATTCCCGCAATTTTACACTCGCCCCGCCCTGCCATGCCGGGGACCCTTGGCCTTTGCTGTTTTGAAATGAATTTCTATCGCCGCAGCGACCTGCAGCCCAAAAACCTCGAACTTCTCGCCCGATATGACCGGGAAATTCTCCGCCTGCTCGGCTCCGACTACGCCTACCCCGTGCGCATGCGCGACTGGGAGCTTTGCCAGGTGCTGCAGGCCATGGAGTCCGTGCCCGCCGCCGCTCGTATTCTCGATACCGGGGCCTTCAACACCTACCTGGGCCTCTATCTAAGCGGGACCCACCGCAACATCACCGTCTCCGACCTCCTGTGGACGCGGGCACGCAAAAGCCTCCAGCGCCGCCTTGGGCTCGCGCCCTTCAAGCCGACCGAGGCCGGTTACCTGACGTGGTACCGGGCCATGCGCCGGCACGGACTGAAGGTCACCAATCTCGACCTCACCCGCATCGGTTATCCGGACCGCGCCTTCGACTGCATCGTGTCCCTGTCCGTCATCGAACACATCCCCGCCGTCGAACAGGCGCTCGCGGAGATGTACCGCGTGCTCGCCCCGGGAGGAAAGCTGCTCGTCACCACCGATTGCTCACGCGAACCTCACCCGTTCGCGAAGGGCGTGCGCTATTTCAGCACGGGCGAACTGGACCGCCTTTTTGCCGGTTATCCGGTGACCTCGCCGCGCAACCAGCCCGACTTCGCCCCCGAAAACTGGTGCTACGGCGGCAAGCTCCCGGTCGTCACGTGCTTCATCGAAATCACGAAGCCGCGCTGAGGCGGGTACTCCGGTCCGTCTCCGGCTGCACCCCGCCTCACTCCGGCGGAAACGGATGGTAGGTCAGGTCGGCCCTGGCGGTTTCGTTGGCGAGGGCGACGACCTCCTTGATCAGGATCGTCGGGTCCTCCTCATAGCGGAGCTTGAGGAAATTCTCGCGCACGTGCTGGTAGGCGGCCGGATCGGCCATCCACGTGTCGATGAGGTGGGCGAAGTCGGACGGGTCCTCAATCTTCTCCGAGGCGGCACCGTTGCGGAAAAATTTCCAGGTCAGCTCCTCCTGCGGCATGATGCCGCCGAACGCATTGAAGATGATCGGGCACCGGAAATGCAGCGCCTTGGCACAGGTGGTCGTGCCGCCGCGCGTGACGATTGCGTCGCTCACCTGGATCAGCAGATGGACAATCTCGGAGAATCCCTCCACGTAGCAGTCGAGTTCGGGATGATTGGCGCGCCAATGGACGAGGTCATTGTACGCCTGCTTGTTGCGGCCGCAGATGACGATGGCCTGGACCCGGCCGGCGTGCTTGACGAGCGCGGGCAGGAGATCGAAGTGGTTGTTCGCGCCATTGCCCCCCGTGGCGAGGAAGACGGTGAACCGGTCGGGGTCCAGGCCCAGCCGCTTGCTGAGAAAGACCCGGCGGTCCACCGGGCTCAGCACCTCGAGATGCGCGCGCGGCGGCATGAGGGAGCCGCGCACGCGGGTTTTTTCGATCGGAATGCCTTTCTTGACGGCGTAATCGCGCGCCGTGGGCGTTCGCGAAAAGTAGAGGTCCACGCTCGGCTCGATCCAGTTGCGCGAATAGCCCCAGCCACCGGAAAACTCGCCGCAATAGGTGGCGCAACGCACTTGGTCGGCGCCCAGCGTCTCGCGCGCGAGCTGGAAGTAGCCGCGATTGAGGCAGTCGTGGACGCTGAAGATGAAGTGGGGCTTGTACTCGCGGAGGACCTCAAGGTAATAGCCGGCGCCGAAGGTGACGCGGCGGGTGTTGAGGAAGCTGAGAATCTCGACGACGGAGTAGAACCAGATGTGGACCCAGGGCGCAGCCTTCTGGATGCGGTTGTAGAAGTTCACCCCGGCGCGGTTCACCACCGAGGATTTTTCCAGCATCTGCTCGATACGCACGTCCACCTCGTGCCGGTAAAGCTGGAAGCACCACTCCGCAAAGGCCTCGGCGCGGGCATCGTGGCCGGCGCCGGTGCTGGAGGTCAGGACGAGGATTCGAACCTTGGACATGCGGCTATTTCACGCCGTGGCTTGCGCCCGCAGGCAGGTTCCGGCCGGAGGTCGTCATAGTCCGAAATACCGGGCCGTCGTCGCCCGCACCAGCGAAGCCGGGGCCAGGCGGGCGAGCAATGGCGCCAGCCGCGCCTGGAAAAATGAGCCGGACCGCACCACCCCGCTCCGCCGGCGCCGGAGCGCCCGGCGCAGGTCGGCCGCGGCCCGCACGGGCAGCGGCGCAGCCTCCAGGTTGGACTCAAGGGCCAGCCAGGCCCGCGCCAGGCGTGGGTCGGCAGCGGGCGCCGCGGTGGTGGTTTGCATGGCTTGGTTGAAGGCGGTGCGGTAGTCGCCCGGCCGGAAGTCGATGACCGTGACACCCGTGCCGCGGGTTTCAAAGATCAAACTTTCGCTCAGCGCGGAAAGGCCGGCCTTCGCCATGTTGTAGCCGCTCATGAAGGGCAGGGGAAACTCCACCGCCAGCGAGGCCACGTGCACGAGACAGCCGCGGTCCTTCGCCCGCATGCCGCGGAGCGCAGTCTGACTGAGCCGGGCCGTCGTGAGGAGCATGGCCTCAAGCTGGGCCTGCCAGACCGCGAAATCGGTGGCGGTGAATTCACCGAAGGCACCGTAACCCGCGTTCTGGACCACGAGGTCAAAGGCGCCGCCTGCAGCCACGGCAGCGTGGTCGAGCGCGCTTCCGGCCGCGGCGGCGTCTGCCAGATCCAGGCCCACCGCAGTAAATGCCGGGTTCGCCGCCAGCGAGGCCAAGCGGGACGGATCCCGTGCCGTGCCCCAGACCCGCACCCCCTCGGCCAGCAGCATCGCGGAGAACGCGCGTCCCAGGCCCGCACTCGCGCCGGTCACGAACGCCGTGGGGTAAAGGTCGGAGACACGCGGGTTCATGCAGAGGTCGGGCTGCAGCGCGGGCCGGACGGTACGGGCGCAATCATGCCTTGTTGAAGACGAGGCAGACGTTCGCGCCGCCAAATCCGCTCACGTTGTTGAGCACGACGTTCGGCCGGGCGGGCAGGGTCGAGCGAATGATGTTCAGGCCCTCGCAGGCCGGATCGAGCGTCGTGATGTGCGCGGAGCCGGGCATGAAGCCCTCGCGGATGGCCAGGGCGCAGAAACCGCTCTCCATCGCACCCGCCAGCGAGAGGCCGTGACCGGTGAGCGCCTTGGTGCTGCTGATGGCCGGGCGGGAGGCGGGAGTCTTGAAGACGGCCTTGAGCGCCTTCGCCTCCGAGCTGTCGCCGATAGGCGTGGAAGTCGCGTGGGCATTGACGTAATCGACCTCCTCGGCCGATGTGCCGGTGGCCCGGAGCGCATTCTCGATCGCAGCCTGCAGGCCGTGCCCCTCCGGGTGGGAGATGGCGACGTTGTACCCGTCGGATGCCTGGCCCCAGCCGGCAACCTCGCAGTAAACCTTCGCCCCGCGGCGCTCAACCTCATCGCCGGTCTCGAGCACGAGCACCACCGCGCCGCCGGTACCGACGAAGCCGTCGCGCGCCGAGTCGAAGGGACGCGAGGCAAGATCAGGGTCGGTCTGCAGCGACAGGGCGCGCATGCCGGCAAACGGCAGGATCGCGTCGACATTGCCGTCCTCGGCCCCGACCACGAACATGCGCTTCTGGCGGCCCAGCACGAGTTCATCGTAGGCAAAACCGAGCGCATGCGACGACGACGCACAGGCCGACGAGAAACCGCACGAGGCGCCCTTGATCCTGAAGTGCGCCACCAGGTTGAAATTCAGCGTGCCGGAGATCGAGGCCACGATGCCCAAGGGCGAGCATTTCATCACACCCTGCGCGTGCATGCGCTGCAACATGTGGCCCATCAGATGGGGCGATCCGCCCGAGGCCGCGTAGAGGCCGGTGTCGCGGTTGGAGATATCGGCCTCGGAGAGCCCCGCATCCGCGACCGCCTGCTGCATGGCGCACCATGCATAGACCCCATGCGGCGCCATCCCGCGCAGAATCTCGCGCCTCATCCGGTAGGGCGCGGGAAATGTCCAGTCCTCAGCATCGGTCGATTCCATCGAAAATCCACGGACGGGAGCGGCGACCTTGACCGGAATCTCGGGCTTCTGGAACGGCGGATAGAGTTCAAAGCCGTGCCGCAGCTCGCGGAGGCTCTCGATCACGCCCGCCGCATCGTTGCCGATGCTGGTGATGAAGCCGAGTCCGGTAATATAAACTTTGGGCATGCGAAAGATAGACAACGCAACCGGCCCGGCCGGCCGGCGGCGCGTGCCGACGCGTCAGGTTTTCAACTTCTTACATGTCGCCAAATTCGCATCGGTCAACGCAGGAGGTGTCCCGGTTTATGGATGCGTTCGAATCTGGCCGGATGGAACGCACTGGTCTCAACGCGTTCCGCTTTTGCTCAGACTTTCCGCCAACCTATATACGGGTAAAACCACGGGCCACCAGATGGCCGAGCGGCACAGGCGACCGGCCATTCAGGCATTAATGGCGGCGCGCAGCGGGATGGGCGCAACGGCCTCCGCCCCTTTGAGCCCGGCATGCTCGCTGCCGTTGACCACGGGAGCCACCACGGCCTCGGCATAACCGAACGTCAGCGTAATTTCCTCGGCGATCACGGCTTTTTCCTGGCCGACGCGAATCGTGCCCTCGAAGGTGGCAAGCGGCATTTTCATGCGTTTCGGCTTGATCGAGAGCGTCAGGATGTCGCCGGGCCGGCAAATCCGGTGGGCGCGCACCCCCTCGCAGCCCGTGAAGAAAATAGTGGAAGGACTCACCACCCGGCCGGGCTCGGCGAGCGGACCATCGAGCAGGAACAGGACACCGAGCTGGCCGAGCGCCTCGAGCATGATCGACGCGGGCATCACCGGGTTGTCCTTGAAGTGGCCCTGCAAGAAAAATTCCTGGCCGGTGATCTTGTATTTCGCATTGGCGCCGCTGGAGCTGACCGAGGCCTCGTTGATGAACAGGAACGGCGGCTGGATCGGCATGATCGCGGCGATCTGCTCGATGGGAAGAAACTTGGTCGGCTTGGGCAGCGAGAGCCCGCGCACCTTGCAATCGATGAAGGTCTTCACGTCGCCCACCGTGCGGAGGTTGCGCAATTCATCGTTGTTGATCGACATCTGGAGCACGTCCTCCACGAGGATGACGATTTCCATCATCGTGAGCGAGTCGATGCCGAGATCCTCGATGAGGCGCAGGTCGTCATCGGCGTCCTTGAGCTTGGTGCGGAGGTCGGGTTCGACGAAGCGCTCGATCACACCGATGACCACGGCGGGCAAGTGCTCGGGATTGCCCGTTTTGCGAAATTGAATGGCCGCCTCAAAGGTCGACGGGGAACAACGTTTCAACGCCTCGCGCAGGGGGGCCTCGTCTTCCGGCGCAAATGCCTTTGGTGAAGCCGGATGGGGCTTGTCGTTACCCGAACCGGGTTGAATTGCGTCTGCCATTGTCAGTTCCTTGTAAGCCATCGGGGATTTGCTTGTAAACGCATTTCTTTCCTCGCGGAAGCTAACTGCATGGTGCGTGCGAACGTTAATTATTGCAGATTGTATGCCACCGTCAGCCAGTGGAGCTCTTGGTTCCCCCCCGGTTTTAAAGGTGTTTCAAAAAAGCAGCATTGACGGGAACTGCGCCGTGCCGCCCCGTTCCATCGCCAGCCTTGCCACCCATCCCCCGATCCACCACGGTGCCCGCCGTTCCCGGTGCTTCCGTTCCAACGCGCATGCGCGCTTCCGCCGCCACCTCGCAATCCGTCTTCCTGATCACCCACGAGTTTTTTCCAAAACGCGGCGGCATTGCCACGTTCACGGAAGAGATCGCGAAGGCTTCCGCCAGCCTCGGGTATGATGTCGAGGTCTGGGCCCAGTCCGCCTCCCCGGCCGTCGAAAAGAACTGGCCGTTCCGTCTGCGGCGCCTGCCGCTAAAGGGCTCCCATGATCTCATGTGCCAGTTCCTCCTGGCCTGGCAGCTTGTCCGGGAACGGCGCCGGCTGCGCTATGCCACGGTCTACCTCCCGGAGCCCGGGCCTATGCTCGCGATGATGCTGCTGCAATTTTTCCAGGCCTTCCGCCCGCACCGGCTCGTGCTCACCTTCCATGGCTCCGAGATCCTCCGTTTCGCCCGGAACCCCTTCACCCGCTGGCATACCCGCCGTCTCATCCGCCGCGCCACCCGCATCAGCACGCTTTCCCGCTACACCCAGGACCTGCTCTGCACCCATTTCCCCGAGGCCGCCGGAAAAACCTTCCTCACGCCCGGCGCGCTGCGGGCCGACTTCGCGGTCGTGCCGATGGCTCCGGCCACCCGCCGCGAAAAGATCATCATCCTCACCGTCGGCCGGCTGCACCCGCGCAAGGGCCAGCTTCCGGCCCTGCAGGCCCTGGCGGCCCTCGCGCCGGAATTCCGCCACTTGATCGAGTACTGGCTCGTCGGCAGCCAGAGCAAGGAGAACTACGAAAAGACGCTTCGCGCCGCCGCCGCCGAAACCGATTTTCCCGTGCGGTTTTTCGGCGACGTGCCCGATAACGAGCTCAGCCAGATCTACGACCGCGCGGACATCTTCGCGATGACCAGCATCAACCATGGCGACAGCATCGAAGGCTTCGGTCTCGTTTACCTTGAGGCCGCGGCCCACGGCCTGCCGGTGGTCGCCCATACCGTCGGCGGTGTCGGCGAGGCCGTCGCCGACGGGGTCACCGGCCTGCTCGTGCCTCCACACCGCCCGGCCCAGCTCACGGCGGCTTTTGAAAAACTCATCACCGACGCCCCGCTCCGCCAGCGGCTGGGCAAGGCCGGCCGCGCCTGGGCCAGCCGCAATTGCTGGAAGCAGTCGGCCAACGCGCTCTTCAGCCCGCGCGAGGCACCGGCCGCCAGTCGTTGAACCGCGCGCCCATCGTCCTCCCATGTTGCAATCGCGCGCGCTCGTCACGGTCCGTTACGCCGAGACCGACATGATGGGCATCGTCTATCACGGCAGCTACCTCCCGTGGTTCGAGATCGGCCGCACCACGCTGCTCAAGGAAATCGGCCTGCCTTACCGCCAGCTCGAGGCCGACGGCTTCCGGCTCCCGGTGCTCGAGGTCTCCGCCAAATACCTGCGTCCCGCCGTGTATGACGATGCCCTCACCATCGTCACGACGATGAGGGAAAAGCCGCTGCTCCGCATCCGGCTCGAATACGAGGTGAAGCGTGGCGACGAACTGCTCGCCACCGGCCAGTCCCTCCACGCCTTCGTCGACCTGAAGGGTAAGCCCGTGCGGCCGCCCCCGGGTCTGGTCGCCAAGATGAACGCGGTCTTCGGCGGGTAAGGCGCCTGATTCTTAACGCGCTGTCCCGGCCCGCGGTTTTTTCAAGCCCGGCCGATTAAGGATCATCCCGCTGCCCCGCGTCATACTCCGCCAGGACGTTTGCGTCCCGCTCCCCGGCGCGCAGCGCCGTCAATTGCGCTTCCCCACCCAGCCGGTGCACCGCCCACACGGCATGCGCGCGCACCACCGGCGAATCGTGTGCCGCCAGTCGCACGAGCGGCCCCAGCAGGTCGGGCTCGCCGGTGTTGCCCGCGACGACGCAAGCGTTGCGCAGCAAGCCGGTGAGCTTGAGGCGCTTGATCGCCGTCCGACGGAACACTTCCGCAAAGCGCGCCGGCGTGAGTTCCAGCAAGTCGCGCAACTCCAAACCTACGATGTCGTCGCGCACCGCGAGCAGCATGCGCCGGCCTTCGCGGGCGAAGCGGTTCCACGGGCAGACCTCGAGGCAGACATCGCACCCATAGATGTGATGGCCGATGCCGGCGCGGAGTTCACGCGGGATGATCCCCTTGTTCTCGATGGTCTGGTAGGAGATGCACCGCCGCGCGTCGACCACGCCGGGCCGCGGGAACGCCTGCGTTGGGCACGCGTCAAGGCAACGCGTGCACTTGCCGCACAAGAGGCCGACCCCGGTCTCCTTCCCTGTTTCGCGGACCGGGATTTTTTTCCGCACCGGGGCGTCCGGCGCCAGTTCCACGCGCGTCAGGATCGCCGCGAGCAGGAGCCAGTTGCCGTGCCGGCGGGAGATCAGCATCGCGTTTTTCCCGATGAAACCGATGCCGGCGCGGGCCGCCCAGCCGCGCTCGAGCACGGGACCCGTGTCGACGTAATAACGGTAGTCCTCCGCCGCTGCGCCGTAGAGTTCCTCCAGCACGCGCCCCGCGGCCGCCAGCGCGGGCTTGATCGTGTTGTGATAATCCTCGTGCAACGCATAGCGCGCCCACCGGGGATTTTCGCCTTTGCCGTTCCGCTCCTGAACTTCCGGCCCGCGCCAGTAGTTCACGCCCAGCATGATCACGGAGCGCACCCCGGGCAGCACGAGTTCGGGCCGCAATCGTTTTTCCTCGGTGCGGGCCATCCAGGCCATGTCCGCCTGGAGGCCCGCTCCCAACCAGTCGCGCAGGTGGCTGGAGGGGACGTCGCCAGCCTGCGCGAACCGCACGTCGTCGAAACCCAGTCCCGTCAGGCGGCGCCGCAGTTCCTCCTGGAGAGTGGTCATCGCAAATAAAACCCGACGGGAAGATCCATCATTCCGGGACGACTTACGAAGGCTCCGTGCCTCGGTTGATGCCGCCCAATGAGCATGATGGGAGATGTCATTGGCACCGCGGCAATGTCATATCGATGCAGACGCGACCTCCCGGTCGCGTTCGGACAGCGACCGGGAGGTCGCCGCTCCAACACCAGTGGATCCGTCGCATATGGCGCGGTCCGGCCATGCCATCATTCGCCGGCATTCCCGTGGAGCCTGGCCTTGGTCCATTCCTCCGCCTCGCGGCGGTAGGCGCGCAGCACGTGGCTCACAATGTCGGTGAGTTGACGGCCGTCGGTCAGGATCGTCGTGCCCGCCCGCTTGTATATCGGCTCGCGCTGGGCAAACAGCGTGCGGATGCGTTCACCGGGGTCGTCCACGTTGAGCAGGGGGCGGTTCCGGTTGCCTTGGGTGCGACGCAGGATCGTGTCGAGTGACGCATGCAGGCACATGACCACGCCCTTCGCCTGGAGCATTTCGAGCATGCCCGGCGGGACAATGAGCCCGCCGCCGCAGGCGACCACTTGCTGCCGGGGAGGATGCCCCGCCTCGATAAACTCCCGCTCGAGCACCCGGAACGCCACCTCGCCTTCCTCGGCGAAGATCTGCGCCACGGGCTTCTGTTTCCGCCGCTCGATCTCGTGGTCGCTGTCGAGCAGCTGGAAACCCAGTTTCTGCGCGACTGCGCGCCCCACGGTGGTTTTGCCCGTGCCCATGAAACCGACCAGGTAGAGATTGACGTCCGGATTTGGCATGCCGTTCCGGGCAGCAAACGGCCCGGCCCGCGCATTGCCAACGTCGAAAAAGCATTTGCCCCGCGCGGACCACCACCGAAAGTGGTCCGCATGTCCCCGTGCGACTTGCGAGTGGCTATCACGGCCTAGCATCTGCTACCTGTCCCGCTGCATGCTGCTCCGCATCTCCCACCTGACCCGCTACGACTACGCGCAGGAAGTCTCGTTTGCCCCCCACCTGATCTACCTGCGTCCGCGCGAGACGCCGCTGCACCGGCTCCGGAGCTTTCGCTGCACGTTCTCCCCCCAGGCCCGCGTGCTCACCACGCTCGATGCGCAGGACAACACCGCGCTCTGGGCGCATTTCTGGGACCGGTCCGCCGCCCTGAACATCCGCACTGAGTTCGAAATCGAGACGCTCGACACCAATCCGTTCGATTTCCTGCTGCGGCCCGCGGCCGCCAAGTTTCCCTTTGCCTACAGCCCGGCCGACAAGTTTGCACTCACCCCGTATCTCATCCCGCCCTTCGACCAGACCCAGACCCGGCTGCGCAGCTGGCTCGCGGAGCACATGGTGGATGCCCCCAAGGAGACCCTCCCGTTTGTGTCCGCCCTCAACGAATTGATCCACGACTCCGTTTCCTACACCCGCCGCGAGGAGGGCGGGATCCAGCCCTCCGCCGAGACGCTGGCGCTCGGTTCGGGTTCCTGCCGCGATTTTGCCGTCCTGTTCATCGAAATGTGCCGGACCCTCGGGCTCGCCGCGCGCTTTGTCAGCGGCTACCTTTACGATCCACCGCCGCCGGAGGAGAAAAACCCCGCACCGGGCGCGATGCACGCCTGGGTCGAGATTTATCTGCCCGGCGCCGGCTGGAAGGGACTCGACCCGACACGCAATATGTACTGCGACGATACCTTCATCCCGGTCGCGCACGCCGCGCAGGCCGACACCGTGAATCCGATCCAGGGTAATTATTACGCCTCCCAGCCCGTGCCCTCGAAGCTCACGACCAGCGTGCACATCGAAAAACTGGCCTGAACGAGGAACGACCATGTCCTGCACACCTTATCCCGCCGAAACCCTGAAGAAAATCGCGACCTGCGCTGCAGGCGTCGAGGCCTCACTCAGCCGCAGCGGCGTGTTGCTGACGATGGGTGGCGAGCCGACATTCGTACCGGTCCAACCCGAGGGAGCGGAATGGGCCACCGCCGCCCTGGGCCCGACCAAGCTCGGCTATGCCCGCCGCCTCGCCCGACGGCTGGTGGAGGATGCGTTTCCCGGCGCCGCCCTGCTCGAAACCTCCGGCAAGCAGTATCCCGGCGAGCCACTGCCCCGCTGGGCGCTGCTGATCCAGTCCCGCGCCGACGGGGAAAAGCTCTGGCGCGATATCACCCGCCTGCGGGCCGATACCGAACCCGGCGCCCACACCCCCGAGGATGCCCGCCGCACCATTACCGCCCTCGCCGCCAAACTCGGCGTCGGCGCCGGCGGCATCCTGCCCTGCCATGAAGCGGCCGCACCCGAGGCCGCCACCGGCTACGTGCTGCCCCTCGATTACGACACCGGAAAATGGATCACCGACGACTGGCGCGTGGCATTGAAGACGGACGTGACCCGGCTTTTCCCCGGCGATTCGCTCATCGGCCTCCGCCTGCCGCTCGGCGATCTCGGGGAGAAAAATCTCCGGCGCGCACTGACCATCGAGATCCGCACGGGGACCCTGACGGTTTTCATCCCGCCGCTCACGCTCGACGCCTACCTCACGCTTCTGCCCTTGATCGAGGACTGCCTCGCCGGGCTGCGGCTCCACGACATTGTGCTCGCGGGTTATGCGCCGCCACTCGATCCGCGCCTTTCGACCATCGGGCTCGCGTCCGACCCCGGCGTGATCGAGGTCAACCTGGCCGTGTGCGCGACCTGGGCGGATTACGACCGGCACCTCGCGGAAATTTATGCCGCCGCGGAAAAGTCAGGGCTGATCGCGCGCAAGCTGCAGTTCAACGGCCGCGAGATGGGCACGGGCGGCGGTGCGCACCTGGTCTTCGGCGGCCCGGTCGGCCTCGTCTCGCCGTTCTTCGCCTTCCCCTCGCTGCTGCCTTCCATGGTCCGTTACTGGCAGCAGCATCCGGCCCTGAGCTATGCGTTCACCGGCCAGTACCTCGGACCGAGCTCCCAGGCGCCGCGCATCGATGAATCGACCTTCGAGGCCCTCTACGAGCTGGAGATCGCGTGCGAGGGCGCGGCCCGGCTCGGTTCGGCGGGGAATCGACCGTTCTTCGACCTGCTGTTCCGTGATTTGCTGATGGACCGGTCGGGCAATACCCACCGCGCCGAGATCAGCGTCGACAAGCTCTGGAATCCCTTTGCCGGCAACGGCCGCCTCGGGCTGGTCGAGCTCCGCGCATTCGAGACGCACCCGTCGGGCACCGCGCTCTCGGTGACCGCCCTTTTTGTCCGGGCGATCCTGGCCCGTCTCGCCGCCGATCCGTGCGGGACACCCTTCGTCCGCTGGGCCGGCGAGCTTCATGACCGGTTTTTTCTGCCAGCATTCGTTTGGTCGGACCTGGTCGCGATCTGTGCGGATCTTTCCGCCCATGGCATTCCCTTCGACCCCGAATGGCTGCGCCCCCTCTGGGAGTGGCGTTTCCCAAGACTGGGCGAGCTGGTGCTCCCGCCGTCCAAGGAAAAAAAATCCCCGCACTCCGGCGCCACGATAACCTTCCGCCAGGCGCTTGAGGCGTGGCCGCTGCTGGGTGAACAACCCAGCGGGGCCGGTACCTCGCGCAGCGTCGACGCCAGCATGGACCGCCTTGAGGTCAGCGTGAGCGACCCGACCATCTTGGAACACGGGGCACTCCTGGTGAACGGCCTGCCCTGCGCCTTTCACACCTCCGGCGGCGGCGGGGCGGCGGGCGGGGTGCGCTTCCGGGCGTTTTTTCTGACCCCCGCCTTGCATCCCCACATCCCGGTCCATGCGCCCTTGCTCATCGAATGGGTCGACAAGGCAACGCTCACGGTCACGGCCGCCGCCCGCTGGCACGTGTGGAATCCAAAGGGCGATCCGTACCTGACCCGTCCGCTCGATGAGACCGAGGCGCGCCGCCGGCATGCGGAGCGCTGGGAGCCCTGGCCTCAGACCGTCGGCCATCCCCGAACGATTCCGGTCCTGAATTTCCCACCGGAGGGCCGACACACGCTCGATCTGCGGCGGTACTAGGCTACGTTTCCCCTGGGCCCAGCCCGGCCCATTTTGCCGCGGAAGTCGCGGATCAATCCGGATGAGCCGTGGCCCGACGGAATTCAGGCCGCGAGACGCGCGAGGACGGATCAAGTCTACGACGGTCAATATCCCTCTCCGCGTCCATCCGTGTCGTCAGCGGGAAAACAAAAAGCCCGCCGCGGATGAGGCGGCGGGCTGGTATAGATTCGGTGATCCGGAGCGGCGGCTTTACTTGCCCAGCGCCGGCGTGATCGAAGCGGGCCCGGGGGTCGGCTTGATGTCGATCACCTCGATGTCGAAGATGAGCGTCGAGGCCGGCGGGATACCCGGGCGGCCTTCGTCGCCGTAGGCCAGCTGCGGCGGGATGTAGAGTTTGATCGAGCCGCCCTTGTTGATCTTCTGCAGGCCCTCGGTCCAGCCCGGGATGACCTGGTCCAGCGCAAACTGGGCCGGCGAGACCGGCTCGCCGGGCTGACGCGGCTGGCGCGAGGTGTCAAAGACCGACCCGTTGATCAGCGTGCCGGTATAATGCGCCGTCACGGTGTCCGTCGCCTTGGCGTTCGGGCCCGCGCCCGGTTTGGTGATTTCATAGCAAAGACCGCTGGGGAGCGCGACGATGCCGGCCTTTTTCTTGAGATCGGCGAAGAACTTCGCCGTCTCGGCGACACCCTGGTCCTTGAGCTTGGCGAGGTAGGCATCCTGCCGCTTGTGCACGAAATCCTCGACCTGCGGCCCGATTTTCTGGACATCGGTCGGGGCCTCCTTGCCGGCGGCGGCGAGCAGGAAACCGCGCGACACGGAGTCGAGCTGGTCCTTGGAGAAGTCGAAGGAATCGACCTGGCTGTTCTTGCCCATGAACCAGCCCACGACCTCGAGCACCTGCGTCTCGGTGTACTGCGGGGCAGGAGCGGCGGGAGCCGCAGGCGGGGTCGCGGCCGGCTGGCCGGGAACGTTGAGCTTCACGTCCTGTGCGCGAACCGCGGCGAAGGCGCCGAGACCCAGCAGGCCGGTGGTGAGGATGGACTTTAATTTCATGGATGAGGGGGAGGGATTAGGGAACCGTCAGGGGGACATTTGTGCCATAAAAGTTTTTGGGTGTGCCAGTCCACCGGGCTGAATGCAAACAATTACTCCCCTCTTGTATCGGAGGCCTTGCAGTGTTTCCATCCGCCTCTTTTCAAGATGAATCCCGACCAATTCTGGACCAGCCAGGACGGACAGATCCTGCAGGTGAAGAACAAGGACGACCGCACGGTCGCGCTCACCCTCGCCTTCTGGCCGCGCCATCCCGCCGAGTTCGACTTCCTCAAGGCCCACCTGGCCGAATTGAAGTTCTCCGAGCGGAGCTCCCTCGCCCGCATCGGCATCGAGATGCTGATCCATGGCAGCCCGGCCGTCGACGGCAACCGGATCGTGCTCACGGCCGATGCCTTCATCTACGACCCGAGCTTCCCCAACTCCCCGTACTGGAAGAAGCTCCTGCGCACCGGCTCGCCCGTCGGGCGCCTGTTCCGCGCCCCAGCCGCGGCCAAGCTGACCACCGCGGAAATCTGGGACGCCATCAAGAACAACGAGCTCAAGCTGCCCAACACGATCAGCATCGACCGGCTCGGCCGCGTGTTCCTCACGCCGCACCAGGTCAGCTATACGCTCAACCCCAAGCTCATCCGGATCAACTTCGAGCACATCGTCAGCGGCAACGCCGGCCGCTCCTACCTCGACAAGGTGCAGGTGCGCCATGACGCCGCCCCGCTGATCATCCCGCCCCAGTCCGGCATCCTCACCAGCTGCTCGATGTACCTGAAGGAGCACTTTGTCGTGCTCAATCCCGGCGCGGGCAATTTCGGCATCCACACCAGCGCCGTGCTGCTCGACCCGATCAAGACCTTCGGCACGAATGTCATGCTCGAGATCTACAACACCGGCGACCAGCCCGTCGTTAACCCCATGGTCTCGGTCGACCTCTACCGTGCGCCCGAGGCCAACGACCCGGAGCTGAAGACCCTCACGAAAAAACGCCAGCGGCTCCTCGCCACCGCGTCCGACCTGTTCAAGTGCCTCGACGACAATCCGGCCCGCGATACCGGCGAGGCCCACCCGAAGACCAAGATCATC
The DNA here is from genome assembly GCA_903827245.1 of uncultured Opitutia bacterium. Taxonomy (GTDB): domain Bacteria; phylum Verrucomicrobiota; class Verrucomicrobiia; order Opitutales; family Opitutaceae; genus CAIUWA01. The sequence goes on from CAIKHO010000065.1 coordinate 48,909, forward strand.
GTCCGCGGCCAAAGCGCCACCATGGAAAACCGCTGCGTGGTGGTGCGGGCGAACGAGGACCTCAAGAAGGTGCTCGAGGGCGAGGTCTGCCCCATCGGCAGCCGCACCATGATCCAGGCGCTCGACGCCGCCCCGGAGGGCGCCGACACCCTCATCATCGACTACTTCCCGGACCTGCTCGAGCACATGGAGCTCATCACCCGCATCGGGGACGTGAAGCTGAAGCGCATCATCTTCCGCAAGGCCTCGCGGACCCATGGTTATTTTCTGTCCAGCAATGCCCACGCGCGTCTCGACACGTTCAACGCCATCGGCGTGCAGGTCTGCTGGTACGACGAGCTGACCAAGGAACTCTACACCCACGTCTACAAGAAGGACCACGGCTTCTTCGTCCGCGAGGAAATGGCCCGCAAATTCCAGGAGGCCACCATCCTGGCCTTCTATGGCTCGGCCGTCGGGCTGGACAAGGCCGACACCGACCGCATCTCCTCGCTGGTCGACAAGCTCACCTCGTTCATCGGCTACAACCTCGGCGTGCTCACCGGCGGTGGCGGCGGCGTGATGCGCCTCGCGACCGACCAGGCCCGCGGCAAGGGCGCGCTCACCGGCGCCTGTTTCCTCGAGCTCGAGGCGCAGCCGCCGGAACTCGGCGTGGACTTCTTCAACACCTTCCAGGAATCGTCGCGCCACTTCCGCCAGAAATGGTTCGAGGCCGCGGATTTTTGCATCTTCAACGTCGGCGGCGTCGGCACCCTCGAGGAAATCGGCATCGAGATGTGCAACCTCAAGCTCGGCATCCGCCCGCGCGTGCCCTACGTGTTCTTCAACGCGCGCTTCTGGGGCGACCTCCGCAAGCAGATCCGCGAGATGATCCGCACAAAGCGCGCCCCGGCCTGGATCGCCGACTACATCTTGTTCACCGACGACCCCGACGAAGTCGTGGCATTCTACCGGAAGAAGCTGCAGGTGCTTTGACGCCGGCAAGCGCACGCCGTGGCCAATAACCTTCCCCAGCTTATCCTTGTCGTCGGATCCGGTGGCCGCGAGCACGCCCTCGTTCGCTCCCTGCTCGCCTCGCCGGCCCGGCCGCGCGTGCTCTGCGCGCCGGGCAATGCCGGCATCGCACAGGATGTGCCCTGCTTTCCGGTCGCCGCTGATGATGTCGGCGCACTCGTCGCCCTGGCGCAAAGAGAGAAGGTCGACTTCGTCGTCGTCGGCCCCGAGGTGCCGCTCTCGCTCGGGCTCGTCGATGAGTTGATGAAGGCCGGGATTCCCGCCTACGGCCCGAAGGCCGATGGCGCGCTGCTCGAGGCGTCGAAAATCTTCACGAAGAAAATCCTGCTGAAGTACAAAATCCCGACGGCCCCCGCCGGATTCTTCAGCGCCGTCGCGCCCGCGCTCGCCTACCTGCGGACGCGGTCGATCCCGATCGTGGTCAAGGCCGACGGCCTTGCCGCCGGCAAGGGCGTGGTAGTGGCGCAGACTCTGGCCGAAGCCGAGGCCGCCGTGCGCGGGATGCTGGAAGGCGGCAAGTTCGGTGCCAGCGGCAGCCAGTTGCTCATCGAGGATTGTCTCGCCGGCGAGGAAACCTCCCTGCTGGTCGTCGTGTCGGGACGCGATTACGTGATGCTTCCCGTTGCCCAGGACCACAAGCGCGTCGGCGACGGCGACACCGGACCGAACACCGGCGGTATGGGCGCCTACTCTCCCGCCGAGGTCGTCACGCCCGCGCTGCTCGACCGCATCGAGCGCGAGATTGTCCGCCCGTCCGTCAACGCCATCGCGGACGAGGGCATCGATTTCCGCGGCACGCTCTTCATCGGCCTCATGCTCACCCCCGCTGGCCCGAGCGTGATCGAGTACAACACGCGCTTCGGCGACCCGGAGACCCAGGTGGTGCTGCCGCGACTCCAGACGGATCTCCTCGCGCTGCTCTGGGCCGCCGCCCGCGGCGGGCTCGCCGGGCTGAAGCTCGAGGTCAAGCCGGACTACGCGGTCTGCGTCGTGATCGCCGCCAAGGGTTATCCCGAGGCCTATCCGAAGGGCGATGTCATCACTTTCCCTCCCGCCTCCAGCCTCCCGCCCCAGGCCTTCATCTACCACGCCGGCACGGCCCGCAACTCCGCCGGTCAGACCGTGACCAACGGAGGCCGCGTGCTCGGGGTCACGGCACTCGCCCCCACCCTGCGTGCGGCCGCCGACCAGGCCTACGCGGTGTGCGAGCAAATCCAATGCGCGAGCAAATACTACCGCCGCGACATCGGCGCCCGGCAGCTTCATCGAACATGAAATATCTTCCCCTGGTTTTTCTCCTCCTGACTGCGCCGCTCCTCCGTGCGGCTGACACGCCGGCCGGTCCGGCGGCGTCGAACGGCGGCGTGCAGGCGATCGAGCGCAACCTCTCCTATGGCCGTGTTCACACGCTGCCGGACGATCTGCCGGCGCTATCCGGCCCGGCCACCGGCACGCTCGTGCTCGACCTGCGTTTTGTCCCGGCCAGCCCGGAAGCGGCGGCCGCCTTCTCCGCCTGGTTGAAATCACGCGCCCGACCCCAGGCACCCGTGCTCGTCCTCGTCAATCCCGGCACCGCGCCCGCCCTGCTCGCCCCCCTCGCCGCCCCCGGGGTCCCGCCGGGAGTCGTCAGCATTGGCCCGGAAATGAACGACGCGGTGCCCGATGTCGGGCTCACCCTCGCGGCCGGCGCCGACCGCGCCGCCTACGATGCCTTCGAGCACGGCACGCCCCTCGCCGAGCTGATCAGCCCGAAGATCGACAAGGTCCGCCATGACGAAGCCGCCATGGCGCGGGAACGCGCGGCGGGCGCCGTCGCCGATGCCGGGGACGACAGTACTCCGCCCCCCGATGAGAAACCCGCGACCCCGCTCACGGCCGCCGCTTCCGTCGCGCCGGTCGATCGCGTGCTCCAGCGCGCCGTCCAGCTCCAACACGCGCTGCAGGCGCTGAAGAAAATCTAGCGGCCGCTTGCGACTGCAGGAACGGCTTTATGCCGCGATGATCGGCTTCGTCGGACAAGCCATCGCGGCATAAAGCCGCTCCTACAACTTGGCGCCCACTCCGGCTTTGCCTTTCCTCCAAAACCGTATCCCTTGGCTCCTTCGTCGAAGATGCCCGCGCCCGGACCAATCCTGACCGTCTGCACCGCCAACATCTGCCGCAGCCCGATGGCCGCGGGGTTGTTGCAGCACGCCCTGTCCGCCCAGCCCGAGCCCCTGCGTTCGCTCAAAATTTTTTCCGCGGGCGTGGCCGCCCGGACCGGCGAAGCCGTCTCGGAAAACTCGGTGATCGCGCTCAAAAAGGTCGGGATCGACATCAGCGGCGCACGCAGCCGGCCGCTCACCCCGCAGCTCGTGACCCAGGCTTCCCTCATCCTGTGCATGACGGAATCGCACCGGGCCATGATCCAGCTCAACTTCGATCCGGTGCCGCGCCACGTCTATCTCTTCCGCGAGTTCATGCCGCGCGCCGCCGACAAGGAAATCGGCGATCCGTATGGCGGCCCACTGCGGGTTTACGAGGCGGCGCGGGACGAGATGGTCGAGGCCATCCCCTCGCTGCTCGCCTTCCTTAAGACACAGTTCGCGGCCAAGCCCGCGTGATTTGCGATTTACGATTCACGAATTATGCCTTCGCCTCGGTCTTCCGTCCCGCAATCGTCATTCGTAATTCTCCAATCGTAACTTCCTAAATGTCCCTTAACGCCGCGCCCCTGCCGAGCCTCGACCCCGAAATCTACGCCGCGATCTCCCGCGAGTTCGCGCGCCAGCAGAGCCATCTCGAGCTCATCGCCTCGGAGAATTTCACCTACCCCGCCGTCCTCGAGGCGCAGGGCAGCGTGCTGACCAACAAGTACGCCGAGGGTTATCCCGGCAAGCGGTGGTACGGCGGCTGCGAGTTCGTCGACCAGGTCGAGCAACTCGCCATCGACCGCGCCAAGCAGCTCTTCGGCGCCGAACACGCCAACGTGCAGCCCCACTCGGGCTCGCAGGCGAACACCGCCGTCTACGCCTCCGTCCTCCAGCCGGGCGACAAGCTCCTCGGCATGAACCTCAGCCACGGCGGCCACCTCACGCACGGCAACCCCGCGAATTTCTCCGGCAAGCTTTATAATTTCTGCCAGTACGGCGTCCGCCAGGACAACGGCCTGATCGACTACGACGAGCTCGCCGCCATCGCCGCCCGCGAGAAGCCGAAGATGATCACCGTCGGCGCCAGCGCCTATTCGCGCGTCATCGACTTCGCCCGCATGGGCGAGATCGCGCGGGCCAACGGCGCGTTCCTCTTCGCGGACATCGCCCACATCGCCGGCCTGGTTGCCGCCGGGCTCCATCCCTCCCCGGTCCCGCACGCCGACTTCGTCACCACGACCACCCACAAGACGCTCCGCGGACCGCGCGGCGGCCTCATCCTCTGCCGCTCCATCCACGCCAAGGCCATCGACTCCGCGGTCTTTCCCGGCACCCAGGGCGGACCGCTCATGCATGTCATCGCCGCCAAGGCGGTGTGCTTCGCCGAGTGCCTGAAGCCCGACTTCAAGGTCTACTCGGCCCAGATCATCAAAAATTCCCGCGCCCTCGCCGCCGCGATGCAGTCCCGCGGCTACCAGATCGTCTCGGGCGGGACGGACAACCACCTTTTCCTCGCCGACCTCCGCGGCAACCTCCCCGAGCTCACCGCCAAGAAGGCGCAGGAGACCCTCGATCTCGCCAACATCACCTGCAACAAGAACACGGTCCCCTTTGAGACGCGTTCGCCGTTCCAGGCCTCCGGCATCCGCCTCGGCACGCCCGCCGTCACGACGCGCGGCCTCGTCGAAAAGGACATGGAGGAAATCGCCGCCTGCATCGACGCCGTGCTCAAGGCCATCGGCACCCCCGGTGAAGCCGCCGCCATCGCCGCGACGAAGCAGCGGGTCATCGCGCTCACCGCGCGCTATCCGCTTCCCTACAAGCTGTAGGAGCGGCTTCACGCCGCGATGATCGGGTTTGCCGGGCCGCAGTCGCGTTTCCGCCCGCAAATTTCGCTCGCCCCGTACGCGTGGAACTCGGCTTGCCCAGCCGCGGACCGGCTGCATTCTCCCGGCCATGTACGAACCTCGCCATGCCCCGCTGCTCCCCCGCAGGCGGTTCTACGCCCGGCTCGGCAATCATGCGCTCATCTCGTTTGGCACACTCGCATTGTCCCTCGGCCTGGGCATGGGCGGCTACCATTTCCTCGAGCGCCTCGGCTGGGTGGATTCATATGTTAACGCCTCCATGATCCTTTCCGGCATGGGTCCCCTCGACCCCATCAAGACCACCGCGGGCAAGCTCTTCGTCGGCACCTATTCCCTGTTCAGCGGCGTGGTCTTCCTCACGACCGTGGGATTTTTCCTGATGCCGGTCATCCATCGCCTGCTCCACAAGTTTCACCTGCGGGATGTCGAGCGGTCCTGATGGCCTGCGCCCTGCCGAAACCACCCCGCGCCATGTCGTTCCCGCCCTGGCTGGACGCCCGATGAATCCCGAGACCATCCGCCGGCCGCGCATTCCGTCGAGCCGCCTGATCATCGGTTTCGTGATCATTGCCGGCTCGGTGCTGTCCTTCCTCGCCTACCGCCAGGTGGCGGATGTCGAGCGCGAGCGGGCGGAAGCGGAGTTTTACCGCCGCGCCGACGTGCGCCATGCGCTCACCCGCGAGATCCTGAGCTATTATGAGGCCGGTGTGTTCGGCCTCCGCAACCTTTTCATCGGCGACGACGCCGTCAGCCGCAGCCAGTTTCTTCAGGTGGCGCGCGACATCATCGCCCGCTATGAGGGCATCGCCGCCCTAGAGTGGGTGCCCGTCGTGCCAGGGCGCGACCGCCCGGCCTTTGAGCTGGCGATGGGCCGGGAGCTCGGCCGGCAGTTCCGCTTCACCGAACGCGACAACATCCATCCCCCGGGACTGATCGCCGCGCGCGACCAGGGCGAGTACCTCCCGATCGCGTACCTGGAGCCGCTCGCCGGCAACGAGCCGGCGCTGGGCCTCGATCTCTCGAACGGGCCCTCGCGCGACGTACTGGAGCTGGCCCGGCGCGAAAACCGCATGGTCGTGAACGCCGTGATCAACCTGGTACAGGGCCAGCGCGGCCTCGTCATCATCTGGCCCGTCTATCGCAAGGGCGGCAACCCGGCCGTGACCAAGGGCGAATTCCTCGGCTTTGTCCAGGGGGTGTTCCGCGTCGGCGAGCTGTTCGAGCAGACCCAGAAGCGCGATCCCACGACCACGATCGACACCCTTTACCTCGACCAGTCCGCGACGGATCCCGCGTCCCGTTTGCTCTATTACCGACCGGGCGACGGCCGGGCGGCGCGCCAACCTGTGCCCAGCGAGGCGGAATTCCGCGCCGGGGTACACCGCGAGCACGTCATCACCCTCGGCGTACGCGACTGGAACGTGCTTTACCGGCCCACGCCGGCCTGGCTCGGGGCGCAGATGACGAGCCTGCCCATGATGCGCCTGGGCGGCGGCCTGATCATCACCGGGCTGCTCGCCGCCCTCATTGGGGCCCTCGCCCGCCGCACGAGCGCCATCGAGGCGTTGGTCGCCGAACGCACCGCCGAGCTCAGCGAGAACCGTCTCCAGACCGAAAACATCCTCACGCAGTTGCCCGGCATGGCCTTTCGCTGCCTGGGCGATGAAAAGCTGACCCCGGTCTATATCAGTTCGGGAGCCTTGGACCTGACCGGATACACTGCGGGGGATTTCCTGGCCGGCGTGGTCTGGTACGAGGACCTCATCGAGCCCGGCGACCGCGCGACGGTCACCGGCACAACCCTGAATGCGGTCGCCCAGCACAAGCCCTTTGAGATCGAATACCGCCTCCGCCATCGCGACGGCCGGGAGAAGTGGGTGCTGGACCGCGGCACCGGGGTGTTCGCGGAGGACGGCCGCCTGCTGTTCATCGAGGGCCTGGCCGTGGACATCACCCAGCGCAAGCAGGCCGAGGCGGAAAAAATCGCCCTCGAGCGCAAGCTCCTGGAAAGCCAGAAGCTCGAGAGCCTCGGGGTGCTCGCGGGCGGCATCGCGCATGACTTCAACAATCTGCTCACCGCGATCATGGGCAATGCCAGCCTCGCCCGCCTGGAACTCGGGGACGCCTCGCCCATCCAGAAAAACCTCCGACAGATCGAGACCACGTCGCTCCGCGCCGCCGAGCTCTGCCAGCAGATGCTCGCCTACTCGGGCCGGAGCCGCTTCGTCGTCGAGCGCCTCGACCTCAGCGCCCTCGTCGAGGGTGCGGTGCCGTTGCTCCAGTTCTCGCTCGGCCGGCATGCCTCGTTCCGCCTGGATCTGCCCCGCGGCCTGCCGCCCGTGATGGCCGATGCCACCCAGCTGCGCCAGATCGTCATGAACCTGGTGATGAACGCCGCCGAGGCCATGGGCGAGACCCCGGGAAAAATCACGCTGGAGACGGGCGTGCGCGCGGCCGACCACGCTTTCCTCGCCACCACGGTCAACGGCGGCGATCTGCCGGCCGGCGAATATGTTTTCCTCCGCGTCAGCGACGAAGGCTGCGGCATGTCGGCCGAGACCCTTGCGCGCATCTTCGATCCCTTTTTCACCACCAAGTTCGCCGGACGCGGCCTCGGTCTGGCCGCGGTGCTCGGCATCGTGCGGAGCCACCAGGGCGCCCTCCACGTCGCGAGCGAGCCGGGCCGCGGCACCACGTTCACCCTCCTGCTGCCGCCGACGGACGGCGCCGTCTCCGCCGTGCCTGACACACCGGCCTCGGCCGCCCCGTGGCATCATGCCGGCACCGTCCTCGTCGCCGACGATGAGGACGAGGTACGGCAGATCGCCGGCGATATTCTCCAAAAGCTCGGCTTCACGGTGGTCAACGCCGCGGACGGCCATGAGGCCATCGCCTTGTTCGGACGCGATCCGGCCCGCTTCACCCTGGTGCTGCTCGACCTGACGATGCCCGGCGTGAGCGGCGTGGAAACCCTGCGGCAGATGCGCGTGCGCCGGCCAGGCCTCCCCGCGCTGCTGATGAGCGGTTATGCGGAAATCGAGGCCGAGACCCGTCTGGCGGGGCTGAATTCCGCCCCGTTTTTGCAGAAGCCTTTCACTGTCGCCAGCCTCACGGCCATGGTGCGCGCCATTTTCGAGGAACCCGGCCGGGCGGGTTGAACCAGCGGGCTCCGGGGCTCTTCCGCTGGCCGGTACTGTCCGGTTAATGGTACAGTTTGGGATCAATCCGACCAGGCCGGTTTCGCTCAGAGGCGCCAAGCTGCGTAGTAAGGGCAGGAGATTAGGCTCGGCATCCGGAATTTTTCGCGCAGAGCGCGGAGGACGCAGAGATCAATCATCGACTGACTACTCTGCGTGCTCCGCGCTTCTGCGTGAAATTGCCTTTCTTTCCCCGTCATTCCTTTTCCGCGCAAAACCAGGGCAGTATTGGCGGGCTCTCCCAGTGGCAGTGGCCAGCCCTGCCCTATTACGGAAGGTTTTGCCGGCGAATCGCAGCCCTATACTCCGCCGCAACTTTTCTTTGCTCCTTGGCGTCCTCCGGGTAACGGTCTTTCTTCCAGTTTTTTCCCGTGTCCACCCCCGCCGCTCCCCTTCCCTCCCGTCGTCCGCTCTCGCTCGGCGTCATTTTTCTCACGCTGTATATCGACCTGATCGGGTTCTCGATCATCTTCCCGCTCGGGCCCGATCTGCTCGACTATTACCTGAAGCTGGAAGGCCATGCCGGCGCCTTGGGCTGGCTGCTGGGGCAGATCGATTCGCTCGCGCGCGCCGCGGGGATCGAAAATTACGCGCCCGTGCTTTTCGGCGGCGTGATCAGCTCCTTCTTCTCGATCCTCCAGTTTGTCTTCGCCCCGTTCTGGGGCGCGGTGAGCGACCGGCGCGGGCGCCGTGGGGTTCTGGTGATGACCGTCGCCGGCACGGCCTTGGGTTATCTCCTTTGGCTTGTGAGCGGATCCTTCTGGTTGTTCCTGCTCTCGCGCATAGTCAGCGGGGCCTTCAGCGGCAACCTGTCCGTGGCCACCGCCGCGGTCGCCGACGTCACATCGCGGGAAGAGCGCTCGAAGGCCATGGGCCTCGTGGGCGCGGCCTTCGGGCTGGGGCTGGTCACCGGGCCGACCATCGGTGCGCTGACGGCCCACTTCAATCTGCTCACCCATCATCCCTCCCTCGCGCGCTTCGGGGTGAATCCATTCTCGGTGCCGGCGTTCATCGCCTTCGTTCTCTGCCTCGTCAACCTCGGGTGGATTTACCTGCGTTTCAAGGAGACCCTCACGCCCGCCATGCGCGCCGCGGCCCGCGAGCCCCGGCTGCGCAATCCGGTGAGCGCCATCCTCGGCCTGGACAATCCCGCCGTGCGCCGCGCCAACCTCGTGGCCTTCATCTTCTCGATCGCCTTCGTCGCCATGGAGTCGTCGCTCACCTTTCTTGCGACCAAGCGGTTCGGCTACACCGCGCGTGAAAACGGCCTGCTGCTCGGCTTTCTCGGGCTCTGCGCGATCGTCACGCAGGGCTACATCGTGCGCAAACTGCTGAAAACCATGGAGGAGATCCGGGTGCTTACCATCGGGCTGGGGGTCACCGCCGCCGGCCTGCTGGTCATCGGCTTCGCCCTGCAGGCGTGGATGCTGTACGCCGGCGTGGCCTTGCTCGCGCTGGGCTCCGGGCTCGTCAATCCCGCCACCACCGGCCTCATCTCGCTCTACGCCACCGCCGCCGAGCAGGGCCGTGTGCTCGGCATTTTTCGCTCGCTCGGTTCGCTCTCCCGCGCCTTCACCCCCGTGCTCGCGGGCGTGGTGTTCTGGGTGTTCGGCTCGAAAAGCGTGTTTATCGCCGGCGCGGTGATGTCCGCCCTGGCTCTCTCCCTGAGCTTCAGCCTGCCGAAGCCGGTGAAATGAAAACGGAGGGCAGAGGACCGAGGACCGAGGGCGGAGAACCGATGCCGGGATGCCGTTTGTTTTCCGTCCTCCGTCTCCTGTCGAAGGTCTCCTGTCTCCTGCTGATCGCCGGCTGCGTTTCCTTCCGCCACGAGGCGCCGCGACCCGGCCGCACCACCCTCGGTTCGCCGCTGGTCGTGCTGCCGGCGCAGAATCTCGGCGACTGCCTCGTGATCGAGGCCAAGTGGGACCGCTATGGCCCCTACCATTTCCTGGTCGATACGGGCTCGTCCGTGACCCTCGTCTCGCCCGACCTTGCCAAGCGCTACGGCGACAAGAATGCCCCGGCGTCCTTCAACGCCCCGCAAATCCACGTCAAGTCCGCCGAGGGAGACCTCGTCGTGCTTCCCGCCACGACCCTGCGCCGCATCGAACTCGGCGAGGCGCGCTTCGACGATGTCCCCGCCCTCATCTACGACTGCGCGCCTCTTTCCGACCACCTCGGCGTCAAAATCGACGGCATCCTGGGCTTCCCACTTTTCCGCGAAACGCTGCTGACCCTCGACTACCCGCGCTCCCGCGTGCTGCTCAATCCCGCCGCTCAGGCGCCCCTGCTGCCCGGCGACACCATTCCCTTCAACAACGCCAGCAAGACCCCGCTCATCCCGATCCGGCTGCACGACACCACATTCATCGCCCTGATCGACTCGGGCAGCGATGCGCCCCTCAGCCTGAATCCCGTCGGCATGAAGCCGGCCTATGCCTCCGGTCCTCGACCCGGCCCCAACGTAGGCACCCTCAGTGGTGACCACGCGCCACAGGTCGGACGGCTCGCCGACACGCTCATGATCGGGAGCTATGCGCTGCCGCGGCCTCTCGTGGTCATCACCGATGAGCTGTCGTCCGTCGGGGGCGAGGTGCTGAGGAACTTCACCGTGACCTTTGACCAGGAAAGAAACCAGGTGACATTTTATCGGGAGACCACCGCTCCGATCAGCTTCGATCCGCAGCGCGGCGTGGGCGTCAGTTTCAGCAAGGCGCCGGCCTACTGGCGCGTGGTCGGCGTGATCCCCGATTCTCCCGCCGCCTCCGGGCCGGATCCGGTCCAGCCGGGCGATCTCGTCACCCGGATCAACGGCGAACCGGTAGCCCAGTGGGACCTCCGCCGCTTCGACCAGCTCGTGGCCTCGGCCCGCACCATCACCTTCACGTTTCTCAAGGGCACCGAGGAAAAATCAAAAGCCCTCAGCGTCTTCGATTTGGTGCCGTGATGCGGCTCCGCCGCATCGTTGAAAGTTGAAGGATGAAAGCCCGGGGCTGAATCCAGCTTTCAACCCTCACCTTTCCACTTTCAACTCTTGCGCAGCAAGAACGCCCCCGCCCCATCGTGTCCGCTCTCCCACGGGAAGCTCGTCGTGCTGGCCTCCAGCTTGAAGGGGCCGCCCGCGCGGCTTTCGAAAAAGGCCTTCACCACCGCCGCGTTTTCCTCGGTATCGATGCTGCAGGTTGAATAGACGATGCGCCCGCCCGGCGCGACCAGCCGCGCCGCCGCGTGCAGCAGCGCCAGTTGCTGGCGGCCGTGCTTCCCAAAGTCGCCTTCCTGCAGCCGCCATTTCACGTCCACCCGGTGGCGCATCACACCGGTATTTGAACACGGCACGTCCAGCAGGACCGCGGCGTACTCGGTCGGCAGCCGGTGGTCGTCGAATAATTTGTACTCCCCGCTCAGCAGGTCGCCCTGCAGGAGGGCGACATCGACGTCGGTCACGCGCGAAAGATTTTCCTTCAGGCGGTCGATGCGCGGCCCGGGCAGGTCGAGCGCGATTACCCGCCCCGCCGGAGTCCCCGGTGCCGCTCCGCCAGCCCGGGCCGCATCGCGCAGGCGGTCGGCGATTAGCAGGCTTTTGCCCCCGGGCGCCGCGCAGGCGTCCAGCACCGTCTCTCCCGGTTGCGGCGCCAGCAGGTCCACCGCCAAGCGCGTGGACGGGTCCTGCAGGTATAACCGGCCCGCGGAAAGCAGCGGTTCGATCTCACCCCAGCGGCCCGATGGCACTTCATGATAGCCCGCCCACGCCGTCGGCGTGAACCAGGCGGGCGCCGGCGCAGCCGGGTCCCGCCAGCGCGCGTACACCGGCGCGGGTTGCTGGTTCCATTCGAGCAGCCGCCGCGTCGGCCCGGCACCGAATTGTGTCAGCCACCGCCGCACCAGCCACTCGGGATGGGAAAAATACTCCGCCAGGACCGAGGGCTCCGCGAGCTTCGGCGGCGCCTCCGCCGTCAGCGCGCCGGCCAGCTTGCGCACGACGGCATTGACCAGCTTCGCCTCCTTGGGACTCGCCAGGTGCTTCGCCTGCTCCACCGCGTGATGCACGATCTTGGCCGCCCGGCCCTCCGCCGCGGGCTCGCCCACGGCCTCGATCAATTCGAATCCGGCGATGAACAGCACCGCCCGGGTCGCCGGCCGCGGCGGGTGCGACATCAGCCGGCCCAGCCCGGCGTCGAGCCGGCCAAAATGCCGCAGCACCCCGAAAACGAGATGCTGGCAGCGCGCGCGCTCCGCCCCGGTCAGCCCGGGCGGCAGCGTGGCGAAAAGCTCGTCGACGCGTTCGTGCCGGTCCAGCCAGCGGGTGATCAGCCGGGCGGCCGCAGCCCACGCGCCGACGGTCCGGGAGGGCGCGGCGGGTTTGTCGGGGGCCGGTTCAGGCATCGGGGGCCCCGGTGAAGCACTGTTTGACAAGCTGAGTCATTGTCCGCTCAACTCTCCCGTTCAGGCCCTCACACACGCAATCATGAATTCCGAAGCCGTCTCCGCGCTCATCGCCAAAAATCCGTCCCTCAAGGCGGCCAAAGCCAAGCTAGAGGCGATGGAGCCCGGCAGTTACGTGATCCACCGGAGCTGGGGTTTCGGCCACATCAAGAGCTACGACGACGCCGCGCAGAAGCTGCTCATCGATTTCAAGGGCAAGAAAAACCACCCCATGGACCCGACCTTCTGCCTGACCACCATGGAGGTGCTGCCCGAGAAGCACCTGCTCGTCCGCAAGGAGACCGAGGCCAAGAAGATCGCCGAGCTCATCGCCGATGATCCCGTCCAGCTCGTCGTCGAGGCCCTCCAGGCCCACCCCAACCACGCCACCACCGCCATCGACCTCGAGATCACCCTCGCCCAGGTCGTCGGCGAGGAGAAGTTCAAGAAATGGTGGTCCGCCGCCAAGAAGGCCATCGGCAAGGACCCCCGCATCTCTGTGCCCGAGAAGAAGACCGAGCTCTACGTCCTCCGCGACGTGCCCGTCTCCGCCCAGGACGAGATCCTCGAGCAATTCAACGGCACCCGCTCCGCCCGCCGCCGCATCCTCCTCGCCGAGGAGCTGCTCGACGCCGCCGACAAGAAAAACCTCAAGACCGACCTCGCCTCCATCCTCTCCGGCCTTGCCGACGCGGTGAAGGACAGCAACCAGATCGACGCCTCCGAGCGCCTCTACGGTGCCGCCGTCCGCGACGACCTCGCCAAGCTGCTCGGCAACGAGACCGCCTTCGAGCCCACCCAGGCTTCCCTCATCGCCAACATCCGCGATCTCCCGGCCATCGCCGAAAAAATCCCGGTGCAGTTCCAGAGCCGGTTCCTCGAGCTCGTCAAGGAGACCCACCCGATCGAGTACCGCGACATCGGCTTCACCCTGCTCAAGAGCAGCCAAGGCAAGTTCACCACCGAGTGCATCAATTTCCTGGTCGAGAACGGCCACGCCGACGAGCTCGCCGCCACCCTCAAGCGCTGGCAGACCGAGCAGAACCTCCGCGCCCCGGTCCTCCTGTGGGTCGTCAAGAACCGCCACTCGAAGAAGTTCGCCAAGCTGCTCAACGACCTCATCACCCCGCGCCTGCTCAGCGCCATCTTCTTCGCCATCGACTACGAGGCCCTGCAGGCGTCGAGCGCGCGCCGCATCCCGCTCGGCGACATCCTCAGCGAAGACACCGACCTGATCTCCGACCTGCTGTCGACCGCCGACCCCGAGACCGCGCGCGACCTCGCCAACACCCTCATGCTCAACCAGGGCTTCGAGGAACTGACGAAGAAGTCCCTCCTCGCCCGCTTCATCAAGATCTTCCCTGGCATCCAGTCCCTCGTCGCCGAGGCCGCCGACAGCAAGGAGGAGCAGCTCCTCGTGTCCCGCGAGAGCTTCGAGCGCAAGCGCACCGAGTACGAGACCATCGTCTCGAAGAAGATCCCCGAGAACTCCAAGGCCATTGCGGCCGCCCGCGAGCACGGCGATCTCAAGGAAAACTCCGAGTACAAGATGGCCAAGCAGGACCAGCAGGTGCTCATGGCCCAGAAATCGCAGCTCGAGAAGGAACTCGCCCGCGCCCGCGTCAACGACTTCAAGGAGGCCACCATCGACCAGGTTAGCGTCGGCACCATCGTCGAGGTCAAGGACGCCAAGGGCGGCAAGACTTCCCGCTACACCGTGCTCGGCGCCTGGGACAGCAACCCCGACGCCGGCGTCATTTCCTACAAGACCCCGCTCGGCCTCGCCTTCCTCGGCCGCAAGCTCGGCGACCAGGTCAAGGTGAAGCTCGGCTCCGGCGAGGAAAACTACGAGATCACCAATATCTCCCGCTACGTTGACGCGAAGTAGGGCCAACGAAGTCGTCCTTCAGTTTCCCAACGCCGGGCTCAGCCCGGCGTTTTTGTTTTGGCCTGCGATCAGGCCGATCCCGGATTTTTTGGCCGCAAAGAGGCACAAAATGACACGAAGAAATACATTCTGAAGGGATCGTTTTTGTGTCATTTCGTGCCTCTTCGTGGCAAAAAATCCGAGGTCCGACTCCTGACATGATCCACCTCCTTCAAGGCTTCCTCATCGGCTTCGCCCTCGCGGCACCCGTCGGACCCGTGGGCCTGCTCTGCATCCGCCGCTCCATCGCCCATGGGCGCTTGGCGGGATTTCTGACCGGCCTCGGGGCGGCTTTTGCCGACGGCCTGTTCGGCCTCGCCGCCGTGCTCGGACTGGCGGCGGTCACCGCCTTTGTCGCGCGTCACGCCGGGGCCTTTCAACTCACCGGAGGAATCTTCCTGTTCCTGATGGGTCTTGCCATTCTCCGCCCGCAGCCGCGTCCGGGCGCCGGCGGTTCCTCGGATGCGGCCCGTCCGTCCACCGCGCGTCTGCCGGGGGTTTTCGTGTCGACCTTCCTCATTGCCGTGCTGAACCCGGCCACCATCGCGGCCTGCCTCGGTATTTTCACCAGCTTTGCGGTCGACCTGCACACGGCCGGCACGGGCCAGGCCTTTCTGCTGGTCCTCGGGGTTTTTCTCGGCTCGGCCGCGTGGTGGCTCATTCTCAGCAGCGCGGCCAGCGCCTTCGGCCGCCATCTCAACGGCGGCGGCCTCCGCATCATCGACCTTTCCGCCGGCACCCTCATCGCCGCCTTCGGCCTCTGGCAACTCGCCCGCCTCGCCCTCAGCCTCTGATTTTTTGTCACGGATCGCACCGATGGACACGGATGCCGATCCTCTCACAGGAGAAAACCCGAAGCTCGATCCATTTGAACAGAAGGTAACCAAGGCAACCAAGAGCTCTCCCTTCAGCTCTTCTCCTTCATTCCCTCCGTTCCCTTCTGTTAAAACGGATTAGGGATCGCGCTCTGGACTTCCCGAGCCTTGCAGCCCCGGCCCAACCTCCCCAGCCTCCGGCCCCGTTGAATGCTTCCTGGGACACGCTCAAGACCCTTTCCGACCCCACGCGGCTGCGTCTTCTTGCGCTCCTGCTCCGCGAGGAACTCTCCGTGGCCGAGCTCCAGGAAATCCTCGGCATGGCCCAGTCGCGCATCTCCTCGCAACTCGCCCTGCTCCGGCAGGCCGACCTCGTCAGCGACCGCCGCGACGGCAAGAAGGCGTTCTATTCCCTCCGGCCCGATCTTGCGGCCCGGACCCTCGCTCTCGTCCGGTCCGCGGTCGATTCGGTCGCCGAGCTCGCCGTGATGGGCGAGGACCGCGACAACCTCGACCGCATCCTCCAGAAACGCCGGCGCGTCTCCGAGCAGTACTTCAACCTGATCGCCGGCCGTCTCGGTAAAAACTATTGTCCTGGCCGCTCGTGGGAGGCCATCGGCCACCTCGCCCTGCACCTCGTGCCCGCGATCACCGTCGCCGACCTCGGCGCCGGCGAGGGCCTGCTCTCACAACTCCTTGCGCGGCGCGCCGCGCAGGTCTGGTGCATCGACAATTCGCCCCGCATGGTCGAGGTCGGCACCGAGCTCGCGAAGAAGAACGGCCTCCACAACCTCGCCTACAAGCTCGGCGACATCGAGCAGGTGCCCCTGTCCGACCGGTCCGTCGACCTCGCCATCCTCAGCCAGGCCCTGCATCACGCGCAGCACCCGCAGCGCGCCGTCGAGGAGGCCTTCCGCATCCTCAAGCCCGGCGGCCAGGTCCTCGTGCTCGACCTCAACGAGCATACCTTCGAAAAGACCCGCGAGCTCTACGCCGATGTCTGGCTCGGCTTCAAGGAAAGCGCGCTGCACGCCTTCTTGAAAAAAGCCGGCTTCACCAAGGTCGAGGTCACCGCCGTCGCCCGGGAACCCACCGAGCCCCACTTCGAAACCCTGCTCGCCAGCGGCGTTAAGGCCGGAAAACTGCCCGGCTGACCCGGTAATTGTTACGGAGATGTAAACTCCATGGCCTGCCGCCCGGAACGTTGAACGATCCGGTGTCCCCTGCGTCTTCCCCCCTGTTGTTCAACGTTTGCTTGGCAATCAGGGTAGTGGGGGCCGTCTAGGGGTAGACGGCCCTCTTTTTTTGCCGGCCGGCCCGCCCATCGGGCGAAATCCATCATCCGGGTGAAACTACGTACCGCCCGTGAGTAGTCACCGCAAACCAAGGGGAGTTGCCCGGAGGCACCGCCCTGACATCATCGGCACACGCCCATGCCCTTCGCGTTCACCCGCAGCGCAGGTCCGGCCGGCCCTGACGGCCGGTCACGAGGCTTCACGCTCGTGGAAATCATGATCGTGGTCGCCCTGATCGGCATTCTGGCCGCGATCGCGATTCCCGCCGTGCGGCACCAGCAGCAGCGCGCCCAGAACAGCCGCTTCGTCAGCGATCTCCGGGTCTTCGCCGCAGCCTTCGAAACGTACGCCACCAAGAACGGCCGCTGGCCGGCCGATGCCAATCCCGGCGCAGTGCCAACCGGGATGTCCGGCGAACTGCGCGATGCAGACTGGACCGTTGCCCAGACACCCATCGGCGGACAATGGGACTGGGACTACAAGTCGGCCGGGGTCACGGCCTGCATCTCCGTCCATACGGTGACTCTGACGCCGGAACAGATGAAGGAGATCGACCGGATGATCGACGATGGCAACCTTGCCACCGGCAACTTCCGGACGACCTCGACCAGCGGCTACTACATCTACATCCTGCAGCCCTGAGCCGGGGACTGTGCGGTGGTAGGAGCCTGCTTGCAGGCGAGTTTGGCTCCGTCCGCGTCCCTCATCGCCTGCAAGCATTCTCCTACCTTCCGACCAAGCCGGAGCAAGCTCCGGGGTATCGGACCCATTGCGAATGAATCCGGCTGAGCCCGATCACACTGCCCGTCGCGCATTTCTCGACGAGGCCGGCATTGCAACTCTTGTCCCGGGCCTTCTACAGTCCGTCGGTCTGCCTGTCCGATGACTATCCGAAAATTGTTCCTGCTCCTGTTGATTCCGGCTGCGGCGCTGCCGGCCGCAACCGACGACAACATCGAATTCTCGGGCGTGCTGGTCGTGCCAGACAAGACGACGGTCCACCTCGCGAGCCGGTCCAGCGGCACCTCTGCCTGGATCGCTCTTGGCCAGAGTTTCGAAGGTTACATCGTGTCCGCCTACGAGGCGAAAACCGACACGATCGTGCTGACAAAGGAGGGCATGACAATTCGCGTGCGGCTCAACACCGCGAAGGTGAAGGAGGGTAAGCCCCCGCTGGATCCCCTGGTCGTGGCCCAGCTGACCAAGGCGGTCCTGAACAACCTCCGGCAGCTCGGCGCCGCCGCCGACCAGTACTACCTCGAGCATGGGACGAACCACGCGACGCTCGCCGACCTCATTGGGCCCACCAAATACATCCGGGAGCTCAAGAGCGTGGACAACGAGGATTACAGCCAGCTGGACTTCACGCAGGGCAAGGATTTCAGCATCACCACGGGCAGCGGCATAACCGTCACCTACAAACAGTGAAGTTTTCCGCCGCTTTCCCTCCAAGGGGCTTGCGCCCCATGCTTGTGCTGCTGGGTGCCTTGGCTGCCTGCGCCACTCTTTCCGCCCGGGAGGAAACGCTGGTCCCTTTTCAAGACCGCCAGGTCAGGGTCAAGGTGCCCGACACCTACCTCTTCGCCGCGGGCCGCACCGAAAGCGGCATCCTCACGGTAAAGATCAACGATCCCCTGCACCGGATCGACCTGGTGGTGTCGTTTTTCCCCGATGCCACCGGTCGGATGGCGACCGATGACGGCCAGCGGGGTTTCGTGGCGGATGCCAGCCGGCAATTCGCCGAGGGCTCGGTCGAAATGAGCTACGACTTCCAGGAGCTGAAGCCCCGCGCGGGTGCAGGGCTGTATTGTGTGTTCACCGACGCTACCCTGGTCCGGAAGCTTCCGCTGCCACCCGGGGAATACCTGAAGGTTACGAGCGGGGTCAAAGCCTGGCCCGGCTGCTTCATCCTGTTCACGCTGCTGAGCAACGACACGACCTCCGGGGAATACCAGGCTGCGCTGAAGCTCATCCAGGAAAGCTTCGAGGAAAAAGAACTTCCCGCAAAACCCCCGGCCTGAGCGGCAGCCTGGAGCCGAACGCAGGGTCGTCCCTCGCGGACGCCCGTGATCGACCACCCTTCCCCGCATGCACAAACTGACCCTCGCTCTGCTGCTGGCCGCCTCCGTGGTTTTCACCGGCTGCCGTTCCCATGCCCCGCGGTACCTCACGATCACCAACCCCGCCGGCGAGCAGATCCTTTCGCTGACCCGACTCGGCACCCACGCCAGCACCTCCTCGGTGCATCTCCGCGTCACCGGAAAAATCGACGGCGACGCCACGCTGGTCTTGCTGCAGGAAAAACAGCCCCGCCAGACACTCACGCTCGCCACCGGCGCAGTCGATACCAGCTGGCACGGCGACTGGTCCGGCAACCAGATGACCCTGCACTACCTGCCCGGCACGGTGAAAAGCGGCGGCCTCCAGATCACCTGCGAGTTTTCCGATTAGGGCCGCGATGAGGCGGAGTTTTAACCCGCCCTCTTCGACCCAGTCGGATTTTAGCCACTGATTCCACAAATAGCACAGATGATCGCGTGCGCTATCTGTGCCCATCGGTACAATCTGTACCTAAACTATTTGCAGGATCCACTGGCGGATCGGCGATCCCGCCCACTTCCGGCACCGTCACTCCAGCTTCATCCTCGCGCGGTAGAAGGCCTCGCACCTCGCGTAGATTTCCTTCGGCGAGCTCAGAGTGAGCGCCTCGGCGGCGAGCGCCCGGGCGTCGGCCATGGTCATCGCGCGGATGAGGTATTTGACCGCGGGCAGCAGCGGGGGCGTCATGCTCAGGCTGTCCACGCCGAGGCCGAGCAGCAGCGGCACGAAGACCGGGTCACCCGCCATCTCGCCGCAGACGCCGACCGAGATCTTCGCGCGGCGGGCCTCGTCCACGATGTGCTTGAGCGTGCGGATGACCGCGGGATGCGAGGGCTCGTAAAGGTGGGCGATGCGGTCGTTCACCCGGTCGATGGCGAGCAGGTACTGGATGAGATCGTTGGTGCCGATGCTGAAGAAATCGCACTGGCGCGCGAGGATGTCGGCCGTGGCCGCGGCGCTGGGGATCTCGATCATGCTGCCTATCGCCATCTTTTCATCGAACGGCTGGCCGCGGGCGCACAGCTCCTCCTTGCACTCGGCCAGCACGGCGTTGGCGCGGTCGAGTTCCTCGCTGCCGCTGATCATCGGGTACATCAGGCGGATCGTGCCATGCACGCTCGCGAGCAGGATGGCCCGGAGCTGGTCCTTGAAAATCTCGGGGTGCTCGAGGCAGAAGCGGATGGCGCGGAAACCCATGAAGGGGTTGTCCTCCTTGGGGAAAAGGGTTGGATTGCCCGCCATGGGCTTGTCGCCGCCTAGGTCGAGCGTGCGGATGATCACCGGCGCCGGCGCGAGGGCCGCAACCACGGTCTTGTAGGCGATGAACTGCTCCTGCTCCGAGGGGATGCGGGCCGAGTTGAGGTAAAGGTACTCCGTGCGGAAGAGGCCGACGCCACTGGCAAAATATTCCTTCACCAGCGCCACCTCGTCCACCTTCTCGATGTTGGCCATGAGCGTGACCGCCACGCCGTCGAGCGTGACCGCCGGCTGCCGGTTGGCCTCCATCAGGCGGTCCTCGAAGCCTTTTTTCTGCAGGCGGATCTGGCCGTAGCGGAATAGCGTCTGCTCCGACGGGTTGATGATGACGGTGCCGTCGTAGCCGTCGACGATCGCCCAGTCGCCGTCCTGCACCCGCGTGGTGAGGTTCCGGACGCCCACCACCGCGGGGATCCGCATCGAGCGGGCGACAATCACGGCATGGCTCGTCTTGCTCCCGGTGTCGGTGACGATCGCCAGCGCCTGGCTGCGGTCGATGCTGGCGGAATCGGAGGGCGTGACGTCGTTGGCGACGATGATGCGCTTGTCCGCGAGCTTGCTGAGATTGTTCGCCGACTGGCCGAGGAGGTTCTGCAGGACGCGCTGGGCGACATCGCGGATGTCGCCGGCGCGCTCGCGCAGGTACTCGTCGTCGATCTGGTCGAATGCCTTGATGTAGCGCGAGGAGATCTGGTTGAAGCACGTCTCGATGTTGCGCGAGGTGGCCTCGAACTCGCGGATGGTCTCGCCGATCAGCGCCTGGTCCTCGAGCACCATCAGGTGCGCGTCAAAGATGCGGGCCTCGTCCGCACCCAGGTTTTTCTCCACCTCGTCCTGGATCTTGGAAATCTGCTGTCGCGTGAGCACGAGGGCCTGCTCGAAGCGTGCGATCTCCTCCATCCGCTTCGTCGGGTCGACCGTGTAGGTCGGCACCTCGACGTCACTCCGCAGGTAGACAAAGATCGGGCCATAGGCGATGCCCTGCGAGGCGGAGATGCCTTGCACGATGACTTCGCTTTTGGCGCGTGAATCCGAGGGCATGAAGTGCGGCTGCCGCCCGACCGGGGCGGGGGTGGCGGCGCCGGACGATAACGCGCGGGCGCGCGCAGCGGGTCAATGCGATTCAGGCCAGCCGGGCCTCAAACACCTGCGCGGGCGCGCCCCAGGCGGCGCGGATCGCGGCCGTCATGGCCTCGACACACTCCGGCACAAGGTTGTCGGGCAGCAGGGCAAAACAGGCGCTGCCGCTGCCGCTCATACCCGTGGTGAGGCAGAAATCGGCCCGCAATTGCGCGCGCAGTGCGGGCAGCGCCGGGTATTTCGTCGCGACCGCCCGCTCCATGTTGTTAAAGAGCAGCGCCTCGGCCGGCAACCGCCGGTCGTTCACCCACGCAGCCAGCCGGGCCTCGGCCTTGTCCACCGCGAGGTAACCGGCGGACTGGTCCAACGCCGTCCAGCCAAAGGCCGCGGGCCCGGACGCAGCCAGTTCGGCGGAAATCTCCGCCAGCTGGGCATAGGCCCAGGGCGTGCTGACGCCAAAGCCGGGCTTGAAGATCAGCACGCGCCGGCCGCGCAGCCGGGCGGTGGGCGCGGGCGGAAGCGGCTCCAGCTGCTCGCCGCGGCCCCGCATGATCATGGGCCGGTCATGCAGGAAAAGGGCGCAGTCCGAGCCGAGCCCGGCGGCGACCGCCGCCAGCGCGTCGGGCGGGAGCAACCCGTCGGCCAGTCCATTGAGCGCCCGCAACGCCGCCGTGGCATTGCTGCTGCCGCCGCCCAGGCCCGCGGCCATGGGAATGCGTTTTTCCAGACGGAAATGCGCGCCGCCCTTCCAGCCGGTCGCTGCGCGGAAGGCGTGCGCGGCCTTGAGCACGAGGTTCGATTCGCCCCCGGGCACACCCGGGTCGTCACACTCCAGGGTGAATTCCGCCGCGGGGTTCACATGCAGCGTATCGCCCCACGTCAGGGGCGCCGCCACGGAAAGGAGATCATGAAATCCGTCGGGCCTCCGTCCGGTGACGGCAAGGAACAGATTGAGTTTGGCCGGGGAAAAGATGGCTACTGGATTCAAGCTGGAGCAGAAAACGATGGCGCAGCTTCCGGCCCGTCGTCACCATTTTTCTCAAGCAATGCCCTGCGATCTCATCCTCGTCCTCGACGCTCCTTCGCCCCGCGACGTCACCCCCACCCTCAAGCAGCTTGCCGGGACTGTGCGCTGGGTGAAGGTCGGCCTGGAGATGTTCACCGCCTCCGGGCCCGACTGCGTGCGAGAAATCGCCGGCCTCGGGTTCAATGTCTTCCTCGACCTCAAGCTTCACGACATCCCCAACACCGTCGCCAAGGCGGTCGAATCCGTCTCCCGCCTGCCCATCCAGATGCTCACGCTCCACACGGGCGGGGGCCGCGAGATGATGGCCTGGGCGGTCAAGGCCCAGCAGCAATCGGCCCCCGGCCTGCGCCTGCTCGGTGTGACCGTCCTCACTTCCATGGACGAAAAGGGTCTCGCTGAAACGGGCGTACCCGGCCCGGCCGAGGCGCAGGTCGTCCGGCTCGGCCGGCTCGCCGTGGACGCCGGCCTTCGCGACCTCGTCTGCTCTCCGTTGGAAATCGCCCCGCTCCGCGCCGTGCTGCCGGCCGGCGTCACCCTCGTCACCCCGGGCATCCGCCCGCGCGAGGCCAAGGCGGATGACCAGACCCGCGTGATGACCCCCGGCGAGGCGGCCCGTGCAGGCGCAGACTTCATCGTCGTCGGCCGCCCGATCTTTAAGGCGCCCGATCCGGCCGCCGCAGCTCGCGCGATTCTCGCCGAGCTGGACCAGAGGTCAGAGGTCGGAGGTCGGAAATCGGGATAAGAATTCCCCCTTTGCCTCTGTCATCCTATCCCCTTCCTCTCTCCGGCATCTGCTTTCTGGAATCTGATCTCTGACATCTGACTTCTGTCCTCTGAAACATGTCCCGCACCGCCGCCATCCTCCTCGCCGCCGGCAGCGGCCGGCGCATGCAGGGGACCGTCACCGACAAGGTCCTGGCCCCACTCGCGGGCCGGCCGGTGTTCGCCCACTCCGCCGCAGCCTTCATCACCAGCGGCATCGCCGATTACTACGTGATCGTTTACCGCGACCAGCGGCAAATGATGGCGCTCTCCGCGTATGCGCCCACGCCTTCCGTGCTGGTCCGCGGCGGCCGCGAGCGCCAGGACTCGGTCATCAACGCCCTCGCCGTTCTTCCCGCCGACATCGCGCTGGTCTTCATCCACGACTGCGCCCGTCCCCTCATCCGCCCCGAACAGCTTGGGGCCTTGCACAAGATCGTCCGCCGCGAGGATGCCGTGGTGCTGGCCCATCGCGTGACCGACACGGTCAAGGAGCACAACGACCGCGCCCGCCTGCGCACGCTCGACCGCTCCCGGCTCTGGGCGATGGAGACCCCGCAGGTCTTTGCCCGTGACCTCATCGTCCGCGCCTACGCCCGCGTGCAGGCGCGCGGGTTGCGCATCACCGACGATGCCGCCGCCGTCGAGCAGCTCGGCCATCCCGTCGCCCTGCTCGAAAACCCGCATCCCAATCCCAAGCTGACGACCCCCGCCGATCTCGCCTACCTCGAATTCCTGCTGACCGGCCCCGCCTCCTAAAGCTTACCCCTTACCGCTTAGAACTTATGGCTTCACTGCGCATCGGCCACGGCTACGACATCCACCGGCTCGTCCCCGGCCGGCCCCTCGTGCTCGGTGGCGTCCGGTTCGCCACGGACTTCGGACTCGAGGGTCACTCCGACGCCGACTGCCTCACGCACGCCATCTGCGACGCCCTGCTGGGCGCGGCCGCCCTGCCCGACATCGGGCATTTTTTCCCCAACACCGATCCGGCCTTCAGGAACATCGATTCGCAGGTCCTCCTCCAGCGCGTGTGCGCCGAGATCGCCCGCCTCGGCTTCGGGATCGTCAATATCGACGCCACGGTCATCGCGGAAAAACCCAAGATCGCCCCGCACATTCCCGCGATGAAGGCCGCGCTGGCAAAGTCCGCCGGCCTGCTCGTCGATGAGATCGGCCTCAAGGCCACGACCAACGAGGGCGTGGGCGACCTCGGCCGCGGCCTCGCCATTGCCGCTCACGCCGTCTGCCTGCTCAAGCGATGATTTTGGACAGAATACACAAAATGGACCGAATGGCCGGAGTCCGATATTTCGTCCATTTTGTTCATTCTGTCCTCCTTCTTTCCACGCTCACCGGGTGCCTGAGGCATGGTACGGACGTCGAGCGCGGCAACCGCGAGCAGGTCCTGCACCGCGGTATCGGCGATGAAATCGGCGATCTCGATCCGCATGTCGCAACCAACATCTCCGAGCTCGACATCATCTCCGCCCTTTTCGAGGGGCTGGTGACGGAGGATCCGGTGGACCTGCATCCCGTGCCCGCGGTCGCCGAGCGCTGGGAGGTGTCGGCCGACCAGCTCACGTACACGTTTTACCTGCGGGCCGGCGCCCGCTGGTCGAACGGCGACCCGGTCACCGCCGGGGATTTCACGGCCTCGTGGCGGCGCATCCTCACGCCCAGCCTCGGCTCCGGCAACGCCGGCCTCCTCTACGTTCTGCAAGGCGCCGAGGCGTACACGAAGGGCTTGGCCCGGGATTTCGCCCAGGTGGGCGCCAAAGCCCTGGACGCACGCACCCTCCAGGTCACGCTGGATCATCCCGTCCCGTATTTCCTGTCGTTGCTGACGCATCCGGCGTGGCTGCCGGTCCATCTGCCAAGCATCGCGGCCAGTGGGCCGGTTTATGAACGCGGCAACCCCTGGGCCCGGCCCGGGCGGCTCGTGGGCAACGGGGCGTTCATCCTGCGCGCCTGGGAGCCCAACCAGCGGATTGTCGTTGAAAAATCGCCCACCTACTGGGACGCCGCGCACGTGCGGCTGAACGCGATCCATTTCCATCCCATCGACAGCCTCGACGCCGAGGAGCGGGCGTTCCGCGCGGGCCAGCTGCACCTCACCTACGCCCTGCCCTTCGGCAAGGTGGAATCCTACCGCCGCGATTCGCCCCAGCTACTGCGCATGGACCCTTATCTGAACACCTATTTCCTCCGTTTCAACGTCGCCCGTCCCTTCCTCAACGAGCCGCGCGTGCGCCGCGCGCTCGCCCTCGCCGTCGACCGGCCGGCCATCGCCGAAAAAATCCTGCGCGGCGGTCAGCTCCCGGCGTATGCCTTCACCCCGCCGGGCATGGCCGGTTACGTCCCGGAGGCGCGCCTGCCCACGGATTTCAACGAGGCGCGCCGCGTGCTCGCCGACGCCGGCTATCCCGGCGGCCGGGGGCTGCCGGCGTTCGAGCTGCTCTTCAACAACTCGGAAAACCACCGCCTGGTCGCCGAGGCCGTGCAGGAAATGTGGCGGCGCGAGCTCGGGGTGCAGGTTCGCCTCGTCAACCAGGAATTCAAGGCGGTGCTCGCGGAGCGCCGCGCCGGTCATTACCAGATTCTTTTTTCCGACTGGGTGGGTGACTATCCCGACCCCAGCACGTTCCTCGACATCTGGCGCAGCGACAGCGGCAACAACCATACCGGCTGGGCCAGCCCGGCCTACGATTCGCTCCTGCGTTCGGCCTCGCTCACGACCGATGCAGCCGCGCGCAACTTGCTCTTTCAAAAAGCCGAGGCCTTGTTGCTCGAGGCCGCCCCGCTCGTCCCCTTGTACTATAACTCCCACATCTTCCTCCTCCAGCCGTCGGTCAAGGGCTGGCATCCCACGCTGCTCGACCATCATCCGTACAAGCACGTGTGGCTGGAGGAATGAGCCCGTGAGCTCGCGGCCACCCGGCGGCATCAACATGCGCAAGGCGAAATCATTTCTGCTGCGGTTTTCTTTTTTCATCGCGGCCCTTTTCGCGGCCGCGAATTCCGCCTGCACGCGGCAGGGCGCCACACCCGACCGACCACAGGTCCTGCGGGTGAGCCAGCGCAACGAACCGGCCGGTCTCGACCCCGCCCAGGCCTCTCTGCCCGACGAGTTTTTCATCATCCGCGCGCTGAGCGAAGGACTCGTGACACCCGCGCCGGGCGGCAGCCAGCGCCCCGCCGCGGCGGAGCGCTGGGAAATCTCGGCGGACGGCCTCACCTATACCTTCCACCTGCGCGCGGACGCCCGCTGGTCCAACGGCGAGCCGGTGACCGCCGCGGATTTTGTCGCATCTTACCGCCGCGTGCTCACACCCGCCACCGCCGCGCCCAAGGCCGCCCTGTTCTACGGCGTGAAAAACGCCCGCGCCTACCTCACCGGCCAGGTCACCGATTTCAACGCCGTCGGCCTGCACGCGACGGACGAGCACACGCTCGCCGTCACCCTTGAGCAACCCACGCCGGATTTCTTGGCCTACGTCGCCAGCGGACCCTGGATCCCCGTCAATCCGCGCGTCGTCGCCGCCCGCGGGCGCGATTGGACCCGCCCCGGCAACTTTGTCGGCAACGGCCCGTTCATCCTCGCCGAATGGCAGCCCGCCCAGCGCATTGTCGTCCGCAAGAACCCGCTTTACTCCGGTGCGGCCGATGTGCGCCTCGACGAGATCGATTTTCTCGCGTTCGACAACGAGGACGCCGAGGAACGGGCCTTTCGGGCGGGCCAGGTGGACGTGACGATGACCGTGCCTGTCGCCAAGCTCGCGACCTATATCCGCGACCGGCCGGCCGAGCTGCGGCATGCCCCGCTCGCAGAAACACGCTACCTCGCGTTCAACACCGCCCGGCCGCCGCTCAACGATGCCCGCGTCCGCCGGGCACTGGGACTGGCGATCGACCGGGAGAAGCTCGTGAAACGCGTCCTGCTCGGCGGTCAGGAGCCCGCCGGGCGCTTCCTGCCGGCCCAATTGCGGCCGCGCAACGATGTCGACCTGGCGCCGGCCGCGACACTCCGGTACGACCCCGCGGAAGCGCGCCGCCTGCTCGCCGAGGCGGGGTTTCCCGGCGGACAGGGATTCCGCACCGTCGAGCTGACCGGCTGGTCGCGGTCGCAGACGCCGGTGCTCGAGGCGATCCAGGCGATGTGGAAAACCGAGCTCGGCATCGGGACGAACATCGCCGTGCGTGAAGCCACGGTGCACAAGGCCGCCCTCATCTCGGGCGAATACGACATCGGTTATATCAACGCCATTCCCGACCTGGTTGATGCGCTCGATGTCCTGAAGGATTTCGCGACGGGCGCACCCGGCAATTACCCGCATTGGTCCGACGCCCGCTACGACGAACTGCTGGCTGGCGCCGCCCGGGCGGGCGACATCACGGAACGGAACGCACTGCTGCATGAAGCCGAAACCCGCCTCGGCGAGGCCGACCCGGTCGCCCCGCTCTATTACAACACCCGCAACTGGCTCATGTCACCGCGGGTCAGGGGCTGGCAGGAAGACGCGCTTTGGACCCGGTTTTACGCGGGCATCTTTCTGCAGGACTAGCCTGGACCGGTTTCGCGGACCGGGTGTTTTGGTGATGTATTAGTTTGAAAATGTAGGAGCGGCTTTATGGCCGCGAGGGTTGGACCCGCAGAGCGACGCATCGCGGCGTAAAGCCGCTCCTACATCCAATCATCGCAAATTGATACGTTACCAGGCGTTTTCCCGCACTTGCCGCCGCCCCGGTGGCCATGTCACGTTCCGGCATGATCACGCGCACGACGGCCTTGCTCCTCGCCGCGATGCTGGCCATCGCCCCGGTCACCATGGCTGCAGAGGCGAACAAGCCCGCCCCGCCGCAAATCTGGCGCGTCGGCAACGGCGCGGAGCCCCAGGACCTCGACCCGCAGGCGATCCAGGGCGTGACCGAAGACAACGTGGTGATGGCCCTCTTCGAGGGTCTCGCCAGCGAGGATCCGCACGACCTGCACCCGGTGCCCGGCGTGGCCACGTCCTGGGATATCTCGCCGGACGGGCTCGTCTACACGTTCCACCTGCGCGCCAACGCCCACTGGTCCAACGGCGACCCGCTGACCGCGGACGACTTTCTCCAGTCCTACCGTCGCATCCTCTCCCCCACCTTCGCCTCCGAGTATGCCTACCTGGTTTATGATTACGTGGCCGGGGCCAGGGAATATTATGACGGCAAGCTCAAGGACTTCGCCCAGGTCGGTTTCAAGGCGCCCGACCCGCTCACCCTGCAGGTCACCCTCAAGAATCCCACACCCTATCTCCTGAACATCATCGCGAGCCATTGCGCGTGGAATCCGCTGCCAGTCCGCGTCATCGCTCGCTTCGGCGCGGTCGACCAGCGACGCACCCCCTGGACCCGAGCCGGCAACCTGGTCGGCAACGGTCCCTTCCTGCTCAAGGAGTGGCGGCCCAACCAGAAGATCACCGTGGTCCGCAACCCGCAGTACTGGGACGCCGCCACCGTCAAACTCGATGCCATCGAGTTCTACCCGACCGACGACATTTCCAACGAGGAGCGCATGTTTCGCACCGGCCAGCTCGACATGACCTATGAGCTGCCGATCGCCAAGATCGATGCCTACCGCAAGGACCACCCCGATACCTTGCGCATCGAGCCCTGGCTCGGGCTCTACTACTACGATTGCAACGTGCAGCGACCGCCGCTGAACGACAAGCGGGTGCGCAAGGCCCTTGCCCTCGCGATCGATCGCGAAAGCCTCGTGAAGAACGTCACCCGCGGCGGCGAGCGGCCGGCCTATGCCGTGAGTTATCCCGGCACCGCCGGCTATACACCCCGGGCCCGGCTGGAAGGTGGGCTGGACGAGGCCCGACGCCTGCTCGCCGAGGCCGGTTTTCCCGGAGGCAAGGGTTGTCCCACCATAGAACTGCTCTACAACAGCTCGGAAACCCACCGCGCCATCGCCGAGGTTGTCCAGGCCATGTGGCGCAAGAATCTGGGCGTCGATGTCCGCCTCGTGAACCAGGAGTGGAAGGTCTACCTCGACATGCGGCACACGACCAACTTCACGCTCGCCCGGGCCGGCTGGATCGCGGACTACGTCGACCCGAACGTCTTCCTCGAGATCTTCGTCACCGGCAACGGCAACAACGACACCAACTGGTCCAACCCGGAATACGACCGTCTCTTCGCCGCCGCCCTCTCCGCGCACAGCAACGCCGAGCGTTACGAGATTTACCAGAAGATGGACGCCATCCTCGTCGACGAGGTCCCGGTGATCCCGGTCTACGACTACACGCGCGTCCACGCCGTCAGCCCGCGGATCAAGGGCTACTATCCGACCCTGCTCGACCACCATCCCTACAAGTACATCTGGCTCGAGGATTGAACCTCCTTGTTGGGGACGCGACCTCCCGGTCGCGTTCGGACAGAGACCGGGAGGTCGCTGCTCCATCGACGGCCCGACCTATTTCCTTCTTCCTTCGCCCCTCTTCCTCCTTAATTTCCTTCCGTGCTTCGCTTCATCGCCCGCCGCCTGCTTGAGACGATCCCGGTGCTTTTCATCATCCTCACGGCGACGTTCTTCATGATCCGGTTCGTGCCGGGCGGGCCGTTCACCGCGGAGAAGGCCGTCACTCCCGAGGTCATGCGCAACCTCGAGCGGGCCTACGACCTCGACAAGCCCCTGTGGCAGCAGTACACGCGCTATCTGCGCAACGTGGTCCTGCACGGCGACCTCGGCCCGTCCTTCAAGTACCCCAACCGCACGGTCAACGAGATCATCGCCGACAAGCTGCCCGTCTCGCTCGAACTCGGCGCCGAGGCCTTGTTGATCGCGCTGGTCGCCGGCCTCACGCTCGGCGTCCTGGCCGCCGTGAAGAGCAACACGTGGATCGACTACATATGCTCCTCCACCGCCATGATCGGCATCTGCCTGCCGACCTTTGTGCTCGGCCCGCTGCTGGTGCTGCTGTTCGCCATCCGTCTCGGCTGGGCCAATGCGTCCGGCTGGTACGGACCGGTCGACCGCGTCCTGCCCTGCCTCACGCTGGGCTGCGTCTACGCCGCCTACATCGCCCGGCTCACGCGCGGCGGCATGCTCGAGGTGCTGCACCAGGACTACATCCGCACCGCGCGCGCCAAGGGCGCCGGTCAGCTGCGCGTCATTTTCAAGCACGCGCTGCGGGGCGGCCTGCTGCCCGTGGTTTCGTTCCTCGGCCCGGCCATTGCGGGCATCCTCACCGGCTCGTTCGTGATCGAGACCATCTTCCAGATCCCCGGGCTCGGCCGCGAGTTCGTGAACAGCGCCTTCAACCGCGACTACACCCTCGTCCTTGGCACGGTCATCCTCTATGCCGCCCTCATCATCGCGCTCAACCTCGTCGTCGACGTCGTGCAGGTGTGGCTGAACCCGAAGCTGAAGTTCGAATGATTTTCCCGCGGATCACACTGATGAATATGGATAAATCCTCCTGCATCCGCGCCCATCCGCGAAATCCGCGGTAAAAAAATTCCGGTGGTCTCCCTCTCTCCACAGAACCTCCCGTCCGCGGACCTCACGACCGACCAACTCGAGCGGGGGACTTCCCTCTGGCGCGATGCCTGGCACCGCCTGCGGCGGAACCGGCTGGCGGTCTTCGGCGGCACCGTCGTCATCGTCTTCAGCCTCACCTGCGTGCTCGCGCCCTGGATCTTCCATCTCTCCTACCAGGACCAGAACCTCGACCTCGGCGCGGTCGCGCCCAATGCGCAGCACTGGCTCGGCACCGACACGCTCGGCCGCGACCTCCTCGCCCGCATCCTTTACGGCGGCCGCATCTCGCTGATGGTCGGCCTGGTCGCCTCGCTCGTCGCCCTCGTCATCGGCGTCTCCTACGGCGCCATCGCCGGCTACGTGGGCGGCACGCTCGACTCCGTCATGATGCGCATCGTCGACATCATGTACGCCCTGCCCTTCACGATCTTTGTCATCCTTCTCATGGTCTTCCTGAAGGACCCCATGCAGGCCGTGGACGCGTGGCTCGGGCGTTTCTCCATTTTCGGCTTCCATGCGTTCGAGGGCATGCAGGGCGTGGGAAAGATCCTGCTCCTGTTCGCCGCCATCGGCGCCGTCGAATGGCTGACCATGGCCCGCATCGTGCGCGGCCAGATCCTCTCGATCAAAAAAATGGAATACATCGAGGCCGCCCGTTCCATGGGCCTGGGCACGCCGCGGATCATTTTCCGCCACATGGTACCCAACGTCCTCGGCCCGGTCATCGTCTACACGTCGCTCACCATCCCCGCCGTGATGCTCCTCGAGTCGTTCCTCAGCTTCCTCGGACTCGGCGTCGACGCCCCGATGAGCTCGCTCGGCACGCTGATCAAGGACGGCTCCGAGAAAATGGAGGAGTTCTGGTGGCTGCTGGTCTTCCCCGGCGGGGCGTTCTCCCTGACGTTGTTCTCCCTCAATTTCCTCGGCGACGGGCTGCGGGACGCGCTCGACGTCCGGGCCTCCAAGGACTGATTTGATCGCGGAGGCGCGAAGACACGGAACCGAAAGCCAAACTCCCTTTCCGTCACCCCTCGCTCCTGCGTTTCCGCTCTTCCGTGTTCCCGCGATTTCCCCCAGCCTTCCGCGTTTAATGCGCCGTCTCCGCCCTTACTTCACATATCTCAAGACCGTGCGCGGCCCCATCGTGGCGGCCATCGTGTGTGGTATCATCTACGGTGCCTCGAGCGGCGCCGGCATGCCGCTACTAGTCAGCTTCGTCTTCCCGAAGATCTTCGCACCCGTCAATCCGCCCCGGTCACTCGGTGTGGTGGCGCTGATCGCGGCCGGCATCCCGGTCATTTTTCTCCTCCGGGCAGTCAGCGGCTATCTGAACAGCTACTTCACCCAGTTCGCCGGCGTGCGAATCCTTGAGGCCATCCGCCTCGACTATTTCCGCAAGCTGCAGGTACTGCCGCTCTCGTTCGTGCAGGGCCGGGCCACCGGCGATCTCATCTCACGCGGCCTCGCCGACACCGCGCAGCTCCAGTTCACGCTCACGCTCATTGCCAATGACGGCATCAAGCAGCCCGCCACGCTCATCGGCGCGCTCGTGGCCGTCGGCGTGCTGGCCTTCCAGTCGCATGGGGTCTGGCTCGCGCTCGTCTGCCTGGCCGCGGTGCCGCTGACCGTCTTTCCCGTGCGCTACATCGGGCGCAAGGTCATCAAGCGCGCCGCGCAGATGCAAAGCCAGCTCGGCAGCGTGACGAGCCAGTTTTCCGAGAACCTCGCCGCCGCGCGCGAGGTCCGCGCGTTCGGCCTGGAGCAGCGCGAGACCAACCGCTTTGCCGCGGCCTGCCGCCAGCTCATCGTCTCGCAGATGAAGATCACGAAATATTCGCAGGCGCTCACGCCCGCCATCGAGGTGATCTCGGCGGTCGGCATCGCCGGCACCCTCGTGTACGCCTACCACAGCGGGCTGAAGCTGGATACCTTTCTCGCCCTGATCATCGCCCTCTACAACAGCTACGAGCCGATCAAGAAGCTCGGTGCCCTCAACAATGAGCTGAAGCGCGGCACGGCCTCGCTCGACCGCCTCGAAGTCGTGCTGAACGAGCCCGTCATCATCGCCGATCCCGCTGCGCCCGCCACCGTCGGCCGGCTGCGCGGCGACCTCGCCTTCGAGGGCGTAACCTTCGCCTACCGCGCCGACGAGCCGGTGCTGCATGGCGTCACGGTGAAAATTCCCGCCGGCACGGTCTGCGCGCTCGTCGGCCCCAGCGGCGCGGGCAAGTCCACCTTCGCGAACCTGGTGCCGCGCTTCTACGAGGCCGGCGCCGGCCGCGTGATGGTCGACGGCCTCGACGTGCGCGCCCTGCGCCTTGCCGACCTGCGCCGCAACATCGCCGTCGTCTCGCAGGATCCCGTGCTGTTCAACGACACGATTTACAACAACCTGCTCCTCGGCCGCGCCGACGCCACGCGCGCGGAGGTCGAGCAGGCGGCGCGGGACGCCTTCGCCCACGATTTCATCCAGAGCCTGCCGCGCGGCTATGAAACCATGGTCGGCGAGCGCGGTGCACTCCTCTCCGGCGGCCAGAAGCAGCGCGTCGCCCTCGCCCGCGCTTTTTTGCGCAATGCCCCGTTCCTCATCCTCGACGAAGCCACCAGCGCGCTCGACAGCGACAGCGAGGCGGCTATCCAGGCCGCGCTCAAGAAACTCGTGGCCGGCAAGACCGTGCTCATCATCGCCCACCGTTTCAGCACGATCCGCGATGCCTCGCTCATCCTCGTGTTCGACCAAGGCCGGGTCGCCGCGAGTGGCACCCACACCCAGCTCTACGGGACCAACCCGCTCTACAAATCGCTCTACGACCGCCAGCAGATGGGGATGTGAGGCGTCTGGCGGTGGAACGCGTTGACCCCAACGCGTTTTGGCTCCGTCGACGTTTTTGTTTCGGCCAAGGTTCCAACGCGTTGAGGTCAACGCGTTCCACACGCCGCCGGGATCGAGCACGATAGCCTTGCGTGGGTCATGCCGCCCAGTGTTGCTTGGCCGCACTCCATGCAGCCGGACTCTCCCCGCATCCTGGTCATCCGCCGACGCTACCTCGGGGACATCGTCCTGCTGGGCCCCGTCTTCCGGAACCTGCGCCTCCACTGGCCCGCGGCCACCATTGCCGCCGTCGTCGAAGCCGCCTACGCACCGGTCCTCACGCTCAATCCCGATGTGAATGAAATTCTCGTCCTGCCGCAGCGCTGGACGGAATGGCCGGGCTTTCTCGCCCGGTTGCGCCGGGCGCGCTTCACCCACGTCCTCGACCTCGACAACAACGACCGCACTGCCCTGCTCACGCGCCTGACCGGCGCGCCTTTCCGGGCCGCGCTGCACCACGACGTCCTCCACTGGGCCGCCTGTTATACGGCGGACGTCCTGCATCCGCCGGTGATCCACGAGCGCAGTTCCATCGTGGACTATTACCTGGCCATCCTGCCAGCGGCTGGCGTTCCCGTGACTACGCGTGAAGTAAGGCTCGTGCCGCGCCCGACAGATCTCGCGGCGGCGCAGAAACTGGTGCGTCCCGGCGGCCGCAAGCTTCTCGTCCATCCCGGTAGCCGCAGCCCGTGGCGGATGTGGCCGGCGGAAAATTTCGCCGCCATCTGCGACCGCGTGCAGAACGAGCTCGATGTCCAGGTCTTCGTCATCGGCGGCCTGGGCGAACAAAAAGCCGTCACCGGCATCCGGCAGCATGCCCGGTCCCATCTCGTCGTCTTCGACGCGCCGCTGAACCTGCCGCAATTCGCCGCGTTTGCCGCGCAATTCGACCTGATGCTCTGCCACGACAGCGGCCCGATGCACCTCGCCGCCGCCGTCGGCACCAAGGTCGTGGCGCTGCTGGGCTCGCAGAATCCGGTGCTCTTCGCCCCGCCTGGAGAAGGCCACACCGTGTTACAGCCGCCCCTGCCCTGCACGGCCTGTGTCACCCCCGGCCAGTGCGCCCCCGGCGATTCGTACCACAATCACTGCGTGCGCAACATCACCGTCGACACCGTGTGGGCCGCGCTGCGGCGCCATCTGGCACGTTAGGCTTATACCAACGACCCATTGGTTTTGGGCTTATGTCTTTCAGGGTGGCCGCCGACCTCCCGCCCGTGCCTACTGGCATCGATTGGCCAGTAGGCTGAAGTACAAAACCTAGCGGACGTTGGTATTACGCCCTCGGATTTCCCTCGGATCGTCTCCTGTAAAATCTCCGATCCAAATCCGTCTCACAGGAGACAAATCGAGGTCAATCCGAGTTAATGTCCGCACAGCCGCGGCCCAACGCGCGCCGGCTATTTCGAAGCCAGAAAGAAAACCCCCTGGTCGCCCTCGCAGCGGCGGTTGGCCTGCTCCGCGAGGCGGCGGTAATGGCGGCGGAGCTTGCGGTCGTCCTCCGGCCGGCCCGTGTAGGGCACGTCCCGGCGGTAACCTTCGCTCATGAGAAAACCGGTTTCGATCCCGTCGAATTCCACGCGCACCGTGCGCAGCCCGCTCCGGTCGGCCAGCGTCTCCATCCCGCGCCGACTGGGCACGAGCAGGTGCCGCGGCGGATCGAGGTTGAACCAGTCCGCTCCGTAGAGCCGGTGGGTTTCGCTGCCCGCCACCGGGATGCGCACCAGGATCCGGCCGTTCGGATTCAGGTGGGCGCGCGCCTCCTCCAGCGAGCGGCGCGGATCGACGAGGTGCTCGAGCACATGGTGCAGCATGATGAGGTCGAAGCGGCCCTCCACGGAACCCAGCTCGGCCCGCCGGACACGAAAGCCCGGCTCGTCCGCCTCCAACGAGGTGTAGGGATCCACGCCCGTCAGGTTGCGAAACCCATGGCGCTGCATGCGCCGCAGCAGGCCCCCGGTGCCGCACCCAACGTCAAGAATGCGCGCATCCAGCCCGCAGCCCGCGGTCCGGGCCCAGTGGAAAAAGGGATATTTCCACCGGAGGCGCCAGGTGGCCCATCCAGCCAGCGGAAAGCGGGAGTGCAGCAGCCAGTTCGCGAGGGCCACGCGGCCGGCCGGGGCCTGCTTGGACCGGACGGGCGGCGGCTTAAGCGAATAATAATCCGCGGGGTAATACTCCGGCAGGTTTTGCGGGATCTGCTGGATCTGCAGGCTGCCGCACTGCGGGCATTCCCCGTACTGGAAGGAGTGCCGCCAGCCGAAAAGCATCTCCCGCGCGCGAAAAAGGCGGAAGGTCCCTTCGTGGCCGCACGCCTGGCAGGTCATGGTCGCCGTGGCATCACTCATGGCAGCGGCGCGGGGCAAAGCGGCCCGGAGTGCCGCTGGCTTCGGTTTGAATCATCCGCCCAACTAGCAGCCATGGCCGCACAGTTGCCAAGCCTATCTTGGTGCCCGCTGCGTCGCGGCGGAATTTGTCCATCCAGCCTCACTGAATCGTTCTCGTTCTCATAATCGTTCGTCATTCTCCATTTGGTTCAGGGTGAGAACGAGAACGAAGTACGGGAACGATTTTGGAATACAGCGGGGAACTCCAGTACGACCATCCGCTCATTTTCGTGGACAGACCCGGTCCGCCTGCTCGTTTTGTGCGATGCCGACCCAACCATGACCCCGGACCCCGCCCCAGGCTCCGCCGGCGTTGACCGGCGCACGGGCGTGCCGCCGCTCATCACCTTTGGCATCCCCGCCTACAACCGGCCGCAGTTGCTCGCGGAGACGCTCGCGAGCCTCGCGGCCCAGACCGCAGCCGTGGACTACGAGGTAATCGTGTGCGACGACGGTGGCCTGCCGGAGACCGCTGCGGCGGTGGCCCGCTTTTCCGCCGACCGTTTTTTTTATTACCGCAACCCGGGCCGGCTCGGCCCCGTGCGCAACTGGAACGAATGCCTGCAGCGCGCCCGCGGCCGCTGGGTGATGATCCTGCACGAGGATGACATCCTGTATCCCTGGTATCTTGCTGCCGTGCTGCCCCGTTTGCGCGAAGGCCTGGCCGCCGTCTGCACCCAGGTCGAGGTGGCGGCCGCGCCGACAATCGCGACACCGCCATCGGGTCAACCTGCCGTGGTGGCCTATCCCCCGGCTTATTTCATCAAGGGCTCGATGACTCCTTTTCCTGGCGTGCTCTTCCCGCGCAAACTCGGCCTGCGCCTCGGCGGGTTTGACGAACGCATGGGCCCTCTGGCCGACTATGACTTCTGGTACCGCCTCGCCTGCGCCGGCCGCATCGAGGTCGTCCGCACGATGGGGGCCTTCTATCGCGTCACCGCCGACCAGTGGACGGCCCGGGCCTGGCCGGAAATGCTGCGCAAAACCCACCTGCTGCGCCTGCGCATCGCCCGCGAGCAGTTCCGCTCCCGCCGCACGGGCCGGTGGCTGGCCCGGTTTTTCACCTATCGCACGGCCCTCGCCTACGCCGCGCGGTTCCCCGAAAAGCCCGCCACGCTGGCCCGCGCTCTGCAGTTCAGAAAAATCTTGTTCAGCCGGCTGCCCAGCGGCTGGGTGTGGCAGTGCCTCAAACGCCTTTCCTGATGCCGTCACCCGCCACTCTCAAGGTCACGGTCGCGATCCCGACCTACAATCGCGCGGAGCTCCTCCGGCAAACCCTCGCGGGCATCGGCCGCCAGCAGTTTCCCACTGGCCAGTTCGAGGTCCTGGTGATCGACAACAACTCGCACGACCACACCCGGCAGATCGTCGAGTCTTTCGCCGGCACCCGGCCCGCTCCGCGTTACCTCCTTGAGACGCGACAGGGCCTCGACCACGCCCGCAACCGCGCCCTGGCCGAGGCCCGCGGGGAAATCATCGTGTTCGGCGACGACGACATCCTCGTGGAGCCCGACTGGCTGACGCAGATCATCGCGCCCTTCGCCGCTTCCGGCGGCCACAAGGTCGGCGCGGTCGGCGGTGAGGTCATACCGGTCTTCCCCGACGGCCTTCCGCCGTGGGTCGCCGAGTGGCACTCCCCCCTGGAATTCCGCCGCGACGCGGGACCGCTGCCGCCGCACCAATCCCCGATGGGAGCCAACATGGCGTTCCCGATGTGGGTGTTCGAGCGGATCGGCCCGTTTCAAACTGCGCTCGATCGCAGCGGGAAAAACCTGTTTGGCGGCGGCGATACCGACATGATCCGCCGCGCCCGTGCCGCCGGCTTCGAAATCTGGTTCGCGCCCGCAGCCAGGGTGCGGCATCAGATGCCGGCGAGCCGCACCACGTTCCGCTACGCCACGCGCCACGCGTTCGACTCGGCCCGTTCCCGCATCGTGGATCGCGCAAGCCAGGGCCGGGCCACCGGCTATCTGCTGGCGCGCTTCGCTGGCAACGCGCTGAAAGCCGCCGGGTTCATCCTGCTCGCGCTCCTCAGCCTGCTCGTTCTCCGCACGGGCGACGCGAAAAAGGCCATCGTCCGCGCATGGCGTTCCTGCGGGTACCTCTATCAAATCCCGCGCTCGCTCGCCGGCAAAATTTGATTCTTCATTCCGCCCTGTGGCCAGCCCGCTCCCCATCTCCGTCGTCGTCGTGGCCAAGAACGAGGCGCAGAGTCTCCCCCGCTGCCTCGCGAGCGTGCAGGGCTGGGTGGCCGAGGTCATCGTGGCCCTGAACGACACCACCGACGACAGCGAGACGGTGGCCGGACGCTTTGGCGCTTCCGTGCAACACCTGCCGTGGCAGGGCTATCGCGACACCAAGAACGCCGCGCTCGCCCTCGCCAAGAACGAATGGGTGCTGTCGCTCGACGCCGACGAGATGGTCTCACCGGAATTGCAGCGCGAACTGGAGGCGTTTTTTGCGCGCGGCGATGGTCCGCGTTTCGCGGGCGCGCGGTTCCCGCGCAAGGTTTGGTTCATCAATCGCTGGATCTGTCACGGGGACTGGTATCCCGACCTGAGCCTGCGCCTTCTGCATCGCGGGCAGGCCCGCTGGGGCGGCGACGCGTTTGTGCACGAGAAGGTGGAATGCGACGGGCCCGTTGCCACGCTGAGCGGCGATCTGCTGCATCATCCTTATCCGACGATCGGCACCCACCACGTGAAGATCCTCGAGTACGCACGGTTGTTCGCCGAAAAACAGGCCGCGCAGGACAGCCGCTGGTCGCTCGGGGCCACAATCTTCCGTCCCGCCTGGCGCTTCTTCCGCGGGTACGTCCTGCGCCGCGGCTTTCTCGACGGCTTCCCCGGCTTCGTCGCCGCGGCCGCCACCGGTTACTACACTTTCCTGCGCTACGCCTGCCATTACGAACGCCTGCACCGGGCCAACCCCTAGTCGCATTTCGTCAAGGCCGCGGAATCAATAGGGCCGGAAGTTCGTGCCACGACAGAGCCCGGACCAAGATCCATGGATCGAACCGTCGCGTCGCAGCGTCGTCGCGCAAAACCGTTCGAAAATCTTCCCTCATCGACCCCCGTTACTGGCAAGGGAGCAAGGACGGTGAAAATGATTTTTGAAAGATCGGGGCGACGCGGAGCGTTTTATCCATTGAGCGTCCATGTCCCATCCCACGCCCGTTTCACCCGAGTCCATCATCGAGCCGCACATCCGGTTGATTCGGGCTCACAAAGTCATCCTCGATCATGATC
Source organism: uncultured Opitutia bacterium (assembly GCA_903827245.1). Classification (GTDB taxonomy): domain Bacteria; phylum Verrucomicrobiota; class Verrucomicrobiia; order Opitutales; family Opitutaceae; genus CAIUWA01. The sequence continues at coordinate 87,840 of CAIKHO010000065.1, forward strand.
TCGCGGCGATCTATAGTGTCAGCACCTCACGTTTCAACGAAGCGGTCAGCCGCAATGCGGATCGCTTTCAGCCGGACTTCCGCTTCCAGCTCACACTCGAAGAACTGGCCCGGCTCATGGTCTATTCCGTCAGAAGTGATTCTGATAGACTTGGTAAACAAGTAGTTATGAATAATTCATCGCAAAATGCGACGAGTTCACGCCGGCATCGCGGCAGGGCCTACCTCCCTTGGGCTTTCACCGAGCATGGGGTTTTGATGGCCGCCAATATCCTGCGCAGCCAGCGGGCGGCCGAGATGTCGGTCTTTGTCATCCGGACATTCATCAAGATCCGTGAATCGCTCGCCGCGAACACGTCGATCCTCAGGCGTCTCGCCGAGATCGACCAGACTCTGCTCATCCATGACTCCGCGCTTAACGACGTTTACCAAAAATTGCGGCCGTTGCTGACCCCGGCGCCCGAGCCGGAAAAACCGAGGATCGGGTTCCATCCGGACAATCGCTGATGCTCTTGGCGCAGAACCCTGCCGCTCACGGCCTAGGCCAACGCCGGCGAGCCGATTGTGTCTCGCCATCGTCGTCCCGCTTCGCCAACAGTGCCTCGCCCATGGACGAAGCCAAAGCCTCCTTTCCGAGCCTGCGCCAGCAGATCGTCAGGGCGGGTTTCTCGGGGGCGATCTTCCCGCTCGAGGACGAGTCGCTGCTGGAACTTTTCAAGGGCAGCATCGACCGGTTCGCCCTCATTGCCTGGAGGCTGCGCGATCACCGGCGGGTCCTGGATTGCGGCGCCGGACGGGGCATGCTGTGCGCCATCCTGAAGCATCTCGGCCACAACGTCCACGCCGTCGATCTGCCCTATCAGAACGATCTCATCACGCGGCACGGCATCCCGTTCGACCATGTCAACCTGGAGCACGATCCGCTGCCCTTCCCCGATGCGTCCTTTGACGGCGTGACGTGCTGCCAGGTCATGGAGCATTTTGTCCATTCGCACCTGCCGGCCACCAGGGAATTTCACCGCGTGCTGCGCCCGGGCGGATTGTGCGAGATCGACGTTCCGAATGTCGCCTCGTTCCGCAACCGCAGCCGTCTCCTGCGCGGGAAAAACATCACCTGGGACTACGAGAAGCACTACCTGCTGGCCCAGCCCGTCACCTACAAGGGCCGGGAGTTCTACCCGGACCGGCACAACCGCGAATTCACGGGCGCGGAGCTGCGCCTGCTGCTGCACTACGCCGGCTTCCGGCAGATCGAGGTTCATCCGATCCGTTCCCGACGCCAGCGCGAAGGCCTCGACCGGGTGCGCGACATCGGCACCCTGCTGCGGGACCTGGTCCCGGCCTGGCGCAAGACGCTCATGGCAATCGCCGTCCGCTAGTGGAGCCGTTTGACCGGTAGGCCGCCTGCTCGCAGGCGCTTTGAGCGCGAGTAAACTCGCGACCTGCGAGACCACAAACCCTGCCCCGACCGCATCGGTCGCAGCCTCCGCCCGGCAACTGACCAATCTGTCGCACACGACGGGGTAGTCACCCCAGCCCATCCGCGCCGTCTTTATGGTGTGACTCCAATCAAATCGCTCGCCCCGCCCAAGGAAATGATTCGAGACTGGAGAAGTTTTCCCATGTCGACCCGTCCCCCTGTCTCCGTCTTCGTGCTGACCCGCAACGAAGAGCACAAGATCGAGGCCGCCCTCGAGAGCATCGCCTGGGCGGGCGAGATCGTCGTGATCGACTCCTTCAGCACGGACCGGACGGTGGAAATCGCCCGGCGTTTCGGATCCACGATCGTGCAGCTCGAGTTCCAGCGCTTTGGCGAACTGCGCCAGGCCGGCATCAAGCACACCACGCTCCCATGGATCTTCAGCCTCGATGCCGATGAGCGCTGCACCCCGGAGGCCCACGACGAAATTCTCGGCGTCATCGCCAATCCTGACGCGGCCGACGCCTACCTCATCCCGCGGCGCAACGAGCTGCTCGGCCGGAAAATCCGCCACAGCGGCTGGTATCCGGATTACCGCCAGCCGCAGCTTTTCCGCCGCGGCCGGATGGACTATTCCGTGGAGGACGATGTCCACGAGGGTTATGTCCTTCGCGGCCGTCTCGGCCGCCTCGAGCATGCCATCACGCAGATTCCCTACCGGACGACCTCCGAGATCATCCAAAAGATGGACCGGTACACGACACTCAAGGCGTGCAACCTCCGCCGACGTGGCAAAACCTCGAGCTTTCCGGCCGCCGTCTTCCGGGGGAGTTGGGCTTTTTTCAAGGTTTACGTCCTGCAGGTCGGTTTCCTTGACGGCGCGGCCGGCTTCATGATCGCCTTGCTGCGGTTTGAGAACTCTTTCTACAAGCACATGAAACTGGTCGAGTCGGCCATGGAACCTGCCGGGCCAGCCAGTTCCAAATGAGCCTTTTTTCGCGCGCCCGTCTGGTCTACCGGGGCTATCGCTACCGCTGGAAAAACGATCCGGCCGAGATCGCATTTGTAAGGCAAAATGTCGCTCCCGGGTCGGTGGCGGTGGATGTCGGGGCCCACAAGGGCGGCTATACCTACTGGCTGGCTCGCGGGGTCGGCCCGGCCGGTCGCGTCTATGCCTTCGAGCCGCAGCCCGGACTCGCCCGCAAGCTGGAGCAGGGTTTCGACCCTGGCCGCGTCACGGTGGAAAACGCCGGCGTTTCCGACCGCGAGGGCTCGATGCGCCTGCACATCCCGACCGACGGGCGCCCTTCGCCGGGCGCCTCGCTCGAGGCTACTGGCACGGCCACAGCCACCGGCCATTCGATCGAGGTCCGTGTGGTCACACTCGACCATTACCTGCGGGAACTCCCCGGCAGCGGACGGCGGGTGTCGTTCCTCAAGTGCGATGTCGAGGGCCACGAGCTGAACGTTTTCCGCGGTGCCGAGCAGCTGCTGCGCCGCGACCGGCCCGTGCTCCTCTTCGAGTGCGAGCAAAGGCACCACGGCACCCGGCCAGTCGCCGAGGTTTTCTCTTATCTCGCCAGCCTCGGCTACGCCGGACTTTTTTTTGACGGGCGGCGGCTGGCACCGCTGGCGGAGTTCGACCCCGGGCGGCATCAGGCCGATCCTCGCGCGCCCGGCTACCGCAATAACTTCGTGTTCGTCGCTCCTTCGCCCTAGCCAATGTGGTGTCCGCCATGACGAAGGAGCCGTTTCATTTCAGCAAAACCGCCGAGGAACTCATCGGCGACTTGCGCGGCCTTTCGCCCCGGACCCCGCGCAAACAGAGGCTCAGGCCCACCCATGCTCTTGCAGAGGTGGTCGACCAGCTTGTCACGCAATACCAGATCGGCCGGGAATCGCCCGAGCAAACCATCCGCGAACACTGGGTGGAAACGGTGGGAGCCGCCAATGCCGAGTATTCCCACGCCGCCCGGCTGGAACGCGGCGGTCGCACCCTCGTCGTCATCGCCGGCCACTCGGTCGTCCGCAACGAGCTGTTCCTCCACCGCCAGGGTATCGTCGAAAAGATCAGGCAGTTGCCAGGCTGCGCCGGCGTGAAGGAACTGAACCTGCGCGCGGGCTGAAACCGACCACGGATTGTGCAGGCATTTCTGGCATGGGCCAAACCGGAGTTCCACAACGTTGTTTCCCGCGGATGACGCGGATGAGCGCAGTTAACTTCACATCATCCGCGGGGGTGCTTTTTGCCCTAAATTTGCGCTTGCGCGCCTCCGGCGGATTCTGGACTCTGGCTCCTTGCGTTAGTGAAAGTCCATCGGTTTTGGGCTTCCACCATGACTGGTCCCGCATCCCGCGGGATTGGAACGGTGACGCCGGCTGAGGCCTCCACCCGGGGGTCAAGGCGGGTGTCACGGGCCTCTCAAAGGGCCCCTACAGTCGTGCAACTCAATCAACCAACCATGCCTACAGTCGTTAAGCCCGAAATCATCGCCCAGTTCAAAACCCACGAGAAGGACACCGGCTCGAGCGAGGTCCAGATCGCGTTGCTCACCGCCCGGATCAATCACTTGACCGAGCACCTGCGCACCCACCGCAAGGATTTTCACTCCCGCCGCGGTTTGTTGCAGATGGCCAGCCGTCGCCGCAAGCTCCTTGATTACACCAAGAAGCACGACCTGCCAAAATACACCGAACTCCTGCAGAAGCTGAACCTGCGCAAATAACCCTTTTTGTCACACGGGCGACCCGATCCGCGGGTCGCCCGTTGTCTTTACGACACTCGAAACCAGACCGGGACATTTCCGTTTGCCGCCATTTAGGAGCCTGTTTGCAGGCGATTCCGAATCGGGCGCCAAACGGAAATCTCTCGCCACCTGGGCGAGGAGATAAAGCGGGGCCAAGAAAAACCCAACCCCGCGGCGGCCCATCCGGCCGCCGCCGCTCCCGTCCCCGGGAGCCCCGAGCCGTCAGTCTTGTGTCGCTGATCGTGCCCGTCCCTCCGTCGACACTTTATCCGTAATCCGAAAATCAGTCCGAATATGAATCAGAAACATAATGTTACCGTCCCCGGTCTCAACCTCACGTTCTCGACCGGCTCCATCGCCCAGCTCGCGGGCGGCGCCGTCAATGTCAACGTCGGCGAGACCAACGTCTTCGTCACCGCCTGCGTCGCCCAGACGATGCGCCCCGGCCAGGACTTCTTCCCCCTTACCTGCGACTACCGCGACAAGTATGCCGCGGCCGGCCGTTTTCCCGGCGGCTACTTCAAGCGCGAGGGCCGTCCTTCCGAGCGCGAGATCCTGATCTCCCGCCTCTGCGACCGTCCTTGCCGCCCGCTCTTCCCCGAGGGTTTCCTCAATGAAGTCCAGATCATCGGCACGCTCATGTCGGCCGACCTGATCAACGACTCCGACATCGCGATGGTCAACGGCGCCAGCGCCGCACTCGCCATCTCCGACATCCCGTGGAACGGGCCGATCGGCTGCGTCCGCGTCGCGCTGATCGACGACCAGTTCGTCGCCAACCCGACCATCGAGCAGATGTTCACCTCGTCGCTCGACCTCATCTACGTCGGCAACTCGAAGGACATGCTGATGATCGAGGGTTCCGCCGACCAGATCTCCGAGGAGAAATTCGTCGAGGCCCTCGCCTTTGGCCACCAGGCGATCCAGCCGATCATCACGGCCATCAAGGAACTCGTCTCCCTCGCCGGCAAACCGAAGGCCCACTTCGCCCTCGTCGGCGCCACGGCCGAGGCCCGCGCCATCATCGAGCGCGTCGTCCCCGCCGAGCGCATCTCCGCCGCCATCTTCGGCCACGAGAAGGCGGTCCGCTCCGCCAACATCAAGATCCTCAAGGCCGAGGCGCATGCCGCCCTCACGACCGAGCTCGGCGCCGGCCGCTTCAGCGATGTCGACCTGAATGTCGTCTTCGAGGACCTCCAGTACAAGGCCTACCGCTCGACCGTCCTCGCCCGCGGCGTCCGCTCCGACCACCGCGACGCCAAGTCACTCCGTCCCATCAGCGCCCAGGTCGGCGTCCTCCCCCGCGTGCACGGCTCCGCCATGTTCCAGCGCGGCGACACCCAGAACATCGCCATCGTCACCCTCGGGCCGACCAAGGAGGCCCAGGACATGGACGGCCTCACCGGCGGCGCCACGTCGAAGAGCTTCATCCTCCATTACAACTTCCCGCCGTTCTCAGTCGGCGAAGCCGGCCGCTTCATCGGCCCGGGCCGCCGCGAAATCGGCCACGGCGCCCTCGCCGAGCGCTCGCTCGTGCCGGTCCTCCCCGCCGAGGACGTGTTCCCCTACTCCATCCGCGTCGTCTCCGAGATCATGGCCTCCAACGGCTCGACCTCGATGGCGTCGATCTGCGGCGGCTGCCTCGCCCTCATGGACGCCGGCGTGCCGATCATCGCGCCCGTCGCCGGCATTTCCTGCGGCCTCATGACCGAGATGGCCCCAGACGGCTCGATCACCAAGTGGACGACCATCACCGACATCCTCGGCGAGGAAGACCACTTCGGCGACATGGACTTCAAGGTCGCCGGCACCACCAAGGGCATCACGGGCTTCCAGCTCGACCTCAAGATCAACGGCCTGCCCTTCGAGATCGCCAAGACCGCGATCTTCCAGGCGCGCGATGCCCGCATCGAGATCCTGCGCACGATGCTCGCCTCCCTGCCCGCACCCCGCGCCGACCTCTCGAAGTACGCCCCCCGCATCCAGACGATCCAGATCGATCCCGAGAAGATCGGCCTGCTCATCGGGCCCGGCGGCAAAACCATCCGCCGCATCACCGAGACGACCGGCGCGCAGATCGACATCGCCGAGGATGACTCGGGCAAGATCTACATCTACTCGAACAACGGCGAGGCCATGGCCCGCGCCATCAAGGAAATCGACGGCCTCTGCGGCGGCGGTTCCGGTGGTGGCGGCGGCGGTGGCGGCGCCCCGATCGAGACCGGCAAGCTCTATCACGGCCGCGTCACCGGCATCAAGGACTTCGGCTGCTTCGTCGAGTGCACCCCGGGCAAGGAAGGCCTCGTGCATATCTCCGAGCTCGCCGACTTCCGCGTGCGCCGCACCGAGGATGTCGTCAAGATGGGCGACATGATCTGGGTGAAGTGCGTCGGCATCGACGAGCGCTCCGGCAAGGTCCGCCTCTCGCGCAAGGCCGCGATGAAGGAGATGGAAGGCCAGCAGCAGCCCGCCGCCGAGACCGCCGCGCCCGCGCAGTAATCGGAAACCGCGGTTGCGAACCGCTCTCCCTTGCAAGCCGGAGGCTCCCCGCCTCCGGCTTTTTTTGCGCCTGCATGGAGTGAAATAGAGCCGGATTTACGATCCGCTTCGGCCACGAAGAGGCGCGAGATGACACAAGAACGAACCTCGATCCGAGATCGGTTTCATGCGGAGGCATGGAGGACGCAGAGATCTGCTCGATCGTTGAAGGATTCGTCCGATCCGACGAAGGCTGCCAATGGATTGATCTCTGCGTCCTCTGGGCCTCTGTGTGAAAATGGATCGGTTTCGTGTCATGTCGTGCCTCTTCGTGGCCAAAAAATCCGCCCCTCGCTTCAGCGGCCCCCGATTCCAGCTTGAGCCCATCGCGCGTTCTTGCGGCCATAAGCCATGCGACTTCTGGTCACCAACGACGACGGTATCGAAAGCGTCTTCCTGCACGAACTCGTGCACGCGCTACGCGCCGCCGGCCATGCTCTCGCCATTGTGGCCCCCAGGCACGAGCAGAGCTGGATCGGCGCCGCCAAGTCGCGCCACCGCCCGGTCACCTCCGCGCCCATCGAGCGCAGCTTGGGCTGCCCGACCTGGACCGTGGACGGCACACCCAGCGACTGCGTGAACATCGCCCTCGCCCATCTCTTGCCCGCCGCCTTCCAGCCGGAGGCGGTCGTCAGCGGCATCAACGTCGGCCTCAACGCCAGCCTCGGTTTCATCCTCGCCAGCGGCACCATCGGCGGAGCGTGGGAGGGAGCCGTCCACGGCCTGCCCGCGGTGGCGTTTTCCCAGGATCTTTCCTTCGAGGCCTACGAGCATCTCAAGCATGCGGGCGGCGTGCCCGCACCGGAGCTCCTCGCCACCCTGAAAATTTCCGCCCAGCACGCGGCCCGGCTCGTGCCGGGGCTGGCTGCCGCCACGGCCCCGCGCAGTTTCACGGTGCACAACGTCAATTTTCCCTCCCCTTGCGTTCCGGGCACCGGGATCCGCCGCACGGTACCGGCCCGCGTCGTCGTGCCAGGACTGTTCAGCCCGGCGCAGGACGACGGCACCCACCGCTTCGTCTTCCAACTCGGCGAGGACATCTCACCCGCCGAGCCGTTGACGGATCGCGCCGCCCTGGCCGCGGGATTCATCAGTCACTCGATTCTCGATTACCGGCAGCTCGGCCGATAGCCGGCGGGTCAGGGCTCGGCGTCAGCCCGCAGCACCACCCCGTCCTGAAAAACAACGTCACGCTCCTCCACCGGGGACGAGGGAGCGGGCAGGCCCATGCCGAGATTGGTGCCGATGCTCGTCCCGATGCCGACATTGGGGCCGATATTTGTGCCGATCCCGGTGCCAATGCTCGTGCCCATGCCGCTGCCCGTGTTCACGCCAATGCCGCCCAAGCTGCCCCCGAGCCCGATGTTCGGGCCGCCGAGGCCGCCCAGCCCGAGGCCGCCGCCATCGTCGCCGCCCTTGCGGTAGATCCAGACCTCATCGCCGCTCCCGCCGTTGGACCGGCTGGTTATTTCCGTCGGCTTGCCGATCGCCATCCGCACCATGTCCGGCGTCATGCCCGGTACCACCTTGCCGTCAAGCACCGCCTGCTGCATGTCCAGCGGCCAGGACTCGTACAGCGCCCGGTTCGAATCGATCCGCGACATCTGCGAGGATGAGGTGCATCCCGCCAGCAAGGCTGCCGCCAGCATGAGCGGGAGGAAGCTCATCGGCCGGTGAATCATCATGGCGGACACGCTATAGCCCGCCGGCCCGGCGTCAAAAACTTCCTTGCAGCGCGGGCCGGACAGGCTTTCCCGCCACCGGGGCGCCGCGGGCCAACCGGTGATTGATCAAAGGGTTTTGCTTCTTCGCGGCTTCGATGTTCAATCCAGCCTTCCATGATCGAAGTCTCGCACCTGTCCCGCGTCTTTCGCACCTACAAGAAACAGCCGGGCTTCTGGGGCGGCGTGCGCGGGCTGTTCCGGCGCGAGTTCGAGGAGACGCGGGCGGCGGATGACATCAACTTCACCATCGCGGAGGGCGAGTTCGTGGGGTTTCTCGGGCCCAATGGCGCCGGCAAGACCACCACGCTCAAGATGCTTTCGGGCCTCATCTATCCCACCAGCGGCACCGCGCGGGTCGCCGGTTTCGACCCCACCCGGAGGGAGAACGCCTACCGCCGGATCTTCGCCCTCGTGCTCGGCCAGAAGAACCAGCTCTGGTGGGACCTGCCCGCCATCGAGTCATTTCTCCTGCTCCGGCACATCTACGGCCTGCCGTCGGATCAGTACCGGCAGACCCTCGACGAACTCGTCGACCTGCTAGGCGTGCGCGAGAAACTCAACGTCATGGTGCGCGAGCTTTCCCTCGGCGAGCGCATGAAGATGGAACTGATCGCCGCCCTGTTGCACCGGCCGCGCGTCCTGTTTCTCGACGAGCCCACCATCGGCCTCGATGTGGTGTCGCAAAAAGCCGTGCGCCAGTTCCTGCGCGACTACAACCGCCGGCACCGCGTCACCATCCTCCTCACCAGCCACTATATGGCGGACATCAAGGAGCTTTGCGAGCGGGTCATCGTCATCCACAAGGGCAAGAAGATCTACGATGGCGCGCTCGACCGCCTGGAATCGGGCTCCGGCAGCCGCAAGAAAATCATCACCTTCCTCCCCGCCCTCGGCAGTGTCGAAGGAGCCGCCCTGACGGGCGCCCAGGCCGCCTCGTTTCCCGATGACTGGCAATCGCATTACGGCGCGACCACGCGCGGCGACGACGGCAAGTTCACGCTGCGCGTGCCGAGCGAAAACATCGCCGCCGTCTCCCAGGAAATCCTGCACACCGGCCCCGTGGCCGACATCACCATCGAGGATGTGCCGCTGGAAGACGTGATCGCGGAGCTCTTCAACGCCCAGGCGTGAACGCGCGGGCCGCACGCCGGCCCAGCGCGTCCGTCCCTCAGCCCGCTTGCTCCGCCCGGGCGGAATTGCGCACCAGCAATTCGTCCATGCCGGACGGCACCTGCCAGGCTGGGATCAATTCGCGCATCAGGGCGCGCATTCCCTTGAAGGCGGTCCACGCCGCGCGCCCGAGGTCCTCGCGCCGGAGTCGCGCGTCAACCTGCACCCAGGTCAGTTCTTCCGGCGAAAGCGTCGACTCCACCTTGCGGCCGAGGCCAAACGACTGCACCGGCTGTCCCCGGCGCAGGCGCAGCTCGCGCATGAGGCGGAAATTGATCTCGGCCAGGGACCGGTGCGTCAGGTGCTGGGCGGCCGAAAGCTCGCCCCGTTCCAGCTTCTGAAACACCCAGCAAAGATCGCAGAGAAAAATATCCGCCAGGTTCACCGCCTCCGGGTCGGACAGGCGGACCCCGGGCATCTCGGCGACAATCCGCGCATAAAAAGCGCCCCACTCCTTTTCGCCCTTCAGGAACCGGTAGCCGGAGTGCATGCAGGTCGCGATCTCATTGAGTGCGACCCGCAATCCTCCGCGGCGCCGGTGCAGCCCGCAGCGCACGGCGAGCCGCCCGAGCCGAAGCCGTTTGACCGGCACGAGCACCAGGTCAATTTCACCCGAGACAAACAGCGCGGTGACCTTGCGCACCCCGCCCGTGGCCGGCCGCACCGCCTGGAGGCAAAATCCACCCCCGGGAACGGCCGACCGCCAATCGATCTGCTCCAGGCGCGCCGCATCGGAGGTGACGACATGAAGATCAAGGTCGGAACGGCTGCCGGGCGCCGCCGCGGAGGTCATGCGCGCACTCGAGCCAAAGAGCACGGCCGCCTCCACCGCCGTCTCCTGCTGCAGCCATGCCGCGACCGCCGGCAACAAGTCAATTTGCCCGGTCATGATTTCCTCCGTCCCGCCCGCCCGTGAAGTCCACCACCGCCGGTTGGTTGCATGCGCAGATTTCCACCGCCCACCCTCAGCACGATCGCAGCGAGATCAGGATTTCCGTGCCTTCCATGCCGGGTCCGGCGTGGATCTCCCCGTGATGGAGCCGAAGGATTTCCTTGGCGAGAAAGACGCCCATCCGGCCCTGGTTCGGCACGGCGCCCGTCACCGGCTCCGGCAGGATTCCTTCCAATTCTAGATGCCGGCCCTTCAGCGACAACAGGGCTGTGAGCTCCGCCCCCGT
>CAIKHO010000066.1 GCA_903827245.1 uncultured Opitutia bacterium
TAAGCACGGCACCCAACCTAAGACCAACGTCGCCTTCTGGCGGCGGAAGATCGCCCGCAACAAGACGCGGGACGCCAAGGTCGGCCGGGCGCTGCGGCGGCTGGGCTGGCGGGTGCTGCGCATCTGGGAGCATGAGCTGCCGTCTTCGCTCGGGCTGTTGGCCCGCCCTGCGGCCCGGCGGAAGGAGCAACGCCTGCTCGCCCGGCTGAGGCGCACGCTGAGCAAAGCGGCCTGAGCGTCTGTCCGGCGTCAGATCTGCTTCGATCGCCGAGGTGCCAAGTCAGAGCACCCGGGTGGGCATGCGCCTGCACACCTTCAAACGGGAAGAAGGCGGCTTTTCTTTCAAAAAATATTCCATCTTGAAAAGGTCGCTTGCGGCGCCCGATCTCCTGGCCTAACTGGAGTCCATCCCAACCCTCCTGCGCCCCAAACCCGCCCGCCGTTCCAAGGCGGCCAAGAAGACTGTTACACCGGTGAAAAAGCCGTTCAGATTCGAGCTCACGCCGGAGGACTTCGCACTGGACAACGCCATCAGCGCTGCGGCCGCCCGGAGCCTGGCATCGCGGCGGACGTGAGCCTGCTGCGGCAGTGGGATGTCGTTCTGGTGCCGTATCCCACGGCGAACAATCCGCATTATCTTGTCCTGTTGTCGCCAGATCATCTCGCCGGCAATGAGGACTTCAGGAACCTGAACGGTCTCGTTTGCAGTACGATTCGTCCACCAGACCGGCCGGTCCGCACCCACGAGGTGTTCCTGGATGTGGCTGACGGCTTCGAGCAAAGGACCGCATGCCGCTGTCATCTGGTGATCGAATTTGCCCGCGAAGATATCCTCCAAAACCGTGGGCATGGGAGTTCACTCCCATGAAACGGTGTGAGGGCGGGCTTTCTTTCATAAAAAATCGGGAATTGTTTTGGCCATTGATGGCACTGATTTCACAAATGGGTCCGGACGGTGCGGATATCCAAAAATCTGCGCCCATGTGTCCGGCGAAGTCTTGGCGGAGTCGGATCCGTGCCATCAGTGGCTAAAAACCCTCCGAAGTTTCCCCTCCTCTTCCTTGAGTAATTCACAAAAATAGCTTGGAACCGGAGCGACCGCCCCGGCGTCATGATTTGTCGGTCCAGCCCCCTCTCCCCATGAAACGGTATCTCCTCCGGCTCGCGTCCCTGCTGCCCTTGCTGCTCCTGCCCCGGTCCGCCGCGGAAACCCCCGCGCCCGTGCCGACCACCCCGGCGGTCGCGGCACCGGACGACCCCGCCAAGGCCAACTGGGACTGGTTTTCCGCCCTGCTGCCCAAGGTGTTCCAGGCGAATCCCAGCCTCGAGATGACCGTCATCACCGAGGTGACCCCGGCTGGAAAAAAACTGCCGCCGGTCTCGACCGACCATCCCGCCTATTACGACGCCCAGTCGGGCGGCGACCACGAGATGGGCGAGTTGACCGCGCACGAGCAAAAGATGACTGGCGACGAGGTCGGCCCGCTCCTGGTCCACGGTCTCGGGGTCAACGGCTACCTGCCGGCCAAGCTGCCCGAGCATCCGCCCGGCCTCCTCATCATCTACATCTGGGGGACCCACAACGCCCTCACCGCGACCGACGGGCAGGACAACCCCGTGAACTCCGCCGAGGAGGTGCGGCGCAACGTCCTCGACCGCGCCGCGCTGGTCGGCGGGAAAAAATTCGCCGACGAGATCGACCAGGTCATCAGTGACACGCAGATCCAGTCCGATGCGAACTCCAACGCCGGCCTCAGCCACATGCCCGTCAAGGGCACGAGCCCGGTCATGGTCACGTCCTTCAACACCCCGGTGAACGAGTTCAAGATGCGCAAGGCGAACAACGAGACGCTTCTCAACCAGGCGCTGGGCGATGTCTTTTACGTCGTGGCCTCCGCCTTCGACTACGCGTCCGTGGCCCAGGGACGGCCGGTGCTCCTCTGGCGGACGCGCATGACGGTCGGCTCGCAGGGCGTAGCGATGAAGCAGGCCGTGCCCACGGTCGTGGCCAGCGCCGGCAAATTCTTCGGCCGCGAAATGACCGAGCCCGAGATCATCAACCGCCGCCCGGTCCCGGTCGGCAAGGTCGAGGTCGGCACGCCGACGGTGGTGGAGCCCGGTTCGGAAGGTAAGAAGTGACGAGTCGGAGGCCGGAAGGTCGGAAGACCAGAAGGCCGGAAGGCCTGAGGATCGGTGATCCGGACTTCGGGCCTTCCGGCTCTCTGGTCTTCCGGCCCTTCTGGCCTTCCATCGTCTGATCCGCCGTCTTCAGGCTTTTTCCTATTGAGGCTCGCGTATCAGACTGACGAATGGGCTTGGGAGTAGCGCGGTGCTTCAGCCCGCGGCTTGCGTCCCAAAGCGCGGGCTAAAGCACCGCGCTACCTTGACCTCGGTCGTCAGTTTAATGCGCAAGCCTCGATAATCCGCGAACCTCAATAAAGCCCGGAACTGGCTCGCAAACGGCACAAGCCCGGGGCGAACGGGATCACAAGAGGTCCGTCCGGTCATCCAAGCCCACGTTCAGGACCGAGTTGAATCCGCCGTAAGGATTGGGCGTGGTGGGCGTGGCCCCAAGTTCATCGGTCCAGACGCCGTCGACGACGAAACGGTACTGATATTGCCCCGACTTCAGCATCAACCTGGCGGACCATTCCCCATATCCGGTGTGCTCCAACGGATTCCGCTCCGGGCGCCAGTCGTTGAAAGTGCCGGCCACGCGGACCTCCCTTGCCTCGGGAGCATAAAATGTAAGCACGACCTCCTGTTCCTCCAGGGCGGGAAAGCGGTCACCGACGGGCTGGATGGTCTGAGCAGGGTTCATTCTAAGCTTTCTTGCGACCAGAGCCGCTTTTTTTGCCTCCGCCCGAGAGCTTGTTGACGGTCGCCCACGCCCGCTTCACCGCGGTTCCTTCGCTCATGCCGCCATGCTCGTAGCTTTTCTCGATATGCCTGGCCTGGCGTATCTGTTTGTCGGAATAACTGGATTTATCGCCGCTGGGCATGGTGGGGGTGTTGGCTGGTTTGTTTCCGCCCGGTGCTTCACCCGCGGTTCGGTCCGGCTCAGGTGATCAGGATGGCATCGGCCAGAGCGCGGAGAGATTATCGTTTCATCCCGCTGTTTCCAATGGGGTGTTCAGCGGATGTCCGGCCTCGGCCGCTATCGGGCAGCTTATTGAGGCTCGCGTATCAGACTGACGCAGAAGCTTGGAAGTAGCGCGGTGCTTCAGCCCACGTCTTGCGTCCCAAAGCGCGGGCTGAAGCGCCGCGTTACCTCGACTTCGGCCGTCAGTTTAATGCGCGAGCCTCAATAGACCGCATATGAATGTTTCGCCGGCGCCGGGAAGAAACAGGGCTGACGGCGTTATTTCCTCCCGATGAACCGCCCGCAATAGGCCTACACCCCATAGCGAAACGGCGCCCGCCGGCGCACCATGCGGGTAGCATCCGTACGGATATCGCGATGACTGAATCAGTCATCACGCATCAGTCGGCGGCCGGATGTCGGCAGCTCAAACAACGCAACGAAAAATAAATCAACGTAACGATCATCATGTTAACCAAGGCGAAAACACTCAACGGTTACAAACTCGACAGCCTCGATGGAAACGTCGGGACCGCCAAGGACTTCTACTTCGACGACAAACATTGGACCATCCGCTACCTGGTGGCCGACACCGGCGGCTGGCTCACCGGCCGCCAGGTGCTGATCTCACCCTATGCACTGGCTTCCATCAACCCGGCCGACCGCCAGATCGAGGTCGATTTCACGAAAAATCAGATCGAGCACAGCCCGTCCCTCGACAGTCACAAGCCCGTGTCCCGCCAATTCGAGGACAACTACTACGGCTATTATGGCTGGCCGGCGTATTGGGGCGGTCCCTATAGCTGGGGGCCCTATCCCTACGCGAACCGGGATCGCGACAAATGGGGCGAGTTCACGCTCGACGAGAAGAGCTGGGACCCGCATCTGCGCAGCATGCACGACGTGAACGGCCATTACATCGAGGGCACCGACGGCGAGATCGGCCACGTGGAGGATTTCATCATCGACGACGCGACATGGGCCATCCGGTACCTGGTCGTCAATACGCGGAACTGGTGGCCCGGAAAAAAGGTCCTGGTGTCACCGCAGTGGATCGACCGCGTCAGCTGGCTCGACTCGAAGGTCTTTGTCGGCCTGTCCCGCGATGCGATCAAGAACTCGCCGGAATACAGCGAGGATGCCCTGCTGACCCGGGATTTCGAGGCCAGCCTCTACGGCCACTACAATCGCAAGGGGTACTGGGTCGACGAACTCGCGATGACCTGAACAGGAAGCCCGCTTCACCTCTGAGCCGCCCCGCCGCGAAGTGTGCGGCGTCAGGATCGTGAACGACCAGAGTTCACCAGCGTAAGATTCCGGCCGACCCCGACTCATCCCGGGGCCGGCCTTTTTTTCCCCTGCGGCCCGTCCGATTAGCCCGGCAGAATGGCCGGGTAGTTTAAGAATTGTTGTAGCCGGGGTCGCTGCTCCAACTCAAAACAACAGGCGGGGTTTGAAAACACACCCAATCCGCGATGGTTCGCCCGGCCGGCCCGATCTTCGCGGCATGAAGCCGCTCCTACAGCTTCCATCCGCCCACGACCCGGCGTCAGCCGCCGGCATCAGGCCTTCCGATCTTCCGGTCCTCCGTCCTTCCGGAGTTCTGCCCGCCCGGCCTTCACCGCCCTCAGCTCCCTTCGGTCGGCGGCGCGGCCGGCGGCAGGTTCACGGGCGCGTGCCGGGCCCGGCCCGGGACGCGGTGCTCGTACAACCGGACGACATGCCGGCGCTGGTCGTGGCTGATGAGTTCCGCGTAACGTCCCCAGCCCAGCACCGTGCGGAAAAGCGGACGTGGCTTCTGGTGGGGCAGCGCAGCCTGCAGTTCGCGCAGCAGCTCCTCGTCGGGCAGGATCTGGTTCTCCTGCACCTTGATCAGCCGCAGGACGAGCTCGAAGAGCTTCAGCTTGAGGAGCTGCCCGCGCACCACGCGCTTCTGGCTGTCGGTCGAGCCGCCGACCACTTCGCGGCCCAGCGCGGTCAGGTGCACCTCCTGGCCGGGGGTGTCGACAAAGCCCAGCAGTTCCGCCGCCTTCACCACGTTCACGACCGCGCCGAACTCCTTGCCGAGGCGTTCCGCCAGCAGGAAGATATCGCAGTCGCTGTCGTCCAGCAGCGAGAGCAGGCCGAGCACCTCGCCGGGCGTGACGTACGGCAGCGACACGGGCGCGATACGCCGGCCCGCATCGCCCACCTTCGAGGTCACGACCTTGGCCGCATCCACGGCCGTGTCCGGCAGATTGGTGCGGGTGAGGATCGCGTGCAGTTTTTCCACGATGGCCCGGCACTCGGGGGAATCGGGATCGCGCGGATAGGGCAGCGCCACCGGCACGACGACGTCGATCCGGCCGGGCTGCGCGGCGAGAACCACGATGCGCGTCGCGAAGAAGACGGCCTCCACGATGTTGTGGGTGACCATGACCATGGTGCGGAGCGGATGCTCGGGGCTGGCGAGGAGCCGGCCGATCTCGTTGCGCAGCGTCTCGGCGGTCAGCACGTCGAGGGCGCTGAACGGCTCGTCCATGCACAGCACCTCGGGCTCGGCGATGAGGGCGCGGGCGATGCCGACGCGCTGCTTCATGCCGCCGGAGAGCTCGCGGGGATAGGCGTTCTCGAAGGCGTCGAGGCCGACGGTGGCGAGGACCTTCTCGAGCCGGGCCTGCTGCTCGGCCGGCGGGAGGCTGCCGACGGGCAGCAGCACGTTGTCGCGCACGCAGAGCCACGGGAAGAGCGCGAAGTTCTGGAAGACCATCGCAACGCCGGGCGACACGCCGTGCAGCGGCGTGCCGCGGTACAGCACCTCGCCCTTGGTGGGCGTGATCAGCCCGGCCATGATCCGGACGAGCGTGGACTTACCACAGCCCGAGGGGCCGAGCAGCACGACCACGTCGTTCTCGGCCACGGCGAGGTTGATGTCGCTCAGGATGAGATCCTTGTCCTGTCCGCCCGCGGCGTACTCGTGGGAGACGCCGCGGAGTTCGATGAGAGTGGGATGTGGTGCGTCGGGCATGGTGTCAGGCGAGGAAGCGGCAACGGTCGTTGGCGACGGTCTGGAGGCGGCGCCAGAGGAGGCGGTTGATACCCACCACCACCACCGCCATGACCAGCACGGCGGCCGCGAGTTTCGGGAAACTGCCGTCGTTGGAGGCGCGGCTGATGAGGGCGCCGAGGCCGGTCGCCGCGTAGAGCTTGCCGCCGACCTGCACGTACTCGGAGACGATGGTGGCGTTCCACGCGCCGCCGGCGGCGGTGATCCAGCCGGTGACCAGGCCGGGGAAGACGGCCGGCAGCAGGAATTTCCTCCAGCGCGTCCAGCCGGCCAGCCGCAGGATGTCACTGCAGCTCACCATGTCGTTGGGAATGGCCGCGGCGGAAGCGGCGACGTTAAAAAGGATGTACCATTGCGTGCCCATCATGATCAGCGGCACCGCGCCCCACTGCAGGCTGCCGCCCACCAGCAGCACCAGCGTGAGAATCCAGGGATAGATCATCGGGGCGGGAAATGACGCCACAAACTGGATGAAGGGCTGCAGGCGGCTGGACAACCTTGGATTCAGCCCGATCCAGATCCCGACCGGCACCGTCCACAAGGTACCGAGCCCGACCGCGGCCAGCACCCGGAGGAAGCTGAGCGCCGTGCAATAAAGGATCTCCCCCCAGTCACCCGGTTTCACGACGATGAGCAGCATGACCAGCCGCACGGCGCCCCACGCCAGCCCGGCCACGAGCACGACCACGAACAGGCGATAAATCACCTGCCTCAGCCGGTTGGGAGCAGTCGGCGCGGACACGGCGGCCGTCCCGGTGTTGAGGACGGGCGGCTTGGGCGGCGGGACCAGCCGGTCGAACATCCGGCCGAAAAACTGCACGGCGGCCTGCGTCGCCCGCGAGCGCGCGAGCCAGCGCTGCAGGCCGGATTGCTCGGTCACGCCGCTGCCAAAGTCGTCGAGCTTGAACTTGCGCGACCATACCACGAGCGGCCACCACACCAGCCGGTCGACCGTGAGGATGACCACGCCCATCGCGATCACCCCGAGGAACTGGGCGTGCACGTCGCCGCGGTCGGTCGCGACGCTCATGTAGGAGCCGATGCCCGGCACGCGGAAGTCCTGGTCGCCGAGCTTGAACGCCTCGGTGATGCTGAGGAAGAACCAGCCGCCGGCCATCGACACCATGCTGTTGTAGAGCAGGCCCTGCGCGCCGAAGGGCAGCTCGATCTTCCAGAAGCGGTGCCACCAGTTGAAGCCGTAGAGCCGGCCCAGCATCCGGTAATCCGGCGGCACGCCGCGCAGCGAGTCATAATAGCTGAAGGCCATGTTCCAGACCTGGCCGGTGAAAATGCTCAGCACGCACGCCAGTTCGAGGCCGGCGTTGCTGTGCGGGAACAGCGCGACGAGCGCGAGCACGAGGGCCGGCAGGAAGCCGAGCACCGGGATGCTCTGAAGGACGTCGAGCGCCGGCAGCACGTAGCGCCGGGCCCGCTCGTCGTAGAACGCCCACGAGGCGACCAGCAAGGTGAAGAGCAGCGAGAAGAAGTAGGCGATCCAGCCGCGCGCGAGGGAGAACAGGGCGTATTTCGGCAGCGCCCACACCGAGAGGTCGATGTCGACGGTCTGCCGCAGCGGCTGCCGCCACTCGGACGCCACCTGCGCGCCGCCGAGGACCAGCGCCCCGAGCCCGAGGATGATCACCGCCTCGAACCAGAGCTTGGGCCGCTCCTGCACGGAACTGGAATGGCGGGTGATCATGGCGGTGGCGTCAGGCCGGAAGGCGGACCGGACAAGCGGATGGGACTGGTGGACCGGGCAGCACGTGAAAGGTCGCGAAAAAAAGCCGCCGGCCCTTCATTTACACAAGAGCAAAGGAGGGGGGTGAAGTTCGCCGGCGGCGGAAGGGTGGAGCGCGTTGACCCCAACGCGCTGCGGCGAAGCCGCCTCGGTCCAACGCGTTGAGGTCAACGCGTTCCACCTGTGCGGCTCTGCTACCCCCCCGTCAGCGGGAAATCCTCCGCCAGCACCACCGGGCGGCGTTCGCGAATCGAGCGCTTGAGCGCGGCCTCGACCTGGAGTTCGCGCAAACCGTCGATCCCGGGCACGGGCGGTGCGGTTCCGTCACGCAGCGATTGCAGGTAGGCGCCCAGTGCCTGGCGGAACGACTCGTCGTAGTTCGCCCAGCGGGAGGTATCGCGGACAAAGGAAACCGTCTCGTGCTGCTGCCCCGCGGCGTCAAGGATCTCAAGCGTGCCGTCGAGGTCGCGCAGGTGGAGGCGCCCGCGCTCGAAGGTCAGCACCAGCTCGTAGAGGGGATGCTGCCATTTCATACCGGCCGTGCCGAGGATGGTCCCGGCCGCCCCGTCCGCCGTGAGGAAGGCGGCCGTCACGTCATGCGCGAGCCCGACATGGTCGCCCTCACGCGCCACCGGGCCGCCCAGCGCGGCGATCTCGCGGATGTCGCCGGCAAAGTGGTGGATCAGGTCGATGCAATGGCTCCAGCAGGCGTAGTGCACCTGCGCCGCGATGTTAATCACGCGGCCGAAATTCCGGCGCCGCACGATCTCCCGCGCCGCCCGGCTTTGCGCGAAGAACCGGTAGTTGAAGACCATCGCCGTCTCGCAGCCGCGGGCCGCGGCCAGGTCGAGCAGGGCCCGGCCCTTGAGGAAATCCGCCTCTTCCACCCTCGCCTGGCCGTGCACGGCCACCAGCGGCTTCTCGAAAAACAGCCGCGGCGCGCCGAGCTTGAGCAGCGCGGTGCCGATTTCGTCGCGGCAGGTTTCCGCCGTCAGGACGAGGACCGCCGTGGGCTTCCACGCCATCAGCGCCTCCAGCGTGGGAAAGGCCTCGCCGCCGAAGTCGCGGGCCGCCTCGACGGCCTTTTCCGGCGTGCGGTTGTAGCAGGCCAGCGCGACATCCGGCTGGGCGGCGAGGAACGGCAGGTAGTTCCGGCGGGCGACACCGCCGGTGCCGACCACGGCGATGCGCAGTGGAGTGGACGGGGATTTGGTCTTCACAGGAGGAAACGGAGGTTTGAACAATGCAGCTTCATCATCCGGTGGCAGGCATCCGCCCACCAGCGACGGAAGCCAATCTGGTCTTCGGTTTTCATCTTCTCCGTTCCCTCTGTTTCCTCCTGTAAGATCTAACCGGTCGGAAACGGATTCCGTTCCGCGAACTGCGCCTGGTGCCAGTAGGGATAGATCCGTTCCTTGGCGCTGGCGGCATCGAGCGCCGCGATCTGCGCGGGGGTAAGATTCCAGCCAGTCGCACCGAGGTTCTGGCGCAGCTGCTCCTCGTCGCGGGCGCCGATGATCACGGTCGCCACGCTAGGGCGCTGCAGCACCCAGTTGATGGCGACCTGGGCCACGGATTTGCCCGTCTCCCGCGCCACCGCATCGAGCGCATCGACCACGCGGTAAACCTCTTCGTCCGGCGCCGGCGGCGCGATCTTCACCGTGCCCGGGTCGTTGAGCCGGCTGACCTTCGGCAACGGCTGCCCGCGCCGGACTTTTCCGCCGAGCCGGCCCATGCCGAGCGGGCTCCACACCACCGCGCCCACCTTCTGGTCGAGCGCCAGCGGCATAAGCTCCCACTCGTACTCGCGGCCGATCAGCGAATAATACGCCTGGTGGGCGACGTAGCGGGCGAGGCCGTATTTCTCGGACACCGCCAGCGATTTCATCAGGTGCCAGCCGGAGAAGTTCGAGCAGCCAAGGTAGCGGATCTTCCCGGCCTGCACGAGGCCGTCGAGGGTTTGCAGCACCTCCTCCACCGGCGTGAGTGCGTCGAATCCGTGCAACTGGAACAGGTCGATGTAGTCCGTGCCGAGCCGGCGCAGGCTGCCATCGACGGCGGCGAGAAGATGCTGGCGCGACGAGCCGACGTCATTCGGCCCGGGACCGGAACGAAACGTGGCCTTGGTGGAAATAAGCACGCGGTCCCGCCGGCCCTTGAGCGCGGCGCCGAGGATTTCCTCGGCCGCGCCCGCGGAGTAGACATCAGCCGAGTCAAACAGGTTGAGCCCGGCCTCCAGGCAGAGGTCGACGAGGCGCGTCGCTCCCTTCGCATCCGTGCCGCCCCACTCCGTGAAACCGCGGCCGCCGCCGAAGGTGGCCGTGCCGAGACTGAGTGCCGGGACCTTCAGGCCCGAGCCGCCAAGATTTCTGAATTCCATGATGGGATGCTCCTCGATTGGGGGTTCGTCGCTATTAGGAGCGGGAAGCGGAGCCGAGACAAGTGCCGCGTTAAACTTCGGAATTTTTGGCCAAAAAATCCGGATGCATGCCGGCCCTACCCCGCGTTCCTTGCGGCCTCGAGTTCCTCCCAGCGGGCGAACGCCGTGACGTGCTCCTGCTCCAGCGCATCAAGTCGGGCCTTCACCCCGGTGAATTTCGCCGACTCGTTCTTATAGAACGCGGGGTCCGAAAGTTTCGCGGTGAGTTCCGCCTGCTCGGCCTCGAGCGTCTCAATTCGCTTCGGCAGCGCCTCGAGCTCGCGCTGCTCCTTGTTCGTGAGTTTGCGGGCGGATTTCGCCTTTATTGTTGGAGCGGCGACTTCCCGGCCTGCCTTGCGAAGTCCTGGCGAAACAGGGTCACCGGCCATGCGCTCGGCATCGCGGGCCGCCACCACGGCCCGCTTTTCCTTCTCGCGGATCCAGTCCGCATAGCCGCCGACATAGTCGCCGATGCGGCCGTCACCCTCGAAGACGAGCGTGCTGGTCACGACGTTGTCGAGGAATTCGCGGTCGTGGCTCACGAGCAGCAGCGTGCCCTGGTACTCGACCAGCAGGTCCTCGAGCAGCTCGAGCGTCTCGGCGTCGAGGTCGTTGGTCGGCTCGTCCATCACCAGCATGTTGGCCGGCTTGGTGAAGAGCCGCGCGAGCAGCAAGCGGTTGCGCTCGCCGCCGGACAGCACGCGGGCGGGCGTGCGGGCACGGTCGGGCGCAAAGAGGAAATCCTGCAGGTAGCTGATGACGTGGCGGGAGCGGCCGTCCACCGTCACGGTCGGATTACCGTTGGCGATGTTGTCGGCGACCGTCTTGTTGTCGTCGATCTGGTCGCGCATCTGGTCGAAATAGACGACCTCGAGGTTGGTGCCGTGCTTGAGCGTGCCGCCGGTGGGCGCGAGCTGGCCGAGGAGCAGCTTGATCAGCGTGGTCTTGCCCGCGCCGTTCGGGCCGATGAGGCCGATCTTGTCGCCGCGGAGGATGGTGGTGGTGAAATCGCGCACGAGCACGCGGCCGTCGGGGTAGGCAAAGGCGACGTTCTCCGCCTCGATCACCTTCACGCCGGAGCGCTCGGCCTCGGCGAGCTTCAGGGTCACGTTGCCCGTGCGCTCGCGCCGGGCGCGGCGCTCGGCGCGCATCTGCATGAGCTGGTTGATGCGCGCGGTGGCGCGCGACCGCTGGGCCTTCACGCCGCGGCGGATCCACTCCTCCTCCTGCGCCAGCTTCTTGTCGAAGAGCGCCTGGTTGCGCTCCTCGGCCTCCAGCACCTCCTGCTTGCGGACGAGGTAGGTGTCGTAGTCGCACGCCCAGCTCACGAGCCGGCCGCGGTCGAGCTCGACGATGCGCGTGGCGAGCTTGCGGAGGAAAACCCGGTCGTGGGTGACGAAGAAGAGCGAGAGCTTCTCGGTCAGCAGGAAATCCTCGAGCCAGAGGATGGACTCGATGTCGAGGTGGTTGGTCGGCTCGTCGAGCAGCAGCAGGTCGGGCTGGCCGGCAAGCGCGCGGGCCAGCAGCGTGCGGCGCTTGAGCCCGCCGGAGAGCGCGGCGAAATCGGTCTGCGAGGGCAGTTGGAGGCGGGCGATGAGGTCTTCGACGCGGACGTCGCGCTCCCAGTCCTCCTCATGGTCGCGCGGGGCGCGCAGGCCGCTGGTCACGATGTCATGGACCGAACCCCGGACATCGGCCGGCACCTCCTGCGTGAGCCGGGTGTAAACCGCCCCGGACGGCCGGGAGATATCGCCGGTATCGGGCTGCATCTCGCCCGCGATGACCCGCATCAGGGTGGATTTGCCGGCGCCGTTGCGCCCGACCAGGCAGACGCGCTCGCCGGGATCGACCTGGAAGTTGACCTTCGAAAGGATCGCGGGACCACCGAAGCTGAGGCTGATGTCGAGGAGGTTGAGCAAGGCCATGGACGGCCCAACGTGAACCGCGCAGCGATGCGATGCAATCGCGGAAGGCGGATGTGCTCTCCTATTTTCGCCGCGCTTGGTTCAAAATCGTTCTCGTTCTCTTTCTCGTTCCTCGTTCTCGGGTTGGTGTCCGGAGGGAGAACGAAGAACGAGAACGATAAGTTCGTAATTTGCTCCTGCCTTGGGGGAACTGGCCGCCGGTCAAATCTTGCGAGGTTTTTGCCAATTGATGCGTAGTACACGCCCAACCGGTGGAGTTAGAGTGGAACCAAGCCAACGATCCCGTGAAGCAAAACCGTTCCGCGCTTGAAACGAATCCAGGCGAAGACAATCCGCCGGTCATGATTGTTGTCTGCTGCGCCTGCCACAAGCGGATCGGCCAGATGAGCTGCAACCGCGAGCTGGCCGGTGGCCTGAGCCACGGGTACTGCACCGCCTGTTTTGACGCAGCCATGCGCGAAGTGAAGGAATACTGGCAAGCCCACCACCTGCCACCGTCCGCCTGCTGAGCTTCCGCGGCGCGTCCGTTCGGCCCGCGGCGGAAATGCAAACGGGCAGCATCGGCCGCGCCGCCATTTGGCTTGAGCACAGCGGCGGCCCGTGCATCCACTCGGTCTGCCTCATGACTCCGTCCGCCGCGCCCCCCGAGGCGACCCGCCTGAGTGAAATCACCCCGCTGCAGTGGAAATCCGGCATCGCCGCCTGGCTGGGCTGGCTGTTCGACGGGCTTGAGTTGCATTTGTACACGCTCGTCGCGACTCCGCTCGTCATCCAGCTGCTCGGCGCAGTGAGCAGCGCGGACCCGGCGGTGAAAGAGAAGAGCGCGTACATCCAGGCCTCGTTCCTGATTGGCTGGGCGGTGGGCGGCGCGTTCTTCGGGCGGCTGGGCGACCTGCTCGGCCGGAGCCGGGCGCTGTCGCTGACTGTCCTCACGTATGCCGTGTGCACCGGGCTCTGCGCCTTCGCGCAGACGTGGTGGCAGCTCATGCTCTTCCGGTTCGTCGCGGCGCTCGGCATTGGCGGCGAGTGGGCCGTGGGGGCCTCGCTGCTCTCGGAAACGTGGCCGCAGGCCTGGCGCCCGTGGATCGCGGCCGTGCTGCAGACCGGCGTGAATCTCGGCGTGCTGTCGGGCGCGGCGATCGTTTATCTGCTCACCCTCGTGCTGCCGCCGGGCGGCGAGCGCTGGGTGTTCCTCGTCGGCATTGTGCCGGCGCTGCTCGTGTTCTGGATCCGCCGCCATGTGCCCGAGCCCGAGACCTGGCGGCGTGCCGGGGCCGCGGTGGAGAAAAAGCCCGGCGCCGGTGCGCTCTTTCGCGGCCGGGTCGCCTCCATCACGGTGCGCACCACGCTCGTCTGCGCCTTCGGCCTCTCGGCGTGGTGGCTGTTCCTCTTCTGGCAGTCGCAGCACCTGCGGCGCCTCCTCGACGAGGCGGGCTTCGATCCGGCGCGGGCCACCCGCTACGTGTCGGTGGCGTTCTTCGCCCTCAACGCCGTGTCCATGGCGGGCAACTTCGCCGGCGGCTGGCTCGCCCGCCGCCTCGGCAACCGGCTCGCCATCCTCATCATGTTCGCCGGGCTCGGCGGCGCCATCCTCGGCGCGTTCATCGTCCCGCGCGGCTTCGGCGAGCTGGCCTGGTTCTGGTTCCCGCTCGTCGGGTTTTTCGCGGGCGTGTTCGCGCTGTTCACGATGTACCTGCCGCCGCTCTTCCCGGTCCTGCTGCGCACGACCGGCGCGGGTTTCTGCTACAACATCGGCCGCACCGCCGCGGCCGCGGCCTCGGTGATCTTCGGCTGGCTGGCGCCGGTGAATGATTTCCGTCTCGCCCTGCTCGCCGCCGGCGGCCTCGCGCTCGTCGCCGCCGTGGCCTCGTGGTGGCTGCCGCCGGAGGAATCCGTGCCGTCATGAGGTCCGCCCGTTCCACCGCCGGATTTCTCCGGCCTGCGCCCGCGCGGAAAGCGCGTAGCCCCGGCCCCGTATTAGTACCCAGCAGCCGGGAGTTGAAAACCGGGAAGGACGCAGGACAATGGAAGCCACGATGAACCTGCCCGCCGATCTCGTCGCCCACCTCCGCAGCGAGGCCTACGCGACCCTCTGCCGCCGGGGACTGATCGAGGCGCTCGACGAGCTCGAGAAACAAAAGCAGGAGGTGCTGGCGACCAAGCCTCCGTTCGGGATGCTGGCCCCGAAGAGCGCCCGCGAGGCGTTCCAGACCTCGCTCCGCGCGGTGCTCGACACGGAAGAGGGTCTGCGCCGCCGGATCGCACAGCTGGCGCCGATCGACGCCTGGCTCGAGCCGGTCATCCCGCAGGGCTTGCACAAGTATCTCATCACGACCAGCGCCGACTACCAGTATTACAACGGGATCTGCGAGGCCGTGAAACTCTGGGAGTTTCAAGTCACCGCCTTCGCCGAAAAGGGCGTGGCGCTGGCCCGCGACGCCCGCGCCGTCGCCGATGCCATCGGCAACACCCCGGGCGCCACCCGCGGCCCCCGGTTGAACCGGGTCGAGGCGATGGCCGTCCTGCGCGCCACCATCGTGGCCACCGCGCTCGAGCTCGCCGACCTCGGTCAGACCGCGAGCCGCGTCACCCAGCTCAGCGCCGATGAACTGCCCGACACGGCCCGCCTGCCCGCCACGCCGCAATTCCGGAATGTCGCGTGGGTCGACCGCCTCGACACCCTTTCCCCCACCGCAGCCGTGGCCGAGCTGGCCGCCTGCGAGGCCGAGGCCCGCGCCTTCGTCCGCGAGGGCGTCAAGTCCCTCGTCGAGCAGTCGGCCTCGACCCACGCCGCCTGCCTGCAGCTCCGCGAGGATTACCTGCAGGCCTGCTGGCAGGAGGCGCGCGAGCATGCCCTCGCCCACTACGTGAAGGAACGCGATCTCGACGAGGTGATCGGGGAGCTCCAAGCCCACCACATCGCCGACTCGCAGGAGCGCCACCGCGACCTGATCCACAATTCCTTCGAGTTCGCGGGCGCCCGCTGAGCGGCAGCTGGGGGCGCGGTACAGTTTGGCATCAATCCCTCCAAGCCGGTTTCGCGCAGAGGCGCAAAGCCGCGGGGCAAGGCAGGATGTTGGATTCGAAACTCGGATTTTCCTCTCCGTCTTCGCGCCTCCGCGCGAAATTGTAACATTATCCTCGCCGGAGCCTGCTTGCCGGCGACGCCTCTGTACCGCCGGATTTTTTGCTGCGAAAAATCCTTGGTGCGCTGGGAAACGTGCCCTAACCCGGTCCGGCTTGCACCCTGCCGGAACGGGTTTCACCGTGGGACTCCGGATTCAGCCCTGCGCTCCCCGGCCCTTATCCCCCTCCCATGAAATTATTTCCCGGCCATGCATCCGCCCGGCTTGTCTTCCGCGGCTTCCTGCCTTTTTGCTTTTCCCTGATGAGCCTGCCTTCCGTCCGTTCCGCCGATTCCACCCACCTCCTGTTCATCGGCACCTACGCGCGATCCGCCGGCCAGGGGATCTGCGCGCTGCAGCTGGATGGACGGACGGGTGCGCTCGGTTCGCCGCAGGTCGCGGCCGAGGCCGTCACCCCGTCCTTTCTTGCCCTCCATCCCAACGGTCGCGTCCTTTATGCGGTCCGGGAACTCGGCACGCTTAACGGCAAGCCCGCCGGGGCCGTGAGCGCCTATGCCCTCGAGGCCGGCACCGGCCGGCTGTCGCTGCTGAACCAGCAGCCCAGCGGTACCATCAGCCTCACGCACCTCGCCGTCGACGCCACCGGGCGCTCCCTTATCGCGGTCAGCTACGGCGCCGGTCAGGTGGTCGCGTTCCCCGTGGAAGCCGACGGCCGCCTCGGAGCCCGCACCGCTTTCATCCAGCACCAGGGTCCGCTCGGTCCCAATCCCACGCGCCAGGACCAGTCCCACGCCCATTCCGTCACGATTTCGCCCGACAACCGCTTCGCCCTCGTGGCCGACCTGGGCCTCGACCGCGTTTTCTCCTATCGGCTCGACGCGGCCCGCGCGTTGCTCACGCCCAACGATCCTCCGTTCATCACGATCACGCCCGGCGCTGGCCCACGGCACAGCAAGTTCTCGGTCGACGGAAGGTACTTCTACGTGCTCGACGAAATCGACGGCTCGGTCACCGCCTGCGCCTACGACGCCGCGCGCGGGGTCGGCACGCCGTTCCAGCATATCTCCACGCTGCCCGCCGGCTTCGTGGTCCAGGACGCCGACCGCGCCGCCGAAATCCGCGTCCATCCCAACGGCCGATTCCTCTACGCCTCCAACCGCGGCCACGACAGCCTCGCGGTCTTCGCCATCGCGGCCGATACCGGCCGGCTCACCCTGGTCGAGATCGCGCCGGCCGGCGGCAAGGCCCCGCGCAACTTCGCGCTCTCGCCCGACGGCGAGTGGCTCGTCTGCGCCCACCAGGACTCCAGCACCCTGGCCGTCTTCCACGTGGACGGAGCCAGCGGCCGGCTCACGCGGACCGGCGGCACCGTGAGCGTGCCCTCGCCCGTCTGCGTGCTCTTCGCCAACTGAGCGGAGGGGCAACGGCGTGTCACCGCCGGTTTGCCGTCTGACGGAGGCTTTGCCGGACTGCGGAATTAGGTGCGGTCCTGAAATTTCGCATCCGATCGGATCCCGATCCCATCGTTCTCTTTCTCGTTCTCTCTCCGAACCTCAACCCGAGAACGAGGAACGAGAAAGAGAACGATTTTAAACCGAGCGCGGCGAAATTAGGCCTTGATCGGGAATCCCGAGGGCAGGTCGGAGACCCGCGCTACCCGCGGCATCATGCCGTGCAGAAATCCCCATTGATCTCCCGCGCCCATTTCCCACATTCATCTTCCCTCCCCCAACCCACCCCTCCCATGCGCTTGCTGCCCCGCCTCCTCCTCTTCGTCCTGTCGTCCGTCCTCGCCACCGCGCGAGATGTGACCGTCTACATCGGGACCTTCACGAATTTCAACGGCAAGGCCACCGGGAGCCATGGCATCTATACGGGGCACCTTGACTCCGAGACCGGCAAGCTCGGCAGCTTCACGCTCGCGGCGGAAGGGGCCAACCCCTCCTTCCTCGTGTTCGCGCCCGACCACAAGCACCTCTATGCCACGTCAGAGGTTGCAACTACCGACGGGCGTCCCACCGGTGCGGTCTATGCGTTCACGGTCAATGCGGCCGACGGCAGCCTGAAGCTGCTCAACCGCGCGTCCGCCGGCGGACCGGGGCCGACCCACATCGCGATCGATCCCTCGGGCCGCGCCGTGATGGTGGCCAACTACGACAACGGCAGCATCGCCGCGCTGCCCGTCAAGCCCGACGGCTCGCTGGGCGACCCCGCGACCTACATCCAGCACAAGGGCAAGAGCGTCGACCCCAAGCGGCAGGACCATGCCTACGCTCACTCCGTGACTTTCTCGCGCGACGGCCGCTTCGTTTTCTCGGACGACCTCGGCACCGACAAGCTCTACGGCTACACCATCGACGTGGCCACCTGCGCGGTCGCCCCGCTCGACCCCGTTTCCCTCAAGCCCGGTTCCGGCCCGCGTCACTTTGCCCTGCACCCGGACGGACGCCACGCCTACGTGATCAGCGAGATGGCCAGCACCATCACGACCTTCGACTATAACGCCACGCAGGGCTCATTCACCGAGACCCAGACCGTCACCACGCTGCCGCCCGATTTCACGGGCACGAATTCCGGCGCCGAGATCGTCGTCCATCCCTCGGGAAAATTCGTCTATGGATCCAACCGCGGGCAGGACAGCATCGCGCTCTTCAAGGTCGATGCTCCCACGGGGCACCTTACGTTCGTCGAGGCCATTTCCACGCAGGGCAAGACGCCGCGCAATTTCGGGATCGATCCCTCCGGCCGCTGGCTGATCGCGGCCAACCAGAATTCGGATTCGCTGGTCGTCTTCCGCATCGACCCCGCCACCGGCCGCATCACCCCCACCGGCAGCACCGCCCAGCTCCCCGCGCCGGTCTGCGTGCTGTTCGGGAACTGATGGCAGTGTCCTGATCTCACATCCGATCCGATCTTATCGTTCTCGTTCTTCGTTCTCTTTCTCGTTCTTCCCTCGGAACACCAATCCGAGAACGAGGAACGAGAAGGAGAACGAGAACGATTTTGGACCAAACCCAAAGAAATTGGGTCACGATCGAACTGATCGATCCGCGACAGGGCGCTGGCTTCACTGAGATAATACCAAACCGGGGTCAGCGACCCCGGCTACAACGGCCGACCCGCCCTCAGCAGATGCGCGGAAGCTGCTCGCCGCTGAGGCGGTCCACGATGCGCTCGGAGCCGATGACGCTCCGTTGCGTCACCTGGCCGGCGGGACCGGCCTGCACAAAGCCGATGATCACCGGCGCGCCGCCCGGGGCGGTCGCGTTTAAGATTTCCAGCGCCCGCCCGGCCTGGGCCTCGGGCAGCAGGCAGACGAACCGGCCCTCGTTGGCCACATAGAGCGGATCCAGCCCGAGGATCTCGCAGGCGCCCTGCACGAGCTCGGACACCGGCACCCTGGCGGCATCGATTGCGATCGCCACCTTCGCCGACTCCGCGAGCTCGACAAGCGAGGTCGCCAGGCCGCCACGGGTGAGGTCGCGCAGGCAATGAATTTCCAGGCCCGCCTCCAGCAGGGCCCGCACGGGCGCCACCAGCGGGGCGCAGTCGCTCTGGATCTCGCTCTCGAAGGTCAGGCCCGCGCGCGTCGCCATGATCGCCATGCCGTGCCGGCCAATGTCACCGCTCAGGATGATCGCATCGCCCGGCCGGATGCTCGATGGCGCCACGGTCAGCGGCGTCTCGATCACACCCACGCCCGAGGTGGTCACATAGAGCCCGTCGCCTTTCCCGCGCTCCACGACCTTGGTGTCGCCGGTGACGATCCCCACGCCGGCGGCGTGCGCGGCGTCCTTCATCGAGGCGACGACCTGCCCGAGCGTCGCGATGGACAGGCCTTCCTCGATGATGAAGGCGGCACTCA
>CAIKHO010000067.1 GCA_903827245.1 uncultured Opitutia bacterium
CCCTGGCCGAGAGCCGGAAGCTCGTGCTGATGGTCGACCACACGTTCGTCTACCACCCGGCGGTGCGCAAAATCAAGGCTCTCATCGAGGCCGGCGACCTGGGCCAGCTGCGCTACATCGACTCAACCCGCATTAATCTCGGCCTCTTCCAGCACGATGTGAATGTCCTTTGGGACCTCGCGGTCCACGACCTGTCCATTGTCAACTACCTGACGCCCGAGCGTCCGCTCGCCGTCAGCGCGGTGGCCACCGCGCACACCCCCGGTGCGCCGGAAAACATCGGGTTCATCGTGCTGCGCTACGCCTCGGGCCTCGTGGTCCATCTCAATTGCTCCTGGGTCTCGCCGGTGAAAATCCGGCATATTCTCATCGGTGGCGACCGGAAGATGATCCTCTACAACGACCTCGACATGAACGAGCCGCTGAAAGTGTACGATTCCGGCTATCAGGCGCGCACCGACGAGGACCGCAGCCGCCTGCTCTTCGACTACCGCGTCGGTGATGTTTATTCGCCCAAGATACCCGGTGGCGAAGCGCTCGCGGCCCTGGCCGCGGATTTTGTGCAGGCGATCACGAAGGGCGTGCCGCCGGTTTCCGATGGCCGCTTCGGCGCCGATGTCGTGGCCATTCTCGAGGCCGCCCAGCTGTCGGTCCGCCAGCGCGGCCAGGAGGTTTCCCTCGCATGAGCGTGCTCAACGAGAACGGTCCGTCGCGCTACCTGGTCAACGTGACGGTCGGCGAGGGCGTGAAGATCTTCAATTTCGTCAACGCCTACGGCTGCGCCATCGGGGACAACTCCAAGGTGGGCACCTTCGTCGAGATCCAGAAAAACGCGCGCATCGGGCGCAACTGCAAGATATCCAGTCACAGCTTCATCTGCGAGGGCGTGGAGATTGAGGACGACGTCTTTGTCGGCCACAACGTGACCTTTATCAACGACCGCTTTCCCCGGGCAACGGCTGCGGGCCGCCTCCAGACCGAGGCTGACTGGAAATGCGAGGCCACGCGGGTGAAAAAGGGCGCGTCCATCGGAAGTTCGGCGACCATTCTCTGCGGCGTCACGATCGGGGAGGGCGCGATTGTCGGGGCTGGCAGCGTGGTGACGAAGGATGTGCCTCCCGGCGCCGTGGTCGCCGGCAATCCCGCCCGGGTGCTGCGCAAGAAGGCGCCCGATCTTGCATGAAAGTCCCCTACCTTGACCTGCCGGCGCAAATCCGCGCCCTGCGCCCCGAACTCGATGCCGCGATCGCGCGCACGCTCGACCAGTGCTCGTTCTGCCTGGGGCCCGACGTCGCCGCCTTTGAGCGGGACTTTGCCCAATTCTGCGGTACGGCCCACGCGGTCGGGTTCAACAGCGGCACCTCCGCGCTGCATGTCGCATTGCTGCTCCTCGACCTCAAGCCGGGGGACGAGGTGATTACAACGCCCTTCACCTTCGTCGCCACGAGCTGGGCGATCTCCTACGTCGGGGCTAAGCCGGTCTATGTCGATATCGACGACGCGACGTGCAACCTCGACCCGGCGCAGGTCGAGCGGGCCATCACGCCGCGGACGAAAGTCATCATGCCCGTGCACCTGTACGGGCAGTCGTGCGATCTCGCGCCGCTCGCCGCCCTGGCGCAGAAGCACGGGCTGCACCTCGTCGAGGATGCCGCACAGGCCCACGGTGCGACCTACCGCGGCAAACCCGTCGGCACCTTCGGCGTGACCGCCGGTTTCAGTTTTTATCCCGGCAAGAACCTGGGCGCATGCGGCGAGGCCGGTGCGCTCATCATGGCTGACGCCACGCTGGCTGAGCGTGCCCGTTCCCTGCGCGAGCACGGTTCGCGGGTCCGCTATCACCACGATGAAGTTGGGTACAATTACCGCATGGAGGGCATGCAAGGCGCCGTGCTCGGCGTGAAGCTCCGGCACCTCGCGGCCTGGACGGCCGCCCGCCGGCGCATTGCCCGGCGCTACACCGAACTTCTCCGGGGCACCCCGCTCAAGCTCCAGGCAGAACTGCCGGGCAGCGAGGGCGCCTGGCACCTCTACGTGGTCCGCCATCCGCGCCGGGACGAGTTGCGCTCCCACTTGGAAAAGCAGGGCATTGGCACCGGCCTGCACTACCCCGTTCCGCTCCACCTGCAAAAATGCTACGCGGGTCTTGGCCACAAGGCGGGCGATTTCCCGGTGGCCGAGGCTGCCGCCCGGGATTGCCTGAGCCTCCCGATTTATCCGGAGCTGGCCGACGCGCAGGTCGAGCAGGTGGCGCGGCAGATCCGCGACTTCTTCAAATTATGAAAATCCCGGGAAAAATTCTGGTCACCGGGGGCGCCGGCTTCATCGGGTCGCATCTTGTCGAGCATCTCGTGGGGCTTGGCGCCCAGGTGGTGGTGCTGGATAATTTCCGCAACGGCAAACGGGAGAATCTGCGGTTTCCCTCACGGCGCGCGGTCAGGATCATCGACGGGGACATTGTCGACATGGCCACGTGCCGGCGGGCCCTGCGCGGGGTGGACACGGTCTTCCACCTTGCCTGCCTGGGGGTGCGCCACTCGCTGCACAGCCCGGTGGAAAACCATCAGGTCAACGCCTCGGGCACCCTTAATCTCCTGGAGGCGGCCCGGGGCGCGAAGGTGCGCCGGTTCGTCTACGTCTCTACCTCGGAGATCTACGGCCGGGCCCGGGAGTTTCCCATCACGGAAAACTGCACCCCGTGGCCGCTGACCGTTTACGGGAGCAGCAAGCTCGCGGGCGAACACTATGCCCGCTCCTATTTCGAGTGTTATCAGCTGCCGGTGGTGTGTGTGCGGCCCTTCAACAACTACGGACCCCGTTCGCACTTCGAGGGCGACACGGGGGAGGTCATCCCGCGTTTCATCCTGCGCACCCTCGGCGGGCTCCCGCCGGTGATCTTTGGCGACGGCTCCCACACCCGCGATTTTCTCTACGTGAAGGACTGTGCCGACATGCTGGCGCGCATTGCCGGGGCCGACCGCCTCGTCGGCGAGGTGGTCAATCTGGGCTATGGCGTGGAAATACGCATCGATACGCTCGCCTACACCGTGCTTGAAGCCATGGGGCGCACCGACCTGAAGCCGGTCTTCCAGGCGGCGCGTCCGGCTGACGTGCCCAAGCTCTGGGTGGACACCTCAAAACTGGAGAAGGTCATCGCCTTCCGGCCGAAGGTCACGCTGCGCGAAGGTATCGGGCGCACCCTGGAGTATTTCCGGGATCTTAATATCAAGGACCCGACCGCCTTCCTGCGGATCAAGACCAAGAATTGGGAGACCTGAATATGACCGCCCGTCCGCCCGCAACCATTCCCGTCGCCCGGCCCTGGATCGGGCAGCCGGAAGCCGATGCGGTTTCGCGGGCGGTGCTTTCCGGCTGGGTGACACAAGGGCCCGAAGTGGCCGCGTTCGAGCGCGAGTTTGCCGAGGCGGTTGGCGCCCCGCACGCCTGCGCCGTCTCGAACTGCACCACCGCGCTGCACCTCGCGCTGCTGGCGGTCGGCGTCGAGCCGGGTGATGAAGTTATCACGGCAAGCCATTCGTTCATCGCCACGGCCAACGCGATCCGGCACTGCGGCGCGGTGCCGGTGTTCGTCGACATTGAGCGCGCCACGTACAACCTCGATCCGACGAAGCTGGCCGGAGCGGTTTCACCGCGAACCAAGGCAATCCTGGCGGTGCACCAGATCGGCCTGCCTTGTGATTTGCGGGCCATCCTGGAGTTTGCCCGACCGCGCGGGCTGCCGGTCGTGGAGGATGCGGCCTGCGCCATCGGCAGTGAAATCCTCTGGGAGGGAAAATGGGAGAAAATCGGCCGTCCGCACGGTGACATCGCCTGCTTTTCGTTTCACCCACGCAAGCTCGTGACGACCGGTGACGGCGGCATGATTACGACGGCCAGTGCCGCGTGGGATAAAAAATTCCGCCTATGGCGCCAGCACGGGATGAACGTGCCCGACACGGTACGCCATGGCTCGAAGCAGGTGGTTTTTGAGGACTACGTTGAGGTCGGCTACAACTACCGCCTGACCGACGTGCAGGCGGCGATGGGCCGCGAACAGCTCAAGCGGCTGCCCGCGATGATCGAGCGCCGTCGCGCGCAGTCTGCCCATTATCATCAATTGCTGGCGGGCATCCCCGGCCTGGACTTGCCGCGCGAGCCGTCATGGGCGCGGGCCAACTGGCAGAGCTACTGCGTCCGGTTACCGGGACGGGTGAAGCAGCGCGCAGTGATGCAGGCGATGCTCGATGCGGGTGTGTCCACGCGCCGCGGGGTGATGTGTACGCATCGCGAGCCGGCGTATCGCGACACCCCCTGGGCCTGCGGCGGAGGCCGTGCGGCTTGCGGTTGCGCGCCGGGTGTCTGCCGCCAGCTGGCGGAAAGCGAACGGGCGCAGGACGAGGCGATCATTCTGCCGCTGTTCCACGACATGGCAGGGTCTGACCAGGAACGCGTGGCAGCCCTGCTGCGCGCGCTGCTTGCATGAGAAGGTCCATTCCGTTCCTGGGAAGCCCGCGCCGCGCGCTCCTGCTGTTGCTCCTCATTTCGCTCGGGCTGCGCCTCGCGATAATTTTTCGCGGCGGCCAGTATTTTTGGGCGGACGAATCGCGTTACGGCGCGGCCGCCAGTGCCTGGGACGCATGGTATCACGGGCACAGGCACGAGGCGCTGCTCTTGATCGCGGGCACGGCGGACCACCTTGGCTTCAAGGCCTTAATGCTCGCGCCGGCCTGGCTCCAGATCAAGACGGGTGCGACCACGGCCCAGCCCGCGTGCCTGCTGGCGTTGTTTTCGGTGGCCAATATTTTCTGGGTCTGGCTGCTCGCGCGGCGCATGGGTGCGGACGAGCGCGAGGCGCTCTGGAGCGCGGCGGCCATGGCGGCAGCGGCCTCGATGTTCTACTGGACGCGCCACCTCATGCCCTACGACGTGGCCCTGTTCTGGGCGCTGGCCTGCACCTATGTCGCGGTGAAGCCGCGGCCTGGATTCCTCGATTCATGGCTGGCCGGAATCCTTGGATTCGCCGCGTTTGTAACTTACAACGGCTACTGGGTGCTGGTGGCCTGCGCCCTGACCACGCATGTGCTGCTGGCATTGCCCGGCTGGCTGGAAGCGCTCAAGCGCGCCTTTTTCGGCCTGCTCGGACTCGCGGGGACGTTTTTGCTGATGCTGTTCGGGGCATTGCATTTCGGAATTTACCTGCTCGTTTCCTACCTCGATTTTTCCGGCTCGATCAACCAGGGCGATTTCCGCGAAGGGCATATCGTGTTTTTCGACTACCTGTGGCAGGTGGAACACCTTACGGCCTTGATCTGGGTGGCAGCACTGCTGGCCTTCGGCTGGCTGGTCCTGCGGGCGGAGGGCAGGGCGCGGCGGCGGGGCGGGGTTTGGATCGCCATCATTGTGGCGGTCGCAATCATCCTGGTCGTCGGGTCAAATGTGATGGAGAAATTTGTCGTCTACGGCCGGCTCGCCCGGCAGGTGGTGCCGTTCTGCGCCCTGCTCACCGGCTGGACGGCGGCGCAGCTGTTCCGCGGGCGGGCGCCCTGGGGCCGGGTGGAACAGGTGGCGCTGGCGGTCATGCTCGCCGGGGGCGGATGGAGCCTGAGTGTGCCGTTGCGGCAGGAATTTCCTGCGACTTTTCACCGGAAGGAAGTGGCCGCGATGGAGGCCTATCGCGTCCTGCATGCACGGGAGGGCCCGGTCGCCACCGCGCCCGGGCGGTTTCGCCTCCTCTATGACGGTTTCCTCTGGCCTGATCCCGGCGAGCCTCTGCTGCCGGCCCATTATGAGACGCTGCTGGCATCGCCGCACCCGCTGGCGTGGCGCCCCTACCTTTACGAAGGATTCAACCATGAGCAGCGCAAAAAATTCGAGGCGACCGATATCACGATGCGGCTGGTGCTGCTGAAGGATTGATTGCGCCCGCCGGCCTGACCTAGCGTAGTGCTCCTGCATGAGTTCGACGCTCCCTCCCAACCCATATCATCAGCTGGCCTGGATCGCCGGTGAGCCTCAGATCGGGCCGGAGTGCTGGATCGGGGCCTTTACCCTGATCGATGGCCTGGGCGGGCTGAAGATTGGCCGCGGGTGCAATATCAGCAGCGGGGCACAGGTGCTTTCCCACTCCACGGCCCGGCGATGCGTGACGGAACGCGTCCACGGCCACGTGGACAAGCGGCCGACTGAGCTGGGCGATTTTGTCTTTGTCGGAGCCAACGCCGTCGTGTTGATGGGCTGCAAGGTCGGCCATCATTCCATCATTGGCGCCGGTGCGGTGTTGACCGAGGGGATGGAGGTGCCGCCCTATTCGCTCGTAGTCGGGGTGCCGGCGCAGGTGGTGCGTTCCATTGAAGCGGAAATCGGCGCGTGGCGGGTGCAGGCCGCGTTGCCAGGCGGACGGTCTGGCGGGCAGGATCATTTTTGATGAGCATCCCGACTCTTTCCATCGTCACCCCGGCTTACAACGAGGCGGAAAACCTGCCGCGGCTTTACGAACGCGTCCAGGCGCTCGACTGGCGCGGACTGGGACTCGATTTTGAGCTGCTGATTGTCGACGACCATTCGACCGATGGCACGCCGGCCATCATCGATGCGCTCACCGCGCGCGACCCGCGCGTGAAAACTCTCCGCTTTTCGCGCAACTTTGGCAGCCATGCCGG
>CAIKHO010000068.1 GCA_903827245.1 uncultured Opitutia bacterium
CGATGTCGCCGAAGCGCACGACGCTGAGCTCGTCCGCCGGCTGAGCGCGGCGGAGGAGCACCCGCATGCGGGCGAGGAGTTCGCCGCCGCCGAACGGTTTCGTGAGGTAGTCGTCGGCGCCTGCGTCGAGCGCGGCGATCTTGTCCTGCTCCTCCCCGCGAACGGAAAGGATCAGCACGGGCAGCTGGCTCCATTCCCGCAGGCGGCGCAGGACATCGAGGCCGCTCATGTCGGGCAGGCTGACATCGAGCACGACGGCATCCGGCCGCAGCACGGCGGCCTCGTTGAGCCCAAGGGCGCCATTTTCCGCCTCCCGCACGCGATAGCCGGCGGCCTCGAGCGTAATCCGGAGCAGGCGACGGATCTGCACCTCGTCATCGATGATCAGGATTTCAGGTTTGGCCGCGCCGGCAGTCATGGGCGAGCTCATTACCGTGCATCGCTTCCCGGGGGTAAACCGCAAAACAAGGCGGCGGTGAAATTCTTCGGCGGCTCCCGCCGACTCAGGCCGCGGGCGCACGCCAGGGCAGTTTCAGAATTGTTGCAGCCGGGGTCGATGACCCGGTTTCCTCCCACCTTGGTTTCCCTCGGATTGTCTCCTGTGCATTTCCGATCCGGATTCATTGGACAGGAGCCATGCCGAGGGTGATCCGAGCCCGGCGAATTTTAAACGGCCGGCATGATCGCCCTCAGTGTTTCCCGTGGTGCGTGAAATACCAGAGCATCAGGCCGAAGAGGATGACCTGCAGCACGACAAAGCCCACGATGAGCGGCATGGTCTTGAACTTGTTTTTCCACGGCTTGACCGGCTCGAGGGTCCGGTAGCGGCCGATGAGCGGGACGATCTCGTAATCGTCGAGCTCCGCCTTCATCCGGGCGGCGTTCTCATAGCGGTCGTCGGGATTCCGCGCGAGGGCATGGAGCACGATCTCCTCCATCACGGGCGTGAGGTGCTCGTTGAGCTTGCGCGGCGCCACCGGGTCGCCGGTGGTGCGGATGTTCATCACGACATACGGGCTTTCGCCCTCGAAGGGGACCTTGCCGGTGACCATCTCGTACAAGATGGCGCCGAGGCTGTAGATGTCGGTGCGCTGGTCGCCGCGGCGGCCGTTGACCTGCTCGGGTGCCATGTAGTCGGGCGTGCCCATGGTTGGCGAGAAGCCGGCGAAGGTGAGCCGGCGCATGCGCGCGGCCTTGGCTATGCCGAAGTCGAGGATCCGGATGCTGCCGTCATTGCAGACCATGATATTCTGCGGCTTCAGGTCCCGGTGCACGATGCCCTTCAGGTGCATATGCTCGAGGGCCTCGCAGATGCGACTGGTGATCTTGGCAGCCTCCTTTTCCGGGAGCGGCCGGGTTTCCTCCATGAGTTTGTCGAGCGTACGGCCCTCGAGGAACTCCATCACAAGGTAGGGCCGGCTCTTGGGGCGCTCGACCGGGATCACCTTCAGGATGTAAGGGTGGTTGAGCTGCCGGCCGATTTCCTCCTCGCGCTGGAAACGGGTGAACGTGGCGACGTCGCTCTCGAACTGCATGAGCGGCACCTTGAGGGCGACGGTCTCGCCGTTTTCCAGGTCGCGGGCCTTGAAAATGCAGGCCATGCCGCTGCGGCTGATCAGCTCGATGATCTCGAAGCGCTCGTCGAGGATGCTGCCGGGTTCGAGTTCGTCGCTCACGTTGTTGTCGGTTTTGTCATGATGAATGGAAACTCCCCGAAAAGAAGTGAAGAGGTCGGTCTCCTCCACCTGGATGATCTGGACGGAGATGTTGTCATCCCCGTTCCGCTTTTCTGCGATGCTGATGAGGCGGCGGCAAGCCTCCGCAGGCGGGAAGTGGCTGGCGATGTCGGCGATTTCCGCGTCGAGCACAAAGCCATAGAGCCCGTCGGAGCACTGCACGACGACGTCACCCTTGGCGAGATTCTCGCGGGCCGTGTCGTATTTCGCGAACGGCTCGGGCCCGATGCTGCGTGTGAGCATCGAGCGCATGGGGTTGGTCATTGCCTGGTGCTCATGCATCAGGCGGAACTTGACCGGCAGGGACATTGCGCTGTGGTCGTCGGTCAGGCGGCTGATCTGGCCGTGGTGCACCAGGTAGACCCGCGAGTCGCCGACGTGGGAGACGTGGAGGGTGTTTTCGCGCAGGATCGCGACGGTGAGGGTCGTGGCCATTTTCCCCAGGCCCGGCCGGGCCGCCGCGGAATCGTACACCGCGCGGCTGGCGGCCTCGAACATCTTGCGCTGGACGCTGGCGACCGGGGTGAAGGGCTTGGCGTTCTGGAAGACCTGGACGGCCGCGGTCACGGCGAGGCGGCTGGCGACCTCGCCCCCGTTCTCGCCGCCGACCCCGTCGGCCAGGATCCAGGCCATGCCGATGGTCTTGGCATTCTCCGCGTCGTTCGGCAGCCAGAACGAGATGAAATCCTCGTTGGTCTCGCGGACGGGGCCGACGACCGAGAGCTGCGCGTGGGTAACTTGCACTGCGGGTTTTTAAAAAGAAGGGGGCGGCCCCCGATCCCACACCGGGGGCCGCACCAGTTCCACTACTACATCCACTAACTCTGCACGGGTGCAGAAACCAAGATGGACTTGCCGGAAGCCTTGCTGCTGCGCTTCAGGTAGACGATGCCCCAGATGCCCCAGAAGGCGACGACCCCCAGGGCGAGGTACGGCTCCTTGTAGCTCATCCCCGCCACGAGGCTGGAGCCGTTCACGGGCAGCGGCCCGATGAGGTAGAAGAGCATGCAGAGGAAGTTCGCGATCACGCCAAACACCGGCACCACCACGTGCTTGAAGCCGTGGAAGGTGTGATGCTCCTTGAAGGCCACCATCGCCACGATGCAGGTCGTCATGTAGAGGAGGAACGTGCCGAAGTTGCTGATCAGCGTGATCAGGACGAGGGTATTGGGCATCTTCGCGTAGGTTTCGGGCGAGAAAATCCCGAAGCTGTACCAGAGGTTGTGCTTGTCGAGGGCCGCGGGGGTCGTGCCGCCGAGATACAGCACCACGGTGGCGATGCCGATGAAGATGGAGATGATCCCGAGCGTCCAGATGGCCCGGTGGGGCGTCAGGGTCTTCTCGTGCAGCAGGCCGAAGTGCGCGCCCATCTCCTCGTCCCGGCCCATCGCGTAGGTGACGCGGGCGCCGGTGTTGAGGCAGGCGAGGGTGGTGCCGATGAGCGCGAGGAACACGGTGAAGGCCTGCACGAGCATGAAGGCCGTGCCGGCCTTGGCGCTGCCAAATGCCCAGGTGCCGACGATCTTCATCATGTCGCCGATCGGCGCGCTCGATGCGCCCGCGTTCGGCATCGTATAACCGTTGTTAAGGAAATAATTGGCGCAGAAATATTCGATCAGGTAGCAAACCGCTCCCTGGATCACGAGCGAGAGGATGATCGCGCGGGCGACGTCCTTCTTGGGGTTCTTCGCCTCCTCCGCCATCGAGGAGACGGACTCGAAGCCGACCAGGCAGAGGATCGCGATGCAGGCCTGCACGAACAGCCAGCTGAAGTTGTGCGGGGCCACGACGGACGCGGCCGATTCATGATAGTTGAAGGTCTGCGGATCGGTCGCGCTGCCCGCCGTGCCGCTGATGCCGCCGTCCTTCGCGGTATAGCTGATGGTGAACGGGGTGGCCACCAGGTGGCCGTCCTTGTCCTTGGTCCACTTGCCATCCTTGTCTTTTTCAAAAAGCGGATACGGATCACCGGTGGCGGCGCCCATCGCGGCCAGTGCGGCCAGCACGTCGGCATCCTTGTTCTTGTCCTTGTTCAGGTCGTCGTCCGTGACGGCCCGGTCCTGTTGCTTGATGACGGCCAGCGGCACCGGCTTGCCGTCCTTGTCCATGACGACGGCGCCCTTGTCGTCGGTCTGGTTGATGACCTTGCCCTTGTCGTCCATCTGGTATTTCGGCGAACCGTCAGCCCAGGTGTCGGGGACGCCCGCGCCTTTGTCATCGGTCACGTTCACCTGGTCGACCTGGTAGTTGATGGCCGTGCCGTTCGAGAGGTGGATGG
The DNA here is from genome assembly GCA_903827245.1 of uncultured Opitutia bacterium. Taxonomy (GTDB): domain Bacteria; phylum Verrucomicrobiota; class Verrucomicrobiia; order Opitutales; family Opitutaceae; genus CAIUWA01. Next base: position 4,015 of record CAIKHO010000068.1, read on the forward strand.
CGGTGGCGCCTTCCACGTGGTTCATACGATAGCTCAGCGCCATGACGGAGAACACCATCAGGGCGGCGATCTGGATGATGTTCATCGCGATGTTCACGCCGGTCGAACCGTTCACTCCCCGTTGGGCGATCCACGAGATGAACAGGGAGAACACGACACAGATGATGATCATGAGCAGCGGGCTGTTGTAGGTGCCGCTGAAGGTGTCCGGCCAGAACTGGGCCGCGAGATATCCGCCCAGCAGCCCCGTGACCCCCACCATCAACCCGGGATAAACCCAGTAGTAGAGGTGACTCGCCCAGCCGGTGAAGAATTTGATGACGCGGGCGTACTTGAAGGCGTGCTTTTTGGAGAGGAAGGCCTGCTCGGCGTAAAAATAGGAGGAGCCGGTGCCGGGGTAGAGCTTCGACAATTCGGCGTAGCTGATCGCCGTGGCCAGGCACAGCAGCAGGGCGAGGAAGAAACCGAACCACATGGCGGCGCCGGCCATCGGCGCGCCGTAGAGCGCCTGCTCTTCAAACGTCAGCCAGAGAAAGGCGCCCGGGGCGATCAGCGCCATCGCATTGAAGGTCAGCCCGGTGAGCCCTAGGGTCGGCTTCATCGAGGCAGTATTTTTTTCGGCCATGGTATTTTTATTTTATGAATTGCGGCTTGAACAACCGGTTCACTAACGCACCCCCCATACCACGGCCCGCTAAGGAACCGCTAAGCTGCCCTCCGGAAGCGCTAAGAAAACGCTAAGCCGGCATCAGGCGATTGAACGGCTCGGACAGGTAGCAGCCGAGGTCACGAGGCTGGATCGAGGTGCGCGGCCCGAACCAGCCTCGTGATCTCGGCTGCTACATGCCTCTGCATGGGCCGGTGCTTTCCACCCGCGGAATTGGGCCCGGCTTACTCCGTCACGAAACGAAATCCGATGCCGGATTCCGTCTTGAGGTGACGCGGCCGGTGCGGGTCGGCCTCCAGCTTCTGGCGGAGGTGCGTCATGTGGACGCGAAGGTAGTGGGTGTTGCCCTCGGCCTTCGGGCCCCACACCTCGCGCAGGATCTGGCGGTGCGTCACCACCTTCCCGCGGTGCATGACCAGCAGGCGGAAGATGGAGTATTCCCGCGCGGTGAGCGACACGTCCGTGCCGGCGCGGCTCACCACCCGAGCCGCCAGGTCGACCGTGAGGTCGCCGAAGGCCATTGCGGCCGGTTCATCCTCGTCGGCAACCGACCGCCGCAGCAGCGCGCGCAACCGGGCCGTAAGCTCGGGTGCGCCAAACGGCTTGGTCAGGTAGTCGTCGGCCCCGGCGTCGAGTGCCGCCACCTTGTCATCCTCGGCTGCGAGCACGGACAGGATCAGCACCGGCACGCGCGACCATTCGCGCAGGCGACGCACGACCTCGACCCCGCTGCAATCCGGCAGGCCGAGATCGAGGATGATCGCGTCGAACTGCCGCGTGGCGGCCTCGGTCAGCCCCAGCTGGCCCGTCCCCGCCTCGCTCAGGCGGTAGCCGGCCGGCTCGAGCGTGAGGCGCAGCAGCCGGCGGATCTGGACTTCGTCATCGATGACGAGGATTTCCGGCCTGGCGGGGTCGGCCTTCATTCGCTGGGCACGCGACCGTGCGGGGTGAAGGGCAGATAGACGGTGAACACGGCGCCGCCGCCGGGATTCTCGCCCGCGACGATCTCGCCGCCCTGGGCGGCGACGAAGCCGCGGATGATCGACAGGCCGAGCCCGAGCCCGCCGGCGCGGGCGGCGTCGCCGCGCTGGAATTTTTGAAACAACCGCTCGCGCATGGCCGGCGGCAGGCCGGGACCGCGGTCGGCCACGGTGAAAAATATCCGGGCGCGGGCCTGGTCGAGGCCCGCCGCCAGGAAGATGGGCGTGCCGTCGGGGGTGTGCAGGGCGGCGTTGAGGACGAGGTTGGCGATGACCTGCTCCATCAACGCCGAGTCGGCGCGGAACAGGGGCAGGTCGTCGGGCACCGCGCTCTCGAAGGGATGGGCGGCGAGCGACTCGCGGATTCCGTCGAGGGCGGCATTGACGAGGTCGTGCGCGTCGCACCAGTCGAGCCGGGGCTGGAGGGCGCCGGATTCGAGCCGGGTCTGGTCGAGCAGGTTGTTGACGAGGCGGTTGAGGCGCCGGGTGGCGGTGCGGATCTCGGTCGCGAGGCTGGCGCGGGTGGAGTCGTCGGCGGTGGCCAGGCTTTCCGCGGCGGCGCTGAGCACGGCCAGCGGGGTCTTCAGCTCGTGGGACACACCGTCCAGCAGGGCGCGGTGGAGTTTCTCGGACTCGGCGAGGAGCTTTTCGCGCTCGCCGGAGGCGCGGAGCTGCTCGCGCTCGACCACGAGGGCGAGCTGAGTGGCGAAGCTGCCGGCGAGATCGCGCTGCGCAAGTGTGAGCGCTGCGTCCGAGGGCACGCGCAGGACGAACACCCCGACGGCCCGGTCCTCGCGGACCAGCGGCACGTGAAAACCTTCGGATGCGGGCAGCGTGTCGGTGAAGCGCCCGGCATTCTTGCGGTTGCGCCAGCACCAGTCGGCGACGCCGCGCTCCTTGTCCGTCAGGGTGAACGAGCCGGCAAAATGGGGTGTGAGCTCGGCGCTGCCGTCGTGGTCGTAGAGCAGCGCGGTCTGCCCGGCGAAGAGCCGGTCGGCCTGGCGGAGTGCGGCGAAGACGGCGTCGTCCAGTGTGCGCGCGGCGCTCAGGGCCTGGGTCAGGTGGAAGAGCGCGGTGGCCCGCTCCTCCCGCAGCCGCTCGTTCCGTTCCTGGGCCCGGATGCGGGCCGTGAGCTGGCCGGCAATGAGGGCGACGGCGAAGTAGGTGCCGAACATCATGCCGTCCTCGAACTTCGCGATGACGAAGGTGAAGAGGGGCGGGATGAAGAGGAAGTTCCAGGTCAGCGCGCTGAGCACACCCGCCGCGAAGACCGGTCCCCGGCCGACGCGGAGGCTGAGGGTGATCACGGCCAGGAGGTAGACCAGGCCCACGGCGAGGTAGCCGGTGTGCGGCACGAGGAACCAGTTGGCGATGGTCAGGCCGGCGAGCACGCCGGCGACCTCGCCGTATTCACGGCCTGGCGAGTTGACGGCGGGCCGCAGGCTGAGCCACAGCCCGGGTTTTTCCGCGCTGCGCTCGGCCGGCACGACATAGATGTCGATCGGCCCGCTGCGCCGCAGCAGGCGGTCGACGAGGCTGCCCCCGCGCAGCAGGTCGAGCCAGCGCGGGTTGCGCGACTGGCCGACCACGATCTGGGTGGCGTTGTTTTGCAGGGCGACGCGGACGAGCGCGGCGGCCACGTCGTCGGCATGCGTGACCACCACCTCGGCGCCGAGCTCGCGGGCGAGCGCGAGGTTCTGCTCAAGCCGGCGCTGCGCATCAGGGCTGAGGGCGCGCGAGGACTCGACACTGACGGCGATCCACGCCGCGCCCTGGGCGGCCGCCATGCGGCGCGTCCACCGGACCAGCTGGGTCGAGGACGGGCTGGGGCCGACGGCGACGAGGAGCCGTTCGCCGGAGCGCCAGACGGTCTGGGAGGCGCCGGTGGCGCGCAGCTCGCGGAGGCGCTTGTCGACGCGCTCGGCCACGAAACGGAGGGCGAGCTCGCGCAGGGCGGTCAGGTGGGCGTCCTTGAAAAACCCCTCGGCGGCGGCGTTGGCGCGCTCGCCGAGGTACACCTTGCCCTCGCGCAGGCGCTCCAGAAGCGATTCGGGCGGAAGGTCGATCAGCTCGATCTGGTCGGCGAGCTCGAACACGGAGTCCGGCACGGTTTCCTGCACCATGGCGCCGGTGATCTGGCGGACGGCATCGGCGCGGCTCTCGAGGTGCTGGACATTGAGCGTGGTGAAGACGTCGAGGCCGGCGTCGAGGAGCTCGATCACATCCTGGTAGCGCTTTGGGTGGCGGGAGCCGGGCGCGTTGGTGTGGGCGAACTCATCGACGAGGACGAGCTTGGGCCGGCGGGCGAGGATGGCCTCGAGATCCATCTCGGTGAGCTCCGTGCCGCGGTAGATGATTTGCTTGCGCGGGATGACGGGCAGGCCGGCGAGGAGCGCCTCGGTGTCGGCGCGCTTGTGGGTCTCGACGACCCCGACGACGAGATCGGTGCCATCGCGGAGCTCCTGCTGGGCGGCACGGAGCATGGCGAAGGTTTTCCCGACGCCGGGGCACATGCCGAAGAAAACCTTCAGCCGGCCGCGGCGGGACTGGGCCTCCTCCCGCTTGAGCGAAGCGAGCAACGCATCCGGGTCGGGTCGTTGGTCAGCCATGGCGGGCGCAGCGTGGGTCAGGGGCGGAAACGACGCAAGCAGCGGGCGGGACCGGCAATGGCCGGGCCGGACGGGCGGAGAAGCGGGGAGCGAGTCGTGACACGTGCGGGTTCATATCAGGCCGGCCTCAGCGGATTTTTGCAGGAGCCGTGGGACGATGCGCGCCACCACCGGCGGAGGGCCACAAGGGACCAGATCGCCTCGACCAAGCCGAATGGCCAAGCGCCCTGCAGGAAGCCATAGGCCGAGCCGAGCAGGCACGACGCGGCGAACGCGAGGATGAACCCCGGGCCGCGGGATTCCAGCGCGTAGCAGACCAGCATGGCGGTGACGGCGAACAGGCCGAAAAGGGTGAGCCGGTCCATGGCGGCTCACCGCGTCCAGCCGAGGATGAGGCCGGCCATCAGGATCAGCCAAAGCACCGCCGCGGAGCAGACCAGCCGCCGGACGAAGCGGCGGGTCTGCGCGAGGCGGGCGGCGTCGGGCATGAACGCGGAACGGTCCACGATCCATTGCACCTCCTCCATGGCCCCGGCGTGATCCCAGCGGTATTTGTCGGCGATGAAACCCTCGGCCGCGAGCTCGCGGATGAAGCAGGCCTTGCGCTCGGCGGAGAACGTGTGGCGCGAAGCCCGGATGATGGGGCCCTGCGGGAGATTCTCGACGGTGACGAGGGTATCGAGCGGCGCGAAATAAAACTCGTAGCAGGGGGCAGCGATGGAGGCGGCTTTCATGGCGCGGGAAGGGGTTTGGCGGGTCCGGCCGGGGAGTCCACGTGCAGGTCGATGCGGGCCGGGCCGGGCGGGCGCTGACTGCATTGCCAGACCAGCAGGACAAGGCTCGTGGCCACGAGGACGGTGAACGCGATCCGAAAGGGGCGGTCGAATTTGCGGAGTCGTTTCATGGGGTGGACGCCGGCCATTGCGGCCGGGCGGGCGTCAGGGCGCGGCGGCCAGCCGGTCGAGCGCGAGGTTGAGCTGGAGCACGTTCACGGAGGGCTCGCCAAAAATCCCCCAGTCGCGGTCGCGGGCGGTCTGCGTGACGAGTGCCTGGACCTGCGGGAGCGGGAGGTTGCGGGCCTTGGCGACCCGGGCGGACTGCAGCCCGGCGTTGGCGACGCTGATGTGTGGGTCGAGGCCGCTGGCGGAGGAGGTCACGGCATCGGCGGGAACGGGAGCGTCCGCGGCGAGGCCGTTGGCCGTGCGGTAGGTGGTGACGGCGGCCTTGATGCTGTCGCTGAGCTTCTGGCTGGTCGGGCCGAGGTTCGTGCCGCCCGAGCTGGTGGCGTCATAGCCGGTGCCGGCGGCGGACGGACGCGGCTGGAAGTACTTGTCGCTGGTGAAACTCTGCGCGAGCAGCAGCGAGCCGCGCACGGCGCCGGCCTGGTCGGTGACGAGGCTGCCGTTGGCCTTGTCGGCGAAGAGAGCCTGCGCCCCGGCCCAGATGGCAAGCGGATAGACGCCGCAGAGCAGCACGGCGAAGAGCAGCGTGAGCACCACGGAGGTTTTGATTTCGGCGAGGAAGGTTTTCATGGGAGTGGTTGGAGAGTGACTGGGATCTTTCTCTTTCCTCTTTATCTTAATCTTTCGTCAGCGCCTCGAGAGGGTCGGTCATCAACCCGAGCCTTCTGACGAAAGAGAAAGAGAAAGAGAAAGAGGAGGAGGGCGGAGGGTCAGACGAGGTGGAGGGCGTTGATCAGGACATCGATGAACTTGATGCCGACGAAGGGGATGATGATGCCGCCAAGGCCGTAGATGAGCAGGTTGCGGCGGAGCATGGCGGCGGCGCCGACCGGGCGGTAGGCGACGCCGCGGAGCGCGAGCGGGATCAGCGCGATGATGACGAGCGCGTTGAAGATGACGGCGCTGAGGATCGCGCTGAGCGGGGAGGCGAGCCCCATGACGTTGAGCGGGGCGATGGCGGGGAAGGCGCCGACGAGCATGGCCGGAATGATCGCGAAATATTTCGCGATGTCGTTGGCGATGCTGAAGGTCGTGAGCGAGCCGCGGGTGATGAGCATCTGTTTGCCGATCTCGACGATCTCGAGGAGCTTCGTCGGGTTGCTGTCGAGATCGACCATGTTGCCGGCCTCCTTCGCGGCCTGGGTGCCGGTGTTCATGGCCACGCCGACATCGGCCTGGGCGAGCGCGGGGGCGTCATTGGTGCCGTCGCCGGTCATGGCGACGAGGTGCCCCTTGGCCTGCTCCTCGCGGATGCGGGCAAGCTTCATTTCCGGGGTGGCCTGGGCGAGGAAGTCATCCACGCCGGCCTCGGCGGCGATGGCGGCGGCGGTGAGGGGATTGTCACCGGTGATCATGACGGTGCGGATGCCCATGGCGCGGAGCTGCGCGAAGCGTTCCTTGATGCCGCCCTTAACGACGTCCTTGAGGTGGATGACGCCGAGCACCTCGCGGCCGTCGGCGACGACGAGCGGGGTACCGCCGCTGCGGGAGATGGCGTCCACGGCCTCGGTGACGGCCGCGGGGTAATTGCCGCCCTGGGACTCGACCCAGGCCTTCACATTGGAGGCGGCGCCCTTGCGGACGGAGCGGGCGGCCTGGCCGGCGCCGGCGGCGATATCGACGCCGCTCATGCGCGTCTGCGCCGTGAAGGGCACAAAGGTGGCGGGCGGGATGGCGACCTCGCGGCCGCGCAGGTTGAACTTTTCCTTGGCGAGCACGACGATGCTGCGGCCCTCGGGCGTCTCGTCGGCGAGCGAGGCGAGCTGGGCGGCGTCGGCGAGGCGTTCGCGGGTGACGCCGGGCGCGGGCACGAAGTCGCTGGCCTGGCGGTTGCCGAGGGTAATGGTGCCGGTCTTGTCGAGGAGCAGCACGTCGATGTCGCCGGCGGCCTCGACGGCGCGGCCGGAGGTGGCGAGGACGTTGCGCTGGAGCAGGCGATCCATGCCCGCGATGCCGATGGCGCTGAGCAGGCCGCCGATGGTGGTCGGGATGAGGCAGACCAGCAGCGCGATGAGCGTGGTGATGGAGAACGCGACGCTCGCATAGATGCCAAACGGCTTCAGCGCGAGGATGACGAGCAGGAAGATGATGGTGAGCGCGGAGAGCAGGATAGTGAGGGCGATCTCGTTGGGCGTCTTCTGGCGGCTGGCGCCCTCGACCATGGCGATCATGCGGTCGATGAAGGTGTTGCCCGGCTCGGAGGTGATGCGGATGACGATGCGGTCGCTCAACACGCGCGTGCCACCGGTGACGGCGCAGCGGTCGCCGCCGCTTTCGCGCACCACCGGGGCGGATTCGCCGGTGATGGCGGACTCGTCGACCGAGGCGATGCCCTCGATGACGTCGCCGTCGGCGGGGATAACGTCGCCGGTTTCGCAGACGACGGAGTCGCCCTTGCGGAGGTCGGTGGCGGCGACCTTTTCCTCGTGGCCGTCGCGCAGTCGGCGGCCGAACGTCTGCGTGCGGGCGCGCTTGAGCGTGTCGGCCTGGGCCTTGCCACGGCCCTCGGCGACGGCCTCGGCGAAGTTGGCGAAGATGACGGTGAAGAGCAGCCAGAGCGCCACCTGGAGGACGTAGCGGAACGGCTCGGTCGAGGTGAACAGCTGCTCAAACGTGAGCAGGGCGCCGATCAGCGTGACGAACATGACCGGGTTTTTCAGCTGGGCGCGCGGGTCGAGCTTCTTGAAGGAGTCGATGACGGCCTGCCGCATGATCGAGCGGTCGAAAAGGGAAACAGCTTTGGTGCTCATGGTGAAAAGTGGTAAGGGAGGAGTGGTGATTCTCTAAAAAGCCGGACCTCAGAACAGCTTGCCGGCGCCCATGAGGTAGTGCTCGACGACGGGACCCATCGCCAGGCCGGGCAGGAAGGTGAGGGCGCCGACGAGGACCACGGTGCCGACGAGGAGGACGATGAAGGTCAACCCCTCGACCTTGAAGGTGCCGGCGCTCGCCGGGACGAGCTTCTTGGACGCGAGATTGCCAGCGAGCGCGAGGATGGGCACGATCATGAGGAAGCGGCCGATGAGCATGGCGATGCCGAGGGTGGTGTCCCAGTGCGGGTCGCCGTCGGCCGGATTGGCGGTGAGGCCGGCGAAGGCGGAACCGTTGTTGCCGACGGCGGAGCTGTAGGCGTAGAGCATCTCGCTGAAGCCGTGCGGGCCGGCGTTGTTGAGCCCGGCCTGGCCCCAGGTGGAAATGCTGGCCCAAGCGGTGAAGCCCAGGATCGTGGCTGCGAGGACCATCAGCACCAGCATGACCAGCTTCACGTCGTAGGCCTGGATCTTCTTGCCGAGATATTCCGGGGTGCGGCCGACCATCAGGCCGGCGATGAAGACGGCGAGGATCACGAAGATCAGCATGCCATAGAGGCCGGCGCCGACGCCACCGAAGATGACCTCGCCAGTCTCGATGTTGAAGAGCGGCACGAGCCCGCCGAGCGGCGTGAAGGAATCGTGCATGGAGTTAACCGCGCCGCAGGAGGCATCGGTCGTGATGGTGGCGAAGAGTGCCGAGTTGAAGATGCCGAAGCGGACCTCCTTGCCCTCCATGTTGCCGTCGGTCGCGGCGATGCCGAGCTGCTGGTGGATCGGATTGCCGGAGGCCTCCGCCTTCCAGCAGACGAGCACGCCGACGACAAACATGGCGAACATGGCGCCCCACACGGCCCAGCCGTGGCGCTGGTTTTTCACCATGCGGCCGAGGTAGTAGGTGAGCGCGCTCGGGATGGCGAAGATCGAGAGGATCTGGAAGAAGTTGGAGAGCGGCGTGGGATTCTCGAACGGGTGCGCGGCGTTGGCATTGACGTAGCCGCCGCCGTTCGTGCCGAGCATCTTGATCGCGATCTGGGAGGCCATCGGGCCCTGCACGATGGTCTGGGTGTCGACGGACTGGTCGACCATGACGGGCGTCTTGCCGTCGGCGGCCAGGACCGGTTTGCCGGCGGCGTCGGTCTTCGGGACCTGGATGGTGTAGGGCTCGTAGGTCTTGGCCGCGGTGTAGGGCTTGAAATTCTGGATGATGCCCTGCGAGACGAGGAACAGCGCGAAGATGACGGAGACCGGCACGAGGAGGTAATAGGTCACTCGCACCGTATCGACCCAGAAGTTGCCGATGGTCTGGGCGGTCTGCCGGGCGATGCCTCGCACCAAGGCGGCGGCGATGGCGATGCCGACGGCGGCGGAGGTGAAATTATGGATGGTCAGCGCGACCATCTGGGAGAAATACGACATGGTCGATTCGCCCGAATAGCTCTGCCAGTTGGTGTTGGTGGTGAAGCTCGCGGCGGTGTTGAATGCGAGGTGCGGCGTCAGGCCGGGCAGGCCCTGCGGGTTGAGCGGCAGGTGATCCTGGAAGCGCAGAATGAAATAGGTGAACAACAGCCCGACCAGGCTGAAGGCAAGGAGCGCGAACGTGTAGCCGATCCAGCCCTGCTCGTTCGCCGGATTGATACCGCAGAGCCGGTACGTGAGCCGCTCGACCGGGCGCACGACCGGGTCGAGCCAGGTCCGGCCGCGGGCATCAAGCACCTGCACCAAGTAAAGCCCCAGGGGCTTGGTGACGAGCAGCAGCGCACCCACATAGAGCGCGAATTGAAACCAGGAATTGGGATTGTTCATGAAAGTAAAGTGTCACGTAACACGTGACAGTTGGCTTTGGGCGTGAAGGGCGGGTGGCGTCAGAATTTCTCCGGGCGGAGCACGGCGACGACGAGATAGACGAGCAGGCCGAGGGAGATGAGGCTGATAAGGATGTTTTCCATGGACGAAAGTTAGTTGAAGCCGAGGTGATGGACTGGGCGTTGGTTGCCAAAATCAGCGCACTTTCTCGCAGAAGTGGGCGTAAGCGGCGGCGAGGACGAAAAACGCGATGGAGAGGGTGGCGAAGACGAAATCGTTGTTCATGACCCCGCGAGTATCGCACCGCCGGGGCCGTTCGCCTAGTCAAGCGGGGCGGCGAAGGTGTTAAGAAAACATCAAGTCCGGCCATCGCAGGCCTCCGGAGGTTTCGCGCGGAGCCGCAAAGACGCGGGGCAAGGCAGGAGGACATTGGGCTCGGAACCGGAAATTTCACGCCGAGGCGCGGAGGACGCAGAGACCGATTCCGCTGCCTTGCTCTGCCTACCCTGCGCCTCGGCGTGAAATAGGTTTGGAATGATCGGCCGCGAGCCGTACCGCACGGCAGGCGGATCAATCGGCCCCGACGAAATATCGAATGCAAGCTGGCGGGTTGGATGGCATCACTCCACCCTCCGGCATGGAAAAACTCCCGTTCACGGAACTCGGCCTCTCGCCGGAAATCCTCAAGGCCGTCGCCAAGATGGGCTTTGAGGAGGCCTCGCCGATCCAGACCGCCGTCATCCCGGCGATCCTCACGGGGCGCGACGTGGTCGGCCAGTCCTCGACCGGCTCGGGCAAGACAGCGGCGTTCGCCATCCCGGCGATCGAGTGTGTCGATCCGCATGTGCGCGCGGTGCAGGTGCTGATCCTCTGCCCGACGCGCGAGCTGGCGGTGCAGGTGGCGGAGGAAACGGGCAAGCTCGCGCTCTTCAAGCGCGGCGTGATGGGCGTGCCGGTCTACGGCGGGCAGAGCTATGAGCGGCAGTTCCGGGCGCTGGCGGCCGGCGCGCAGATGGTCATCGGCACGCCGGGCCGCGTGATGGACCACATGGACCGCGGCACGCTGAAGCTGGACAAGCTGAAGCTGGTGATCCTCGACGAGACCGACCGGATGCTCGACATGGGCTTCCGCGACGACATCGAGCACATCCTGAAGGCCGTCCCGGAAAAGCGACAGCTCCTGTTCTTCTCGGCGACGATCCCGCGGGCGATCCAGGACCTGATCAGCCGTTACTCCAAGGACCCCGCCTGGATCAAGATCGAGTCGGTCGCGCAGAACGCCCCTCAGGTGGAGCAGGTTTACTTCGAGGTGGACCGCCGCTCGAAGATCGAGGCGCTCACCCGCCTGATCGACGTGCATGACTTCCGTTACGGCATCATCTTTTGCAGCACCAAGATCATGGTGGACGAGCTCGACGAGCACCTCCATGCCCGCGGCTACTCGACCGACCGGCTGCACGGCGACATCACCCAGGCGCAGCGCGACCGGGTGATGGACAAGTTCCGCCGGCGGGGCTTCGAGTTTCTCGTTGCCACGGATGTCGCGGCGCGCGGGCTGGACGTGGACGATCTCGAGGTGGTCTTCAACTTCGACCTGCCGAACGACGCCGAGGACTACACGCACCGCATCGGCCGCACCGGCCGCGCCGGGCGGAAGGGCCGGGCGTTCACTTTCGTGTCCGGCCAGGAGATCTACAAGCTGCAGAGCATGGTGCGCTGGGCGAGGCTCGACATCCGCCGCGAGCGCATTCCCTCGCTCGACGAGGTGGACGAGGCTCGGGCCAACGTGTTCTTCGAAAAGATCCGCGCGACGCTCGAGGCCAAGCAGTTCACGCCGCACGACCGGATGATCGACCGTCTGCTCGACCAGGGGTACGCGAGCACGGATATCAGCTCGGCGCTGATCCACCTGCTGCAGGGATCGCCCGGCCCCGCGGCTCCCGCGGCGGCCAAGAAAAGGGAGACGGTTGTGGCACCCGCCTACGCCGAGGAGGACGCTCGCCCGAAGGCCCGCTACGGCGGACCCAAGCCGCATGCAGCCACCCAGAAAGCCGAGGGCAAGGCCGGGCGCGGAGCGGGAGCCGCCCCGGATTGGGTCGCGGCGAAAGCCGAAGCCCCGAAAAAATTCGAGCGCGTGAGCCCCAGCGCGCCGGTTCCAAAAGCGCCCCTGGGCCAGGTCGCTCCGCCCGCGGCGGCCCACGATGACGGGAGCCGCGCGCCGATCGAGGAGGGTGGCGACACCGACGATGCCGTGCCGCAGCGCTCCAAATACGAGCAGGCCGCGCGCACGGGCCGCGAGGCCGGCATGACGACGGTCTTTTTCAATGTCGGCCGCAAGCACCTCGTGACGCCGGCAGACATCGTGGGCAAGATTGCGGGCGTCACCCGCCTGCCGGCGAATGTCGTGGGCGCGATCGACATCCACCAGCGGCACGTGCTGGTGGACGTGGCCCAGGAGCATGCGGCGCTGATCGTGAGCAAACTTGCCGGAATCCGGCTGAAGGGCGAGGCGTTGGCGCCGGCGATCGCGGGGGCGGAAAGCTCCAAGCACCAACCTCCAAGCTCCAGTGAATCTTGAAACCCCAATGAGAGAGACCACAACCGGGCTCTCTTCCTGGAGTTTGCATCCTGAAGGTTGATGTTTCTCTGGAGCTTGGAGGTTGGGATTTGGAGCTTCGGCGCGGACGGAGTCCGCGCCGCTTGACACCTTGGCACGCCCCTCGCTATCCCGTTGCTCCCGTATGGAGGTCGCGCTCGATCAACCGGTGCTGGTTTTGAACCGCCTGTGGCAGGCGGTGAATGTCATCGGCGCGCGGCGCGCCTTTGCGCTGCTGGCCCGGGGGCACGCCCAGGTGGTGCACCATCACGACGAGGATTTCCGGACGTTCTCGATGCTCGACTGGATCGACTTCTCGGTGAGCAACCCGCCGCGGGCTGCGCTGGAGACCGTGCACACGCCGAGCCGCACGATCCGGCTGCCGCGCGTGATCCTCCTGACGTTTTTCGACAAGCTGCCCTGCAAGGAGCTGAAGCTGACCCGGAACAACGTCTTCGAGCGCGACAAGAGCACCTGCCAGTACTGCTCCCGGGCGCTGCCCCGCGAGCAGCTCAACCTCGACCACGTGATCCCGCGGCATTACGGCGGCAAGACGACCTGGGAAAACATCGTCTGCTCCTGTATCAAGTGCAACACGCGCAAGGCCAACCGCCTGCCGCACGAGGCGCACATGCGCCTGATCCGCAAGCCGGTGCGCCCAAAGTGGCGGCCGGTCATCTCCCTGGTGCTGGGGGCCCAGCATCACGAGATGTGGAAGGACTTTCTCGACCTCGCCTACTGGAACGTCGAATTGGAAGAGTGACGAAAAATCCCACGACGGCGATCCAGCCGCAGACCGCGGCCCAGAAGGAGTCGCGGAGCAGCGGGGGAGGGATGTACTTCAGTTCCAGCGTGTGTTTCCCGGCGGGCACGGCGACCATGATCTCGCTTTCCTGCGAGCGCTCGACCTGGGCGGGATGGCCGTCGACCCAGGCGGCATAGCCTTTGAGGTACATCCGCGGCGTTTCGAGCCAGCAGTCCTGGGGCGCGTCAAACCGGCATTCTAGCTCCGGCACGAGCCGGATCAACTGCAACGGCAAGGCGCCGCGATCGACCTCCTCAAGCGTGAAGTCCGCGAAGTCGGACCAGTCCCAATGGGCGTTGTCGAGGTTGTTGAGCGTGAGCGTGACCTGCTCGGGGCGAGTCGAGCTGGTGTGGAGGCCGATTTCCGGACTATTGCCCTGCTCCATGCCGAAGCCCTTCGGGCCGACATAGCTCGGCAGGGTCTGCTCGCGCCAGGTGGTCGGGCCCCGCAGGTAGAGCAGGGCATGGATGGCCGGGGTAAGGAAATGAAAACGCAACCGGTAGCGCCGTCCGGGCTCGATCGTCAGCTGCGGCTCGAGGTAGCTGAGGTTCGCCTCGGTCCGGACGATCCGGAGCCGGCCCGTGGCGGCGGCCGGCTGTTTCCTTCCGGCCGGATCGTTGGAGACCAGCACGCTGAGGTCCGCCCGGTTGAGCAGGCGCAGACCGTACTCGGGATCCATCGGGCCGTTCGAAAACCAGCTGGGAAAACCGAGAAAAGCGTAGCTTGAGATTCCGACATCCACATTTTCCAGCCGGTGGGTTGCGGCCGTCCGCTCCGCCGAATACTGGAGCGCACGATTGTGCCGCAGAAAGGGCCACGCCTGGCACCCGCTCCAGGCCAGCGCGGCGAACACGATCACGCCGGTGATCCATTGGCGTCTGCGCGAGCGGGGGTAAAATCCAGGTTGCACCACGGCCCCGAGGAACACCACGGCGGCAGCCAGCAGCAGGTACATCCGTTGCATCGGCCACATGTTCGTCATCGTGACAAATTGAAGCGGAAGGTAGAGCCACAGGGTGTGGTGCAGCCAGGGCACGGGAACGGTGACAACAATATAGAGGAAAATCATCCCGAGCAGGGACCACGCAGCGGCGTTGCGCCGAAGCCGCGCGGCCGCGACCACCGCCGCCCCGAGCAGCAGCCAAAGGGTATAGCCCAGTTGAAAATCTCCCAGGTCCATCGTCTCGCGGCTCACCGGCCGCAAGGAGCCGGGCCACGCCTGGCGGGTCATGGTTGCGACGGTGGAAGCGACTACGGGGAGGGCCCGCTCATAGCCGCGCGAGGTGAAATTGGGGTCGATGGTCAGGGAGGACACGAACCCATAGCCGCAGAGGAGGGCGAGGAGTAGCAGCCCCGCCGGGATCACGGCAAAGTCGCGCCAGCGGGGCGGGTGCACGATCAAGCCGGTGGCGAGGACGACGACGCTCCCGGCACTGAGCCAGAGGGCGACCGGGGGATGGGCCAACCAGCACACCGCCAGGCCGATGGCGAAGAGGCTAACGTTGGCCCAAGTGCGGTCGTGGAACACACGTATCAACCCCAGCATGGCAACCGGCAGGTAAGGCGCAGTGGTCACCGTCATGTAGAGATCGAAGCTGTGGGCCGCCGCGAGCAAACCGGGGGCGAGCAGGTAGGCGGCGGCGAGCGCGAGCGCGATCCAAGGACCGACGGTGCCGAGTTTGCGGAGGCAAAAATAAGCGCTGTAAGCCGCGCCCGTGAGGCTGGCCGCGAGGAGGAGGTTCTGCAGGCCCCAGAACGTCAGGCGTGATCCCAGCAGCAGGCCGAGCAGGCCGGTGGCATAGTCGAAATAGCACGCGGTGCGCAGGGGATGCACGGGACCGTTGAAGGCATACTCACTCTGGCCGACGGCAACCGGCAGGACGCCGGCGTGAAGCTGGGTCATGATGTCGGCGACCGAGTTCGAGTAATTGAGCGCATCGCCATGGCCCATCCCCCGGTTCGTGAGAAAGGGTGAAGCCACCGCGAGGCTCAGGGTGAAAAGCAGGAGCACGCGGACAACCTCCGCGGGCTTGAAGCCGCCCCGCCCTTGAAAGGCGAGCGCGAGCCCGGGAAACAGACACAGCACGGCGATGATCAGGATCATGCAACTGCACGCTTAGCCGGCCCCGGTTGCCAGGTCCAGCGCGCCATATAGACCGCCAGCACTCCCGCCCACGACCAGAGCGCGAGAAAAAACAAGTGATGGAGGAGCCGCGAACCGGGATATCGCAGTTCCAGGGTGTGCTTTCCGGCGGGCACGGCGACGGCCACCTGGCTTTCGAGGGAACGGACAACCTCGGCCGGCTTGCCGTCCACGAGGGCGGCATAGCCGTTGATATACATGCGCGGGGTCTCCAGCCAGCACTCCTGGGGTGAGTCGAAGCGGCAGATCAGGAAGGGCACCAGCTGCACCAGTTGCAGCGGGAGGGCGCTGCGGTCGATTTCCTCGAGCGTGAAATCGGCGAAATCGGTCCACTCCCAATTCGTGGCGGCCAGATTATCGAGCGTCAGCTCGACATGCTCGGGCCGGGCTGAAGTGGTAAAAAGGACGAGGGCGGGATTATTGCCCGGGTCCATGCCGAAGCCCTTCGGTCCGACGGAGCCGGGCAGCAATTGTTCGCGGGAAAGGGTTTCACCCTCGAGGTGGAGCATCGCGTCGATCCGCGGCGCGAGGAATTGAAAGCGCAGGCGGTAGTGCTTGCCCGGCTCAAGCGTGAGGCGGGGTTCGAGGTGGCGGGTATTGTTTTCAGTGCGGGCGACGTGCAGGCGCCCGGCCGCGGCGGGCGGCTGCCGGGCACCGGCGTCCCAGTTGGAACGGAGCACACTCATATCCAGGGGGCTCAACAGGCGGAGGCCGTGCTCGGGATCCATCGGCCCGTGGGAAAACCAGCTCGGGTAGCCGAGGAAGGCGTAGGCCGTGACGGTGAGGTTGGCGTTCTCGGGCCGCTGGATCGCCGCGGTGCGCGCGGCGGAGTAGCGCACGCCGAAACCGTGGCGCAGGAAATGCCAGGCCTGCGAGCCGGTCCAGGCGAGGCCCGCGACGATCAGGATGGCGCCGGCCGCAAGCCGCCATCGTCCGTGAGCCGGGCGCGGCCACGCCAGCGCGGCCATGAAAATGACCGCGGCGGAAAGCAGCAGATAGAGACGCTGCATGGGCCAGATATTGGTCATGCCAATGATCGTGGTCGGCAGGTACTCCCATAATTTGCGATGCAACCAGGGCACGGGCGTGGTGACCGTGAAGTAAAACAGGATCATCACGCCGAAGGCTGCGGCCACCGCGGAACGCCGGCACACCGTGATCCAGACGGCGAAACCCAGCAGCAGCCAGGAGGCGTAGCCCAGCTGGAAATCACCGAGCGCGTTTCCATCCGGGCTCACCGGCAGCAACGAACCGGGCAGCGCGACCTTCGTCATGTACATCACGGTGCCGACCACGGCCGGGGACGGCCGCTCGTAGCTGGTGGACACCAGGCGGGGGTCGATGGTGCCCGAGGCGACGAAGCCGTAACCGCACAGCGCCGCCCCCAGCGCCGTGGCGGCGGGGATTACCAGCACGTCCCGCCGGCGCGGCGGATGCGCGATGAGGCCGGCGAGCAGCACGGGCACGCAGCCGAGGCTCAGCCAGAGCGCCACCGGCGAGTGCGCGAGCCAGCAGGCGGCCAGTCCGATGGCGGCCAGCGCCAGGTTGGCGAACGAGCGGTCCGCGAAACACCGGACCACCCCGAGCAGGACGATCGGCACAAAGGGCGCCGCGGTGACCGTCATGTAAAGGTCCATGCTGTACGCCGCGGCGAGCAGCCCCGGCGAGAGCACGTAAACCGCGGCGAGCAGCAGGGCAGTCCACGGGCCGACAGTCCCGAGCTTGCGCACGCAAAGATAGGCGCTGAACGCCGCGCCGACCAGGCTCGTGGCCAGGAGCAGGTTCTGCAGTCCCCAGAAGCCCAGCCGGTGGCGGGTCAGCAGGTCAAGCAGGCCGCTCGCATAGATGTAATAGCCGGCCGTGCGCAGGGGATGCACCCGGCCTTGAAGGCATATTCGCTTTGCCCGACATAGACCGGCAGGACACCGGCCCGCAGCTGCGTGACGCCGTCAGCCACCGCGTGCGCATAGTTGAAGGCGTCTCCAGTACCCAGGCCGCGTTCGGTCAGGAAAGGCGAGGCTGCACCCAGGCTGAGGGCGAAGAGCAATATCACGCGCAGGGCCTCCTGCGGTTTCAGGCCGGCGCGACCTTGTGCGACGAGTGTCAGCAGCGGAAACAGGCAGAGCACTCCGGCGATCAGGGCCATTCAGGTGAGGAACAGGAAGAGCGACGAACGAGGCAACGGCAATCCGGCCGGATCATCGTGAACGGCGGTCGCCGGCCTGGCGGCGCATGAGCAGCAGCAAAGCGGAGCCGGCGGCGAAATCGCTGGACGCAACGACGATGCGCGCCGGCAGCGGCAGGCGTTTCAGCAGGAGGAGCACGACCACGGCCCCGGCCATCAGCGCGACCGCGAGGACGAGGACGAAGATCCTTCGCCGAGCAGGCATTCGGGTGGACGGGCGGAAATCGTCGGGCATGGCGGATCGGGAGACGTTGGACGGGTGGCAGGAGACAGGTGAAGTAAACCAAAACGAGGGCAGGGTTCTTTTATCTGTCACCTGTCGCCGGCCTGCGAACTTCTGTTTTTGAGCCTGCTATTTCGCCAGCGGCAGGGTGATCCGCATGGTCGTGCCCTTGGGACTGGTGGACACGAGGGTGACATCACCATGGTGACTCAGGAGGATGCGCTTGGCGATGGCCAGGCCGAGGCCGGTGCCATCGGGTCGGCCGGACAGGAAGGAATCGAAGATCCGGTCGCGGATCGCCTCGGGGATGCCGGTGCCCGTGTCAGCGATGTCGATGACCGCGAACAGCACCCCGTGGCGGTCCTCGGTGCCGGCGTTGAGCGTGATGGAACCGCCGTCCGGCATGGATTGGGTGGAGTTGATCAGGAGGTTGAGCAGGACCTGCTGGAGCTGGCCCTTGTGGGCCTCGACCACGAGCGGGCGGGCGGGCGGAACGAACCGCAGGTGGATTTTGTTCTGGGCGAGTTTGAGGCGGATGAGGACGATGGTGTCCTCGATGATGTCGGGAACCTTCCAGCGCGAATGGAGGCTGGAAGGGGCCTTGGCGAAGGTGAGCACGCGGGTGACGATGGACTCGAGCTGGTCGAGTTTTTCGCCGATGACGCGCACATCGGTGCGGCGCGGGTCGCCCTCGGGAAAATCGAGCCCGAGATAGCCGTACAGGAGCTTGATGACCGTGAGCGGATTGCGGATCTCGTGGGCGATCTCGGCGGCGAGGAGGCCGAGTGTGGTGAGCTGCTCATTCTTGCGCAGGGATGCTTCGCTCTGGAATACCCGGGCGTAGAGCCGGGTGTTCTGCAGGGCGACGGCGGCGAGGCTGGCGAGCGCGGCGCAGAGGCGTTTCTCGTCGTTGTTGAAGCGATGGACGTGGTCGGTGAACACGGCGAGCACGCCGATGACCTCGTTTTCGTAGAGCAGCGGGGTGGCCAGGACTGAGCAGAGCGCGGTATCGCGCGGCACGTCGATCAGGTCGGCAAATTCGGGCGACTGGACGTTAGGGTACTCGACCTGCCGGCGGGTATGGATGGCGGCGGCGGTAAAGCAGGAGTCGAGCGGCAGGTCGGCGCCGGTGAATTCCGTGATGACCCCGCTGGTGAGCGAGGCGGGGCGCACGATGGCCCGGGCGGCGTCGTGCAGGTAAAGCGCGCAGGCCCGGGTCTGCGTGATCTGGCGGGCGTCACGCGTCAGGCTGTCGAACAGTTCCTCGGGCTCGAGCTTGGTCACCAGGGAGTGGCCGATGGTGATGAGCGCCTCGAGCTGGCGGGCCTTGCCGCCGAGTTGGCGGAGCTGCCAGAGGCGCTGCATGATCGCGGTCGCCTCCGCGGTGAGCAGTATGAAGAGCTCGAGATCGGCGGCGGTGAACCCGGCCACCTGGTCCGAGTCGAGATTGATGACGCCCATCGTCTGGCCGCTGGTCTCGATCATCGGGGCGGCCATCTCCGAGCGGACGGCCGGGCGCAGCCGGATGTAGCGCAGGTCGCTGGTGACATCGGGCACCAGCTGGGGACGGCCATGGAACGCCACCCAGCCCGTGATGCCCTGGCCGAGCCGAAGGGCGATTTCCTCCGTGTCGGCCGGCATGCCCTGGTGCACCTCGATCTCGAGCCGGCCGGTATCCGGGTTCAGGAGGGAGATCGAGCCGGAGCCCGCCCCGAACGTCTCGACCGCGATCGCGAGGATGGCGCGCAAGGCGTCCCGCGGATCGTCGACCCGGCCGACGAGCGTGCTGATGCGGTAAAGTGCCGGATAGGCCCGGGCATCGGCCAAAGCGTCCATGATGCGGAGTCGGCCAAGACGCGTCGTGGCGCGCAAGGCTATTAGCCGGGGGCAGGCGGCGGGAGTTGTCGATCAGCCGTTGGGAAAACCGCGGGGGCTCCCGCCCATGGCTGATTGCCCGCTGCGATGCGCCCGGGCTCAACCGGGATCATGCAGTTGAAACGCCTCAGAGAGGCAGTGGCCGAGGTCACGAGGCTGTTCGGGCTGAGTACCTCGATCCAGCCTCGTGACCTCGGCTGCTACCTCTCCGGCTCACGCTCCGGTCGCGGCCGTCGCTGGCTGGGTCGGCGTGATCACGAGCGCGATGGCATCGCGCAGGGCATGGAGGCGGCCATTGCCCTCGATGGGCGCATGGTCGGCGCTCTCGATGTAGAAGGTGTCGATGGCCACGCCCCGTTCGGTGCCGATGCGCGCGAAGGTGATGTCGAACCCATGGTCGGAAATCGTCTTGGCCAGCTGGTAGAGCAGGCCGATCTGGTCGTACGCCTGGATTTCCACGATGGTGCGCTGCATGGAAAGCTCGTGATAGACGTCGACCGTCGGGGGAAAAGAGCTGTGGAGCGCTTCGCCCTGGCTGGGCGACAGCAGCCGGCGGCTGGCGAGCTTCCTGGCCTGCGCGACGATTTCAGGATACAGGTCCTTGTTGGAGACCAGGGCGGACTCGATGTTCTTGGCGAAGACCTCCTGGGCGGCGGCGCTTTGCACGACGCCCCGGCCCGGTTCCACGACATAGAAGGTGTCGATCGCGATATGGTCGCTGCGCGAAATGACCTTGGCGCCGAGAATGGAGAGGCCGGCCACGCTGAAGGCACCGGCCAGTTTGTAGAACAGCCCGGCCCGGTCCCAGGTGACGACGTTGACGACGGTCAGGGAGCGGTTGAGGTCGTCTTTCCACTCGATGATCGGCTTGAGCGAGCCCACGGAGTCGGCCTCCGTAATCGACTTGAGCAGTCGGTTGACCATCTGGATGTGCAGGGCGATCTCGGCGGTGTCGGTATGGATGAAATAGCGCTCGGGCAGCAGGTTGAAATGCGCCGTGATTTCGTCGGCGCTGATGCCGGGGATCTGCTTCGAGATGAGGTCCTGGTAGATCATTTGCTTTTTTTCCCGATAACTAAGGTCGATCGCTGAGCCCAATTTTAAACGCTCCAGCGTGGTGCGGTAAAGCGTGGTGTGAAGGGTATCCTTGTAGCTGTTCCACAGGCTGGCGGCCGTGCCGCGGGCGTCACAAAAGGTGTGCACGTACAGGTGGCGAAGCCTCTCGGCGTCGCCCACCACCTCGGCAAAAGCAGCGGCTGTCTGGGGATCATCTACGTCCCGCTTCTGCCAAAAGCGTGCCATCACGAGATGATTTTTTATGATAAAGGCGACGAGTTCGCGGCTTTGCGGGGCGATCTGCAGGCGCTCCAGCAGCGGCCGGGCGATCCGGACGCCGCTCTCGGCGTGGCCCTGAATACCCTCGGCCTTGCCGATGTCGTGTAATAAAAGTGTAACATAGAGCAGTTCCGGCTCGGCGGTCTCATGCAGGGCGGCGCGGTATTTGAGCGTGATGGGCTCCGCCTCCGAGAAAACCAGGTCGAGCTGGCGGATGGCACTCAGCGTATGCACATCCGCCGTGTAGCGGTGGTAGTACTCGTGCTGGACGAGGCAGGTGAGCTTGTCGAACTCCGGGATGAACCGCCCCAGCACGCCGAGCTCGTGCATGAGGTTGAGGGTGGAGAAGACGGCGCCGGCCTCGGACAGGATGGCGCGGAAACTCAGGTTGGCATCGGCCGAATGCGTGACCTTGCGGTTGATCAGAGGGAGGGAATCGCGGATGAGCGAGGTGAGGTGGAAGTCCGGCGCGCAGCCCAGCTGCTGGCAGTGCCGGAACACGCGGATAAGCCTTGCCGGGTCTTCCTCGAAAACGGTGGGTTTCTCGGCGGCCAGCTCACGGCCGCGCAGCACAAAACCGTCGAAATTCTTGGCCCGCTGGAAACGTTGCGCGCGCAGGGATTCGCGGAAGGACGAGAGAGGCCCCTTCTCCCGTTCGAGGCCCAGCGCCAGGCGGTTCTCGATGATCTTGGACACCCGGTAGATCGTCTGCGCCGCGCGGTAGTAGTCGTGCATGAACGCCTCGACGCGCCCGAGCATTTCGTGCTGGCTGTAGCCGATGTTGAGGGCGAGGCGGGGCTGAATGTCGAGCGAGAGCAGGTCGGCCGCGTGCTTGCTCAGGAAATGCAGCTCGTTGCGGACGCGCAGGAGGAAATTGTAGGCGCGCTGGAAGTCGCGCAGTTCGTTCCGCCGCAGGTAATTTTGCGCCTGCAACTCCTCCATGCTATTGATCCCGAGCTTCACCCGGGACATCCACAGGGCATTCTGGTAGTCGCGGAGGCCGCCGACGCCGTTTTTGATGTCCGGTTCCTGCAGGAAAACCGTGTCGCCGAACTTGGTGCGGCGCGCAGCCTGGTCGGCGAGGCGGGCGGAGATATAGCCCTTCGGGTCCTCGGCCACGTAGAAGCTGCGGTAGGCCTGGGTGAAGGTGTCGTAGAGGCCTTGCGAGCCGGCGATCAGGCGCGACTCCAGCAGCGCCGTCTTGGTCTGGATGTCCTTGCGCGCCTCGGCGAAGACCTCGTCGAGCGTGCGGGTGGAATGGCCGATCTTCAGCCCGCAGTCCCAGAGAATGTAGAGGATCTCGTTGGTCAGGTGAGCCTGCAGGGGTTTCATGGCCACGGGCTTGGTCTTGGCCGAGAAAAGAAACATGATGTCGATGTCGCTCAGCGGGCTGAGCTCGCAACGACCGTAGCCGCCCAGGGCGATGAGGGCGACGGGCGAGGGGAGCGGGCCGTGCGCCCGCACATAGGCCTCGATGGCGTAGTCGAACAGGTGCGTCAGCAGGGCGTCGATCATGGCGGCGCGGGCGTGGGCCACCTTGAGTCCCGGGTCACCCGCCTCGTGGCGCATGCGGATCATCGCGCTTTCCAGGCGCAGGAACGTCTTGCAGGCGGCCAGGCGCTTGGCGGTGGACACCTCGCCGGTGAAGTTGAGGCGCTCGCGCGCATGTTGTTGGAGACGGCCGGGCATGGACGGTAAAGAGGCACACTGAAGGGATAAACCGGCGGCGCGCGAGGGCGATTTTGCGAACCGGTGCAAGGTGTTTAACCACTTGCCACTGACCGGCGCGGGAGGTTTTCTCGGCGGTTCCAATTCCGCACCGTCCCATGGCCGACATCACCAAGAGCTACGAACCCCGCGAGGTCGAAAAAAAGTGGTATGCCGCGTGGCAGGCCGCGCAGGCGTTTGCGGGCAAGGCGGTCGCGGGCAAGGAGTCCTACAGCATCGTCATCCCGCCGCCGAACGTGACGGGGGTGCTCACGATGGGGCATGTCCTCAACAACGCACTGCAGGACATCCTGATCCGCCGCGCGCGGTTGGAGGGCAAGTCGCCCCTGTGGATCCCCGGTACCGACCATGCCGGCATCGCGACCCAGACGGTGGTGGAGCGCGAGCTGCGCAAGCAGAAGAAGACCCGGCGCGATTTTGGGCGCGAGAAGTTCGTGGAAAAGGTCTGGGAATGGCGCCACGAAAAAGGCGGCATCATCCTCGAGCAGCTCCGGCGCCTCGGCGCCTCCTGCGACTGGGACCGCACGCACTTCACGATGGACCCGGTCTACTCCCGGGCCGTGTTGGGCGTCTTCGTCGATCTCTTCCGCAAGGGACATATTTACCGCGGCAAGCGCATGGTGAACTGGTGCCCCGCCTCGCAGACCGCCCTGTCCGACGAAGAGGTGATCATGAAGCCGGTGAACGGCACCCTCTTCAAGGTGCGTTACGAGCTGGCCGACCGTCCGGGCGAATTCATCCAGGTTTCCACCACGCGGCCCGAGACGATCCCGGGCGACGTGGCCATCGCCGTGCACCCGGAGGATCCGCGCTATGCCGCCCTGGTCGGGAAGACCGTGTGGCGGCCCCTGAACCGGGCGCAGATCCCGATCGTGGCCGACACCGCGGTGGACCGCGAGTTTGGCTCGGGCGCGCTCAAGATCACCCCGGCCCACGACAAGGTCGATTTCGAGGTGGGCGCCCGGCACAAACTCCCGATCATCGACGTGCTCAACGCCGACGGAAGCCTGAACGAGCTGGCCGGTCCGGACCTCGTGGGCCTCGACCGGTTTGCCGGCCGCAAGAAGGCCGCCGAGCTGCTCAAGGCCGCGGGTGCCCTGGTGGGCGAGGAGGCCTACGCCAACAATGTCGGCTACTCCGAGCGGGCTGACGTGCCGATCGAGCCGCGGCTCACCTGGCAATGGTGGCTGCGTTACCCGCGCATCGAGGAGGCGAAGGCGGCGGTGCGCGACGGGCACATCAAGTTTTATCCCGAGCGCTGGACCAAGGTCTACCTGCACTGGCTGGAAAACATCCAGGACTGGTGCATCAGCCGCCAGCTCTGGTGGGGTCACCGCATTCCCGTGTGGTACCGCAAGGGCCTCGACCGCGACAAACTCACCGAGGGGGATTTGCAGGATCCGGCAAAGGTGCATATCTCGCTGGCCGGTCCGGCGGACCCGGCGGACTGGGTGCAGGAGGAGGATGTCCTCGACACGTGGTTCAGCTCCTGGCTCTGGCCTTTCGCCACCATGGGCTGGCCCGACCCGGCCGAGATGGAAAAGGCGGCCTTCGATTATTTTTATCCGACCACCACGCTCGTCACCGGTCCCGACATCATTTTCTTCTGGGTGGCCCGCATGATCATGGCCGGGCTCGAATTTACCCGCCCGGGTGAGCCGATCGAGCGGCGGATACCCTTCAGGAATGTTTATTTCACCGGGATTATCCGCGACCAGCAGGGCCGCAAGATGTCGAAGTCGCTCGGCAACTCGCCCGATCCGCTGGACCTGATCGACACGTACGGCGCCGACGGACTCCGCTTCGGCATCGTCTCGATCGCGCCGCAGGGCCAGGACATCCGTTTCCAGGAGGACCGCATCGAGGGTGGCAAGAACTTCTGCAACAAGCTCTGGAACGCCTGCCGTTTCCGCCAGATGAGCGGGGAGACCGAGCACAATGTCACGTTGCCGCCGATCGTGGCCCGGCTCGATGTCGCGAAATTCGACGCGGACGACCATGCCATCCTCGACCGGCTGCTGGCGACGACGCGCGAGGTGGACCGCTGCTTCGCGGAGTTCGAGTTCAGCACGGCGGCGCAGGCGCTCTATGGTTTTTTCTGGAACGATTTCTGCGACTGGTACGTGGAGGTTTCAAAATCGAAGCTGCAGGCGCCCGACACCAAGGTGAACTGCCTGGCCATCCAGGACGTGGTGCTGCGCCAGACCCTGCTGCTGCTGCACCCGTTCATCCCCTTCATCACGGAGGAGCTGTGGCAGCAGCTCGGCTACGGGCGGCCGGGCAGCTTCATCGAGGATGCCCACCTGCGCAACGCGTCGGAGCTCGCCTCCGCGCACAGCCTTCAAGGGGTGCGCATCGACCATTCCCAGGTGGCGGTCGTCCAGGCATTGAAGACCTTCGTCTCGCAGGCCCGGGCACTGAAGGCCGACCACAATCTCGCCAGCCGCCGCGACGTGCGATTCTTCGTCATCGCGACGGACGCCGGCTGGGAAAAAATCGAGGCCAACCTGGCCAAGATCACGCGCCTGGCCGGTGCCGCCGAGGTCCTCCGCAAGGCGGCCGTGGACGGTGCACCCGCGGCGGTCACGCCGCTGGGCACGCTTTACCTCGACCTCGCGAGCACGATCGACGCGGGCGCGGAGAAGGTGCGCCTCACGAAGGAACTCGAGGCGCTCGCCAAACACATCACCGGGACGGAGGCCCGCCTCGCCAACGAGGCGTTTGTCAGCAAGGCCCCGCCGGCCGTGCTGGAAGGCGCGCGAAAGCAACTGGCCGACCAGCGGGCGAAATTCGCGGAACTAGAGCGCCTGCTGAAGGCTCTCGGCTGACGCAAAAGTCTGCACGCGTCAGCGCCGCCGGCGACGAAACCGGATTGCGCCGAGTACGCCTGCGCCAAGCGCCAGGAGCGCGCCCGAGGATGGCTCCGGGATGGGGGAAAAGGCGATTCCCTCGGGAAAGTTCAGGCCGCTGACGAAGGTCGAATTGATCAGCAGGCCCGTCGACGAGAATTCTGAAATGGTGTTCCCGTTGAATGAGCTCACGTAGAAGTTGCCGCTGGTATCGGCCGTCAGGCCATAGGGGCTGCTCACAGAGTCGAAGCCCACATTGCCGTTGAAGGTGGTATCCCACGTCGCGGTATGGGTCACCGGATTGTAAGTTTAATGACGGATTTCGCCCAACTGGGCGCCGGCCACGAGGAACGAGGTGTCGCTTTGGAAATAGATGCCATAGGGCAGGGTGAGCAATCCGCCCCAGGTGATGGTCGTGCTGGCTCCGCCCGCGGCCGGGAACTGCTCGATGGCGCTGAAGGTGGAGACAAAGAAGCTCGTGCCCGTGGTGTTGAACGCCGCGCCCACGGGGGCGCCGTTGGTCGTGGACGAGGTGCTGAGCAGGGCTCCCGTGCTTGTGCTGTAGACATTGATCGCGCCGCCGGAGAGCGGAACCAGCAGGTTGGCGCCCGATGCATCGATGCTCAGGTTCGGGATGCCCTCGGGGCCGCCGGTGCCCGTGATGATGCCACCGGTCCCCCAGGAGGTCACGAGATTGCCCGCGCTGTCATATTTTGCGACGTGATCCGTGGAGGAAGATGGACCGTAGGAGATGTAGTAATTGCCGACCGAATCCACGGCCACGGCATACGAATTGGCGGGTATGGCAAAACTGTTGAGCAACGTCCCCGTCGACGTGCTGTAGATGTTCAGGTGATTGGCATTCACGTTCACCACGTAAAGCCTCTGGGCCCAAGCCAAGGGGGCCGAAGCCAAAACACCGGCCAATGCCAGTGCCGCACCAATGATAAGGCGCATGGGACGGAAAGTAGGTTTGCAGCGCATATAAATAAAGATTTTCGCAGAGCGAAGTGCCGGAGGTCAAATGCTAGCCTTTTGCATGCAGGACCTGTCAACGGCGAAGGGTACTGGCCGGCAGCAATCACGCGCTGTTTCATGATTGGTTTAAACAGGCGCGGTGCGACGGCTTGCCTGAGGCAACGGATATGGTTTTCTAGGGCATGCCTGCAACACCTCGCATTCTCGCATTTTCCGGCAGCGCCCGGCTTGGGTCACTTAACCGGAAGTTCCTCTCGGTCGGCGTCCGGGCCGTGCGCGAGGCCGGCGGCGAGGTTACGCTGATCGATCTCAACGATTATGTGCTTCCCCTGTATCATGGCGATCTCGAGGAGGCGGCCGGCCTGCCGGCGAACGCGGCGAAACTGATCGGGCTCATTGCGGGGCATTCCGCGCTGCTCATTGCCTCGCCCGAGTACAACTCGATGATCACGCCGTTGCTGAAGAACACCCTCGATTGGTGCACGCGCGGCGACACCGATCCGTTTGGCGGCAAGGTCGCGGCGGTGATATCGGCCTCGCCGGGGGCATTGGGCGGCATCCGATCGCTGCAGCTAGCGCAGCAGTTGCTGTTGAAGCTCGGGTGCCACATCGTGCCGGGACAGGTGATGCTGCCGCACGCCGACAAGGCCTTTGATGCGAATGGCGATTTGGTGGAGCCGCGGTCGCTGAAGGCGGTGCAGGCGCTCGCTGTCGCTCTTGTACGGACTGCGACGCGTCTGGCGGATTGATCCTTTGCGCCCGTAATCGGGCCGGCCCGGCATTTTCCGCCGGGACCGGCCATCAGGGATTCCCTGAGGCGGCATGATTTTTACAAGCATCCGGTCTGCGGGCTTGCCCGTCCGTCGATTGGCTCGCTACGTTTCCGGTTCGCATGAAAAAAGCGCTTATCACTGGTATCACGGGTCAGGACGGTTCCTACCTTGCCGAGCTCCTGCTGGAGAAGGGCTATGAGGTCCACGGTGTCATCCGCCGCGCCTCGACCTTCAACACCAGCCGGATCGACCACCTTTACCGTGATCCCCATGTGAACGGCGTGCGGCTGCACCTCCACTACGGCGACCTCGCCGACTCCGTCCAGATGGTGAAGCTGCTGTACGCGCTGCAGCCCGATGAAATCTACAACCTCGGCGCGCAATCGCACGTGCGGGTGTCCTTTGACATCCCGGAATACACAGGCGACGTCGACGGCCTCGGGGCCGTCCGCATCCTCGAGGCGATCCGCGAGGCCGGACTCGTCAAGAAGTGCCGTTTCTACCAGGCCTCGTCGTCCGAGATGTTCGGGAAGGTGCAGCAAGTGCCGCAGACGGAGACGACCCCCTTCTGGCCCCGCTCGCCCTATGGCTGCGCCAAGGTTTACGCCTACTGGCTGACGGTGAACTATCGCGAGAGCTACAATCTCCACGCCTCGAACGGCATCCTCTTCAACCACGAGTCGCCCCGGCGCGGCGAGACGTTCGTCACCCGCAAGATCACCCGGGCCGCCACCCGCATCAAGATGGGCCTGCAGGATTCCATTTACCTCGGCAATCTCGACGCCCAGCGCGACTGGGGCTACGCCAAGGAATACGTCGAGATGATGTGGCTCATGCTGCAGCAGGACAAACCCGACGACTACGTGGTCGCGACCAACGAGACGCACAGCGTGAAGGAGTTCTGCCAGGAGACGTTCGGCCTGCTCGGCCTCGACTGGGAGAAGCACGTGAAGTACGACCAGCGCTACGAGCGCCCGGCCGAGGTGGAGCTCCTGATCGGCGACCCGGCCAAGGCGCGCAAGCAGCTGGGCTGGGAGCCCAAGGTGCGCTTCAAGGAGCTCGTGAAGATCATGGTCGCCCACGACCTCGGGCTGGCGAAGCAGGAGCTGCAAATCAGCAAGCTGCCGACTCCCTGATCATTGGCCCCCGGAGAACGCGGAATACTCGGAAGGGAGACTGGAAATTATTCATTCCGTGCATTCCCTCTTTCTCGTGGGCCACAAGGTATGAAATTATTCATCGCAGGACACCAGGGGATGGTCGGTTCCGCGCTGGTCCGCCGCTTTCAGTCGGAGCCCGGCGTGTCGCTCCTGTTGCGCAACCGCCACGAGCTCGATCTCCTGTCCCAGGCCGCGGTGGAGACGTTCTATGCGGCCGAGAAGCCGGACGTCGCCATCATCGCGGCCGCGAAGGTCGGCGGCATCCACGCCAACAACACCTACCCGGCGGATTTCCTTTTTGAAAATCTCGCCATCGCCGCAAACACGATCCACGCCGCCTTCCGCCACAAGGTCTCCCGCCTGCTTTTCCTCGGGAGCTCCTGCATCTACCCGAAGCTCGCGCCGCAGCCGATGCCCGAGGACAGCCTCCTGACCTCCGCGCTGGAGCCGACCAACGAGGCCTACGCCATCGCGAAGATCGCCGGCCTCAAGCTGTGCCAGGCCTACCGCCGGCAACACGGCGTGCTGTTCCACTCGGCGATGCCGACCAACCTCTATGGGCCGGGTGACAACTATCACGCGCAGAACTCGCACGTCCTGCCCGCGCTGATCCGCCGCTTCGATGCGGCCCGCGAAGCCGGCCAGGCCGAGGTCGTGGCCTGGGGCACGGGCCGGCCGATGCGGGAATTCCTCCATGTGGACGACCTGGCCGATGCGTGTGCCTTTCTCCTGCAACTCTCGAACCCGCCGGACTGGATCAACGTCGGCACCGGCACGGACGTGACGATCAAGGAGCTTACCGAGTGCGTGGCGGCTGTGACCGGTTACAAGGGGCGGATCACCTGGGACGCGACGAAGCCGGATGGCACGCCGCGCAAGCTCATGGATGTTTCGCGCCTGACCGCCCTGGGCTGGCGCGCCAAGCTCGGCCTGCGCGAGGGGATCGAAAAGACCTACGCGAGTTTTCTGGCGGAAAAAGCCGCCGGCCGGTTGCGCACCTGAAGCCGGACCGGGCCGGACTGATCAGTTGGCTGAGGGCACGGTTGGAACACTGTCGATCGCCTCGCGCAGGGTCTTGAGCAGGGTTTCCGCCCGGTAGGGCTTGTGCAGGAAAAATCGCACGCCGGCATCCTTCATCTTGGCCGGGTTCATGTTTGAACTCAGCCCGCTGGCCGCGATTACCTTGACCGCGGGATTGATGCGCCGCAGGGCATGGAGCGTGGTGATGCCGTCCATGATGGGCATCATCATGTCGGTTAAAACCACGGCCACGTCCTTCCCATGCTGGGCATAGAGCGCGACGGCCGTGGCGCCCTCCGTGGCGGTGAAAACCCGGTAGCCGCGTTTTTCGAGCGTCTTCCGGGAGATATCGAGGATGACCTCCTCGTCGTCCACCACGAGGATCAGCTCGCCCTCGCCCGACAGGGCAACGCTGCCCGACGCCGGAGTCTCTTCCACCTTCGCGCCATCTGCCGGCAGGTGCACCTCGAACGAGCTGCCCTTGCCGGGCTCGCTGTTGACTCGGATGAAGCCCTGGTGGCCCTTGACGATGGCCAGCACGGTGGAGAGTCCCAGTCCGGTGCCTTTGCCGAGTTCCTTGGTGGTGAAGAAGGGATCGAAGATCCGGTCCTTGATTTCCGGAGGGATGCCAGTCCCGGTGTCCGTCACCCGCACCACGACATACGGACCGGGACGGGCCCCGGGATTCATGGCCGAGTAGCTTTCGTCGAGCAGCTTGTTCTCCGCGCCGAGCACGAGGCTGCCGCCCTGCGGCATGGCGTCCCGCGCATTGACGCAAAGGTTGAGCAGCGCCTGGTGCAGCTGGGTGCTGTCACCGCGCACGGACCAGAGCGCGTCGGCCTTCTCGACCTTGAAACGGATGCCCTTGGGAAATGTCTCCTGGATGATCTCGGCCAGGTCGTGGACCAAAAGCTCGGATGAGACGGAGACCCGCTGGCCTTCCATGCCGCGGGCAAAGGACAGCACCTGCCGGACCATCGCGGCCCCGCGCTGGGCGCTGCGCCGCAAGCCGTCCAGGATATGCAACCGCTGCGCGTGGGTCATCTGCTCGTCCGCGAGGATGTCGATCGACATCAGGATCGGGGACAGGACGTTGTTGAGATCGTGGGCGATGCCGCTGGCCAGCGTGCCGATGCTTTCCAGGCGCTGCTGGTGGAGGAACTGGGCCTTGTTTTCCTGGTGCCCGGTTATGTCCAGATGCAGCACCACGGCGCCGGTGCCCGGGACGCCGGGCAGAGGGGTGATCATCACGCGGTACAGACGGCCCTTGGCGGAATGATCGGAGATATACTGATGAATGAAGCCGGGCTCGACCCCGGCCAGCACCTGGCGCAAGCCGGTGGCCATGGCATGAAATGCATCGGCATCCGGGCCTTGGGCCTGATCGAGGATTTGGAGGAGGTTGCCGCCTGCTGCCGCGAACATTGAGCCGGCCGGGCTGCCGTCGGTGCCAGACCGCCGCCATGATTCGTTGACCGCCGCCAGCGTGCCGCCGGCATCAACCAAGGCGATGCCGGCGCTAAGGGCATCGAGGATCGCCGCGTGCAGGGCGGGGGGAACGGATGGAGCATCGTTTGCAGCGGACATAAACGTGGTGAGGTGGTGTTGCCCGCAGGGTGGACGAAGCCGAAGACTGGGGGCGGCCCCGGACGGGGCAAGGCTGGCCGACGTGTAATACTACCCAGTCCGGCTACGTAATTCTACCTGCCGTGGCGCGCCGAGCTGCACTTTCCCCTTGCGCCACGGCGGGGTCTTTGCGGCCATCAGCCCTCACCATGATCGCCCCCGAGACTCTAAACCACATCGAGAACATCAAGAAGCGCGCCGGCCACCTGTGGAGGTTTCTTTGACGTCGACCAAAAAAAGCGTGAAATCGAGGCGATGGACGCGCAGATGGGCGCGCCAGGTTTCTGGGACAACAACGAGCGGGCGCAGAAGTTTATCGTCAAGCTGAACGGCCTGAAGCGCGCCGTCCTCCCGGTCGTCGCGTTCCAGAAAAAGGTCGATGACGTCGGAGTGATGGTGGAACTGGTCGAGTCCGCGTCACCCGCCGAGCTCGAGCCCTACGCCAAGGAGCTCGACGCCTCCGTCGCGGCGATGGGGCAGGAACTCGACCAGCTCGAGATCGCCTCGTTCCTGACCGGGCAGTTTGACCGCAACAACGCCATTTTCTCCCTCCAGGCGGGCGCCGGCGGAACGGAGTCGAATGACTGGGCCGATATCATGTTCCGCATGTACAGCCGCTGGGCGGAGCGGCGCGGCTTCACGGTGGAGCTTCAGGATGTGCAGGTCGGCGACCAGGCTGGGATCAGCAAGGCGACCATCCTGATCAAGGGTGAATTCGCGTACGGTTACGCCAAGGCCGAGCGTGGCGTCCACCGCCTCGTCCGCATCAGCCCGTTCGACGCGAACAAGCGCCGCCACACTTCCTTCTGCGCCGTGGATGTGGTCGCGGAGATCACCGACGAAATCGTCATCGACATCCCCGACGACGAGATCCGCACGGATGTTTACCGCTCCTCCGGCAAGGGCGGACAGGGCGTCAATACCACCGACTCGGCCGTCCGCCTCACCCACATCCCCTCGGGCATTGTCGTGGTCTGCCAGAACGAGCGCTCGCAGATCAAGAACAAGGCCGCGGCGATGAACGTCCTCAAGGCCCGGCTCTATGAAAAAAAGCAGGACGAGCAGCGGGCCGAGATGGACAAGTTCTACGGCGAGAAGGGCGAGATCGGTTTCGGTGCGCAGATTCGCAGCTATGTGCTCCAGCCGTACCAGATGGTGAAGGATCTCCGCACTGGCGTCAGCACGAGCGACACGCAGGGCGTGCTGGACGGCGACCTCGACCGTTTCATCAACGCCTGGCTTCGCGCCGGCTGCCCCCGGCACCGCAACAAGGACATCCAGATGGAGGAGTAGATAGAGGTCAGAGGCCGGATGCCAGAGGTCAGCCCGATCCAGGCAATCCATCGCTTGCGATTTCTGGCATTTGACATCTGGCTTCTGGCCTCTTTCCGACCGTGCCCGACCTGTCCTACGACCACATCCACGCCGCGCTCGGCGCGCAGTCGCTCTTCGAGGACAAGTCATGGCAGCTTTCCCCCGAGGCCTGGCCGCTGGCACCCGACCAAGTCGCGCAGCTTGAGGCCATCGGGGCCGCCTGCCTCGAGTTTCACCAAGCGCTGGAGACGCTCTACCTGCGGTCGGTGGCCGGAAAAAACCTGCTCCGCAACAAGCCGCTCGTCGCCCCCTGGGTCGCCGATTATCTCGATCGCGGCAAGCCGCCCGCGCTGGTGGCCCATGCCCGCGAGGCGAAAAATCGCGGTGCCTTCCCCCCGGTGCTGCGCCCCGACCTCCTGCTGACGGACGAAGGGTTCGTGATGACCGAGCTCGACTCTGTCCCGGGTGGCATTGGCCTGACGGCATTTCTCAACCGGTTGTACGCAGGTGGGCCGGAAAGCCCCGGGGCTCCCGTGGCCGGCGCGGGCATTCTGGGCGCGGCCGACGAGATGATCCTCAATTTTCACGCGGCGCTGGCGGCGTTGCGTCCCGATCTCCGCAATCCCCTCATCGCGCTCGTCGTCAGCGACGAGGCCGCCACCTACCGCCCCGAGATGAAATGGCTCGCCTATCAGCTCCAGGTGCGGGGACTGCGGGTCTTCTGCCTGCGGCCGGAAGACCTTTTCCCGCTGGGCAGCGGACTCTTCTTCGACGTGGAAGGCAACCCGGAGAAGATCGATGTCATCTACCGGTTCTTCGAGCTCTTCGACCTCGCGAACATCAAGACGGCGGATTTCATCTTTGAATCGTGGACGGCGGGCGAGGTCGCAATCGCCCCGCCCATGCGGCCTTTCCAGGAGGAAAAGCTGACGTTTGCGCTTTTCCATCACCACCTGCTGCAGGATTTCTGGGCCGAGACGCTTAGTGGCCGGGCGCTCAAGCTCCTCCGGACGCTCATCCCGGCCTCGTGGGTGATGGACCCCGCACCCCTTCCGCCGGGGGCAGTGCTGGACGGTCCCCGGGTGGGTGGCCGGGCGCTCAGCGGCTGGCGCGAGCTCTCCGGCGCCTCGCAGAAGGAGCGCGACCTCATCATCAAGATCAGCGGCTACCACGAGACCGCCTGGGGTGCGCGCAGCGTGGTGCTCGGCAGCGACTGCTCGCGCGAGGAATGGCAGCAGGGCGTGGACCGTGCGATCGAACTCGCCCCGGCCAACCTGCACGTCCTGCAGGCCTACCGGAAACCGCGCCGGATCGAGCACCGACTTTACGATTCGCCGGCGGCCGGCTTGTCCGCCGAAGGCCCGGCGAAGGTGGAAGCCTCGGTGAAGGCGGGGCGCCTGCGCCTCTGTCCCTATTATTTTCTGGTCGGCGGCCAGCCGCGGCTCTCCGGCGCGCTCGCGACGTTCTGCCCGCCCGACAAAAAGATCATCCATGGCATGCAGGACGCGGCGTTGCTCCCGTGCCGCATCACCGGCTGATGGGTCGGTTGCGCGCCGTACGTATTTTCCCGGCGTTCAAATGCGGTGATCCCCCGAAATCCGGGCCACTTGTAATGTTAGTCTGCGGCCCTAAAAGGAGCCCAGACCATGAAAGGCAAAAGACACACGACGGAACAGAAGATCCGCATTTTGCGGGAGGCCGACGGCGGCAAGAGCATC